>NZ_PPRS01000009.1 GCF_002902755.1 Mammaliicoccus lentus | reverse complement strand
GGGCTTACGTTCCGCGAGAGTAGGACGTTGCCGGGCAAATATTTATAAAATGGATGCGATGAGCCGCACTCGAGACCTGTTAGGTCTCTTTTTTTTGATTTAATTTAATATAGGTTCAGGGTAATCTAAACCCCGAACCTATATTACGAAATGATAATTTTTTATAAAATTGATTATTCTGAGATAGAAGCTCTATGCGAACTGTTGGGAAAGTTTCTTGCAAATGCTTTATCATGCTTTCTCCGTATCCTTGTGATCTATATTCTTTGGCTACTATAATCTCAGTAATATACAATGTTAAAGATTCATCTGTTAAAAATCGAGTATATCCGACAAGTTCTTGATTATCTTCAATAACGATAATTTTAGAAGTCATGAGTAATTTTGATAATAGCTCTTTAGTAAATGTATGCCAGCCTTCTGCTTGTGTGATTTTATATAATGCGTCTACATCTAAATCGATAGCGTTTCTAATTTGCATGTTCCTCACTCCTCTTTAATTGTAGTATAACGTAATAGGTTTAACTTTAAAATGACGCTCATTGTAATCATTGCTATAATGAGTTAAGAAAGTTATATAAGAGGTAATTAAGAGGTAATTAAAATGAGTTTATATGATAAAATACAATCTATTCAAGATGAAAATTCAATATCATTACATGTGCCAGGTCATCACAATAATACGATTGGTTATTTAAAAGAAATAAATTTAGGTATGGATATGACCGAAATAACCGGTTTAGATGATTTACACCAACCTGAAGAGGTCATACGAGAAAGTATGATGAAAATGGATAGATATCCAAATCATTATGCGCGATACCTTGTTAATGGGACAACGGTTGGGATTTTATCAGTCATATATGCTGTTAAACATTTAGATGGCGATATATTAATACCCAGAAACGCGCATAAATCTATATATAATGCATTAAGTTTAACAAACCAAAAAGCTATATGGATGCCTATGACAGTTTCGGAGGAGACAGGTCAGTATGATGGAGTAAAAAGCTTAGATACTTTAGACTTATCTAATGTAAAATTAGCGATTTTTACGTACCCTAACTATTATGGAGAAGTATTTGACATTCAATCACATATACAATTGTTAAAAGCTTATGGTGTTCCTACATTAGTAGATGAGGCACATGGTGCACATTTTGGTATAAGTTCATACTTTCCTCAGTCTTCTATCATGTATGAAGCAGATATTGTTGTGCAGTCTTATCATAAAACGTTACCAGCTCTAACAATGGGTTCTGTTATGTATATAAGAAAAGAACTTCCTATACAACAACGTATTGAGGAATATTTGACGATGTTACAAACTTCTAGCCCTTCTTATTTAATAATGACAAGTTTAGAGAAAGCAGAACTGTTTTATAAACATTATAATGATAAGCTATTTAAACGTTTACGAATGATACTTATTCAGACTTTAAAAGAAGTAGGTTTAAAGGTGGGAAGTCTAGCGGACCCTCTTAAATTATTAGTATCACATGAAAAAATGACAGGTGAGCAAGTAAAACAAATATTTGAACAATCAAACATTTATGTTGAATTGAATGATGAAAAATATATATTACTTGTTTTGCCGTTATGGCATGAAGGCGATATTTTTCCGTTTGAAGTATTAATTAATAAGATTAAAAGTCTTAAATTGGATTATTATTATCAAGAAAAAGGCCGGGCTAAATTTGATTTACCTGTTACTTCTGGCATTTATGTGCCTATAGAAGTTAAAGATGCAATAACAATAGATTTGATAGATGCAGTCAATAAAATCTCTGCAGTAGATGTTATACCTTACCCTCCAGGCATACCTGTAATATTAAAAGGTGAATACATAAAAGGCGACGTCCTTAATTCTCTTTTACATTGGATAGATAGTGGTGGTAGAGTAGAAGGTATAATTAACAAGCAAATAAAGATAAAGGATGAACACTAAATGGGTCAGTTTATTACATTTGAAGGGCCAGAAGGTTCTGGAAAGACAACTGTTATACATAAAGTTTATGAAAAATTAAATAAAGAATATAATGTTATTATAACTAGAGAACCAGGTGGTATAAAAATCAGTGAAGCAATTCGCAAATTACTGTTAGACAGTGATGATGATATGGACGAACGTACAGAAGCACTTTTATTCGCAGCAGCAAGAAGGCAACATTTAGTCGAAAAAATCATTCCACAACTTGAGGATGGTGGCATTGTACTATGTGATCGTTTCGTAGATAGTTCATTAAGTTACCAGGGTTACGCTCGTGAAATTGGGGTAAAGGAAGTACAAGCAATTAATGAATTTGCTATTGAAAATCTTTATCCAGATTTAACGCTTTATTTTGATGTACCTGCAGAAATTGGTTTAAACAGAATTAAAGATAATCAAAGAAATGCAAATCGTTTGGATAAAGAAAAAATAGAGTTTCATCATAAGGTTACAGATGGGTATAAAAAGTTGATATCTGAGTACCCAGATAGAATTAAAGTTATTGATGCTACACAATCATTGGAAAAGGTTATAGAAGACGCTTATTTCGCTATTGTAAATCATCTAAATCAAGTTTAAAATATGATATAATATATAAAGAGGTGTTTATTTATGAAAATGGTTATAGCGATTGTCCAAGATCAAGATAGTCAAAATTTATCAGAAGCGCTTATAGAGAAAGATTTTAGAGCTACAAAGCTTGCTACAACAGGTGGATTTTTAAGAGCTGGTAATACAACATTCCTATGCGGTGTAAAAGATGAGCGAGTAGACGAATTATTACGACTCATAGATGGAACTTGTGGTAATCGTGAACAACTTGTTTCACCTATCACACCAATGGGAGGCAGTGCGGATTCTTATATACCGTACCCAGTTGAAGTAGAAGTTGGTGGCGCAACAGTATTTGTTATGCCAATCGAACAATTTCATCAATTTTAGAACTGATTAGCTGCCATTAGTGCAGCTTTTTTATTGCAAGGAGCGTAGAAAATGCAATTAAAAGAAGAGCTTGATCAATTATTGAGTGCTGAACAGTTATCTCACGCTTATTTATTTGAGGGAGATAATATGTTTGAAATGAAGACGACAGCTATGTATTTTGCTGAACAAATTCTTTGTAACAATGAGGGGAATTGTATTACAAAAGTACAAACAATGAATCACCCTGATTTTATGTATATACAAACTGAAGAAACAACTATAAAGAAACAACAAATAGAAGAATTGCTTAGAAAAATGAATCAAAAACCAATAGAAAGTAAATATAAAGTTTACATTATTGAAGCTTTTGATAAACTAACAGTACAAGGTGAAAATAGTATACTTAA
Organism: Mammaliicoccus lentus; assembly: GCF_002902755.1. Taxonomy (GTDB): domain Bacteria; phylum Bacillota; class Bacilli; order Staphylococcales; family Staphylococcaceae; genus Mammaliicoccus; species Mammaliicoccus lentus. The sequence goes on along the minus strand of NZ_PPRS01000009.1, from coordinate 33,694 downwards.
ATTTTTAGAGGAACCACCTCCAAATACAATAGCCTTGTTATTAACAACAAAGAAAGATCAAATTTTACCAACGATACATTCGAGATGTCAGCTTATCCATTTTAAACCGGCATCAAAGGAGACTTTTATAGAAGATTTACAAGCATCCGATATTTCCGCTGCAATTGCGCACACATTGAGTTTTGTAACATCGGATAAGGATGAGGCTATTTCTTTAACTGAAGAACAATTATTTACACAATTGAGAAAATCTGTTGCTAAGTTAGCAGATTTAATGGTTAAAGATCACCAGATGGCTTTAATATATTTAATTGATTGTATAAAAGTTGCGAATACACGACCTTTGCAACAATTATTTTTAAATAGTTTAAATGCTTATTTTCAAGATGTATTACATGCTAAAATAGAGTTGGATTCAATTAAAGCGTTTCCAGATTTGGATGCACAGATTGTAAACACTAGTACACAATTATCTTTAAGCGATATTTCGAATTATATACAGTGCATTACTGAAGCTAATCGTAAATTAGCGCAAAATGTTAATGCGACATTAGTTTTTGAACAGATGGTTATAAAAGGGAAGAGGTGATTAAATGTATGAAATCATAGGCGTACAGTTTCAAGAAGCTGGGAAGAAAGAATATTTCTCTCCAAACGGAGAAAGATTCAAAGAAAATGATTTAGTTGTTGTAGAATCTAAACGTGGAGTAGAGTTAGGACAAGTTAAATTAACTAATCGTCATGTAGGCAAAGATGATGTGGTTTTACCTTTGAAAGAAGTTATACGTCACGCTACAGATGAAGATGTCGAAAAATATCATTCAAATTTAGCAGAGGCTGATAAAGCATTGGCACTGTGTAAAGAGATGGTAGCGACACATGAATTGAACATGAGATTAGTAAATTGTGAATATACACTAGATAAGAGTAAGGTTATATTTAATTTTACAGCTGATGACAGAATTGATTTTAGAAACTTAGTAAAATCATTAGCATATGAATTAAAAACACGTATTGAGCTTAGACAAATAGGTGTGAGGGATGAAGCGAAGTTATTAGGTGGTATTGGTCCATGTGGTCGTTCGCTTTGTTGCTCGACATTCTTAGGAGATTTTGAGCCTGTATCTATAAAAATGGCTAAAGATCAAAATCTTTCGCTTAATCCAACAAAAATTTCCGGTGCATGTGGTCGTTTGATGTGCTGTTTAAAATATGAAAATGATTATTACGAAGATGTAAGAAACGAATTGCCAGACGTGGGTACTACTGTTGTAACACCTGAGGGAGATGGTAAAGTCGTAGGATTAAATATTCTAGATATCACGATGCAAGTTAAAGTGAAAGGTTTCGAACAACTTTTTGATTATAAACTTGATGAATTACTTGAAGTCCATTCATAAGGGAGGATTTTACTGTGAATAGGGACGAGTTGTTTGAAACAATTATGATGTTAGAAAATGAACTTAAACAAATTAATGCGCATATGGATAAACTGAAGAACCAAGCAGTCGAATTGGTTGAAGATAATGTTGCACTTCAGATGGAAAACGATAGTCTGAAACGGGTAGTTGAATCCAATGAAACAACGCATAATAAAAAACCAAATAAAAAGGTAAGACCTCTTCAAAGTAAAGATAATCTAGCTATGTTGTATCATGAAGGTTTTCATATATGTCGAGGAGAATTATTTGGTAAACATAGACAAGGTCAAGATTGCTTGTTTTGTCTAGAGGTACTTAATAGAGAATAGGGTAATCAGGCATCTTGCATGCCTGATTTTTTAAATGAGGTGATTTCGTGTTACATAAAGGTGAAAGATTAGATCAACTTTTAAGAGAAAAATTTGAAATTATTCAAAATGATGATGTGTTTTCCTTTTCTACTGACGCATTATTGTTAGGTGATTTCGTTCAAACAAGAAATAAGGATAAAGTGATGGATTTATGTTCTGGTAATGGTATTATCCCGTTACTTTTAGCTCATAAATCACTATCTGAAATTCAAGCAGTAGAAATTCAAGAAACATTGGTCGACATGGCTCAAAGAACAATTCAGCATAATCATTTACAAAATCAAATTTCGATAAAACAATTAGATTTAAATAAAGTAACAACTGAATATGCACCGGCGACCTTCGATGTTGTCACGGTTAACCCACCTTATTTTAAAGAAAATCAACAAATGAAACATCAAAAAGAAGCGCATAAAATAGCAAGGCATGAAGTTTATTGCACACTTGAGGATGTTGTAAGAGCAAGTAAACATTTACTCAAGCAAGGTGGTAAATTAATGATGGTTCATAGAGCAGAAAGACTGATGGATGTCTTAACGCACTTTAGACTTTTTAATATAGAACCAAAGAGATTAAGACTTGTATATAGTAGTCCTTCTAAAAAAGAAGCAGTAACGATATTGGTAGAAGGACGGAGCGGTGGGCAACCTGGTTTGAAAATTGAACAACCATTTTATATTTATAATACAAATGGTGAATATTCTGAAGAGATGAAGGAAGTCTATTATGGATAAACATTATACATATATATTAGAATGTAAAGATCAAACATTATATACTGGATACACTACTGATTTAGAACGCAGATTAAAGGTGCATAATGATGGTAAAGGTGCAAAATACACAAAAATAAGACGTCCCGTTAAACTTGTATACCATGAAGAGTTTGATAATAAATCAGAAGCATTAAAAAGAGAGTATGCCTTAAAACAATTGACTAGAAAACAAAAGTTATTACTCATAAAGGAGGGATAGCATGTCAACTTTACATTTAGTAGGCACCCCAATAGGAAATTTAGAAGATATAACATATCGCGCCGTAAGAATTTTAAAAGAGTCAGATTATATTTTTTGTGAAGACACTCGTGTAACGTCAAAACTTTGCCAACACTATGAAATACACACACCATTAAAGTCTTATCACGAACATAATAAAGATAAAGCTTCAGAGCAGATTATTGATTATATGGAAGATGATAAACAAATTGCTTTAGTCTCTGATGCTGGTTGTCCTTGTATCAGTGATCCAGGTTATGAACTTGTAAACCAAGTTAGAGAAGCGGGATTCCTTGTGGAAACTATTCCTGGACCAAATGCCGCTATTACAGCATTAATGACAAGTGGACTACCGTCATATAAATTTGTATTTTTAGGATTTTTACCAAGGCAGGCTAAAGATAAGCATGAAGTATTAGATAAATGGATGCATAGGGAATCGACAATGATGATTTATGAATCACCCTACCGTGTAAAACAAACATTAAAAGCTATATCTGAAATAGACTCAGAAAGAAAAATAGCAATCGGTAGAGAGTTGACTAAAAAGTTTGAACAAGTTGAAACAGGGTCGGTTGAAACAATTGAAAATATGTTAGAAGACGATTCTATACCACAAAAAGGTGAGTTTGTTATTCTTATAGAAGGTATAGATGAATCCAGTCAGACAGAACAATGGTGGAAAGAAATGGACTTAAAAGAACATGTTGATTCGTACATTAATGAACAAGATATGCGTTCTAAAGATGCTATTAAACAAGTCGCTTTAGATAGAAATATGAAAAAGAGAGATGTATATGAAGCATTTCATATAGATAATTAAAATAAGAGCCTGAGACAATTAATTATGTCCCAGACTCTTTGATACATATAGTAAGTAATTATTTAGATTTTTTTCAATCTCATTCATTAATTGCTGAGCGCCTTCTTCGCTTAATACGATTTTACCATCTGCTAAAACAAAGTTTTCTTCAGAAACATCGCCAGTAACCTGACAAGTCATGTTAGGTGAATATTTCTTTAGAATAATTCTGTCATCATCAGTGTAAATCTCTAAAGCGTCTTTCTCAGCAATGTCTAATATGCGTCGTAACTCGATAGGAATTACTACACGGCCTAGTTCATCTACTTTACGAACGATTCCAGTTGATTTCATTTCTTTACCTCCGTTTAATAAAACCATAATTATCTAATTCGACATTCATTCGACAATTATATAAATAGTATACTAATACGTATTGAAGAAATTGTCAATAAAATAATAAATTGTATACACTTAATTATTCGACATTAAAACCACATTTGCGCGCTTTACCATAATAAGGAAATATTGAAAAAATGCTAAATTTTCGGTATATTATATAGATAAGATATTAGGAGGAAACGCTGATGACGAAAGAGACTTTTTACATTTCGACACCGATTTATTATCCGAGCGGGAATTTACACATAGGTCATGCTTACACAACGGTTGCCGGTGATGTAATAGCTAGATATAAACGGTTACAAGGATATGATGTTCATTACTTAACAGGTACAGATGAGCATGGACAAAAAATACAAGAGAAGGCTAAAGAAGCTGGATTATCAGAAATTGAATATTTAAATGGTATTGTCGAAAATATTCAAGCGTTATGGAAAAAATTAGACATTTCAAATGATGATTTTATTCGTACGACAGAAAAACGACACAAAGTGGTTGTTGAAAAAGTCTTTGAAAAATTATTAGCGCAGGGAGATATTTATTTAGGTGAATATGAAGGATGGTATTCAATACCAGATGAAACATACTACACTGAAACACAATTAGTAGATCCAGTTTATGAAGATGGAAAAATTGTTGGTGGTAAAAGCCCTGATTCAGGACATGAAGTCGAGCTAGTTAAAGAAGAAAGCTATTTCTTTAAATTAGATAAATATTCGGATAGATTATTAAAATTCTTTGATGAAAACCCAGACTTTATTATGCCTATTTCTCGTAAAAATGAAATGGTTAATAATTTCATCAAACCTGGTTTAGAAGATTTGGCCATCTCAAGAACAACTTTTGATTGGGGTATTAAAGTGCCTTCTAATCCTAAACACGTTGTTTATGTATGGATAGATGCATTAGTAAACTATATATCAGCTTTAGGTTATTTAACTGATGATGATGAGCTGTTTAAAAAATACTGGCCAGCAGACGTTCATTTAATGGCTAAAGAAATTGTTAGGTTCCACGTTATAATATGGCCGATTTTATTAATGGCTTTAGATATACCTTTACCTAAGCGTGAATTTGCTCATGGTTGGATTTTAATGAAAGACGGTAAAATGAGTAAATCTAAAGGTAATGTTGTTGATCCTAACGTATTAATTGATAAATATGGCTTAGACGCTACAAGATATTACTTAATGAGAGAATTACCATTCGGTGCAGATGGTGTGTTTACGCCTGAGGCATTCGTAGAACGTACGAATTATGACTTAGCGAATGATTTAGGTAACCTAGTTAATCGTACAATTGCTATGGTAAATAAATACTTTAACGGTGTTCTACCTAAATATAAAGGTCAATTACATCCTCTAGATGAAGAAATGGAAAATATGGCTATTGATACAAAAAATAATTTCTATGAAGCAATGGAAAACATGCAATTCTCAGTTGCGTTGGCAGAAGTTTGGAAGCTTATTAGCCGTACAAATAAATACATCGATGAAACAACACCTTGGGTATTAGCTAAAGATGAAAATGAACGTGAAATGTTAGAAAACGTAATGATTCATTTAGTTGAAAATATTAGGTTTGCTGCAGTGTTATTACGTCCGTTCTTAACACATGCGCCTTATGAAATTTTCCGCCAATTAAACTTGGAAAAAGGAAAGTTAGATACGTTCGAAAGCATCGAAACTTATGGTGCTATTGATGAAGAAATTACAGTCATCTCCAAACCAGAACCTATTTTCCCAAGACTTGATGTTGAAGAAGAAGTAGCTTTCATTAAAAATTCAATGCAAGGTGGCACTACTCCTGAAGAAGAGCCAGAAGAAGAAAATAAAAAAGAAGAAAATCCTAGTAAACCTGAAATAACGATTGATCAATTCGATAAAGTGGAAATTAAAGCTGCAACAGTAACTGGAGCAGATTATGTAAAAAAATCCGATAAATTATTGAAAATCAAAGTAGATTTAGGTAACGAGAAAAGACAAATTGTTTCAGGTATTGCTGAATTTTATAAACCTGAAGATATAGTTGGTAAAAAAGTTGCAGTTGTAACGAATTTGAAACCAGTTAAATTACGTGGTGAATTATCTGAAGGTATGATACTTTCTGCCGAAAAAGATGGCACGCTTACTTTAGTAGGATTACCTAACGCAATTCAAAATGGTTCAATTATAAAGTAATGAATTGGAAGGAAGATATGAATGCTAATAGACACACATGTTCACTTGAACGCTGATCAATACGATGATGACTTACAAGAAGTAATCGATAGAGCGCTATCTGAAGGTATCGATAGAATGTTTGTCGTTGGTTTTGATACAAAAACAATAGAGAGAACAATGAAACTCATCGATCAATACGACTTTATTTATGGTATTATCGGCTGGCATCCAGTCGATGCAATCGACTGTACAGATGAACGTTTAGAATGGATAGAGTCATTATCTAAACATCCTAAAATTATTGGAATAGGTGAAATGGGATTAGACTACCATTGGGATAAGTCACCAAAAGATATCCAAAAAGATGTGTTTAGAAAGCAAATCGCATTAGCTAAACGAGTTCAATTACCAATCATTATTCATAATAGAGAAGCAACACAAGATTGTGTAGATATTTTGAAAGAAGAAAACGCTAGTGAAGTTGGCGGTATTATGCATAGCTTTAGTGGTTCTAATGAAATAGCTGACGAAATTTTAAAAATGAATTTCTATGTTTCGTTAGGTGGCCCAGTGACTTTTAAAAATGCTAAACAACCTAAGGAAGTAGCTAAGCATGTTCCGTTAGATAGATTATTAGTAGAAACAGATGCGCCATTCTTATCACCTCACCCATATAGAGGGAAAAGAAATGAGCCTGCTCGTGTAAAACTTGTTGCCGAACAAATTGCAGAGTTACGTGGTCTCACGTATGAAGAAGTTTGTGAAGCAACTACCGAAAACGCTGAAAGATTATTTAAATTATAAAATAAGATGCCCCAAAACGGTTGTTTTGGGGCATCTTTAAAGAAGGTAAACTTTATGAAAATAAATGAATTTGTGGTAGTAGAAGGTAGAGATGATACGGTCAATGTTAAACGTGCCATCGATTGCGATACTATAGAGACAAATGGTTCTGCTGTTTCTAAAGAAATTTTGGAGGTCATTAAGCAAGCACATGAAAAACGTGGTGTTATTGTACTTACTGACCCTGATTTCCCGGGTGATAAAATTCGAAATACGATTAAGCAATATGTTCCAAGTGTTAAACATGCTTTTATCCCAAGAGACAAAGCTAAAAACAAAAGAGGTAAAATAGGTGTAGAACATGCGTCGGTTGAAACAGTGAAAGAAGCGTTAACTAATGTAAGTTCACCATTAGAAGCTGATGTAGAAACTATTGATAAAGCTGTATTAATTGATTTGGGATTAATTATAGGGCCAGAAGCAAGAAGAAAAAGAGAAAAACTATGTAGTAAGTTGAATATTGGACACTCGAATGGTAAACAATTATTAAACAAACTCAATGCTTTCGGTTATACTGAAAAAGATGTAAAAGAAGCGCTTGGATATAAAGAGGAGTGACATAATGAACGAAAAAGATATCGCAACACCTAAACGCACAAAAGCGTTGTTAGACCAATATGGCTTTAAATTCAAAAAAAGTCTAGGTCAAAACTTTTTAATTGATACAAATATCATCCAAAAAATCATTTCAGCGAGTGACATTGACGAAAATACAGGTGTTATTGAAGTTGGGCCAGGTATGGGTTCATTAACTGAGCAATTAGCAAGAGTAGCTAAAAAAGTTCTAGCCTTTGAAATTGATCAAAGATTAATACCTGTATTAGAAGATACGTTGAATCCATATTCAAATGTAACGATTGTAAATGAAGATATATTAAAAGCCAATGTACAAAAAGAAATTGATCAACATTTAAAAGACTGTGACAAGATTATGTTAGTTGCCAATTTGCCATATTATATTACTACGCCTATATTGATGAATTTATTAGAAAATGATTTACCAATTGATGGCTTCGTTGTCATGATGCAAAAAGAAGTGGGCGAAAGATTAAATGCTAAAGTAGGCAGCAAAAGTTATGGTTCATTATCTATTGCATGTCAATACTATACTGAAACTGAACGTGTTTTAGTAGTCCCTAAGACCGTCTTCATGCCGCCACCGAACGTTGATTCAATTGTAATAAAACTTACAAAACGGACTAAACCAGTTGTAGAAGTCGACGATGAACAAAAGTTATTTAAATTAACAAAAGGTGCATTTACACAAAGAAGAAAGACTATTTTAAATAACTATATTAGTACAATCAAGGATGGCAAAGTGCATAAAGATGAAATTATTGAATGGTTAAACGAATCAAACATAGACCCTAAAAGGCGCGGGGAAACGCTAACAATACATGATTATGCACATCTTTGTAACAATTTGAAAAAATACCCTAATTTATCTGTATAAATATATTGACAACGTCCTCTCAAATTGATAAAATTTAAATTTTATTTGACAAAATCTTGCTATCATAGTATAATATTCTATATAGCGAGGTGGGTCAATATGCCGAAGACTTTAGTAGACATCAAAAAAATATTGGATTGTCAATTAGGAAATCGTATTGTACTTAAAGCTAATGGAGGACGTAAGAAGTTAATTGAGCGCAGTGGTGTGCTTAAGGAAACGTATCCATCAGTTTTCGTGGTCGAATTAGATCAAGAGAAACATAATTTTGAGCGTGTATCTTATACATACACTGATGTATTAACTGAGAATGTCCAAGTAACTTTTATGAATGAACATAAAGAAGAATTTATTGTTCAATAATCATAAAGTTCACAATAAAAAACTCTACGCGATATGACTGTGATATGGCGTAGAGTTTTTTTGTTGCAAAAAAATAGGATAAAGCTCATACTTTCTAACATTTATTTATGGTAAAATCATAATAATAAGTTTTAGAAAGGGCAAGTATATGATTTATGAGACAGCACCAGCAAAAATTAATTTAACACTAGATACTTTATACAAACGTGATGATGGTTATCACGAGGTGGAAATGATTATGACAACCGTTGACCTAAATGATAGACTGTCTTTTGAAAAAAGAGAAGATGGTGAAATTGTCATCGATGTAGAGCATAATTTTGTTCCAAGTGATCATAGAAATTTAGCTTATAAAGCTGCAAAATTAATGAAGGACAAATACAACATAAAAGACGGTGTGACGATTTCTTTAGAAAAAAGCATTCCTATTTCAGCTGGTTTAGCAGGTGGCTCTAGTGATGCTGCTGCTACTTTTAGAGGTTTGAATAAACTTTGGGGGATCAATGACTCGTTAGAAGCATTGAGTGATTTATCAGCGGAAATTGGGTCGGATATTTCTTTTTGTATCTATGGAAAAACGGCGTTATGTCGTGGTAGGGGAGAGCAATTAACGCATTTACCTAAACCACCATCAGCTTGGGTTATCATAGCCAAGCCAGACATCGGCGTCTCTACACCCAAAATTTATGGCGCTTTAACTTTAGAAGAGACATCTAAAGTTTTAACGAAAGAATGCCAGCAAGCTTTAATAGACGGTGATTATGAATGTTTATGTAAGTCGTTAGGTAATAGCCTTGAGAGTGTTACTATGGGACTATACCCAGAGGTTGAAAAGCTGAAAAACACTATGACAAATACAGGTGTGGATGCAGCATTAATGAGCGGAAGCGGTCCGACTGTTTATGGCTTTGTTCAAAAGGAAAGGCAGGCTAAGCAAGTCTATAATGCTCTGAAAGGATGCTGCAAAGATGTATTCATTGTGAGATTACTTGGATAGCTTTGTTAAAACCGTACGATTATAGTATAATTGTGGCAAAAATACGGATAGAGAATGGAGTTTTATAAATGAGGTTTAAACGAAGTGAGAGAATCGTTTATATGACACAGTATTTATTGAAACATCCTAATGAGTTAGTGCCGTTAACTTACTTTGTGAATCATTTTGGACAAGCAAAGTCTTCTATAAGTGAAGACATACAAATCATTAAAGAAACTTTTCAAGCAGAAGGTTTAGGGATTATTGAAACTACTGCAGGTGCTAGCGGCGGTGTAACTTACCGACCGAAAATGTACAAGAAAGAAGCGATTGAATTAATTGAAGATTTGTGTGAATTGCTTAAAGAGAGAGAAAGATTATTACCAGGCGGCTATTTATTTATGTCAGATCTTGTTGGTAACCCTAAACTTTTAAACCAAGTTGGGGAACTTATCGCAACGATGTACATGGATGAAGAACTTGATGCGGTTGTTACAATTGCAACTAAAGGGATATCGTTAGCTAATGCAGTAGCGAAAGTGCTCAATTTACCTGTTGTGGTAATTAGAAAAGATAATAAAGTAACAGAAGGATCAACGGTTTCAATTAACTATGTATCAGGATCTTCAAGAAAAATTGAAACAATGGTTTTATCTAAACGGACATTGCCTGAATATTCAAATGTATTAATAGTAGACGACTTTATGAGAGCAGGTGGCTCAATCAATGGTGTTATCAATTTGATGAATGAGTTTAAAGCAACTGTAAAAGGGGTATCAGTACTTGTAGAATCAAAAGAAGTTAAACATCGTTTGGTTGAAGATTATACATCTTTAGTGAGATTGTCGAATGTAGACGAATACAACCAACAATTTTCAGTAGAAGAAGGCAACTGTTTAAAAAGATTTAATTAAGAAGAGAGGGTTAATCATCATGAAAAGTATAAACGCAACAAACGCTCCAGAAGCATTAGGACCATACTGCCACGCTGTAGTGGTAGATAATCTAGTATTTACTTCGGGGCAAATACCGTTAAATCAAAAAGGCGAAATTGTATCAGATGATGTAAAAGTGCAGACTGAACAAGTCATCGAAAACTTAAAAAAAGTACTTGAAGAAAGTGGCGCTTCTTTAAATAATGTCGTGAAATCTATGATCTTTATTAAAGATATGAATGATTTTCAAGATATTAACTCCGTATATGGACAATATTTCAATGAACATTTGCCTGCTAGAAGTTGTGTTGAGGTTGCGCGCCTACCTAAAGATGTTAAAGTTGAGATTGAAATGATCGCAAAAATACAATAATATTCTTCAATTTAAATGATGCTGCTACTTAAAAAAGACAAACAGGGGGCACACAAGTCATGAAGGTAACAGATGTGAGATTAAGAAAAATCCAAACAGATGGAAGAATGAAAGCTTTAGTTTCTATTACATTAGACGATGCTTTTGTTGTTCACGATTTAAGAGTAATTGAAGGGAATTCAGGTTTATTTGTAGCTATGCCAAGTAAACGTACACCCGACGGAGAGTTCCGGGATATTGCTCACCCTATTAACTCTGAAATGAGACAAGAAATTCAAGAAGCAGTCATGAAAGTTTATGATGAAACTGATGAAGTAATCATTCCGAAATCTGCTAAAGATGAGGATTCTGAATCAGAAAATCAAAATGAAGATGAAAATGAAGAATAAAAATTGGAATAGGCATACGCAAAGCTTGTGTCTGAAATAATACAGGAGAAATTCTTAGTTTGATAAGAGTTTTTCCTGTTTTTTTATACAATTATTCAACAACGGTTAATTAATGATGAATAAAAATACTATTCATTAAATTTTTATTTAATGCGTTAATGCTTTGTCTTTACTATATATCATGAATATTAAAGACGATTATTTTGTGAAATAATTTCTGTGTTTAATAACTCTTTCTTGATAGTCGTACACAAATTAAATTATAATAAGATAAAGTGCGTTTAAATGGAGGTTTTTCAAATGCGAAAACATGCAGTCATATTAGCGGCTGGTAAAGGAACAAGGATGAAATCTAAACTCTATAAGGTGCTACATCCTGTTGCTGGAGAAGCCATGGTTCAACATGTTATAGATAGCGTGAAGAATGCGGGTGTTGAGACTGTTGTTACAGTTGTTGGACACGGTGCTGAAGTAGTAAAAGAAACACTTGGCGATTCATCGCAGTTTGTACATCAAGAAGAACAACTAGGGACTGCACATGCAGTTAATACAGCTAAGGAATTATTGAATGACAAAAAAGGTACAACAATCGTTGTATGTGGGGACACACCACTTATTACTGAAGATACAATTAGCTCATTAATAGCGTTTCATGAATCAGAAAATGCAAAGGCTACAGTATTATCTGCAAAGGTGAATAATCCATTTGGCTATGGCAGAATTGTTCGAAATGAACAAGGTGACGTCTTAGAAATTGTTGAGCAAAAAGATGCTTCAGAAGAGCAAAATGCGATAAATGAAATTAGTTCAGGAATCTTTGCTTTTGATAATGAAAAGTTATTCCAAACTTTAGAAGAAGTTAAAAACGATAATGCTCAAGGTGAATACTATTTACCTGATGTTATAAGCATTTTAAAAGCACAAAATGAAAAAATATCTGCTTATGTTACGGAAGACGTAGATGAAATCATGGGTGTTAATGATAGAGTCCAATTATCACAAGCAGAACAAAAAATGAAAGAACGTATTAATTTGAGACATATGATAAATGGTGTTTCCATCATCGATCCAGCTACTACATATATTGGGAAAAAAGTTACAATAGGTGAAGATACGGTAGTTGAACCAGGTGCAAGAATCGGTGGTAACACTGTAATAGGAAAAAATGTTACGATTGGCATGAATTCTGATATCAAAAATAGTACAATTGAAGATGATGCCACAATTAAACAATCTGTCATTACAGATTCATTTGTTGGTAAATCCTCTACAGTTGGACCGTTCGCTCAATTAAGACCGGGAACAGAACTAGGAAAAGAAACGAAAATTGGTAATTTTGTAGAGGTTAAAAAATCCGTGTTGAAAGATGGCGCTAAAGTATCTCACTTAAGTTATATTGGTGATGCTGAAGTCGGCGCAAGAACAAATATTGGCTGTGGTTCAATCACTGTTAATTATGACGGAATAAACAAATTCCAAACTAAAATAGGAGATGATGCATTTATTGGATGTAATTCAAATCTAGTTGCACCAGTAGAAGTTGGCGAAGGAGCATTTATAGCTGCAGGTTCAACCATCACAGATAATGTGCCAGATGAAAGCTTAGCACTAGGTCGTGCAAGACAGACTACAAAAGAAGGATACTATAAAACGAAATAAAAGGAGCCGTCAAAAAAATGAGTCAAAATGATATCGGAGGAACAAAAATGTTGCATACTGAATATAAGAATTCGTCATTAAAAATATTTTCACTAGAAGGTAACCAACCTTTAGCCCAAGAAGTTGCAAATTTAGTAGGTATTCCATTAGGTAAGTCTACAGTAAAAAGATTTGCTGATGGCGAAGTGCAAATTAATATCGAAGAAAGTATCCGTGGTTGTGATGTGTTCATCATTCAACCTACTTCATATCCAGTAAATGAACATTTAATGGAATTGTTAATTATGATAGATGCATGTAAACGAGCATCAGCTGCTAATATTAATATCGTTATGCCTTATTATGGTTATGCAAGACAAGACCGTAAAGCGAGAAGTCGTGAGCCTATTACTGCTAAATTAGTAGCGAATATTATTGAAAAAGCTGGCGCGAGCAGAATGATCGCGTTAGACTTACACGCTCCTCAAATTCAAGGATTCTTTGATATACCTATTGATCATTTAATGGGTGTTCCAATTTTATCTAATTATTTCTTAGAAAAAGGATTAGACCCTGACAATACTGTTGTTGTATCACCTGATCATGGTGGTGTTACAAGAGCGCGTAAAATGGCGGATCGTTTAAAAACGCCAATTGCTATTATTGATAAGCGTCGTCCGAAACCTAACGTAGCAGAAGTTATGAACATTGTTGGAGACATAGATGGTAAAACAGCAATCATCATCGATGACATCATTGACACTGCGGGCACTATTACTTTAGCAGCAGATGCTTTAGTTAAAAAAGGTGCAAAAGAAGTTTATGCATGTTGTACACACCCTGTTTTATCTGGACCAGCACGTGAACGCATTGAAAATTCAAGAATTAAAGAATTAGTTGTTACAAACTCTATTCAATTGCCAGAAGATAGAAAACCTTCAAATGTTAAAGAATTATCAGTAGCAGAATTATTAGCTCAAGCAATTGTTCGAGTATATGAACAAGAATCAGTTAGTGTGCTATTTGATTAATTGTCATTAATCGTGTATAATAACAAACGGTTCATTTTTAAATGAACTAAATAACCACTTACAAGCAACGATTTATGTTGATGGGTAAGTGTAGGAGCGCTTAATGCGCATGAATGAAAGGTGGAAAAGATAATGGCTTCATTAAAGTCAGTTATCCGTCAAGGTAAACAAACTCGTTCTAGTTTACGTAAACTAAGAGCATCAGGTATTATCCCAGCAGTTGTATATGGTTATGGTGCTAAAAATACATCTGTTAAAGTTGATGAGGTTGAATTCATCAAAACTATCCGTGAAGTTGGACGTAACGGAGTTATTGAATTAGGTGTTGGTTCTAAATCAATTAAAGTTATGGTTTCTGATTACCAATATGATTCACTTAAAAACCAAATCACTCATGTTGACTTCTTAGCAATTAACATGAAACAAGAATTAACTGTTGATGTACCTGTAGTATTAGTAGGTGAAGCAGTTGGTGCTTCTGAAGGTGGCGTAGTTCAACAACCATTATTCGACTTACAAGTAACAACTACTCCAGACGCTATTCCTGAACATATCGAAGTTGATATTAGTGAATTAGCTATCGGTGATAGTTACTTAGTAGGAGACTTAGATGCAACTGATAAATATGCTATCGAAAACGATAAAGAAGAAGCAGTTGTAACTGTAGTACCTCCAACTGAAGAACCAGCTGAAGATGCTGAAGAAACTGCAGCTGAAGATGCTGATGCAGTATCACAAGAAGCTGAAAAAGAAGAAGAATAATTCTTTAATCTTTTAAAAGGAGTCTGGGACATATCAATGTCTCAGACTCTTTTTTGTCTAATTTTATAATGATATAAGTATAGTTAGATGAAAACTAACGTAAAAATGCTATAATAAATACTTAGTATTAATATGGAGGTTACAACATGAAATGTATTGTTGGACTTGGGAATATAGGTAAGAAATTTGACGGAACTCGTCATAATATAGGTTTTGAAGTAGTTGATGAATTGATTGATCGTCATCAATTACAATTAGATAAACAAAAATTTAAAGGTGCCTATACTATCGGATTAATAAATGGTGAAAAGGTTATGCTTATTGAACCGATGACATTCATGAATTTATCTGGTGAAGCAGTAAGGCCACTAATGGATTATTATAATATTGATATTGAAGATTTACTTGTTCTATATGACGATTTAGATCAGCCACAAGGTCATTTGAGACTGCGCCAAAAAGGCAGTGCTGGCGGTCATAACGGGATGAAGTCTTTAATACAACATTTAGGAACAGATAAATTTAATAGAGTACGAATTGGTATAGATCGTCCGACTAACGGTATGAGTGTTCCGAGTTATGTTCTACAAAAATTCTCTGAAGATGAAATGATAACTATGAAAAAGGTAATAGAACGGGCAGCAGATGCTTGTGAAAGTATAATTAAAGGTGAAACATTTCCTAATGTTATGAATCAGTTTAACGGTGAAGTAGAATGAGACATGTCATTCATGAAATTATACAAAAAGATGAGCGATTTCAAGATTTAGAACGTATTTTTGGAGAAAAAAACATACTCGTTACCGGTTTGAATCAATCTAGTAAAGCATTGCTTATTCTAGAACAATATTTGAAACACGATAAACAATTAGTCATTGTGACAAATAATTTATACCAAGCGGATAAATTAGAAGCAGACATACTGCAATTATTACCGCCTGAAGAAGTATTTAAATTTCCTGTACAAGATATTATGATTGAAGCATTTTCAACACAAAGCCCAGACTTAATGAGTGAGCGTGTTAGAACTCTAACCCATCTTGCTCAAAGTAAGAAAGGGTTATTTATCGTGCCAATAAATGGCTTGAAGAAACAACTCACACCTCCGTCCATTTGGAAAGATCATTATAAATCTATAAAAATAGGTGATGATATAGAGTTAGAAGAATGGGCTAAGCAATTAGTTGATATGGGATACAAGAGACAGTCCCTAGTTTCAGCGATTGGTGAATTCTCAATTCGAGGTGGCTTAATCGATATATACCCTGTTATTGGAGACCCTGTACGTATTGAGTTGTTTGATACAGAAGTAGATGGTATGAGAGTCTTTGATGTTGAAACGCAGCGTTCTTTACAAAATGTAGAAGAAGTTGAAATAACAAGTGCAAGTGATTATATTTTCACTTCAGAACAAATCAATAGATTATCAGAACGTATGGAAGAATCATATGAGCAAACGCGTGAAAAACTACCGAAAGAAATTCGTCCTGATTTGAAAGACACTTATCAAAATATTTTAATGCAAGATGATGAATTAAAAGATCATCAGATTTTAAGACGAGTTATTGCATTTATGTATGATGAGGTATCTACATTTGTAGATTATTTAGCAGAAGACGCTCTTATTGTAGTAGATGAATATAATAGAATTAAAGACACTGAAAACTCATTAGATGTAGAAATTGAAGAATTCACGCAATCTTTAATTGAATCTGGGCAAGCGTTTATAGGACAACGCTTTATTGTAGAATCAGCGTTTACTGATTTGTTGAATAAACATAAAATTTCTTATTTTACTTTATTTACAGCAAGCATGCCTGTAGAGATAGAGGAAATGGTCAAGTTTTCATGTAAACCAGTGCAACGTTTTTATGGACAATATGATATTATGCAGTCTGAATTTGATCGCTATATGAAACAAGGATTCACTGTTGTTTTATTGGCAGAATCAGAAACACGCAAAACGAGAATTCAAAGTATGCTCAGCGACATGAAGATACCAACTGTAATAGATCGTATAGAACATATCGATAATAGTGGTCAAGCAGTTGTTACAGATGGCGCATTATCTGAAGGATTTGAATTGCCGTACATGAAATTAGTTGTTGTGACTGAAAAAGAACTCTTCAAAGCACGCGAACGTAAACAATCTAAAAGAAGACAAAAACTGTCGAATGCAGAGAAAATTAAGTCTTATCAAGAGTTAAATGTCGGAGATTACGTTGTTCATGTACATCACGGTGTAGGTAAATATTTAGGTGTTGAAACATTAGAAGTTTCAGGCATACACAAAGACTATATTAAAATTCAGTACAAAGGAACAGACCAATTATTTGTACCTGTTGATCAAATGAACGATGTTCAAAAGTTTGTTGGCTCAGATGATAAAGAGCCTAAAGTTAATAAATTAGGCGGAACAGAATGGAAAAAAAACAAAGGCTAAAGTTCAAAAAAATGTTGAAGATATTGCTGATGAATTATTAAAACTTTATCAAGAACGTGAGCAAGTGGAAGGCTATCAATATGGACCTGATTCTGAAGAACAAATGACATTTGAAATGGACTTCCCTTATGAACCAACACCAGATCAAATTACTTCATTAGAAGAAATCAAAGGTGATATGGAAAAACTTAGACCTATGGACCGCTTACTTTGTGGAGATGTTGGTTACGGTAAAACTGAAGTTGCGATTAGAGCAGCTTTCAAAGCTGTGTTAGAAGGTAAACAAGTAGCAGTCTTAGTACCTACAACTATCTTGGCTCAACAACACTTTGAAACTTTTAGAGAGAGAATGCAAGAATATCCTGTCGAAATTCAAATGATGAGTCGTTTTAGAACGCCTAAACAAGTAAAAGAAACAAAAGAAGGTATTAAAAAAGGTTTTGTAGACATCGTAGTTGGTACTCATAAATTACTAAGTAAAGATGTAGAATATAAAGATTTAGGTTTATTAATTGTCGATGAGGAACAACGATTTGGTGTTAAACATAAAGAAAGAATTAAGGCATTAAAAACTAATGTTGATGTATTAACACTAACAGCTACACCAATACCAAGAACCCTTCATATGAGCTTGTTAGGTGTAAGAGATTTATCTGTTATAGAAACGCCACCTGAGAATAGATTCCCAGTACAAACTTATGTATTAGAACAGAATATGAATTTTGTAAAAGAGGCATTAGAAAGAGAGTTGTCTCGAGGTGGGCAGGCATTCTATTTATATAATAGGGTTCAATCGATTTACCAAAAGAGTGAGCAGTTATCGATGCTTATGCCTAATGCGAGAATAGGTGTAGCCCATGGTCAAATGACGGAACGTGAGTTAGAAGAGACTATGCTTAATTTTGTTGACGGTGAATATGATATTTTAGTAACTACGACAATTATAGAGACGGGCGTAGATGTTCCTAACGCTAACACTTTGATTATTGAAGATGCGAATCGATTTGGGTTAAGCCAACTTTATCAATTAAGAGGGCGCGTTGGACGTTCTAGTAGAATAGGTTATGCTTACTTCTTACACGAACAAAATAAAGTACTGACAGAAGTTGCTGAACAAAGGTTACAAGCAATTAAAGAATTTACAGAATTAGGTAGCGGGTTTAAAATTGCAATGAGAGACTTGAATATAAGAGGTGCAGGTAACCTGTTAGGAAGTCAGCAATCAGGATTTATAGATTCTGTTGGTTATGACTTATATTCTCAAATGTTAGAAGAAGCGGTCAATGTCAAACGTGGTATAGAACCTGAATCAGAAGGACCACAATTAGAAGTTGATGTTAAAGTTGACGCTTATATACCTGCAGAATATATCAAAAATGAACAAGCAAAAATTGAAATGTATAAAAAGATGAGAAGTATTACTACTGTTTCCCAGTTAGAAGACTTGCAAGATGAACTAATCGATCGCTTTGGTGAATACCCTGTAGAAGTAGAACGATTACTAGATGTTGTAAGAATTAGATTAAATGGTATTTTATTTGGAATTACCGAGATTAAAGAAACAGGAAATACAATTCAATTAACAACCTCAGAATATACAACAAACCACTTGAAAGGTGACGTATTATTTAAAGTTACAGAACCACTAGGTAGAAAGCTTAGAATAGCTGTTGCGGATAATCAAATGGTGTTTAAGTTACAAAAAACAAAACAGTGGCTTGATGATTTGAAGTTCTTAACAGAAGTTATTAATGAGAGTTTGGTGGATGATGACGCAATCTAAACCGATTTTTAATAGTGTATTACTCTTAACTATTACTATGGTAATCGTTAAGTCATTAAGTGCAATTTATAGAGTACCTTATCAAAATATATTAGGCGATGAAGGTTTATATGCTTATCAACAAGTTTACCCATTAGTCGCGATTGTGAGTGTAGTAAGTTTAAATGCTTTACCTAGCGTAATGAGCAGTTGGATGATTAAACGACCTCAAACTACTATTTCAGCATTATTTTGGTGGTTACAAAGTATTTGTCTAACCACCAGTATAGGGGTGTTAATTTTTGCACCTACTATAAGTAGTTGGATGGGTGACGTACAACTAACACCTATGATTCGCATGGCTAGTATTGCCTTAATACCACTCGTGTTTATTTCGATGGTACGAGGATATTATCAAATGAAACACCAAATGAATACTATTGCGATATCACAAGTAATTGATCAAGTATTAAGAGTGATTGTAATATTTATTGCTATTTCTGTATTTATGTACATGGATGTTTCAATTTACCAAGCTGGAACAATTGCAATAAGTGGTTCAGTTATTGGGCTTTTTAGCATTGTTTTATATTTTTATTTGAAAAGAAAGCCAAAATTTCATTTTTCCTGGGAAATAAATTTTAATGATTTAAAAGATGTCATTATTATGACTGTATTATATGCCATATCTTATTTGATTCTTATATTGTGGCAATTAGTGGATTCATTTACATTAATCCATTTACTACAAGATACTGGCTATACATTTCAGGAAAGCATAAAAGTGAAAGGTATATTTGATAGAGGGGCTTCGCTTATTCAAATGGGGCTGATTATTACGACTACATTTAGTTTTGTACTCATTCCACTCCTTACGGAAGAGTTACAGAAGAAAAATCATCATTTAGTTAATGAATATGCTAACACGTCACTCAAAATAACAGTACTTTTCAGTATGGCTGCAGCAATAGGTTTAATAAATCTCTTGCCTTTACTAAATACGGTATTCTTTAAGACGAACGAATTAGTAGGCACATTAAGTGTATTTATGCTTTCAGTTGTATTTGTCACATTTATTATTATGTATACAGCGTTATTACAAGTTAAAGCTAGACGGTCAGTATTACTCATTGCACTTATAATAGGATTACTATTTAAAAGTATAGGAAACTATGTATTTGTGATGCAATTTGGAATATTTGGGGCCAGTTTGGCTACTGTAATATCTTTGGGTATTTATGCATTAACATTGCATATCATCGTCATGAAATTATATCGATTTCAAAACATGGGATTATTTATTGCTAAAGTAATCTTCACGCTAACTATAATGTCTGGATTAGTACAAATAGTGCTAAGTATTCCTACTCAATCAAGACTATCAAGTTTGTTAGTCCTCGTTTTAGCGGGTATTGTTGGAGTTATTATTGTGTTATTAGGTATAATTAAATTGAAAATATTAAAAAGAGAAGAGTGTCAACATTTACCTTTAATGGATAAATTGATGAAGGAGAAGTAAAACAATGTCTCAACAAATTACAGTCGTTGGTTTAGGAAACTATAGTCTTGAAGAACTGCCATTGGGCATATATAGAACTTTACAATCAGCTGATAAAGTATATGCAAGAACAATAGAACACCCTGTCGTGAATGAATTAAAAGAAGTGAATTGGGAAAGCTTCGATTATATTTATGAAAAGCATGATCATTTTATAGATGTATATAATGAAATTGTAGATACGTTAATCGATAAGTCTCGAAATGAAGAGGTTATTTATGCAGTTCCTGGAGACCCGATGGTGGCAGAAACGACGACTCAATTTCTATTAGAAACAGATGCTCAAGTAAAAATTTTAGGTGGTAAAAGTTTTCTTGATGATATGTTTAGAGCGATTAAAATAGATCCAAACGATGGTTTAACATTATTAGATGGTACAAACCTAGAAGAAAAGATGTTAAATATAAGAACAAACACGATTATTACACAAGTTTATGATCAAATGGTAGCATCTGATGTTAAAGTCACTTTAATGGAGCGTTATCCAGACGAACATATAGTTAGTTTAGTTACAAATGCAAGATTGGGAGAAGCTGATGTTATTACGTGTCCATTATATGAAATGGACCACCACGCATCACTATCTAATTTAACAAGTTTGTTTGTACCTAAGATAACTGACGATAATGAAATGTATAATGATTTTCAGTATTTGGAAAAAACAATAGACACACTTGTATCTGAAGATGGATGTCCATGGGATAAAGTGCAGACTCATGAAACGTTAAAACGTTATATAATTGAAGAAGCATTTGAATTAATTGAAGCAATCGATGAAGATGATATAGACCATATGATAGAGGAATTAGGCGATGTTTTATTACAAGTCATGCTGCATTCTGCTATTGGGAAGAAAGAAGGATACTTTGATATTAGAGAAGTAGTTGGTGTTTTAACGAGTAAAATGGTCAGAAGACATCCTCATGTGTTTGGAGAAGAAAAAGCAGATAGCTTAGATGATCTACATGAAATTTGGCAAAAAGAAAAACAAAAAGAAGGAAAAGTAAAACGTGAAAAATTGGAAAAAATATTTGCTGATTACTTTTTGAAGTTGTATGATAAAACCAAATTAGACAGTTTAAATGAAAAAGAACTTAAAGCATTAATTAATAGAGGGGATTTGAAACTTTGAGATTAGATAAATACTTAAAAGTATCGCGTTTGATTAAACGTCGAACATTAGCTAAAGAAGTAAGTGACCAAGGCAGAGTTAAAATAAATGGACAAACTGCTAAAGCTGGCACAAATGTTAATGTAGATGATGAATTAGAACTTAAATTAGGTAATCGTATTATTGTAGTGAAAGTAACAGGGCTTTCTGAGCATGCTAATAAAGAGAATGCAAAAACAATGTTTGAAGTTGTCAAAGAAGAGAAAATACAAGATTCTATATAAATAAGGAGGTATTCTTATGGCGCAAAAAATTAAAAATTTAGATAATGAATTTACACAGTCACAAAACAAAAAAAAGAAAACTGTCAATAAAACGCGCCAAGTGGTACGAAAAAGATTAACCTTGTTTGGTGGAATTTTGCTACTTATCATTATCATCATGATTATTATGTTGTTTTTGCAAAAAAATCGTAATGAAGAGTTAGTGCAAGAACGTAAAGAAAAAGCTGTAACTTATGAAAAATTACAGGATCAAGAAATAGAGTTGAAAGAACAAATAAAACGTTTAAATAATAAAGAATATATTGAAAAATTAGCAAGAAGCGAATATTTCCTTAGTAATGACGGTGAAATTATATTTAAATTACCAGAAGACAAAAAAAATTCAGAAAAAGACAAATAATCTATATATGACGTTGTATAATTTTGTATAGAAGCATATAATAAGGTTAAAGTGAAATTATATCAGGAGGATACAGTAATAATATGTCAATTGAAGTAGGCAATAAAGTCAAAGGGAAAGTTACAGGTATTAAAAATTTTGGTGCGTTTGTTGAATTACCTGAAGGGAAAAGTGGCCTTGTGCACATCAGTGAAGTCGCTGATAACTACGTAGAAAATGTTAATGACCATTTATCTGTAGGCGATGAAGTAGAAGTTAAAGTATTAACAGTAGCGGATGACGGCAAAATTAGCTTATCTATTAAAAAAGCTAAAGAACGTCCGAAACGTCAAGCGCCAAAGAAAGAAGCAAAGCCTGAAGACTTTGAGAAAAAATTATCAAACTTTTTAAAAGATAGTGAGGATAAGTTAACGTCTATTAAGAGACAAACTGAATCACGTCGTGGCGGTAAAGGTGCAAGACGATAATTGATTATAATTAAAAGAGGCTAATAACTTGAGCCTCTTTTTATTTTGAGATAATCAATTGAATTTATAGATTGAGGTGTGTAACAATGCTCGAGATAACTTGGGAACATGATGATAATTTAGCATTGGCTGTTTCAACTGGGATAGATAGTATGTCGTTATTACATTTACTAAATACGACGTACAAACACACTTATCAAAAATTGATTTGCTTACATGTAAATCATGGCTTAAGAAAAGAGTCGCAAGATGAAGCGAAATTTATTGAAGAATTTTGTGAAGAACATAATATTGAAATATATATTAAAACATTAGACTTGTCTGATGTAGTGCAACAAAATAAAAGTATTCAAGATGTATCTAGAAACATGAGATATGAATGGTTTGATCAAATAATGAAAGAAACCAATAGTACGATTTTATTAACAGCACATCATCTAGACGACCAAAAAGAAACCATAGCATACCGACTGTTTTCAGGTAGAATCGGTCGATCTTCACTTGGTATTTCTAAAAACCAAACTAGAAATGGTTATAAAATCATACGTCCTTTTTTAAATATATCCAAATCAGAATTAAGACAATATCAACATGAAACTCAATTTACTTATTTTGAAGATCAATCCAACCAAGACACTAAATATACAAGGAATTATATTCGCAATAATATTTTACCTATAGTTGATGAACGAGATGAATTATCAACTTCTCATTTAGTTACATTGAACCAATGGATGGATGATGCTCGGGATTTAGTAAATCAACAAGCACAAATGTTTATAAACAATGAGGTTGTTCAAGGGTCTAAAATAGTAATAGACCGTCATAAATTTAATGATTTAAACCCACTTATAAAAATTCAGATTCTCGATAATTTGTTAGGAAAGTATGTTCAACGTCAATTTAGTATGAAGGCTTATCAAGAATGGCTCGACATATTTCATAATCAAAAAAAACAATCCGTTATTCCAGTATCTGATGATTGGCAGTTTATTGTAGCATATGATAAATTATTACTATGTAAAGATATTGAGTTCAATGTAAATTCTATATATATTGATAATGATGAGCAATTTATATTTGGGAATTGGGTGATTGAAGCTAAACGATTATCGTCTCCTTTATTTGTAAGAATAAGAGAGCCAGGAGATCGTATTCAGTATTATAACCGGGGAAATAAACAACACAAAAAAGTAAATAGAATCATGATAGACAACAAGATGGATATACATAAACGTGATTACTGTCCGATTATTGTTAACGAGGATGATATTGTAGCAATAGGGGATATTTGGATTGATTCTAACTTTAAAAATGTATTAACTATCACTTATATTGGAGATGACTTTTAATGAAAGATTCGATTAAGTCTGTTGTTTTATCTGCAGATGAAATTCAAGAAAGATGCAAAACACTAGGAAAGCAAATCACAGAAGATTATAATGGAAAAACACCTATTTGTATAGGAATCCTTAAAGGGTCCATTATGTTCATGACAGATTTAATCAAAAATATTGATACGCATTTAGAAATAGATTTCATGGATGTGTCAAGCTATCATGGTGGAACAGAATCAACTGGAGAAGTTAAAATTTTAAAAGACTTAAGTACATCAGTTGAAAATAGAGATGTGATTATCATTGAAGATATTTTAGAAACGGGTACAACTTTAAATTCAATAGTTGATTTATTGAAATACAGAAATGTTAATTCTATTGAAATTGTGACACTATTAGACAAGCCAATGAAGCGTAAAGTGGATATTGAAGCTAAATACGTCGGCGAAAAAATTCCAGATGAATTCGTAGTGGGTTATGGATTAGATTTTGCTGAGAAATATCGTAATTTACCGTATATTGGAACGTTAAAACCTGAAATCTATGAATGATTAGTTAAGTAAGGTTAATTACTAGCGTGTGAAATTATAAATGTGGTAAAATTTTTGTTAGTTTTATTAATTGAGTAGGAGGACAAATTGAATGCAAAAAGCTTTTCGAAATATATTAATGATTGCGCTTTTAGCTATCGTCCTATTTGGTGTGTTCCAGTTCATTAATGGCAACGGACAATCACCAAAACAACTTACATATAATGAGTTTATGACGAAGTTAGAAAAAGGCGATTTAAAAACGTTAACTATTCAACCAGAACAAAATGTTTATATGGTTAGCGGTGAACTAAAAAAAGGTAAAGATGAAAAATATACATCTTCAATCCTATTTAACAACCAAGATGATCTGAAAAAAATTACAGAAACAGCCGATAAGCAAAGTGACTTGAAATTCAATGTCAAAGAAGAAGAAAAACAAAGTGTGTTCGTAAGTGTGTTAACGACACTCATCCCTGTTTTAATTATTGCATTTTTATTTATATTCTTCTTAAGCCAAATGCAAGGCGGCGGCGGTGGCGGTGGCGGCCGCGTTATGAACTTTGGTAAATCAAAAGCCAAACTTTATGACGACCAGAAAAAACGCGTTAGATTCTCTGATGTAGCAGGTGCTGACGAAGAGAAACAAGAATTAGTGGAAATTGTAGATTTCCTTAAAGATAATCGTAAATTCAAGAAAATGGGCGCACGAATACCTAAAGGTGTTTTACTAGTTGGTCCTCCAGGAACAGGTAAAACTTTACTTGCAAGAGCTGTTGCAGGTGAAGCTGGAACACCGTTCTTCTCAATAAGTGGTTCTGACTTCGTTGAGATGTTCGTTGGTGTCGGTGCAAGCCGTGTTCGTGACTTATTCGAAAATGCTAAGAAAAATGCTCCATGTATCATCTTTATTGATGAAATTGACGCTGTAGGTCGTCAACGTGGCGCAGGTGTTGGCGGTGGACACGATGAACGTGAACAAACACTGAACCAATTATTAGTTGAAATGGATGGCTTCGGTGAAAACGAAGGTATCATTATGATTGCAGCTACTAACCGTCCTGATATTCTTGACCCAGCATTATTACGTCCTGGACGTTTTGATAGACAAATTCAAGTTGGTCGTCCAGATGTTAGAGGTCGTGAAGCAGTACTTAAAGTACATGCTCGTAATAAACCTTTAGATGAAACAGTAGACCTAAAAGCAATTTCACAAAGAACACCAGGATTCTCAGGTGCAGATTTAGAAAACTTATTAAATGAAGCATCATTAGTTGCTGCTCGTACAAATAAAACTAAAATTGATATGCGAGATATAGAAGAAGCTACAGACAGAGTTATCGCTGGACCAGCCAAGAAGTCACGTGTTATTTCCGAAAAAGAAAAAAATATTGTGGCTTTCCATGAAGCGGGACATACAATTATCGGTTGTGTATTAGATGAAGCTGAAATGGTTCATAAAGTAACAATCGTTCCTCGTGGACAAGCTGGTGGATATGCAATGATGTTACCTAAAGAAGATCGTTACTTCATGACTGAACCAGAACTATTAGATAAAATAGTTGGACTATTAGGTGGTCGTGTTTCTGAAGAGATTAACTTTGGTGAGGCATCAACTGGTGCACATAACGACTTCCAACGTGCTACTAGTATTGCACGTAAGATGGTTACAGAATACGGTATGAGTAAGAAATTAGGTCCGTTACAATTCGGTAGCTCAGACAGTGGACAAGTATTCTTAGGTAAAGATATGCAGTCTGAACCAAATTATTCAGATCAAATTGCTTATGAAATTGATTCAGAAGTACAACGTATTATTAAAGAACAATATGAACGTTGTAAACAAATTCTTACAGAGCATAAATCTCAATTAGAGTTAATTGCTAAAACATTACTTGTTGAAGAAACGTTAGTCGCTGAACAAATCCACTCATTATTTAACGAAGGAAAATTACCAGAAGTTAAATACGATGATTCTCACTTAGAAGAAGACAATGAACCTGACGAAGATAAATATGAAGGTGACTTAACACAACAAGAAGGCACATTAGATGTCGAAGATGACAAAATTGGTAAATCTTACGAAGAGGTTAAAAAAGAAGAATCTCATAATTCGAAAGATGAACAAGAATCTGATGAAGAAAAATCTAATGATGAGCCAGCACATAAAGAAGAACCAAATATCGATGATTTAGGTGACAATAAACCTACAGATCGTAAAGAATAAATTTATACAAGTCCCTTTCAACAGTTTGATTGAGAGGGGCTTTTTTTAAAGAAGGAGTATATTTATGACAAAAGATTATTTAGTAAGAGCATTGGCATTTAATGATGAAGTACGTGCTTTTGCTGTACAGACTACAAATACAATTCAAGAAGCTCAAACGAGACATTACACATGGCCAACTGCTTCTGCTGCATTGGGAAGATCGATGACAGCAGGTGTGATAATGGGTTCAATGTTAAAAAATGAAGAGAAATTAACGATTACTATCGACGGGGGCGGACCTATAGGTAAAATTATGGTAGATGCTAATGCTAAAGGTGAAGTTAGAGGTTATGTTCAAAATCCTCAAACTCATTTCCCGTTAAATGATCAAGGTAAATTGGACGTAAGACGTGCAGTAGGTACAGATGGTATGTTAAGCGTCGTAAAAGATATTGGGCTAAAAGACTATTTCACAGGTTCTACACCGATTGTTTCGGGAGAACTTGGCGAAGACTTTACTTATTATTTTGTTACGAGTGAACAAGTTCCATCAGCTGTTGGACTAGGTGTACTGGTAAACCCAGATAATTCTATTAAAGCAGCAGGCGGGTTTGTTATTCAGCTTATGCCAGGTGCTTCTGAAGAAACGATTGAAGCGATTGAAGAAAAAATTAATCAAATGGAACCTGTCTCTAAATTGATAGATAGAGGCCTTTCACCAGAAGAATTAATTGAAACGGTGTTAGGAAAAGAAAACACAAGAATAATTGATAACATGGAAGTAGAGTTCAAATGTAATTGTTCAAGAGAAAAATTCTTAAATGCAATTAAAGGTTTAGGAGAGGCAGAAATCGACTCAATGATAGAAGAAGATCATGGAGCTGAAGTAGAATGCCATTTCTGTAGAACGAAATATAATTTTACAGAAGAAGATTTAATGTCACTTAAAAAATAAATGTAAAAAGTAATTTAGTAAATACTTTCACTTTAAGACGTATTTTGTTATAATAAGTATATCCGATAAAGAAACTAAGATATGAAATTGAAAATACTGACTAGGAGTGAATTATAAATGGCTAAGAGAGTAAATAATATTGTTGAATTAATTGGAGATACACCTGTTGTTAAATTAAATAGAGTAGTGGAAGATGGTTCGGCAGATGTTTATGTAAAATTAGAATATCAAAACCCGGGTAGTTCAGTTAAAGATAGAATCGCTTTAGCGATGTTAGAAGCTGCTGAAAAAGAAGGCAAAATTAAACCGGGCGATACTATTATAGAGCCTACATCTGGTAATACTGGTATCGGTCTAGCAATGGTAGCAGCTGCAAAAGGTTACAAAGCAGTATTTGTTATGCCGGACACAATGAGTAGTGAACGTCGTGCGCTATTAAAAGCTTATGGTGCCGAATTAGTATTGACACCTGGAGCTGAAGGAATGAAAGGTGCAATCAAAAAAGCAAAAGAACTCAAAGAAGAAAAAGGCTATTTTGAACCACAACAATTCGAAAACCCAGCAAACCCTAAAGTTCATGAATTAACAACTGGTCCAGAATTAGTTGAACAATTCGAAGGTAAAGAAATAGATGCTTTCTTAGCTGGTGTCGGTACAGGCGGAACATTAACTGGTGCAGGTAAAGTGCTTAAAGAAAAATACCCTAACATCCAAATCGTAGCTATTGAGCCTGAAGATTCTGCTATATTAAGTGGCGGAAACCCAGGACCACATAAACTACAAGGTTTAGGTGCAGGATTTGTCCCAGACACTTTAGATACAAAAGTTTATGATGATGTTATTAAAGTAGGAAATGAAGAAGCAATGGAAATGTCTAGAAGAGTTGCTAAAGAAGAAGGGATTCTTGGCGGTATTTCATCTGGTGCTGCTATAAAAGCTGCATTGAAAAAAGCAAAAGAATTAGGTGAAGGTAAAACAGTTGTTACAGTATTACCAAGTAACGGTGAACGTTACCTATCTACACCATTATATGCTTTTGAAGACTAATCATTTATAATTTTATAATGTATTAACTTTTAATTACGAATCACGTCTAGAATAAATAACTTAAATAAGTTATTTCATTTAGGCGTGATTTTTTAAATTTGTTATAATAAGTTTATCTATGTAAAAGGTAGGTTTTCGATTGTGAAAAATACGAAAGTTATGGGTATTTTAAATGTGACGCCAGATTCTTTTTCTGATGGTGGTTCTTATAATAGTGTTGAAAATGCTAGAGCACATGCTGAACAATTAATAAGTGAAGGTGCAGATATTATAGATATTGGCGGTGTTTCAACACGTCCTGGACATACTAAAGTAACGTTAGAAGAAGAATTGAATAGAGTTATACCTGTAATAGAAGCGTTAAATGATTTAGATGTTCAATTATCGGTAGACACGTTTAGAAGCCAAGTTGCAGAAGAATCGTTAAAACGTGGTGTAACGATGATTAACGATCAATGGGCTGGGTTATATGACCCTGAAATATTTAATGTTGTTGCGAAATATAATGCTGAAATTATTTTAATGCATAATGGGGACGGCAACCGAGAAATGCCAGTGATGGATGAATTGCTATTGTCTTTATTGAAACAAGCAAATCAAGCAGAAATAGCAGGAATACCCGAGAAAAATATTTGGTTAGATCCTGGTATTGGATTTGCTAAATCAAGAGAAGAAGAACGTATAGTAATGTCGAGGTTAGATGAATTAGTAGCAACAGGTTATAAAGTGATGCTGGCTACAAGTAGAAAACGTCTCATCAATGATTTACTAGGTGGAAATATAGATGCGAAAGAGCGTGATGAAGCAACTGCAGCAACGACAGCTTTTGGAATTGAAAAAGGTATTCACGCTGTACGCGTACACAACGTAAAAATGAATAAAAGAGTTGCGCAAACTATTGATGCTTTGAAAGGGATATAAAATATGGATAAAATTATACTAGATGGCATGTCTTTTTATGGATATCATGGAGCATTTAAAGCTGAAAACGAATTAGGGCAGATATTTTTAGTAGATTTAGAATTGAAATTAGATTTATCTGAAGCTGGAGAAACAGATGATTTAGAAAAGACTGTAAACTACGGTGAAGTATTCGAGATTGTTAAAGAAATAATGGAAGGCGAACCAGTACAATTAATTGAACATCTCGCAGAACGTATTGCAAAACAATTATTTTCGCACTATAATCGAGTATTGGAAACTAAAGTAAAGATTACGAAAAATAATCCGCCAATTCCGGGACATTATAATGGTGTTGGTATTGAGATCGTGAGGAAGAGATAAATGCATACCGCATATTTAGGTTTAGGAAGTAATATAGGAGAGAGGGAACTTCAATTAGAACAAGCTGTTACATTTTTAAATTCAGAAGAAGGTATCAAAGTAACGCAAGTATCTCCAATATATGAAACAAAACCGGTAGGATACACAGAACAACCTGATTTTTTGAATATGTGTATCGAAATCTCAACTGAATTAGAAGCATTAGACTTGTTGAAAGTATGTATGATGGTTGAGCAACAATTACATCGTGTTAGAAATGAACGATGGGGACCACGTACCATTGATATTGATATATTATTATATGATCAATCCGTTATTCAATCACCAGACTTAGAAGTGCCACACCCAAGAATGACAGAAAGAGCATTTGTGATGGTACCACTTAATGATATCGCCTCAAATGTTGTTGAACCAATATCCAAAAAATATATTTGGGAGCTATTGCCAAACGACGAACAAGTAGTAAAGTATAATAAAGAAAGAGGTTAGACCATGTGGGAAATAGGAAATGAAAAAACATGCTTCATGGTACTTAAAAGATGTAAGAGGTAGAGTTAGAAAAGTTATAAATCAAACAAATACAAGAGATGAGTTAGTAAGTATTCTTGAACAATTTGTTGAAGAGCAACAACAAGAAATAAGTGCAATTTAATTAAGGAGTGGAAGATCATGTCAGAAGAAATGAATGACCAAATGTTGGTTCGAAGAGAAAAACTACAAGAATTAAGAGATTTAGGTATTGATCCATTCGGGCAGAAATTTGTAAGAAGCGGAGATTCTGTTACTTTACATAAAGAATGGGACGAATTTACAAAAGAAGAACTTCAAGAAAAAGAAGAAGAGTCTTCAGTTGCTATAGCTGGACGTTTGATGACTAAAAGAGGTAAAGGTAAAGCAGGATTTGCTCATGTTAAAGATATAACAGGACAAATTCAAATTTATGTTCGTAAAGACCAAGTCGGTGAAGAACAATTTGAAATTTGGAAACATGCTGATTTAGGAGACATAGTTGGAATTAAAGGTGTTATGTTCAAGACGAATACTGGTGAATTATCTGTTAAAGCGAAAGAATTCGTAGTATTAACTAAGTCTTTAAGACCTTTACCAGATAAATATCATGGTTTACAAGACATTGAACAACGCTATCGTCAACGTTATTTAGACTTAATTACAAGTGAAGAATCAACAAAAACATTCATTACACGTAGCCAAATTATTCAAGAGATGAGAAATTACTTGAACCAAAAAGGTTTCTTAGAAGTTGAAACACCAATGATGCATCAAATAGCAGGAGGTGCTTCAGCACGTCCGTTCGTTACACATCATAATGCTTTAGATGCTACTTTATACATGAGAATAGCAATTGAATTGCACTTAAAACGACTTATTGTTGGTGGTTTAGAAAAAGTATATGAAATCGGAAGAGTATTCCGTAATGAAGGTGTGTCAACGAGACATAACCCTGAGTTCACTATGATAGAGTTATATGAAGCTTATGCAGACTATAATGATATTATGGATTTAACTGAAGCAATGGTGGCTTCAATAGCTGAAAAAGTACTTGGTTCTGCTACAATTCAATATGGAGAAGAAACAATCGATCTAGCTTCAAAATGGAAGAGATGGCACATGGTAGATGCTGTCAAAGAATATACAGGAGTAGACTTCTATGAAGTTAAAACTGATGAAGAGGCACATGAATTAGCAAAACAACATAATATAGAAGTAGAAGATCGTATGACATATGGTCATATCTTAAATGAATTCTTCGAACAAAAAGTAGAAGAAGAATTAATTCAACCTACGTTTATTTATGGACACCCAATTGAAATATCACCATTAGCTAAGAAAAATCCAGAAGATCCACGATTTACTGATCGCTTCGAACTATTTATAGTTGGTAGAGAACACGCTAATGCATTTACAGAATTAAATGATCCAATCGATCAACGTGAAAGATTTGAAGCACAAGTGAAAGAAAAAGATCAAGGTAATGATGAAGCACATGAAATGGATGAAGATTTCATCGAAGCATTAGAATATGGTATGCCTCCGACAGGTGGATTAGGTATTGGTATTGACCGTTTAGTTATGCTATTAACAAATTCAGCATCAATAAGAGATGTACTATTATTCCCATATATGAGACAAAAATAATTTTATGTTCGGCAATAACCTTTAATAATAAGGTTATTGCCTTTATTTTTGGTATTAAATGACATAAATAAAGCGTTAAAACGTTTTCTTATTAAAAAAACAACTTTTTTCATAAAAAGCATTGACGAAAGAATATAAATTGGGTATTATATAAAGGTCGCTGAAAACAAGCGGACGTGAATTCGAAAACTTTGTAAAGAAAGTTAACAAGGTGTAAAATTTACTATTGAAAAACATAAACTAACTCTATATAATATATAAAGTAAGACAAAAACGAAACAACATTGTCTGGTGGCGATAGCAAAGAGGTCACACCTGTTCCCATGCCGAACACAGAAGTTAAGCTCTTTAGCGCCGATGGTAGTTGGACTTACGTTCCGCGAGAGTAGGACGCTGCCGGGCAGTATTGTTAATTGGAGAATTAGCTCAGCTGGGAGAGCATCTGCCTTACAAGCAGAGGGTCGGCGGTTCGAACCCGTCATTCTCCACCATTTAGCCGGCCTAGCTCAACTGGTAGAGCAACTGACTTGTAATCAGTAGGTTGGGGGTTCAAGTCCTCTGGCCGGCACCATGTTTTAGAGCCATTAGCTCAGTTGGTAGAGCATCTGACTTTTAATCAGAGGGTCAGAGGTTCGAATCCTCTATGGCTCACCATTAATAATATTGTAAAAATAATGATTTAGCGGAAGTAGTTCAGCGGTAGAATACAACCTTGCCAAGGTTGGGGTCGCGGGTTCGAATCCCGTCTTCCGCTCCATTTTTATTTTTTCTTGCCGGGGTGGCGGAACTGGCAGACGCACAGGACTTAAAATCCTGCGATAAGTGATTATCGTACCGGTTCGATTCCGGTCCTCGGCACCATTTTTAGCGCCCGTAGCTCAATTGGATAGAGCGTTTGACTACGGATCAAGAGGCTAGGGGTTCGACTCCTCTCGGGCGCGCCATTATTAATAACGGGAAGTAGCTCAGCTTGGTAGAGCACTTGGTTTGGGACCAAGGGGTCGCAGGTTCGAATCCTGTCTTCCCGACTTCTATTAAATATTTTGGGGGCTTAGCTCAGATGGGAGAGCGCCTGCTTTGCACGCAGGAGGTCAGCGGTTCGATCCCGCTAGTCTCCACCATTTATAAAATAGATAATGAACATTGAAAACTGAATGACAATATGTCAACGTTAATTCCAATAATTTGAGTACTGAAAGTACTTCAAAGAGTGATTGGCTTAACCAATCAACA
>NZ_PPRS01000079.1 GCF_002902755.1 Mammaliicoccus lentus | reverse complement strand
CTTTAAATGACTATATTATATATATTTTTTTATTAAACATTTTAACCGTTCATTATTTATTGAGTCATATAAGTGCTTTTATTATCAGCTTTATAATTTCATACTTCTTGAACTGTCATTTTGTTTATAAAGTAACGCCGACTTTAAAAAAGTTTATTAAATTTCCTTTAACCCAAGTTATAAATATGGGGATGCAAACTATTTTACTATATATATTTGTTCAAATACTAAAACTTAATGCAGATTTCGCACCGTTTATAGGGTTATTTATAACAATACCTATAACCTTTTTGTTATCAAAAAGAATTTTAAAAGATTAAATAACATCATATTAAGGAGTAAGTAACATGTATAC
>NZ_PPRS01000078.1 GCF_002902755.1 Mammaliicoccus lentus | reverse complement strand
GTACTTTATACCTCTTATTTATATCTATCTGTAGAGGGTTAAATTCTTTCATAATTTTTGTTTTCATTTTATTACATAAAAATTCTATGTGTAATTTATTATTAGTACGTTTTAAAGAATCAAAAAAACTTTCTGCATAATCTTTAAATAATATATCGAACTCTTGAGCAGTTAATGTTTGAGTTTTAAAAGGGTCATATATTTCACCGCGATGATAGAATGGGAAGTTGAAAATTCTAACAAATTCTTTAACATGTGAAGCGTAATCTAGTAAAAAAGAATTATCGATATATATTTGGATATTTTCATTAAATTTTATTGAAAATTTTCTAACTATTGATGTTTTAAATATCATATTACATGCTGTATTTTTTCTTAAAAATGAATTAGGGTTTGTATTATAATTTAATTGTTTAACAATCACCTCATTTTGATTTATATACTGCGGTTTTTGTAATGTAAACTTATGAATAGGAGCTATTAAACTATCTAATCCATTTAATTTTTCCAAATAAAATCCTATTGCGTATGTAGCTAATTGATCATCAGCATCTAAAAACATAAAATATGGGGTTTTCACATTTTCCATAGCTATATTTCTAGCTTTAGCATGGCCATAATTACCATCTAAATTAATATAATTAATCTTTTTATTATAACTTTCTAATTCTCTCATCAAAATTTTAGTAGATTCATCATTAGATCCATCATTTACGATAATAATATCGAAATCTTGCACCCTTTGATTCTTTACACTATTAATACAATCACTAATATAATCTTCGGAATCATAATAAGTTATAATTATAGTTAAGTCATTCATTTTTCCCTCTCCTATTTGAATAAATAATTCTATAATTAAATATATTTCACATTTTTTCTAAAGTTTCAATTTCATTTTATAATGTATGTTTTTATTATTTTAATTTGCAATTTATATATTTTATTTTAAAGTTCTTTCTCTTTACCTTATTTATTACCAATATTAATATTAAACTACAAAAC
>NZ_PPRS01000077.1 GCF_002902755.1 Mammaliicoccus lentus | reverse complement strand
ACATCATTGAAAGATTCCCAAAAAAGAATTCACAAGAGGCAAGAACATTACTTAAATCTATTTTTCAAGCTCCTACATATCAACATGCGCTTGAAAGTTAATATGAATTTGTAACTAAGTATGAAAATAATCCTAAGTATTCAGAAGCTTTAAATATATTAGATCAGGGCTTCGAAGATGCCACACAGTTTTATAGATTT
>NZ_PPRS01000008.1 GCF_002902755.1 Mammaliicoccus lentus | reverse complement strand
CTAATGATCAAGAGCAAGTGAAAGATGACAATGCTTCTGATGACGCTACATCTGATAATGTTTCTGCTGAAGATAATGCATCTGACGTAGAACAAGACAATA
The DNA here is from genome assembly GCF_002902755.1 of Mammaliicoccus lentus. Classification (GTDB taxonomy): domain Bacteria; phylum Bacillota; class Bacilli; order Staphylococcales; family Staphylococcaceae; genus Mammaliicoccus; species Mammaliicoccus lentus. The sequence goes on along the minus strand of NZ_PPRS01000008.1, from coordinate 71,428 downwards.
ACGAGAATATTAAAGAGCAATCTAAAGAAGATAATACTTCTAATGATGCTGAATCTGATGAAAATAACCAAACTAATCAAGCCAACGAGACTAATATTAGTGAACCTAAAGTTGCTTCTAAAAATGCGGAAATCCAGTCACGTTCTGCTGCTCCACAAAGTAACAGCACTAAATTTAGAACGGCTGTAAATGCACCAAGTACTCCTAAAGTAAGAGCAGCTAATGTTCAATATGAAGCTGCAGTTAATTCATCAATTAACAATCAAATAAGAAATAATAACTATACTGTTCCTAAATATGTAGAAGATTTCTCTAGCCACATTCCAAAAATCCCTTATAGAAATGGGGTTGGGAAACCTGAAGGAATTGTTGCTCACGAAACTGCAAACCCTAACTCTACAATTCATAATGAGATTGCTTATATGAAAAATAATTATGAGAGTGCGTTCGTACACGCTTATGTAGATGATAACAATATTATCGAAGTAGCTCCTACTGACTATTTAGCATGGGGTGCTGGTGCACAAGCAAACCCAAGATTTATTCATGTAGAACTAGTTCGTGTATATGGCAGCGATAGATTTGCTCGCTCTATTAACAATTATGCAGATTATATTGCAACGAACTTAGCTTATTATGGATTATCATTAGATAGTGCTGAGAGAGATGGCGTTGGTACTCTTTGGTCACACGACGCTGTATCTAAATTCTTAGGTGGAACAGACCACAGTGATCCGTACGGTTGGTTTGCTGAGAATAATTATACATTTGATGAACTTGTTGACTTAGTTACGGAAAAATATCAATACAAAACTGGTTTATTAACAGCACCTACTAAGCCTGAAACAACTAAACCAGTAACTAAACCTACTACTAAGCCTAGCCAAAATACTACTAAGCCTAGCCAAAATACTACTAAGCCTAGTAACCCGACAGTATCTAAACCAAGTACTAAACCAACAGTATCTAAACCAAGTACTAAACCAACAGTATCTAAGCCTAATACTAAACCTAGTAAGCCAGTAGTATCTAAGCCAAGTACTAAACCTGAAGCCAAACCTAGCAAGCCAGTAGTTTCAAAACCTGCTAACACAATCGTTGTAGACTATGTTGGTAAAGTGAACACTAATGCTTCTGGCGTATATACTTCTGTATATGATAATCAGCAAAAATCTGCTGCTAATAAAGCAGGTAAAACATTCAAAATTGGTAAACAATCTACTTATAACAACCAAGTATTTTATTTATTACAAGACAATAATTCAACACCATTAGGTTGGGTTAAAGCAAGTGATGTACAATTACAAAGTTCTGTTAAACCTAAACCAACTCAAAAACCAAATAATACAGTTGTAAAACCTAAACCAGTTGAAAGTACTAGTAAAGAACAAACTAGTAACGTTAAACCTGTAAGTAAATCAGATGTTTCTAGTGTTGTTAATCCTAAACCAGTAGCTCAAAATAATAATACAGCTGTGAAGCCTAAACCGACTGTAAGTACAAATAAAGTTCAAACTAACAACGCGAAACCAGTCACTCAACCAGCCGCTTCTACTGCTGTTAAATCTAAACCAGCAGCTCAAACTAACAATAAAGTTGCGAAGCCTAGTCAGGTTGCTCAAGCTAATAAAAATTATACAGCCAATACAGAACGCGTAAATTATGTAGGAACAGTAAACAAAAATATTTCTGGTGTATATACTTCTGTTTATAATGACAAAACTGTTCCAGCTGTTAATAAAGCAGGAAAAACATTTAAAATTGGTAAACAATCAGTAATAAACAATCAAACATTTTATTTATTACAAGATAACAATGCTATACCATTAGGTTGGGTTAAATCTCAAGATGTACAGTTACAAAATGCAACAAAACCAAAAACAGTCACTCAACCAACTGTTACACCTAAAAAGACAGAAGCAATTAAAGCTAGCACTGTAAATAATACACCAATCGCTTATCAAGAAAATTATACAAATTACTTAATCACTGATAATACTGGTTATTTCTATAGTGAGCCATATGCTTCTAAAAATACCTTATTAGGTTCATTACAAAATTATCACTACGCTTATTTCAAAGTCATTACATCTCAACAAATTGGCAATGAACTTTGGTACAAAGGCATATTAAATGGACAAACAGTATGGATTAATGCTAAATACTTACAAATTGCAGAAACTTCAACAAAATCTTCAACAAGCCCTTATACACTTGATGAAGCTGTAGATATTCAAATGGCTTTAAAAAATGGCACAGAGCCTAAAAAAGTGTTACCAAGTGGCGTTAGAAAAGCGACTAGAGCAGAAGTTAAAGATGCAATGGACACAAGTAAATATATTGACGATCCAGTACAAAAATATCAATTTTTAGATTTAAATCAATCTCAAAATATTCCTGTATCTAAATTAAATGAATTACTCCGTGGTAAAGGTATATTAGAAAATCAAGGAGAAGCATTTAGTGAAGCAGCAAAATCTGTTGGTGTAAACGAGATATACTTAATTTCTCACGCTCTTCTTGAAACGGGTAATGGCACAAGTGATTTAGCAAAAGGCGGTAGTATTAATTCTGATGGTAAAGTTGATTTAAAATCAGATACTAAATATTATAATATGTTTGGTGTAGGTGCTATTGATGACAATGCTTTATACGGTGGTATTAAATACGCTCAACAAGCAGGATGGGATACACCATCCAAAGCTATTTTTGGTGGAGCTCAATTTATCTCTAGTAACTACATTAATGCAGGACAAAATACATTATATAAAATGCGTTTTAATCCTCAAAACCCAGGTGAACATCAATATGCGACTGGCGTAGATTTTTCTACTTCTAATGCTAAGCGTATTAGTGATTTTTACCAACAAATTCAAACTGATGGCGAATATTACGACTTTGACCGATATAAATCTTAATCAATAGAAGTAGCATGAGGAGTGGGACAGAAATCTCATTTTCTTAAAAAGATTTCGTGTCCCGCCTCGGTAAGGATGACTAGGGTTGAAAAACTTTATATAAGCGTGTTTTCAATCCAGTCAGCTACTGCCAATACAACATAAAGTCCGGGACAATTATTGATGTTCCGGACTCATTTATTTGGATGATTTTATATTTTAAAATAGATTATATTTGTACATTGAACTTATTTAATTTATAATCTACATTTCATAGAAAGCGTAAACACTTGATTTAAGGGAGTATTTTCATGACAAATCATAAAGAAAGAGATCATTATTTTGATAACGCCAGGTTTTTCTTAATTGTACTAGTGGTGTTTGGACATTTATTAAGGTCTTATATTAACGATAACCATTTAATTAAAGCACTGTATATGTTTATATATAGTTTCCATATGCCGGCATTTGTACTTATCTCGGGTTTCTTTGCAAAAAGTGTTGGTAAGCCAGGATACATAAAGAAAATTACTATTAAATTACTTTTACCTTATTTAATTTTCCAAGTTTTTTATGGATTGTATTATTACTTTATAGACAGAGACGATACATTAAATGTTAGCCCCTTCGATCCTCAATGGGCAATGTGGTTCTTAGTCAGTCTATTTTCATGGCATATCATTTTACATTTTGTAAGAAACTTCAACCCATATGCTACTTTTATTATTGCTATTTTAATAGGTTTATTAGTAGGATACTTCGATTTTATTAATGCAAAATTAAGCCTTTCAAGAACTTTCGTGTTCTTCCCCATTTTCTTATTAGGTTATTATATTAATAAAGAGCAATCTATAATTCTAAGAAATAAAAAGTATCTTTGGATTTCTTGTCTAAGTTTAATCGTTATCTTTATTGCATATTTAATGACTGATTATAATTTTGAATGGCTATTTGGTAGTAAACCATATTCAGAAATTGATCGTGACGTCACTGTTTACAGTGCCTTAAAACGACTATTTATTTATATTGTTATTTTCGTTTCAACATTAAGTTTTATGAATCTAATACCTGAACGAAAACTATCTTTAACATACATCGGTTCTAGAACTATGTTTATATATTTATTACATGGATTATTCGTTGGACTGTTCAGATCTCAAGCATGGGATAAGTTTTTAATAGAACAACCATATGCTTGGATTGGAATCATCGCTATAACTATTGTAATTGTTTACTTCTTTAGTACTGATCTTGTTAAACATTATGCAAATCCAGTTGTAAACATGAAAAAACCACCTAAAAAGAAAGAATAGAATATAAATTAAAAATAAAAAGGATGTTTTCGCTAGAAACTAGCGAAAACATCCTTTTTGTATACTATCTTATTAAAGTTTCATAAGATATTGTACCTATATATTTTTCTTCTCTATTTAACAAATAAGCTGGTATATGAACATGCTTGTGAGTGATTGGTGCTAATTGATGATTATTACGTCGTATATTCTCTAAGACCTCGTATCCTGCACTTAACAAGTACGTTAAGTAATCAATCCACTCTTGTGTATATGGTGTTTCTGATTGTATAAACAAGATTGGATTTTCTTTTTTCTCAGATGGTCTCATAAAATCTGATACAAATTGTTTTTCATCTAATGACATTTCAGCTTTAGCTTTAAATTTAATATGAAACTGAGCACGTTTAATTAATTGATTGTCTTGTCCAAAATAAAACCTATGAAAGTGTGGTAATTGTACTTCTGCCCTACTAATATGTATCGAATCTTCTTCAAAAGTTATCATCCATTGTTCTTCATTATTTTGCACTAATACAAATGTCGGATGAGGTAACCATTCAAAAATATCTAAAGATAATAATAATTTTAAACGCTGATTCATTTTACTTAAATCTACCATTGTAAACATCCCCATTTTTTGTAATGTTTTTCTTATTGTAATACGTTTTCGAAATTTTTGCTATATTCATTTATTTGTAGCTATATTACCGTTATAATTAAATTATCGTTTTGAAGAGGTGAAAAAAATGCAATTACCGTTAAACCGTTTTGCATCAAAACTTCAAGTATCCGGAATAAGAGCTATTTCTAACCGTATACCTGAAATTGATGATGTTATAAATCTGACAGTCGGGCAACCCGACTTTCATGTACCAAATCGTGTTAAAGAAGCTATGAAAGATGCTATTGATCATAATTTTACTTCTTATTCTCATAATGCAGGCTTATTGAAACTTCGAGAAGTTGTAAAATCATATTATGAAAACCGTTTTAATGCTTATTTTAATACGAATGAAATATTAGTAACAAATGGTGCAAGTGAAGCGCTAGACACTGCATTAAGGGGCATTATAGAACAAGGTGATGAAGTACTCATCCCTGCTCCAGTTTATGCCGGTTACGTGCCTTTAGTTGAATTGCTTGGTGCAAAGCCTGTTTATATAGATACTACCCAAACAAATTTAAAAATAACACCTGAACTAGTAAAATCTCATATTACTGATAAAACTAAAGCAATATTACTTAACTATCCTAATAATCCTACGGGCATTACTTTACATAAAAATGAAGTTGAAGCATTAGTAGATGTATTTAAAGAACATCCAATTTATGTGGTTAGTGATGAAATTTATGCTGAAAATACATTTAATGATCAACATACATCTTTCGCATCATATGAAGAAATTAAAAATCAATGTATTTTATTAGGCGGTTTAAGTAAATCTCATTCGATGACTGGATTACGTATTGGCTTTTTATTAGGTCCAGAATATGTAATGAAACAATTAACTTTTGTACATGCTTATAATTGTATTTGTGCAAATGTTCCGAGTCAGTATGCTGCTATAGAAGCACTTACACACAGTATTGATTCTCCTAAAGAAATGAATAAAGCTTACATTGAACGTCGTGATTATGTCTATAATCGTTTAATTGAAATAGGTTTTGTCTTATCAGAAAAACCTGAAGGAGCTTTTTATATCTTCCCTCAAATTTCACATTTTGGTATAGATGATTATGACTTTTGTATAAAAGCTTTAGAGGAGTATCATGTTGCTGTTGTTCCAGGTTCAGCTTTTACACATATAGGAAAAGGTTATATTAGAATTTCATACGCTTATGACCTTAAATCATTAGAAGAAGGACTTAATAGATTGGAAAAAATGATACAAGATTTATCTTAAAGGGGTTGGATTTTTATGAATTTATTATGGCAAACAAGTAAGGAACGAGAAAAATTACTAAAAAAATTAGTGAGCCATGCTTCTATTACACATTCTGAAGGTGAAAAAACATTTCCTTATTTTTTAAAGAATGAATATTTAAAACTAGATTATTTTAAATCAAGAGAAGACCAAATTATACTGCAACCGACTGGGGATGGTCGAAATGCAGTATTAGTTTATTATAAAGCACCAAACTCAAAGAAGACCTTAATATGTATTAGTCACTACGATACAGTTGGTATTGATGACTTTAGCGAATATAAAATGCATGCATTTGAAATGGATAAACTTACAGAAATTTTTAAAGAAAATGATAAATATTTATCTGAGGATGCTAAAGAAGATATCAAGACTGGCGATTATTTATTTGGTCGTGGCTCTATGGATATGAAACCTGGTCTTATGATACATATGTCAACTTTAGAAAAAGCTATATATGAATCTTGGGATATCAACATAATTGTAGTATCAGTACCTGATGAAGAAGTTGGTTCTCTCGGGATGTTAAAAGCTGTAGAAAAATTAAATCAATTAAGAAAAGAAGATCAACTAGAATTTGAATTACATTTAAATAGTGAACCGACTTTCTCTCAAGCTGAAAAAGATTCCAACCACTATATTTATTCTGGTACGATTGGAAAAATAATGCCATCTGTTCTCTGTTACGGTAAAGAGACTCATGTAGGTCAACCAACACAAGGTTTAAGCTCTAATTATATTCAAAGTTTTATAAATAATGAAATGGAATATAACCCTACTTTTAAAGAAGAATATAAAGAAGAAACGACACCATTACCAGTCTCACTAATGAGTCGTGATATTAAAGAACACTATGATGTACAAACACCATTTAGAACAGTTGCTTTATATAATATATTCTTATTTAATAAAAATGCTGAAGATGTATTCAAGACTTTTAATAGCATCGTTGAAAAAGCAGTAAAAGAGTGCGAAGAAACCTATCAAAATATTATAAAAAACGAAGGTCAATCTAGAAAAATTAATATTAATATAATGACTTTTAAGGAGTTAAAATTAACAGCTATTGAAGAATTTGGAGAGGCACACGTTAATTTAATTATTGAGCAAATTATTAATCAAATAAGTGATGAACGGGCACAAGCAATCGAAATTGCGGACCAACTAATGCATATGTTAAAAAACCTTGGGCCAACTGTAATAACATTTTTCGCACCGCCCTATTATCCAGCGGCACATTCATCAGAAGATTCTTTCATAGATGAAATTGTTGAAACGGTTAGCCAAAAGTCTCTAGAACAATTCGATAGAACATCTAAAAGACAGTATTTCTTTAATGGCATAAGTGATTTAAGTTACGCAAAATATAGACAAGATGATGATGGATTTGAAAGCTATATTGAACAAACACCAAATTTCAATCAATCGTATTTCATTCCATTTCATGACATTAAAGAGATAAGTGCTCCTGTATTAAATATTGGGCCAATCGGTAAAGATGCCCACCAAGTAACGGAAAGAATCCATACTAAAAGTGCATTTGAAGAAATACCATATTTAATAGAGCATGTAATTAAGAAACATTTATTAAAATATTAATAATTATGAATAAACTATACTAAATCAAAATAAATAAGCATATCACTTAACTGATTATTTCAGTATGAAAGTGATATGCTTATTTTATATATTATGGGAATTTAGGAAATTGGTCGAAGTCTGGTTTACGTTTTTCTTTAAAGGCATCGCGGCCTTCTTTTGCTTCATCAGATGTATAATATAATAATGTTGCATCGCCAGCGAATTGTTGTAATCCTGCTAAGCCATCTGTATCAGCATTCATAGCTGCTTTTAAGAAACGTAAAGCCGTTGGTGAATGTTCCATCATTTCTTGACACCATTGTACTGTTTCGTCTTCTATTTGCTCTAAAGGTACTACTGTATTTACAAGTCCCATATCAACCGCTTCTTGTGCATCATATTGACGGCATAAGAACCAAATTTCACGAGCTTTTTTATGACCAACGATTCTAGCTAAATAACCTGAACCATATCCAGCATCAAATGAACCTACTTTTGGTCCTGTTTGACCGAATCTTGCATTTTCTGCCGCAATTGTAAGGTCACAAACGATGTGTAATACATGTCCACCACCGATTGCATATCCTCTAACCATTGCTACTACTGGTTTAGGAATAACACGGATTAAACGTTGTAAATCTAATACGTTTAAACGAGGGATTTGGTCGTCTCCGACATATCCGCCGTGACCACGCACAGATTGGTCTCCACCTGAACAGAATGCTAAGTCACCTTCACCTGTTAAGATAATTGAACCTATTCTTTCATCATCTCTTGCTCTTGAGAATGCATCAATCATTTCGTTTACTGTTAATGGCGTAAAAGCGTTTCGAACTTCTGGACGGTTAATTGTAATTTTTGCAATACCTTCAAAATATTCGTACTTAATTTCTTTATATTCTTTTATCGTTTCCCATTGTCTTGACATAATGTGCCTCCTAAAATAAATTCTACTATTATTGTATCAAATTTTGTTGGTTGTTCCACATGAATTGTGTGCCCAGCTTCTTTTACTATGTGTAATTCACTATTTTTAAAGCAATTATTCATTTTCGAACCAATATTTATAAATTTTTCATCTTCTGAACCAACAATTATACATACTGGAGTTTGTAACTGATCTAACATTGCCCAATATGATATTTGTGATCCAGTACCATAATCAATTAAAGATTTGCTAAGCCCTTTTGGATTTTGAGATAATCTCATCTTACGGATTCTTTTACGTTCCTCAGAAGCCAGATGATTTTGAGTATTGAAAAGTGGTAATTGCTCCCACTCATTTACAAATTCAGTCACGCCTATTTCACTAATTAATTGCGCTCTGTTTTTATCAACTTCAATACGTTTCTGTTTCTCGTCATTATCTTGTATACCAGGACTAGCACTTTCCAATATAAGTCCTTTTAATACTTGTGGATGTTGAATAGCAAAGCTAAGCGCTACACGACCTCCCATAGAATAACCGTGTAAGAACACTTGATTTAAATTATAATATTCTATAACTTCTAACAATTGTTGAGCTATAAAAGGCATACTCCACTCATCATCTATTCTAGATTTATCTTGTCCATGACCAGGTAAATCAATTTCAATAATATTGATATCATTATTTACGATTTTATCTTCTACTAAATGAAAAGTCGTATGGTCACTAATAAAACCATGTAACATAATAAGTGTTGGCTGATCTGTATTCAGTTCACCTTTAACGTAATGAGTTAACATATTGAATACCTTTCATTTTGCCAAATAATTCTCGATGTGTTTCCGTATTTTCTTGTCGATTTGTCATAATTTCATATAAATATGAACCGAATTGAGGTAATGTTTGTCGTTTGTAATCTGAAACATTTTCAAATTTTTCATAACCTAATTCAAATAAATGCGCAACATGCTGAAAGTCAAGATTCAACGGTGTACCGAATAATTTTTCAAAATGTTCTGGTGCTTCTTCTTTTTGTGGCAAGTAATTAAATATCCCACCACCATTGTTATTGAGACAAATAATCGTAATATCTAAATCATAAGCTTTGCTCATAATTAATCCATTCATATCATGGAAAAATGAGATGTCTCCTATAACCAGTGTCACTTTTCTATAAACAGACATACCTAACGCTGTTGATACAACACCATCTATACCATTAGCGCCTCTATTTGCTGCAATTTCAGCTTTTGAATCAATATTGAATGTATCTACATCTCTAATTGGCATACTGTTGCCGACAAACACAGTATCTTTAGAAGTCATTTTTTTCAATAAGCTTCCTACTGCTGCACCTTCGTCAGCTTCTTCTTCAATATGCGTCTCAATTAACGCGCGTGCTTCTTTCTCCATAGCTTGCCACTTTTTCAACCAATTTTTATTTTGTGTTGGTGTCACATCTTGAGCTTGTCTAAAGAAATCGTTTGGGCTCAATTCAACTGAAATTGTTGGAACTTTTGGAAAAGCATCTGGTGTATCGTTATTTTGTACGAGTATCTGAGGGCATTTAACTTCTTTCAACCAATTATTAAGTTGTTTAGAAACTACTGGTTGTCCCACTCTAATAATAAATTGTGGTTCGATACTTAAACCACCTTTAAACAATGCATCGTATGTTGCGATAACGTTTGGATGATTCAAACCTCTTAAATTACTTAAAGGATCAGCTAAAACCGGTATGTTATGAATAGCAGAATAAGTCAATATTTGAGATAAATCTTGACCTTGAGTATCTCCTACTACAACTACACCTCTAGGTTTTTCAATATAATTTTGAACATTTGTAAAATCAATAGACTTCTGATACTTCGTTTCTATTTTTCTTTTTGAAGATAGATATCTTCTCAATTTAACATCCGGTAATAATGGTTCTCTAAACGGAAAATTAAAATGCACTGGCCCTCTTTGTGGACCTACAAAATGTTTTTCAGCTTTAATCATATTAATATTTATTGTATTAATAGTACCTTCAGATTCATCTGCTAAAGGCATATCTATTTGAAATTTTGTGAAGTTTTGGAACATATTTACTTGATTAATAGCTTGTGGTGCACCAATGTTTCTTAGTTCATGAGGTCTATCACTTGTTACAACGATTAGTGGTAATTTACTTATATACGCTTCAGAAACTGCTGGTGTATAGTTCGAAGCCGCTGTTCCTGAAGTACAGATTATCGCAACAGGGTTCTGATTTGCTTTAATAATACCTAAAGCGAAAAATGCAGCACTTCTTTCATCAGGGTGAATCCACGTTTTAATATGTGGATGTCTTTCACAAGCTATCGCTAAAGGTGTTGATCTAGATCCGGGACTGATTACGACATCATCAACCCCATGTTCATATAATTTCGAAACAAACGTAAATACTTGTTTAGTTAAGCTTTCAGTATGTGTACTCAAATCTACATCACTCCTAGTGCTTTTAACATCGGTTTAAATTTTAAATCTGTTTCTTCAAATTCTGATTCTGCATTTGAATCCTTAACAATTCCACAGCCAGAATACAATGTTGCTGAATTTTCATTTACTAACATTGAGCGAATAGATACAATAAATTCACCATTATCTTCTAAATCAATATAGCCTAAAGGTGCACCATATAGACCTCGTGTTCCAAATTCTTCATTCTCAATAAATCTCATTGCTTCTGCTTTCGGGAAACCTCCTAAAGCTGGAGTTGGATGTAATTGATTAACGATTTCTAATACATTTTCTGATAATAAATCAGCTTGTATTTTCGTATATAAATGATATAAATGTTTATTAGTTAGTATTGTAGGCTTTTTATCGTATTCTAAGTGCTTTGTAAATGATTGAATATCGTGAATAATACTATCTACGACATATCTATGTTCAAATTGGTTTTTAGAATCATTTAATAATTCGTCTTTCAAAGATTCGTTTATTGTTTCATCATCTGTTCTACTTATAGTACCCGCAATTGCGTTTGTATATAATATACCATTACTGATTTGGCATAATTGTTCTGGTGTTTGTGAAATAAATTGAGATTTACCAGACTCAAATAATAATAAATAACTTGATTCATTTATATTCAATGAGCGTTGTAAAGCATCTTCAATATTTACTTCATTTTCAAAAACAATTTGTCTTCTTCTAGATAATACTACTTTCTGTAATGCCACTGAATCTTTCATAAATTGAACTACTTTATCTACTAAAGCTTTCCACTCTTCACTTTGAATATCTTTATTAGAAATCATAGTTGGCGTTTCAATAATATCTGTTCGCTTTGGTTCATCTAATTTTGATAAAATATCGTTAATCTCTTCGATGTTAAACTTTTGGCTTTGTTCTGTATAAGTTAAATAACAACGTTCATCTTCAATTGTTATTAAATATTTTGGTAAGACAAAATGACTCATACCGTAGTCTTTCCATTCATTCGTCAAAGCATGTTCAGAAAATTGGAATCCTCCGAAAAATTTCAAATGATGCTTTTTATCATGATAAACTTTTGCTTCTAATTGTTCTTTAATACTTTGCCAATACTCATAAATTTTATCGTGTTCTAGGTGTGAATATCTAGCTTCTAATACATAGCCAATACCACACATTTCTAATCTATGATCTTTCGATTTATAATAAAATCTTTGTCCCAAATAATGATTTGCTTTCCTCAATAAATTAATTAAATCCGGTTGATATTGAAGCTCAATTTCAACTGAAATATAATTTTTATTCCCTTTGATTTCAGAAATCATATTTTGCTTCAAATCCGTCCTCAAGGCCATCACTCTTCCACTTCTTTCCGAAATATATCTATTTATTTATTTTATCATTTTTTCTATCAACATGCGTAATTATTGTACTTTTTAAAATGAATATATGTGAAAATATTACACAATTACAGTGATTGACCTATTGTTTGTGAAAGCATATACTAATAATGTCAAAAATATTAATATAAGAGGTAAATAAATGTCACAAAATTTATCACAGCATTCAGGTATTAAAAAATATTATCATTTGATGAGACCACATACTTTAACTGCTTCATTTGTGCCAGTGCTATTAGGTACAGCCGCTTCTAAAATATTCTTAACAGGCTCAGAATCTTCTATAAAAATTTCAGTTGTTCTAGCAATGTTATTAGCAAGCATATTAATACAAGCAGCTACAAATATGTTCAATGAATATTTTGATCACAAACGTGGTTTAGATGACCACACATCTGTTGGTATCGGTGGAGCTATTGTAAGAAATGGTATGTCGCCAAATTCAGTATACACTCTCGCAATTATATTTTATATAATCGCTTTATTACTTGGCGTGTATATTTGTATGCAAAGTACTTGGTTGTTAATCCCAATAGGACTTATTTGTATGGCGATTGGTTACTTCTACACTGGTGGACCATTCCCAATTTCTTGGACACCATTTGGAGAGATATTTGCAGGTTTCTTTATGGGATTCGTCATTATAATGATTTCATTTTATATTCAAACAGGAACAATAAATTACTATCCAGCGTTGTTAAGTATTCCAGTATCTATAACAATTGGACTTATCAACTTAGCTAATAATATTAGAGACCGTGAAAAAGATAAACAAAGCGGACGTAAAACATACGCAATTTTAGTAGGTAAAAAATTATCTATCCTAACAATGGCGATACTTTATATCTTTGCTTATGGCTTTGTTATATACTTAGCACTATTCAAACCTTATGGCTCTATCATTTGGTTAATCGCACTTATTTCAGCACCATTTCCTATAAAAGCAATTCGTCGTTTTAATAAAAATAATACACCACAATCCATGATGCCTGCTATGGCAGCTACAGGAAAAGCCAATACAATTTTCGGCTTGTTACTAGCACTTGGAGTTTATATCAGTGGTCTATTAGGTGGACTTTGATAGAAAAAGACCGAGACATATAAATGTCTCGGTCTTTTTATTTCAAAAATGCTATAATATTTTCTTCTATTTCATCCTTATCCTCACTGCGCGTCATAAGATGTGATGAATTCGGATATGCTGTTAAAGTTTTTTCATTGCTACTCACATGTTCATATATGTATTCTGCACTTTCTTTATAAGATTGTTGATCTCGCTCACCATACTTAATGCTAATTGGATTTTGTATTTTATTTAAATTAGTCATGATATCTTCTATATAATCACAAAATTTAGTTGCACCTTCATCGTAAGTATCTATCAAAGCTATTTGTCTTTTGCTTTCATTCTCGTCTAAATTTTGTATGTAATTCATCCGTTCACCATAGCTTTTTATTCTTCTCTTAATATTATTATTATCTTTTTTGTTAGGTGCTGACATAATAACACTTTTGTTTATATCCTTTTCTTCTGAGAGTTTCAATGAAAATAAACCACCTAAGGATACGCCTAAAACGTTAATTTCTTCATAACCTTCATCTATTAAGAACTGATAGCTTTTTAAGACTTGATTCCACCAATCATCGATTTGGTAATCTAAAAACGCTTCGATACTAAGCCCATGCCCTTTATAAGCCGGTACATAGCACGTAAATCCTTGTTTGTTTAGATTATAAGCCAAATCTTTAACGTCTCTTGTAGTGCCTGTAAATGAGTGTAGCAACAGCACTGCCCTATCTTCACCTTTTAAATACATATGACGCGATTCTTTCAAATTCAACAAAAATTATCACTCCGTAACTATTATCTTTACAAAGTCCATTATATTACAATTTCTTTTCCATATAATAATTTGTTGTTTTGAAACCTACTTTTTCATACACTGATAAAGCTCTTTTATTATGTCCAAACACATGTAGGTTAATAGTATCCACACCCATTTCTTTACAGTATTCATTAAGTGCTTCCATTGTTTGAGTACCTATACCTTGTCCTCTAAATTCTTCAAATAATTCAATATCATAAACAAATGCTCTTAATGCATGGTTCTTTTCAAATACCCTAATCCATAACATACCCACTTTGTATTCATCTTTATAAACAGTAAATATTTTATGTTCTTTCGTATTCAAATCATCAGGCAACAATTCGTCAAAATACTTCCTTGATCTAGCGATAGCATTTTCTTTTTCATAAGCACCGCTTTTAACCTGTTCATTCGCAAAACTCATTAAAGAATGTTCTTTAAAGTCAGCAAAATCAGCTTGATTCATAAATACTAATTTAACAGTCATGTGTATACCCCTTAAATGTAAATTTATTATACATTATACACTTTTATATTTTGGAAATATATTTCTTAATAAAAAAGAGGAAATCTTTTAAAGATTTCCTCTACTTATGAATCAATATTTTTACTAACACTATTTTAATTGATTATTAGTTTTTTTATTGCTTTTTATAACTCTAACTAACAATGAAGCAGTTGGGAATAACATTAATACTAGACAAATATAATATAAATTAACAAGTGCATTTTCCCAAGTTAATGGACCTAATAGCGCGAATATAAATATAAAAGCTAATATTAAAATATTAATCCCTATATAAATAAATAAATCTGTTAATTGCGATTGACCTTTATAATCGAATGTTCTTCTCCAGTATTCAAAATACTTCATCTTGTTCTCCTTTTTCTTGTATAATATCTAAAATATATAACTTATAAAATTCATTAATTCCCACTTTCAATATATGATTATTCAAGGTGAAAGTTAATGATTTTACATTTATTGTGAGGAACTTCTCACTTTTTTATATTATATTAATTTTACATTTTTTTCAATACTTATTTTTTATATTTTTCATTCAGTATTCCTATAAATTAATATAGAATTTAATGCATAAATTCTCTTATGAATTAATTTATATATCATTTATTTATTATATATCTTGAAATCTTGATTTTAGTATTATCTATTAAATTGAAACTTATAGAGGCTAAAATATCTATCTCAATAATAAAATCATTTACAAAATAGATGTAATACTTATTTTCACACAACAAAAAAGCCTGCAACCATAATGGTTACAGACTATATAACGGAGATGGAGGGATTCGAACCCTCGCGCCGCAGAACGACCTACACCCTTAGCAGGGGCGCCTCTTCAGCCAACTTGAGTACATCTCCATGGCTCCACAGGTAGGATTCGAACCTACGACCGATCGGTTAACAGCCGATAGCTCTACCACTGAGCTACTGTGGATTAATATGATTTTATCAAGCACAAATACTATTATATCAAGCATGGTCATAATTTCAAGAGTAAACTTAAAATAAATAACGGAATATTTACACTTCTAGTGTCACATATCCCATTATTTATTATTATCCATTTATTTTTTGTAATTATTTTTATTTAAATAAAAATCAATAACATCTAGCACATTATATCCCTCCTGATTTAACCCTAAATTCACAGAATTAAGTTCTCTAATGAATAAATTTTTACGATGATTTCTATAATGTAAACATGTGCAATTCAAATATTGATGATTTATAACATGTTTAGATATATTAAATATAATGGAAGGTGCTTTTTCTAATATAATTTTTGTTTTATTACCTTTTAATGGGATGAATTCTTTAACATAAAGAAGATTTAACCAAGTATTTTCTGGAGTTCTTTCGGAGTTTGTACAAAAGAAATAAGTAGAAATGATAGGTGAAACTAATATTGGAGGTTTACTTGTGATATTCGTAAGTCTTTTTGTAAATTGCTTTCTTTCATTGAAATGTTCGCCATAAAAACGGCATGACTGATTCATTATTTCTTGTGGCTTTGATTTTACCATAAACGGATCTTTTCCTGCTTCACATATTTCAGAATGAACAATATGATTATCTATTTTTATACCATGTATATAAACAGTATTTTGTTTAATAATATATTTTTCCATAGACGACCTCCTTTACAATTATTTGTATTACTATACTACTTTATTAAAAATTTTATACTATATTTAATTTCCCTCCTCCCTTAGCAATTTTTCTTTTTATTTAATTTAAATATATACAAATATTAAATTATGGTCAATACTTTTTTATTAAAATTCTATATTTTTTCTATGAACTCTAATCTATTATTAAAGGGATCTCTAATAAAAATCCTTTTTGCCCCTGGAAATCTATCATCAGATTGATATTTAATATTCACTTCGTCACAATAAATTTTAAATGCTTCTAAATTCTCAATATTAATAGCTGGATGAGCTTTCTTTAAAGCATTAAATTCCTCTTCAATACCGATGTGTAAATCTATATCATTAATATTCAACCAAACACCGCCGTTACCTTGTAAAGATTTCGGTTTTTCTATTTCATTAAATCCTAATTTATTTGCATAAAATTCTCTTGCTGTATCTTCAGATCCTTTAGGTGCTGATAATTGTATATGGTCCCACTTTTTAAATTTAAACATTTAATTTCTCTCCTTTAATAAAAAATTACATATCTTTACATTATTAATATTTTATTTTATTATTTTCACATGGTAAAATAAGGTTGAGCATAAAAGTTTGAATATTACAAACACTTAATTATAATATAAATATAGAGGTCTATAGTTAGCTTTTCAATCAAATAGCGAAAGTTTTTAAAATTTCTGAATATTCATTGCATTTAGAAAATAAATACGCTATAATTTTAACAAATAAAGTCAAGGGGTTGTTGAAAATGAAACAATATTCACAAGTTAAACACCAAAGTCTAGAAACGTTTGTTAATAACTTAAATGATTTATCAGTTGAACTTGTTATTGACTCTGCACTTCGTGAAAATCGAAAGCGTGAATTAGCTATTTTAATTGATGAAGCACTTGTAAATCGAAATAATGAATTGTTCGATCAATACAGTGAAGAATTAATTCAATTGGAGGATTTACAATCGTGAATTGTCATTTAAATACTAGAACATAAAAGGAGACTACTTTTGACCCAAATCAAAAATAGTCTCCTTTCTTTATAACATTAAATCAATAATATCTTCTTTTTTGATATCACCAAAATAATAAAATGCATCTACATCTTTTAAAGCTTCAGTAATAGATGATTTTTGATGTTGTACTCCTATTAAAGCATCTTCAATATCTTTAACATCCCCTACACCAAAGAAATCACCGAAAATAGCTGCATGTTCAATATTACCTTTCTTAACATCCAATTTAATTTGAATAAGTCCTCTATCAAATTTGTGACTTCTTTCAAAGTTATATTTAGGATTTTTACCGTAATTCCATTCCCACTTTTGGTATTTATTTTGACTAAGTTCGTTAATCTTATCCCAATCTTCTTGAGTTAAGTGATACTCTTCTACTTCTTCACTACCTTGTTGTTTAAATATTGAAGTTAGAATACGCTGTTTAAATGTTTCAATATCCATAGGCTCTTCAAGAAATTCTTGAATGTTTGCAACTCTTGATCGAATTGATTTAATACCTTTTGATTTAATTTTTGCTTCACTAACACGTAATGCATTTACAACTTCTTCTATTTCACTATCCAACATTAAAGTGCCGTGAGAGAACATTCTATCTCTTTGTTTAACCATTGCATTTCCTGAAATCTTTCTTTCTCCTACTTGGATATCATTTCGACCAGATAATTCAGCTTTAACACCCATTTCATTTAAAGCATCTACTATTGGTTGTGTGAATTTAGCAAAATTGTGAAAGCTATCTTCATCGTCTTTCGTTACAAAACTGAAATTTAGATTACCTAAATCATGATAGACTGCTCCACCGCCAGAAATCCTTCTTACAACTTTGATATTATGTTCTTCAACGTAAGATTGATTAACTTCTTCAATTGTATTTTGATTTTTACCAACAATTATAGATGGTTGGTTAATATAGAATAAGAAATAGCTATCGTCTTTAGGCAAAGAAGTGAGTACATATTCTTCCATAGCCAAGTTAATCATTGGATCGGTAATACCATTGTTACTTATAAATTTCATTCATATTTCCTCCTTATTTTTCCCCAATCAGCCTCAATATTATATTACCATATGTTGAATTAATCATATGTATGAAATGTTTGTGATAATATAGAGGTATATTCACATTTTACTTTTATATGTATAGGTAATTTAGTATAATGTTTCTTAGTATTATTTAGGAGGATTAAAATGACAATTGCAGAAGTAGGAAATATCATAGAATTTCAAGATGGCTTAAAAGGACGCGTTGAAAAAATTAATGAAAACTCAGTTATCGTAGATTTAACAATTATGGATAACTTCGAAAGTTTGGAATTACCAGAAAAAACAGTAGTAAACCATAAGCGTTATACTATAATTTCTAATGAGGGATAATAGTGAAAAAACAAATTAATGCTCAATTAATATGGTTTATTTCAAGCTTCGTCCTCTTTCATATTTTATTATTTATTATGAAAGGTGAAAAAGAAGTGTTCTGGTATTTATATACTGGTATTATGCTAATTGCTGGAATAAGCTATATATTTTACCAAAGAGAAATTAAATCTAAACGATTATTACAATCTATTGGGTACGGTTTAATAGGCGCAATATTTTTAGTCTTATTGCAGCTTTTATTATCACTCATTTATAGTGGTCTGTCTTATGAAGCACTATTTAAAGAATTAATGCGCGCTGGTGTTTTCTATAAATGGCAAATGCTTGTAACTATTGTAATCGCAATTCCTTGTCACGAACTATATATTAGAACAATATTACAAAATCAATTGCAACAAAAACTATCTCAACCTATTATTGCAATTGTAATCGCCGCATTAGCTTCAAGCTCATTATTTTTATACTTAGGTAATATTCCTATCTTTGTATTTATTTTATTAGCTCAATTAATATTGTCTACTTTATATTTTTACACGAAACGAATTATTACATCATATATAGCTCAAGTAGCAGCTATTATCATACTCGTAATTATATTTAGTTAAAATATTTTGAAACATACAAGTTTAATTCAAAATTTAAAACAACAATCCATTGCCAAATTAATCAATGGATTGTTGTTTTTATTTTATGATTTCAAAATGATGGTCTAGTTCTATTCTACCTTTAGTTTCTGATAATTCTTCTATTATATATTCAATGACTGTCTTTTTAGACATAACATAATCATTTCCTGAAATAATATTTTTTACATTTCTATATAAATAATCTGTCATGACAACTATATATTCACTTTCTAAATCAACATCTTCCATAACTATGCGGTGACCAATTGGTTTATTTATATTAACTGTATAGTTAAACCCTTTCCAAACGGTCATCAATGTAGGTTCAAGAATCTCCTCGTTATAATAAACTTCACCATTTTGATTACTTAATGCTGTAGCTGTTCTCTCAAGAATACGTTTTATTTCTTTGCCTGATAAAGTGATTTTGATTGGCTTATCCGTGTGAATATAAGAATGATAGACATCTTTATTTTGAATTTCACCCCTTAAACCTTTACCTTCAGGATTACCTATTTGTGCACAAACAAAATCCACATTGTTAAATGCTCTCTGCATACTATTTTGAATGCATTGAATAAATACATGTGGCTCTATAAACAAATCTTTTATATCTTTATAATCTAATATAACTGGCATGTCTACTACAGGTAGTTCTGCCCAGTGTTGTACAGCTTTTTGATCAAAATAAGTAAGTTCTAATAAGTCTCTATCTTCAGGATAACTTGAAATTTCAACATGCTTAATAGAAGAGTCTATGATTTCTACAGAATTTGTTCTTTTCTTAAATTGTATAGACATATCAATGATATTAGTCGCATCTTTTCCTGGTTGGATAAAGTGAGTTTCAGCCACTTTCATATCAACTACATGCTCTTGATGCCCTGTTATAATAACGTTCACACCTTCAGTGCTTTTCATCATATTTTCAGCATTATGACTATAATAAGCTCTGTAATTACTTTTATCTGTATAAGTATTTAATCCACCATGATACAGCATAATTAAAAAGTCAGGGCTTTCTTTCTCATGTAAATACCTCACCCATCTCTTAGCTGATACCATAGATTCTCCAACAGTTACTTCGTTCTCTAATTCTACATTTTTATTCTCCATTAAACCGCTTGAAGTAAATCCTATAATTCCTATTTTAATTCCATCTACATATTTTATAGTGTAAGGTGTTGTAAAATAAGGTTCTTTTGTTTTGCTATGTTCTATATTAGCTGCTAACCATGGGAAACGGCTTAAAGCAATTGAACGATTTAAAAAATCTAACCCGAAGTTAAATTCATCTGGGCTAACCCCACTCGCATCAAATTTCATATCATTCATAATCTTAATCATTGGATTACGTTTATATGGCGCAATTTGAGCATAATAAAATGCAAACATTGAACCAGATAACATACCACCATTATCAAGCAATAATACATGGTGATTTGTCTTACGCTTATGCTTAACATAAGTAGCCATTTTTAATATATTACCACTTATTCCTGTCCTACCTATTTGTCCATGTAAGTCAGAAGTAGCTAACAAATCAATTGTCACAGTTTCATTAGTATTCAATGTTTTTCCCCCTTTTACTTTTATTTTACCATTTTTAAAAAGAGTTATGTTTTTTTCTGCTAATTTGGTAGAATAACATCAACAGAGGTAGGAGACGTTTATGAAATCATTTAAAAAAATAATCATTCTAAATATAATCTTTGCTTTAACTGTTTCAGTATTAATTGGCTGGGTATTAAATAAAAATTATACCACTAGAATACATCAAAGATTAGATGCTACAAAAGAGATCATAGATTTAAAAATAGGAACTTTCATTACTCAAGCAGATAGTATTTCAGAGTCTTTAACGACTATATTATCTAATACAAATAATGAAGACTTTATAAATAAATTTTTAGAAGATAATCATACGAGATACACATGGATTGATCACATTTACATAATAGATAATCAAGATAATATTGTATATGACTCTAAAGGTAAGGGATATACAGATATAGAAGAATATCAGACTTATAAACATCGTTTTCCAGTTTCTAATAAAGACGAATTAAGAACTAAAAAGAAATCTCTTAAAAATTCAGATATACTACTATTAACAACTCAACTAAAAGTTAAAAATAAAGATTATACATCAGCTGTTGAAATTAATATGAACGCATTTCAAGATGAGATAAAACTTATTTCAAACCGATTTAATATTAATATTCAATCGATTAATGGAACAGAAATTTATCAAATTGGACCTGAATTTAAAAACTCTAAATCCATCAACTATGTATATAAAGACTTACCATTCTTGATAAATATTTCTGGACAATACTTTTTCATTTCAAGAATAGTAATTCCAAGTCTATTAATATTTTTAGTTATATTTTTATTATTAACAATCGTTGCATTAGTGTATAAAAGTCGCTTAGAAAGAATAGAACATGAGCGTTTAATAGAACAAGCAAATAATGAAAAACTTAGACTAATAGGGACATTAGCTGCAAATACTGCTCATGAAATTAAAAATCCCTTAACTAGTATCAATGGATTTATAGAATTAACGAGAATGAAATATGATAAAAATAAATTAGATACACATTTCAATATAATAACCGAAGAGCTAGAACGTATAAATGATATCGTTACACAGTTTTTATATTTAGGTAAACCAACAAACCTAGAGTATAAAAATATTAATATCGTACAAACAATCCAAGATGTGGAAGCATTCTTAGAGTATGAACTTGAACAGAATAATATCAACGTTATACTCAACTTACCTGATAAACCTGTTTATTCATATTTATCAGAAGACCAATTGAAACAAATATTGATAAACTTATTCCAAAACTCTAAAGACGCTTTACTACAAACAACAAATGCAAATATAACTATTAATTTGAACATAGATTCTAACAACAATATAACACTAGAATTTAAAGATAATGGTACGGGTATTACAAAAGAAACAATCCAAAACATATTTGAGCCATTTTTCACAACGAAATCTTCAGGAAGTGGCCTTGGCCTATATTTAAGTAAGAAATTAATAGAAGATTGGAACGGAAAAATATACGTTCATTCTGAAGAAGGAGAAGGAACAACATTTACTATTTCCTTACCAGTTTCTAAAAACTAAATATGTAATAGAACTCTAATAGCATTAGCAGATTAAAAATAAAAAGGAACTTTTCGTTAAAATTTCTAAACGAAAAGTTCCTTTTTTAATACTAACCTATTTGGATACGTTCTTTAGGATAATGGAATTTATCTGGCGCCGATTTTCCACCTAACATTACAACGAAACATAATAATCCTACGCGACCGATAAACATGAGTATCATGATTACTATTTTCGATCCTAATTGCAATCCATCTGTAATACCCATGGACAAGCCACATGTACCAAATGCCGACATGGTTTCAAAGAAAATAGATAATAAATCATATTTACCATCTTCGAACCTCACAATGGCAAGTACACCGACAAATGTGATAGCTAATGCTAATGAAATAACGGCAAATGATCTTTGTATATCTATCGGATGTACCTCCCGATTAAAAGCTTTAATTGTCGTTCGTCCATTACTAAAGTTAACTAAGTATAATACTAGTATAGTAAATGTTGTTGTACGAATACCTCCACCAACAGAACTTGGAGATGAACCGATAAACATTAAACCCCCTAAGAAAAAGTTGGTGGCTTCTGAAAATTGAGTTAAATCTATGGTTGATAAACCGGCGCTTCGTGTTGAAGATGATTGAAACATCGCATAAAACAATGATTTATGCCAAGTAGCTCCTTTAAATGTATTTGAGAATTCAAATAGGTAAATGACTATCGTACCTAATACAAATAAAAATAAATATGTAGCACTCGCAATTTTCGTAAACAATGAAAATCTAAAGTTTGGTATAGTATTTTTCATATAAGTTTTAACTTCTATTAAAACAGGGAAACCTATTGCGCCTAGCATAATAAGCAACATTATAATCGTTTGAACAAAATAATCATTCGCATATGGTGCTAAAGAGTCTCCAGTAATATCTAGTCCACCATTCGTCGTGGCAGAAACTGAAGCAAAGATACCTTGATGTATAGCTTCATTCACAGACCCAATATCTTTATAAAAATAAAAAGATAATAAAATAGCCCCAATAAGTTCTATCATTAAAATCGTTCTTACAATATCTAATATTAATTTTACAACGCCATTCATTGCAGTTGAATTACTATCTAGCATAATAAGCTGTCTTTCTCTAAGTCCTATATGCTTACCTAATATAACCCAGAGCAATGTCCCTATAGCCATAACACCAATACCACCAATATTCAGTATGACTAATATAACTGCTTGTCCAAAAGTCGTAAATGTTTCTCCAATAACTACAGGAGTTAGTCCTGTAACACTGACTCCAGACACTGCTACAAATAAAGTATCTACAGGCTCAATATTTACACCTGGTTTTACAACATAAGGTAAATTCAATAATAAAAAGGCGACAATTATTGCGGCCAAATAATACAAAACAATACCTTGTTGCGGCGTCATTTTTTGAAAAAAGTATTTAATAATGGACACAAATTGTCACCTCTATTTATTTTAAAGTTAATGTCTTAGTTATTTCTTTACCCTCTCGGATAAGTTTAAGCTTAATTTCTTCACCTGACTTATGATTATTATACAATTCTTTACGGAATTCAAGGTTATTTTCTATTTTCTTGCCATCCATTTCTACAATAACATCATGGAATTTAACGTCCGCTTTTTGAGCATTGCCTTTTTCATCAATACCAGTTACAACCATACCAGAGTTATATTTACTAGGCAGTGTTATTTGCGATTGTTCGTCAGATTTTAAAGTTTTATAATTTTGAGCCATAATGCCCATTTCTGGTCGTTTGATTTTACCATCTTTTTCTAATTTCTTGATATATTCAGCAGACTCATTTGAAGGAATAGCAAAAGCCATACCCTCTACATTAGGCATATCAATTTTTAATGATACTACACCAATTAAATTACCTTGTGCATCTAATATAGGCCCGCCTGAATTACCAGGGTTTACAGCTGCGTCAGTTTGTATTGCTTTTATTTCCCAATCATATTCGTCATCCCCATTAAAATCAATAGGAACGGTTCTATCTAAACCAGAAACTACACCTGTAGAAATACTATTTTGGAATTCCGCCCCTAATGGGCTACCAATAACAATAGCTGATTCTCCAAGTATTAAGTTATCAGAGTCTTCAAATTTAATTGGTTTAAAATTAGCATCTTTATCTGTGGGAATTGTAACAACAGCAATATCAGACCATTGATCCGACCCTACTACAGTACCTTTATACCTTTTACCATTTTCACCACTAATAACTGGTGATTTATCATTAGATATAACGTGTGAATTTGTCACTATGTATGTTTTATTATTTTCTACTTTATAAATTACACCTGATCCTACACCGCTATTTTCTTCTTTCTCTTTTTGAGAGGATTCAGTTTTACTTGAGATATCTGAATCCTCATGAGAAACACCAACTACAGAGTTTTTAGACTTCTCAACAGCTTCCATTACATTTGTTATTGGTTTTTGGAAACCTTTTTGAGATTGCTTCTCTTCTATAGATTTACGACTTTCATTTGGTGGGTTAACATTTTGGAATATACTCCAAACTAATATGAATATAAGTATAATAGCTAATACAATAGCGATTATCGGCCAATGCTTTTCAATTTTCGATAAGATGATATTAAGTATATTTTTATCATTTTGAGATTTCTTTTCTACCTTTTCATCATGTTCGGCGCCGAGTTGTTTATTTATTTCGAATTCATTTTCTTGCTTATTATTCAGCTTATTTGATTGATTATGTACTTTCTTATATTTGTTTTCTTCTGAATCATCTAGATTTTGGTTATCTTTTAGATTTTCAAATGAATCTTCAGTATTTTCTGTTGAGGAAACATCATCTTCAATAGATGAACCTTCTTTAGAAAATTTATCTTCATGACTGGATTCTAATCTTTCATCATCTAAATCTAACGTTGGATGATCCTTTGATTCTTCTTTCTGCTTTTTAATTTCTTCTTTTGTTAATTTTTCAATACGTGCCTTTTGCATATTTTCTTTAACACGTTGTTCGTTTTTCTTTTGTTGTTCTTTTTCATGAGCACGTCTTAATTCGTCTTCTTTACGTTCTTGTCTAATTCTTTCCTCACGTTCTGAATTATGAAAGAATTCACGTCTTTGTCTCTTATATTCATTTCTAGGAATGACATGTTTCTTTTGTGACATTTCTTGTCCTCCTCAACCAAAACACTTAATGTATCTATTATGCCATATAATGCAAAATTATTTAACCTAAATCCATTGCATTCAAGCAAATTTGCACATAAAAATTTATAATAAATTTACGAAAAATTAACATTACCTTAAACTTGTACTTTTGGCTATAGGTAAAAATTTTATATAAGCTCTTCTTTGTTGATAAAAACAATTGGTTAGGACGTATTTCCTAACTCATATTATTCCCTCAAGCGTCAACACTTAACTAAATCGTAGATAATATCACGCTAACGGGCTTGTTTAAAAACACTAGCTCGTTAGAAAATGTAACGGGCTTGTCTCGAATTTCTTGCACGTTAGACCAGTATATCAACTCCATATTTATAAAAAAATAAAGCACTTCGCATAATTTAATTAATAATGACAAAAACTAAATTAACGAAGTGCTTATATCAAACTTTTTTCATTACTAGTAATTCTACCTATGGTGGGCTACGAAGTTTTTAGCAAAATGAGAACTCTATCTCACTCCCTCGTAAATAACTAGTTATGAAGATTTTTTATTATGTCGAACTGATGTAATCCAGCCGATAATCACTAATGCCAATAAAACTGTCCAGAAAATAGACTGCCATACAATACCATGTGGGAAATCATGTGGTATCAATGCAATTTCATCGTGTGCTAATACGATAACGAGTAGCTTTATACCTACCCAACCAACTATAGCGAAAGCTGCTGCTTCTAAGTTCGGATATTTATTTAATAATTCTACGAAATATGTTGCAGCGAATCTCATAATGATTACACCCATCATACCACCGATGAACATTACACTGAATTGTCCTAAGTCCATTCCGCCAAAATGAATACCTAAAGCTGGTAATGTAACCGCGATTGCAAATGCCGCTAACATAGAGTCTATAGCAAATGCGATATCTGCAAATTCAACTTTTAATACTGTCATCCAGAAGTTCTTCTTCAATTTATGATGACCTTCACTATCAGAAGGGAATTCTTCTTCGGTAAAGTTCTCATCACTTTCTTCAACATCATCGGGCGTTTTAATCTCTTTATCTTTATGCTTTTTAAAATCTATTAAGTTCTTAACAGACATATAAATAAGGTAAAGTGCCCCTGCTGCTTGAATTGGCCAGAAATTAGCCAAGAAACTGATTAAGAATAACGAAATAAAACGGAAAACAAATGCACCTAATAAACCATAAAATAATGCCTTTTTCCTTAAATCTTCAGGTAAATGTTTTACCATTACTGCCATTACAACTGCATTATCTGCAGCTAATAAACCTTCAAGAAAGACCAATACGACTAAAACCCAACCATAGCTGAGCAATAAACTTGGATCCATCATCCTCACACTCCAATTTTTATTTTGCAAAACAAAAGAGACCATGCCTAATAAAAGGCAAAGGTCTCACTTAACATTTATAACATGCCCATATTACCGGAAACTTGCGTTTCGTAATGACGATAATATGCTAGAATTTACATTCTAAAGTTACTCCCCTTCGACAAAGTCGTAGGTCTATTTAGTTTTCTTCGTTATTATACATTGTTTTTTTGTTTATAACAAACTATATAATTTAATTTCTGGGAATTTATCTTCAAACCATCTTGTAGCAAATTCATTTTCAAATAAGAATACGAAATTATCATAACGATCTTTTACTAATATTGAACGGCTAGAGTTCATATTATCTTTAATATCTTTTTCGTTTTCAATCCATCTAGCTATTTTCTTACCAACTTGTTCCATTACAACGTCAACATTATATTCGTTTTTCATTCTATGTTCGAATACTTCAAATTGTAGCTGTCCAACAGCACCGAGTATAATTTGGTTCGTGTGTAATGTTTTATACAACTGAATAGCACCTTCTTGTACTAATTGTTCAATACCTTTATGGAAATGTTTTTGTTTCATAACGTTTTTCGCACTAACTTTCATAAAGATTTCAGGTGTAAACTGTGGTAAATTTTCGAAATGGAATTTCTGATTATTTCCTACAAGTGTATCTCCTATTTGATAATTACCAGTATCATACAGTCCGATTATATCCCCACTCACTGCATGGTTAACAGTCTGTGTATCATCAGCCATAAATGAAGTTGAACGTGTGATTTTATGTTTTTTCTTCGTTCTTTGCAATGTTACATCCATACCTCGTTCAAAGGCTCCACTCACGACACGCATAAATGCGATTCTATCTCTATGTTTTGGATCCATATTTGCTTGAATCTTGAATATAAAGCCTGAAAAATCTGTATCAAATGGATCAACTACTTCACCTTCTTCGGTCTTTCTACCATTTGGCATTGGTGCATGGTCTACATAGGCATTTAAGAAGTTTTGTACACCAAAGTTAGCTAATGCAGAACCAAAGAATACAGGTGTTAACTCTCCAGCAAGCAACATTTCTTTATCGAATGTTTCACCCGCTTCTTCAACTAACATCAATTCGTCAATAGCTTGTTCAAACTGTGAATCATTTTTAATTGGATGATCTTCTTCTAATTCATAATCATCATTTAAATGTAGTACATTTTCTTCATCTCTAAATGGCTCAATAGTTTTCTCTTCTCTATCTATAATACCGAAGAAATTTTGACCCATTCCAACTGGCCAGTTCATAGGATATGTTTCAATTTCTAAAGTTTTTTCAATTTCTTCAAGTAATTCAAATGGTTCTTTACCCATACGGTCAAGTTTATTAATAAACGTAAAAATAGGGATTCCTCTCATTTTACATACTTTAAATAATTTTAAAGTTTGGGGCTCTATCCCTTTAGCACAGTCAATTACCATGACAGCACTGTCTACAGCCATTAATGTTCTATATGTGTCTTCCGAAAAGTCTTCGTGTCCTGGTGTATCTAGAATATTGATATTATAGTGATCGTAATTAAATTGCATAACAGAGCTGGTTACTGAAATACCACGCTCTTGTTCTACTTTCATCCAGTCACTCGTAGCAAATTTTCCTGACTTTTTACCTTTAACGGTACCTGCTTGTCTTATCGCACCACCGAATAGTAATAATTTCTCTGTTAACGTCGTTTTACCGGCATCTGGATGCGATATAATCGCAAAGGTTTTTCTACTTTCTACTTCTTCTTTTATTTTCACAATTCATTTCTCCTTATAATTCGGATGTCCAATGGCTAATTCTATTCGCTAATTCGTTTGCGTCTTCTTCATCTAATACATTAAATAAATGTAGGTATAGATGTTCAATTAATGATTCACCGAATAAGTCATAATCGATTTGGATAGACCAAAATAAATCTGGAATAGAAATAACAAAGTATTCTTCCTTTTTATTCTCATATATAAAAACTTTGCATTTTAAGTTATCAGAATGACTTTCTCTAATCTTCACTAGGTTTACCTCCATATTTTTCATAAGCTGCTTCTAGACCAATTAAATCGTCTCTATGAGGTGCTTTAATATGTCCTGGCATAATTTGGTAAGGTTCTCTTCCTTTTGATGCTAATACCACTGTATCTCCTGGTTCTGAAATTTCAATAGCGTGTCTAATACCTTCTGCTCTATCTTCAAATTCTACATAGTTTTGGTGTGTCGCTCCTTTAGCTAATTCTGCTGTTAACATTTTCGGATCATCATTTGCTGGATTATCCGGTGTAAATATAACGTAATCTGCTCGACAACTTATTTTACCCATTTCAGGTGTTTTTGTTAAGTCTCTTTCTCCAGCCATACCTATTAAGAATATCAATTTTTGCTTAACAAAAGGTTTTACAGCATCAATTAATTTATCGATACCATCAGATGTATGTGCATAGTCAATAATTAAATCAATCGGTAGGTTTTTATCTAATACTTCTAAACGTCCTTCAACTGGGGGCATCTGTTTAACAGCTTTAATGATTTCTTTTAAATCATAACTTTGCACCCAAACACCAAGAAGGCTCGCTAATAAATTAAGAATATTGAATTTACCTAAATACGGAGATTCAACTTCATATTCACCAAATGGCGTTGTTAAAGTAAATGTCGCGCCATTGATAGATTCATTAATATTTTGAGCCATAAAATCAGCTTCATTGTCTATTCCATATGTAAATATTTCAAATGGAGTAACCGGCTCTAGCTCTTTAGAAAAAGCATCATCAGCGTTCAATATGACAAATTTGTCTTTTCTATAGTCTTGGCCTAATTGGCTAAATAATAATGATTTGGCATGACCATATGCTTCCATTGTGCCATGAAAATCTAAATGATCTTGTGTTAAGTTTGAAAATATCGCAATATCAAACTCTACGCCTCTTAGTCTACCTATTACTAGACCATGACTAGATACTTCAAAAGTCATGCTTTCACATTCTTGCTTAACAGCCTCGGATATATGTTTAGTTAATGTAACTGTTTCTGGTGTCGTGTTCACACCCTCCGTTACAGTTTCATTAATTTGAAACCCATTTGTTCCAAGATAAGCACTATTTTTACCAAGCGCTCTAGTTAAATGATGTACCATCGTTGCTATTGTCGTCTTACCATTCGTTCCAGTAACACCTATTGTTTTTAATTTTTGGCTTGGATATTCAAAAATTATATGGCTAAAAATACTTGCTATTTTTAATGTATCTTTTACAACAATTAATAGTACTTCTTCAGATAATTCAATATATCTATCGCTTACGATTACAGTACACCCTTGTTCAATAACATTAGGGATAAATTCATGACTATCTACTGTATAACCTCGGGAGGCTACAAATATAGATTTTTCAGTTGCAGTTCTAGAATCAGTTGTAATATCGTTTACTTCTTGGTTTGTATTCCCATAAACTTGCTTTAATTTTATTTTGTTTAATAACGTCTCAACTTTCATCGTTATTTCTCCTTTATTTTCAATAGGTCTATTATACACTTTCTTTATATGATTTTATAGTTTTGACTTAAGATATATCTAGTTGTAATATGAGTGAGTACTCACTTTTAAATTAAAAGAGGTGTTCAAAATGATAAAAGTAGATAATATAACTAAGTCATACGGAAAAGTTAATATATTAAATGATATGACAACACATTTTGAACCAGGTTGTATCACAGGTTTAATTGGCCCTTCTGGTGCTGGTAAAACAACGCTCATAAAATGTATTTTAGGAATGGAAGCCATTGATTCAGGTAATATTACGATTGAAGATGTGGACATACCTAACCGTAAAATTTTACGTTCAATTGGATATATGGCGCAAAGTGATGCATTATACGAAGATTTAACTGCTTACGAGAACATGTTATTCTTTGGAAAATTATATATTACTAAAGAACAAAATTTACAAACTAATATACAACGTGCTTTAGAGATGGTGAATTTATATAATGAACGCAAGAAAAAAGTAAGTGCTTTTTCTGGAGGTATGAAAAGAAGACTTTCACTCGCTATTAGTTTTATTCAAAACCCAAAAATATTAATTTTAGACGAGCCTACTGTAGGTATAGACCCAAAATTAAGAAAATCTATATGGAACGATTTATTTGAGGAACGTAATAAAGGAAAAACGATACTCGTCACGACTCACGTGTTAGATGAAGCGGATAAATGTGACAGACTATTATTAATGAGAGACGGCAATATTATTTCTTACGGTTCACCTGATGAAATAAAATCATCATTTAAAGTCAACACGATAGAAGAAGTTTTTCTTGAGTTAGGAGATGGTGTAGATGCTTAATATAGCAACAAGAATATTTAAACAAGTGTTGCGAGATAAACGTACACTAATGCTTCTGCTCGTTGCCCCACTGCTCATCTTAACATTAATTTATTTCTTGTTTAATTACTCAGATGAATCTAAAGAGTTAAAAATCGGCACGTATCAAGCTAATGAACATTTAATAAACCAATTACATGATAAAAACATTGAAACAGTTCAATATGATGATTATAAAAATTTAAAAGATAAATTTAAAAATGATGACCTAGATGGTTTTGTAGAAGAAAGTAATCACGAGTATTCTATTACTTATGAAAATTCAGACCCTAGTGTAACGAATCAATTAAAGTTAAAGGTTAATCAAATTTTAGTCAGTAAAAATATCAATCAGTTAACAAATGCGTTAAATAATCAAAGTAAAATGTTAAGTGAAATAACGAAAAAGTTACCAGACAACATAAAACAAGATTTACCTCAACAAGACAAACCAAAAATTGAAAAAATTGAAACATCAAATCACTATTTGCATGGCAATAAAGATACGAATTATTTTGATACAATCAGCCCAGTTTTAATTGCATTCTTTGTATTTTTCTTTACCTTTTTAATTTCAGGTATTTCCTTACTGAAAGAAAGAACTTCAGGCACACTTGACCGTACACTATCCTCTCCAATTAAGAAATATCAAATTATTATAGGTTATATAATTGGTTATGGTACATTTGCTGTTATTCAAACAGCATTAATTGTTATTTATTCAATATATGTATTACAGATGACAACAGAAGGAAATATTGCGCTCGTATTTATAACAAATATATTGATTTCATTTATTGCTTTAACTTTAGGCTTGTTATTATCAACTTTTGCATCATCTGAATTTCAAATGATTCAATTTATACCTCTAGCTATTGTTCCACAAGTGTTTTTTGCGGGTATAATACCAGTAGACTCAATGCACAAAACATTGCAATATATTGCACATATAATGCCGCTTTATTACGCTGGCGATGCAATCCAAAACGTTATGATCAGAGGTTATGAAATATCAGATATATATGTGAATTGGATTATTCTCTTCCTAATATTTGTCTTGTTGCTAGTCTTAAATATATTAGGTATGAAAAGATATCGGAAAGTGTAGGTTTATATTATGAATCGCTCTATTAAAGAAATTATGAACGAACAACTAAAAAAGCAATCACAAATAAGTGAAAAACAAAAAGCAGTATTAAATAGCGCAACGGTATTATTTAGTGAACGTGGATTTTATAATACCTCGACAAAAGACATTGCGAGAATGGCAAAAGTTTCTGAAGGCACTGTATATAAACATTTCAAAACAAAAAATGAATTATTATATGCAGGATTATTACCTTTATATAAATCGGTAGTTGCTCCTGAAGTGTTAAAAGAATTCAGTTCAGAATTATCAAAATGTGATAATTTAGATGCATTTATTGACACATTTGTAGATAATAGAATAAAATTCATTGATAATAATAAAAATATAATAAAAATAATTTTTGGAGAAATAATGTATAATACAGATTTTCGTAATATAATGACTGATGTTGTTAAGCAATCAATCGGACCCACTATTTCTCAATATATTCAAAATTTAAAAGACAATAATCAAATTGATAAAGATATACCCGCTGATTTAGCCTTTCGAATGATGGCTAGTCAAACGATTAGTGTGATGTTACCTGTATTACTTTCTCAAGATTACTCAAAATCAAAATTAAATAAAAATATCATATTAACTAAACAATTATTGATAAAAATGTTGAGATAATCATAAGAAACTGTATAGATTATGTAATAAATGCAATATCTTTTCACAAATTAAGGAAAATACGTTAAACTATCATAGATAATAAATACAAATACGGAGTGTGGCTAATGGTTTCTCAAAACAAAAAATTATTGATTATTACCGGTTCTTTTGGTAACGGTCATTTACAAGTAACGAATAGTATTGTGAAACAATTTGGTGAAATGAATCTTGATCATTTAACTGTCATTCAACATGATTTATTTCTTGAAGCACATCCTATTATGACTTCTATTGCGAAACAATGGTACATTAATAGCTTCAAATATTTTAGAAATATGTATAAATTTTTCTACTATAGTCGTCCTGAACAAATAGATAAGTGTTTTTATAAATATTATGGATTAAATAAATTGTTAAATTTACTAATTAAAGAGAAACCTGATTTAATATTACTGACTTTCCCTACGCCAGTAGTATCTGTTTTGACTGAACAATTTAATTTGAACATACCTATTGCTACAGTTATGACTGATTATCGTTTGCATAAAAACTGGGTTACACCACACTCAAATCGCTATTATGTAGCGACTAAAGATTTGAAAGAAGAGTTTAATTCAATAGGTATCGACTCAGAATCGATTAGAGTTAGAGGAATACCTATTTCAAAACAGTTTGAAGAACCTATCAATCGACATGCTTGGTTAATGAAACAAAATTTAGATCCAAATAAAAGCGTTATATTAATGTCCGCTGGAGCATTTGGAGTTTCTACAGGTTTTTCATCTATGATTGAAAAAATTGATGCGCATGCTAAAGACTCTCAAGTAGTCATGATTTGTGGAAACAATAAATCTTTACGCTCTGATTTAGCTCAATACTTTAAAGGTAATAAAAACGTACTTATATTAGGTTATACAAAACATATGAATGAGTGGATGGCTTCTAGCCAACTGATGATTACGAAGCCTGGTGGTATAACAATATCTGAAGCGTTTGCTAGACACTTACCATTAATTTTTCTTAACCCTGCTCCAGGACAAGAACTAGAGAATGCTGAATACTTTAGTGAAAAAGGATATGGGAAAGTTGCTAACACACCTGAAGAAGCTACTAAATTAGTTATTTCACTTGTAAATCAACCTGAAGAACTTAAAGAAATGACACAACTACTAGAAGAAAACTATTTAGAAAAACCAACTGAAACAATTTGTAAGGATTTACTTTCATTACTAAGCGATTCACTTACTTACAATGAAATTTATGGAAAGGTCCCTATGTATGCCAAATACTTCATCAGGTAAATCATTCTATAAAAAAGATTTTTGGATAATGCTCGTCATTTTATTTATGATGGAATTTGCTAGAGGTATGTATATATTAAGTTATTTACCATTTCTACCAACGACTACAGCGAAAGTGACTGTTGGTATTACTTCTACAGCAATTTCTTTACATTTTATAAGTGACGCGTTAACAAATTTCGTAATTGGTTTTCTATTAAAAAGATTCGGTCCAACTGTAATCTTAACTAGTGGTTTTTTATTAGCATTTACAAGTTTAGCATTAATTATTTTCTTCCCATCACCTGTTATTTATATTCTGAGTGCTATTTTACTCGGAATTGCAGTCAGTCCTATATGGGTGATTATGCTTTCAAGCGTAGAAGAATCATCACGTGGTAAACAAATGGGTTATGTTTACTTTAGTTGGTTAGTCGGTATGCTTTCAGGTATGATATTTATGAATTTATTATTCAAATTACATCCAACTAAATTTTCATTTATGATGGCAATATGTGTATTAGTCGCTTGGGTATTGTTCTACTTTGTTAAAGTACAATTGACTGATTATGAAAATAAATCTGTAAAAAAACAATTAACAGAAATTGTAGATGTTACAAAGAGACATTTATTATTATTCCCAGGTATATTTTTACAAGGTGCTTCAATAGGAATGCTTGTTCCAATATTACCAACATACGCAACTAAACATATGGGTGTAACAACCTTAGAATATACGATTATTTTGATAGTTGGTGGTATTGGTTGTACAATTTCGATGCTATTCTTTTCAAAACTGATGGATAAATACGCTAAAGTATTTACTCATATCATTATTTTTATAGGCTTCTTAGCTTACAGTTCATTTATTTTTGGATTAACTTTATTAACACAGCTATTTATTGTTATAACAATCGCCCTATTAATCGGTACGATTTACGGCCTATTATTGCCAGCATGGAATACATTTATGGCTAGTCATATAGATACAAAAGTACAAGAAGAAACATGGGGTGTATTCAACAGCGTACAAGGTTTTGGTACGATGATTGGACCTATACTAGGTGGCGTTATTTCAGAAATATTCGCTGACGTATACTATACAATTTATGCTTCAAGTTTAATTTTTTTATTCTTAGCTTTATTTTATGGTATATACTTTTTAAATGTCCGAAGAAAGAAAAGATCAAATACTATATAAAAAAACAGAGGATATCCATTTTAAGTGGAATATCCTCTGTTTTTTTATTGAACAATTAAGTTCTAGAATAATCTGTTTAAATAATATAATTATGTCTTATATTGTTTAATTTTATCCTAATGTATAAGATGCTTCTTCAGACCATGTTTCATCGTCATTTTGTTTCATTAATTTAATAGTATCAATTGTTTCTGAATGATTGATACCAGCCATTTTAACTTGCCCAAAGATGTCTTCAAACTCTTGGCTAGAAAGACCTTGTGCAATTGTAAAATGTGGGACAAATGGATGTGTGCTTTCACCATAGAATTCACTATTATTAAATTCATTATACAATGCTTCTAATTCATCTGTTTTTGTTACTTTAAAGTATATTACGTTTTTAGTTGGCGTAAAACTAGACGCCTTTGATACTTGAATGTTTACTGGTTGATGTTGTTTAGCAGTTTCCGCAAGTCTATCTTTAACTTTGTCTAGTTCATTGTCTTCAATGTCAAACTTTTCTTTAATAGT
The DNA here is from genome assembly GCF_002902755.1 of Mammaliicoccus lentus. Lineage (GTDB taxonomy): Bacteria > Bacillota > Bacilli > Staphylococcales > Staphylococcaceae > Mammaliicoccus > Mammaliicoccus lentus. Next base: position 35,106 of record NZ_PPRS01000008.1, on the reverse strand, counting down.
AATATGCGGACTAATTAACGCATAGTGTTTATCGTATCTTTTACGATAAGCATTCACTGCTTCTTGGAATGGTTTTGATGGAATAAGTACGATGCCTAATTTCATAATGATACTTCCTCCTTTGTTTGTCTTCTATTTTATTATATCAAACTTTTCTGTTTTTGATGACTTAAAAAGTAACTTAACATGTCTTCTAAGTGTGGTTTCCATGTTTTCCATGTGTGCCCACCCTCTAATTCTCTATATTCGTAAGTTATGTTATATTTTTGTAAAAGTTCACTAAAAGCTCTATTTGGCGTAAGAAAATCAGCATAATTGCCACTAATCAGTTTAAAATGATTTTCTTCTTTTCCAATATAATGTTTAATGTTTAACAACCCTAATGATGAGCACGCTTTAAATTTTTCTGTAACGGTATCGTTAATCATTGGACTAAATAAACCTAGTTGACTAAAATGATGTGGGTATTCTAGACCTGTTAATAAAGCAATGCTTGCTGCTAAACTATCGCCTAATAGTATTCTAGCATTTCCCACTTTCAACGTAGAAAATGTTTTATCAATATAAGGACAAAGCTCTTTCACAACAAATTTTGACATTTCTTTTCTATGCGAACCATCTGGATGAAATTCTTTTCTTCTTTCTTCGACACTTTCATAGTGAACACCTACTATGATTGCTTTATCTATTTGATTCGCAGATCTTAGCTTTTCATACGTTCGATGTATTTGGCCGAATTGGAAGAAATCACGACCATCAAAAGTAATAATCACATGATGTTTATACAAATCTGTATAATCTTTGGGTAAATAGATTGAGACTGTCACTTCCCTTTCTAAAAATTTACTTTCTAAATTAATTTGATCAACTAGACCTACTTTTTTATCCATAAAAAACGCTCCCAACTATACATATAAATACATTGTACAGTAGAGAGCGCATATTTGAAAGCGTTTGATATTTATAAATTATTCTTTAATATCAAATTCTTTTAAACGTTTTGGATAATCTTCATGCCAAAATTTTGCATCTGGAACTTCATTTGGATCGGGTCTATATATTGCATATTTTCCTGAACCTTTTTCTTTCTTTTGCCTTTCGAAATCTTTAAGTGCTCGTAATGCTGGTTTGTGTAGTATCCATATTGCAATAATATTTAACCACGCCATCATACCAACACCTAAGTCACCCATCATCCATGCTACATCCGCCGTTTTAACACAACCATAAATTGTGGCAGCTATGAGCACTACCCGCACAAGATTTATCCATATTTTCTGCTTGTCGGAGGGGACTATAAAGCTGACGTTGGTTTCTGCAATATAGTAATATGCGAGTATAGTTGTGAAAGCAAAGAAGAATAACGCTAATGCGATGAAATATGAACCTATTCCAGAATAGCCTGGACTAAATGTGTAGTCATCTCCTGAGAATGCTTTATCTATCCCTGCTTGTGCATACATTGCTGTACCACTCACATCTTTACTACCATCAGCACTTTCTACATAAATTCCATTATCATGAATTAAATGTGGCGATCCATCTTTATTTGTAGCACCATCTGTAGTATTAAATGTACCAGTCATTAAAATCATTAATGCTGTTGCTGTACACACTAATAATGTATCAATATATACAGAGAACGCTTGTACTAATCCTTGTTTTGCTGGATGTGAAACTTCTGCTGCAGCAGCGGCATGAGGCCCAGTACCTTGACCTGCTTCATTTGAGTACAGTCCACGCTTTACACCTATCTCAATCATGGCACCAAATATACCACCAAATGCTGCTTCAGCTCCAAAGGCTGATTTAAATATAAGCGCAATTAACGAAGGAACTGCATCTATATTAAGAATAATAATTAATATTGCAAAACCTATGTAAATAATAGCCATAAACGGAACAACTGCCGTTGCTACATTTGCAATTGATTTAATACCACCAAAAATAATTAACGCTAGTAATATTGCTAAAACAATAGCTATAATCCACGCATTCAAACCGAATGCATTTTTCATTGAAGAGGCAATCGCATTTGATTGAACACCAGGTAATAACAATCCTACTGAAAGTATTGTAACAAGTGCAAAAATAACTGCGTAAATTTTTCCTGCTTTACCCTTTATACCAGTTTCTATATAGTAAGCAGGACCCCCACGGTATTGACCTTTAATTTCTCTTTTATAAATTTGGCCGAGCGTTGATTCGATGAAAGCTGAACTAGCACCTAAGAACGCGGTTGCCCACATCCAAAATACTGCACCAGGACCACCGATGAAAATCGCTGTCGCAACACCTACAATATTACCAGTACCAACACGACCAGCTAATGAAACTGCTATCGCTTGGAATGAAGAAATACCTGTAGGTGATTTTTCCCCTTGAAACATTAACCTTATCATTTCTTTAAAATGTCTAATTTGAAAAAATCGCATCATAAATGAGAATAAAATTCCTGTAAGTAATAAACCATATACAAGGGCTTTACTCCACACTATATCATTGGCAAAGCTAACAATAGATTCCATAATAATCTCCCCTTTGTTGTAAGCCTGTAAGATAATTTCTGAATTCTGAAAATTTGGAAATTATCTTGTTATGATTATACCATGTATAAAAACACAATCAATATATTTTTTCACTTAATAATTATAATATTTGTAAGCGTTTTCTTTGTTGATTTAATCTTTTTTTATATTAATATAGTTTAAAATACTATTAACTTTCTATTCATGAAAGATTAATATTTATTCTAATCCGTACAACTTAAAATTAATATAGATTAATTTACGAATATAGATTTAAAAGTATTTCCAATTGTCATTGTCAATTTTCATTTTTCGCTTATAATATAATGGTATACAAAACTAGATTAAAGGAGGTACGCTCTTGTTAAATAAAGCTTGGTTCCGTTCAGGAATCGCCATTCTCCTAACATTTCTAATCATAAAAGTATTTATGGAAATTAATCAGATTTTTTATCCAATCATTGTTATTGTTCAATCGATTTTATTACCTTTATTATTAGGTGGTTTCTTATTCTATATTTGTTTACCATTCCAAAAAATGTTAGAAAAAAGAAAAATACCTAGATGGGGCAGCATCACTATTTTAATGATTGCATTAGTATTCGTTATTATGTTGTTCATTTCTATAGTTGCACCTCTAGTAACAGATCAAATTAACAATTTAATTAGAAACATGCCTTACATCCAGCGTGAAGTACAAAATGCAGTAGATTATGCTTTACAACAAAGAGATAGACTACCAGATAACATTTCTCAAAAAATTAATGACTCTATAGAAAGTATTAGTGGTATTGTGACAGATATGCTTTCAAACTTATTTGGATATATATCTTCATTAGTATCAACACTTTTCTTATTAATTTTAGTACCTTTCTTCTTAATATATATGTTGAAAGATCATGAAAGATTTATCCCGTTTATCGCTAAACCATTTAGAGGACGTACAAAGTGGTTCGTAGTTAATTTATGTAAAGACATTAACCAAACGCTACAAGCTTATATACAAGGCCAAGTAACAGTCAGTTTAATCTTAGGTGTCTTACTTTATATCGGTTATACATTTGTAGGCTTAGACTACGCTCTATTACTTGCCTTGCTCGCATTAGTAACTAATATGATACCATTCCTGGGACCATGGTTAGCTTTCATACCAGCAGCCATTATTTCAATAATTCAAGACCCAGTGATGTTTATATGGGTAAGTATTATTACGTTAATTTGTCAGCAATTAGAAGGTAATGTTATTACACCAAATATTATGGGTAAGACTTTAAGCATTCATCCCCTAACAATTATTACTGTTATATTAGCAGCTGGTAATTTAGGAGGATTCGTAGCTATTTTAATTGCTGTACCAACTTATGCTGTTATTAAGACAATTGTTAGAAATGTATACACACATAGACAATCAATAAGTTCAACAGCATCGAGAACGGTAGAAGATGATCCAATAGTAGATAATGATTTAAAATAATGACTATTTAAAAAGCCGAAACACGGCGTTCGTGTTTCGGCTTTTTTAGTGTACGCTGCCCTTCTTTCAAGCTATATTCATTTTGCGGTTCGATAATTTATTTTATCGGCCTGTATTTTTGCGTTTGCGGGTCGATAATTTATTTTATCGGCCTGTATTTTTGCATTTAAGTCTGAAACATTACAATGTATCAGACCTCTTTATTATAGTGGCAGTAGCTAATTAAATTGAAAATGCACTTATATCAAGCTTTTTTCAATCCTAGTCATCCTGACCGGGGCGGGGTTACGAAATCTCTCTCCCATTTTAAATATCATTTCATATAAATAAAAACTCACAATTCGAAGGTTAAACAACAACGAATTGTGAGCACTATTTATGAGACTAGTATACTTCCCAAACTAATAATTATTTTACGATATGATAACCTGAATCAACATGAATATTTTCACCAGTTACACCGCTAGAGTAATCACTTAGCAAGTAAGCAGCTGTTTTACCTACTTCTTCTGTGTCTACATTGCGTTGTAATGGCGCACGTTCTTCAATTTCTTTAAGGATAGAGTTAAATCCACCTACACCTTTAGCACTTAAAGTACGGATAGGTCCTGCAGAAATTGCGTTAACACGGATATTATCTGCGCCTAAATCACTTGCTAAATATTTAACATTTGCTTCTAAACTTGCTTTAGCTACGCCCATAACATTATAGTTAGGAACAGCGAATTCTCCGCCTAAGTATGTAGTAGCAACGATACTGCCACCTTCAGGCATAAGTTTTTTAGCTTCTCTTGAAACAATTGTTAAAGAATAAGAACTGATGTCTTGTGCAAGTAAGAATCCTTCTCTTGTTGTATCACTAAATCTACCACGTAAATCTTCCATATTAGCGAAAGCAATTGAATGATAAACGCCATCTATTTTACCGAACTTATCGCCTATTTCTTTAAAAGCATTTACAACGTGATCGTCTTGTTGAACATCGCATTCATATAAATATGCTTCATCTTGGTTTTTTAGTTCGTCGAATAATTTTTCAAGTTGATTTTTACTACGTTCTTTTCTGTAAGTAAATACTAATTTAGCACCAAGTTCATCTAATACTTTTGCTACGCCGAAACCAATACTTCTCTTATTAGCAATACCCATAATGACATATGTTTTTCCTTCTAAATTAAACATTCATTTAACTCCTTTAATATGTATATTATTCTTTACATTCACTGGTAATGATACCACTGGTCATACCACCTGACAAGCATAATACCTTTATTTTCATTTAGAAAAAAGCAAAAATGAGAAGCAAGTTTCACTCCTCATTTTCACTTTAAATCAAATGAATTCCATATCTTGTTTTAGTTCTGATACATATTCTTTCGAACCTGTAACAATCAGTTTATCTCCATATTGTAATTCTGTATCACCATGCGGTACGATTGAATCTTTTCCTCTAATAATTCGTACGAAAATGATATCGCCTGCAAAAGGAAATGAACGTAATAACACATTGTGGTAACTGTGATTTTTCATTTCGATTTCATATAGTGATGTTTCTACGTTACTTAATAAGTTCAGTACGTTTGGAGATTCAATTAAACCTTTAAGTAATATCTTATTACTTAAGAAACTACTAAAGAATTCAATGTTCTTATCGTGTAATTCATCATCTTCTGAAATGTTTTCTTGCTTACAAATAATTCGTTTAACACCATGTTTATGAGCCATTAAAGCTACTTTTTTATTAATAGCATCATCATTTGCAGAACAAACAATGATATCTGATTTAAATAACCCAAGCTCTATTAGTTCTTCTTCAACATAATCATCTAACTCATGTGTTTTAATACTTTCATCTAAATTACGATGATCAGCTAAGTCTTTTCTAAAGAACATAGTCGTTTGATATATGTGTGAATGAATACTTTGAGCAACTGGTATAGACAGTTGGTTTTTACCAATGAAACTTACTTTAACAATTACTTTAGTTTCTTCTGGTATTGGGAATAACTTCTTGAATACTATTGGTACAAACACACATGTTATAACTGCACTTAACACAAGTATACCTGAGATTTCAGGTGAAATAGTGCCTAATTGTTCAGCAATTTTAGCAGCTGCAATTACAAGAGAAAGTGTTGATGTTAATAAAAATGCTGATGAAATTGTTGTTTTCATATCATACCATTTTCCAATAATACTTACTGGTATTAATTTTGAAATTAAGAAAGCAATAAACAATAAAGGTATGATAAGCAACAAGCCTGGTTCTTTTATTAAAGAAGGTATGTTTAAATTTACACCGACCATGATAAAGAATATTGGTATGAAAAAACCATATCCAAATGAATCTAATTTCTCTATCATATCTTGATCTGGACCAAGCAATGAAACAATAACACCTGCTAAGAAGGCACCAAGTATATTTTCAGCCCCTACGCCTTCAGCTAAAGCAACCAATAGTATAATAAGTGCAAATACTGCTCTTATCCCTATTTGTGTTGTTCCTGAAGTTAACTTTTTTAAGAACGGTGATTTAATGAAATAGCCACCAATTATGTAAAATACAATTCCAAATGCGATTAAAATCGTTATTAACCATAGCGGTGAATCACCTTTTGCGTTTATCGTACCGTAAACAGTCAATAGAATCATCGTTACTAAATCTGCTACAACTGCTACTAGTAAAATAAACTGACCTATGCTCGTATGCATAATATTCATTTCTTTAAGCGTTGGAACAACTACGCCTAGACTTATTGTTGAAATGATAATAACCATAAGTAAAACATCATCGATTAAACCTGTCCATTTAAATACAAATGCTAAAAATATAGATAAAATCATAATCATTGAAAAGACGATAGTCATTAAAGATAAATTGCTTGGAATTTTATTCGCTTCTTCATCTTCTGAATGTTTCTTTGACTTAAATGCATTGAAATCAATTTCTAAACCACTTAAAAACATCAAAAAGATAAATCCAAGTGTAGATAAAATGGATAACCAAGCATCCTCTTTAACTAGACCAAATAAAGAATCACCAATTATAATCCCCATTATAATTTCGGCTACGACTACAGGTAAGAAAGATATTTTAAGTCTATTGACTAGTATAGGGGTTAAAAATGCTGCTACTACCACTATTACTAGCGAAGTAAAACTAGAATGTTCCATATTTTTCTCCTTATATTAAATATGACATAAATGCAGTTGCTAAACCAAAATATATTAACATACTAATAATGTCATTAATTGTCGTTATAAACGGGCCGCTTGCTACTGCAGGATCTATATTCATTTTATTCATAAACATAGGTATGATTGCTCCCATTAATGTACCAACTGTCATTGCAATTGTAAGACTGATGGAAACAATCAACGCCAAAACTGGCTCTCTGTATAATAAAATAATAATTAGAAATAAACTAAGTGCACAGCAGAAACCAGTTAATAAACCGGAGCCTGATTCACGTAAAGCGAGCTTGAATTTGCTTTGCTCATCAATTTCCCCTGTGGATATATTACGTACTGAAACGGCTAAAGATTGCGTGCCTGAGTTACCACTCATACCACTAATTATTGGGATAAAAGCTGCTAATAAAGCTACTTGAGATAAGGTTTCTTCGAATTGGCCTAGTATTGATGCTGTAATCATACCTAATACTGTTAAAATTAATAACCAAGGTAAACGTTTCATTGCTGTTTGAAACACAGTATCGTTAGTAGAGTCTATATCAGACACACCGGCCAATTTAGAGTAGTCTTCACTTGCTTCTTCATCCATAACATCTAAAATATCATCGATTGTTATAATACCTAATAAATGATCTTGATAATCAATAACAGGTAATGCAATTAAATCGTAATCTCGCATCGTTTGAGCTACTTCTTCTTGGTCATCTGCTACATTAGAACTAATTACACGTTCACTCATAATTTCTTCGATATATGCGTCGTTTTCTGCGACGATTAAATCACGTAGTGAAATGACACCAGCTAGTTTTTTATTCTCATCTACAACAAAAATAACGTAAATTGTTTCTGCTTGAGGCGCTTGTTCTTTTACATAAAACATAGCTTCCTTTACAGACATTGTAGAATAAACTGAAATGTATTCTGTTGTCATGATACCGCCGGCAGTATCTTCTTCGTAATGAAGTAACGCTTTAATTTCACGTGCGTCTTCCCGGTTCATAAGCGTGAGCAAAGTGGCAACTTTATTCCTAGATAACACGTTTAGAATATCTACTGCGTTATCGTAAGACATATCACTTAACATTTCACTCGCGTAATTGGCATTCATATTTTGAAATATTTCTTCATATTCTTCGTCATCTAATTCAGTGGTTTCAAAGAAATCCGCAACTTCATTAGGTGAAAGAAATTGATATATTTTTTGCTTAAAGGTGTCATCACATATTTCAAAGTATTCACCTTGATCATAAGTATGTAAGCGTAAAAATTCTTCTCGAAATTGATCAATATCATTGTTCTCTAATAAAGCATCTAACTGTTCTTTATCAAATGCTTCATCTTCGACATATTGCTCATTATTTTCGTTTGCCAATCTTGCCACCTCCTCTTAAAAAATTCAATTCATTATAGCACATCTACGTATTATAAGTGATAATGGACATCATCTTCAATATAAATTTTTCTTTTCGTAATTGGGTGTTCAAATTCCACAACATGACATTGTAATAGCTGGTGAGAGTAAGCTGTTTCATCAGAACCATACAAATTATCTCCTACAATAGTATGGCCAATGTGTGAAAGGTGAACACGGATTTGATGTGTTCTTCCGGTAAATAATTGTAATTTTAATAATGAGCGCGTATCTTTTTGGTTCAATAATTCGTAATATGTATGCGCAAATTTTCCCGAATCAGAAACTTCTCTTTCTATAATAGAATGTCTCGCTCTCGCTATAGGTGCAATGATATCGTCACTTTTTCGTTGCACTAAACCATGAACAATTGCTAAATAATATTTATTAATAACCGTTTGTGACATCATATGGTGCAATAGTTGATGTTTCGTAAATATAACTATACCACTTGTCCCTCTATCTAAACGTGTAACGATATGTGGTATTGTTTGTTCTTCATTTTTATTCATATGGTATAGCACCGCTTCAACTAAACTATTGTGCGGGTGTTCTCTCGAAGGTGCTGTATTAATGATAGCTGGTTTAGACACTATAATTAACCATTCGTCTTCATATAATATATTTAATGTAATATCACAAGGCTCTAAATTAATGCTTGGCGTTTCATTCGGTAAACATACTTCTACTTTATCCCCCTGTTCTAATACTTTTCTTACAGTTGCATGTTCCCCATTAACAAATAAAGCACCATTTTTCTTAATGGCGCTTAAACTCTTTTTAGATATGCCTTTGTCATATAAAAATGTCTTTAACAACATAGTCGATGTTGCATTATATTGTAAAGTTTTCATATGTTAATCCTCATTTGAGATAAATGAATCATGCACTCTTTTCCAAAATGGGAAAGGTCTGAATCTAGCAAATCTCACTTTTTCATTTGCAACTCTATATTGTATAGACTCAATATTTTTATGTTTAACGTTAACATGATCAATCGTAACTTGTAATGTATCTTGATTAACTGGATGTATGTGACAAACGTGATGTTTAGGTAATACTAGTGGTGATCCAACTGTTCTAAACACTCGGTTGTTTATAGACGCGATTTCTGCAATTTGCATTGCTTCTAAAGATGGATGTATTAAAGCACCACCTAATGCTTTATTATAAGCAGTTGAGCCAGACGGTGTAGATACGCATAAACCATCACCTCTAAAGCGTTCAAATTGTTCTCCTCTCAATACTAAATCCACAACTAATGTCGCACCATCATCTGTTTTGATTGTCGCTTCGTTCAAAGCAAGATATCTTGTTTCATATCCACCCTTTTTATAACGAACAATTACTTCTAACAATGGATACTCTATTACTTGATATGTAGAGTTATTAATTTCAATAATAAGTTTTTCAACTTCATGCGGTAGCCAGTCAGCGTAGAAACCTAAATGTCCTGTATGTACGCCGACAAAACTTACATCCCCTAGCATGTGACTATACTGGTGAAATGCTTGCAATAATGTACCATCTCCACCTACCGAAATTACAATATCAGGAGATTCTTCATCTTGAACCATATTAAAATCAGTCATATGGTTTTTCATTTTGTACATTAACGCATTAGACTTAGAGTCACCTTTTGACAAAATATTATATTTCACAGCATTCACCCCTCAATCATGATTATGTTTATTGCTTTTCTGTCTAGAATAATATTTTTGAGCTTCTTGAATTTCTTCACGAATTTCAGACATTTCCTCATCTAATAAAAATGCTGCTTCTGCTGCTCTTTCAAGCCTATTCCTTATTTCTGGAGGATAAGCACCGTCATACTTATATCTTAAAGTATGTTCAATTGTTGCCCAAAAATTCATTGCTAACGTTCTAATTTGTATTTCAGCCAAAACAGTTGTCTTACCATGTAATGTTTCAATAGGATAGTTTATGATGACGTGGTATGAACGATATCCACTTTCTTTAGTGTATTGAATATAGTTTCGTTCTTCTACCACTTCAAAATCTTGACGTTGTCTTAGTAATTCCACAACAACATCTATATCATCAACAAATTGACACATCATTCTTAAACCTGCAATATCATACATTTCTTCCTTTAATCTATCGAAAGGTATGTTACGCTGATTTGCTTTATCAATAATACTTGAAATTGGCTTTACGCGACCTGTAACAAATTCTATTGGCGAAGGTCTATCTAAAGATTCGTATTGTTTACGTAACCCCTTCAATTTAATCTTCAACTCGTCAATTGCTTGTTTATATGGTGCCAAAAATTCGTCCCATTGATTCATAACCATCACTCCGCTTTGTTTAATTCAAATGCTTCTTCTACAGAAGCGACAAATGCTTTACCATAGTTGTGATTATCTGCGATGTTGTCTAGTAAAAATTCCATTTCTTCTTTAAATGAAGTTAATATTAAATGATCGTTCACGATGACCTCTTTATCAAAATTCTCGTGAATCATTGACCATGTTTCTTCGACAAATAATAAATAATCATATTGCTCCCCACTGTCTAGCATATATACAAACGCAAGATTATCGCTATCAACAATCATATGTTCAGCCGGCTTTAATCCATCAGTTGGTTGGTCAGTATAACATTGTATTTGATTATCATTAATTTTAATTTCATTTACATAAATACGCATGACTGTTCCTCCTTATTCCCATTCATTTTAACACATTTTAATTTAAAGATTCATAACATGACTCTATTTTTACATAATTACTTGTTTAACCTATTATCTTCTATAATAATAGTATTAAAGGAAGTGTTAAAGACAATGGGACAAGAATTAGAAATAGAGTTTAAAAATTTACTTACTCGAGAAGAATATTCATCATTAAAACAATATTATTTTAAACAAAACGAACCTTTTAAACAAACAAATCACTACATAGATACAGAAAACCACGATATCATTTCTCAAAAAATGGCACTAAGAATACGTGAGAAAAACAAGCAATATGAAATGACTTTAAAAGTACCACAAAAAGTGGGTTTACTAGAGTACAACGAAGTAGTAGACAGTTTACCACCAATAAATGAACCGTTAGACAAACATTTTTTACCAAAAAATATTTCTGAAATATTAAATAAACAACAAGTTCCCTTAAATGAACTAAAGCTCTTGGGCGACTTAACCACATATAGATTAGAAAAAAGCCTAGATACAGGCCTTCTCGTTTTAGATCATAGCGAATATTTAGGGAAAGAAGATTTCGAATTGGAATTTGAAGTAACAGACTATAATAAAGGAAGAGAAGCCTTTTTAGAGCTACTTGCTGAACATCAAATTGAAAATCGTAAACCAGATAACAAAGTGAAACGCTTTTTTGACGCCCAAAGTCAATCAACATGAATTTGTTTTGATTACAAGTCGAATTACTTTTAAATATATAAGAACATGTTATATTAATATTATCAAGATTGAAATAAGCAAGAAAAGGTGAAATTATGACTCCATATGAAGTAATCGACCCCAAAGATTTATACGACATGATTGATCACTTTTATTACCTTGTAGAAAAGGATACACGGATTAATCATCTTTTCCCTGGTGACTTTGCAGAAACAAGTCGTAAACAAAAACAATTCTTAACACAATTTTTAGGTGGTCCTGCTTTATATACAGAAGAACATGGACACCCTATGTTACGTCAACGTCACATGCCTTTTAAAATAACAACTAAAGAACGAGATGCATGGTTAGAAAATATGGAAAAAGCACTTACGACATCTCATTTAGAAAGAGATATACAAGAATATTTATTTGAAAGACTTAAGCTAACTGCAAATCACATGGTTAACGCTTAATATAGTTGAAGGTGGATAATATGGCCGAAGAATTAAGATTAATCCATGCTAATGAACAAAGTAATGCTGATTTAACACCAGCAAGCAAAATAGAAATATATTCATTTTTCGATCCATTTTGCGAAGATTGTTTTAATCTTTCTTCTACATTAGCAAAGTTAAAAATAGAATATCAAAAATACGTAAAGATTCGTCAGATTTTGAACCCATCTCTTAAAGTATTAACTAAATGTCAGGCTCAAAGTACATGTGAATTTGATAATATAGCACTAGCTTTTAAAGCTGCTGAATTACAAGGACATAATCGAGCTACAAGATTTTTAAATTTAATTCAGAATGAGATTATACCTCATGAAAAAATTATTACAACAGAACTTATTAGAAAATGCGCTTTTAAATCGGGAATAGACTTATCTGTTTTTATAAATGATTTAAAAGAACAAGCTTTAACAGAAAGTCTACAGACGGACATGCATATTGCTCGAGAAATGGATGTAAATATGACACCTTCCCTTGTATTCTTTAATGAAGATATACATTCAGAAGGTTTAAAAGTCGAAGGAACATATCCTTATCATATTTATACGTATATCATTCAAGAATTAATCGGGACAGAAGTTGAGAAACAACTTCCACCTAAACTAATCGAATATATACAATCACAAAAACTCGTTTCCGAACAAGAAATAGCAACAATATATGAGTGGCCAGAGAAAATTGTAAAAAGAGAACTTAAAAAATTACAATTACAAGGTTACATTGAACAACAAGAATCTATTCATGGAGACTTCTGGAAATATAAGAAATGAAATTTACAAACTGAGCCTTGGACAATAAGTTTATTAGACTCAAATCAAACGGGATTGGGAAAGCATTATAAAAACAGCCAAAATTCTTTAGATAATAAGAATTTTGGCTGTTTTTGTATGAGGAGCGATGATAATTCACTTTTATTCAGAAATCTAGGGATAAGAAGTACTCTATGTTGCACGTTGAGCTACTCTTGCAACTTTCAGGTCACTATTTTTATATTATTGATTCGCAAAATCACATTCTTACTTATTAATACCGAAATAAAAAAGGATTTATCCGTAGGTTTTCACCTAATGGATAAATCCTTTTAATTTGAGTATGAATTTTAATCACCCATACTCATGCATGAAAGATTAATTAATCTTTTGGGCTATTGCCTAATAGATAACTTTTGGGATGTTAACTATGAACGAATAAATAAAAAACACCGTGTCTGATTACACGGTGCTTAAACAAAGGGGATGGGAGAAATTTTTCACTTCAAACAAAGGGGTATGTTTGTTATGTGATTAATTTCATATACGTAATATAACATGCTATGTACACATAATTCAACAGAAAACATCGTATTTTTCTATTTGTCACACACTTGTCATATTGGAAACGTGTACATGCTTTTATTCGCCTTTAACCAGTTTTTCAAAGGCATTTAATTTCTCTTCAAATACTTCCATCGCTTCTTCGATTGGTTGTGTAGATGTCATATCGACACCAGCTTTTTTCAATACTTCAATTGGATAATCTGAGCTTCCTGCTTTTAAGAATTCATTGATATATCTTTTAACAGCTGGTTCGCCCTCTTCTAAAATTTGTTTGCTTAATGCTTGTGCAGCACTATATCCTGTAGCATATTGATAAACATAGAAATTATAATAGAAGTGTGGGATACGAGACCACTCTTTAGCAATATTGTCATCTGTTATAACAGCGTCACCAAAATACTTTTTATTAAGTTCAGCATATTCATTATTTAATCTTTCAGCCGTTAAAGGTTCGCCGTCTTCTACAATTTTATGGATTAAATATTCGAATTCAGCAAACATTGTTTGTCTGAATAATGTTGCTCTAAATCTTTCAAGTTCTTGGTTTAATAAATATTTACGTTTTTCAGGATCTTCTAAGTTTTTATCCATGTATTCACTTAAAAGTGCTTCATTTGTTGTAGATGCAACTTCTGCTACAAAGATTGAATAATCACTTTCATTTGATAATTGATGTTTACGACTAAAGTAACTATGAGCAGAATGTCCGAATTCATGAATTAGCGTAAATAAGTCAGAAATTGAATCTGTCCAGTTTAATAAAATAAATGGATTAGTTAAATGTGCACCAGATGAATAACCACCTGAACGTTTACCTTTATTCTCATAAACGTCTACCCATCTATTATTCAATCCTTCTTCAACAACTTCTATATATTCTTGCCCCATTGGTTGTAATGCTTTAACCATCCAATCTTTAGCTTCTTCGTAAGGCATATCAAATGAAGAATCTTGAACTAATGGTGTATACATATCATACATATGCATTTCGTCTAAACCTAATAATTCTTTTCTTAATTCTGTATAACGGTGTAATAAAGGTAGATGTTTATGTACAGTTTCAATTAAGTTATCGTATACATCTTCTGGTATGAAATTATTAGATAATGCTTGTTGTCTAGCAGAATCATAATTGCGTACTTTAGAACTGAATATAGCTGTTTTTACTTTACCACTTAAAGTAGCTGTTAAAGTATTATTATGACTACCATAAGCTTCATATACATTATCGTATGCTGATTTTCTTAATACTCTATCTTCAGATTCTAATAGTTTTATATATGTTCCTTGCGTTAATTCGTGTTCATTACCATCTTTATCAATTGCTGGTTTAAATGTTAAATCAGCGTTATTGAACATACCGAAAACATTACTTGGCGTTTGCAATGCTTCGCCCGCTTCAGCTAATATTTTTTCTTCTTTATCGCCTAAAATATGAGGTCTCTTTTTATTTAATTTTTCAATATCAAATTGGTATCTCTTTAATCCGTCATGTGATTCAACGAACTGATTTAATGTATCTTCATCTATAGACATTAATTCAGGTAAAATAAAGCTCCATGCACTTGCAAATTTATTAGCTAAAGTTGCAGCTTTTGCTTCATATCCAGCGTATTTATCATTAGCAGTATCTTGATCGTGCTTTAAATGTGCATAGACATATACTTTACCTAATTTCTCGTCAATTTCACTATCTAATAATAGAGCGTTATATAGTGTTTCAGCATTATCTTTCAAATGTCCTTTATACTGTTGTTCTTTCCCTAAATAAGACTCTAATTCATTGAAAGCTTCTTCGTATGCTTCATCTGAAGAAAATATTGTTGTTAAATCCCAAGTGTACTTTTCTTCTTGTTCTTCCCTAGTAATTAATTTTGCCATATTAATAGCCTCCTTTGACATTCATATTAATAATTTTCTCATTAATCTCATTTTTTTGCACGTGATAAAGTCATTTTATTAAGTATTGATAAATATGACTTCAAGGCGCTTTTTAAAATGTCTTCCTTGGAATAGTTCACATTATTAAAAGTTCTAAATTTAATGAAAGAATTAAAACGTTCAAAAGTAAACGTACCTTTATTAATTTCTAAATATAAATAACATTGCCACGTTATAGCATTCGTTAAAATATATAATTGTTCAGGTACAATTATTCCTAAAAATTTAGGTCTATTCTTATGTATGAGACCAGATTGATATAATAAGGATAAAGTTGGTTCTAAAACACTTCTTGTTTGTCTACATTTTCCAAGATAATTATTATAAAAATTATCATTCAAAAGAAATGTTGGCACTCTTGATACATTATGTGTTTGTAATAAATCTTCCCATTTTATGATATTCTTTCTATAAATAAAATGGGAAATATCTAATGATTGTAATTGATCATATTTAATTAGCAACTTACGATTATAATCATATGTAATAAGTGTTCGATGCGTATGATTGATGAGAGCAGCTCCAAAATAACTTAACTTTAATATCCCATTATACTCATTCGCCGGTTTACTTATCCAAATCACATTTAAATTTAAAGCCCTAAATCCTGCTGTTCTGCTATCTAACAACTCTAGATTAATTGGTGAATATTGAAACTCTATAACAAGGTTACGATTTATCAATATGTCTGGTATTTGTTCGATTTCATGCAAATAATATTCCATGTCTATTTGTACTTTCTTATTTAAACTTGAATAAATGTGGTGCTTAGATGCAAAATAGGCTAAAGTTTCTTTCTTATAAACGTTTTTTAAACAATAACTATTAGATTTATGAGCAAAATGAGCAATAGTATGCTTTCCACGTCTAAGAATTAACTCTGAATTACATTCAGGACATCTATACAATTCATTGGATTTTGCATGTTGAGCATATACAAGTTCATTTCTAGTATTTAATCCCATAAGCATAAAAAAACACCTCTTTACTTTATTAAACGTAAAGAGGTGTTAAAATTACTTATTTTTAATTTGATTTTTTGGTTCAAAATATCTCGTGATTTGACCCATTACATTATAACTCATAACAACCTTAGCATAATCATCTAAATATAATTTAGACACTTGAGTTGGATTTGCATACTCTAATAGTTGTCCGTAGAAATCATTAATAATTTCTTCATTATCTATTTGATCAAATTGTACATAATAATAATATTTGTTGTCTAACATATATAATAAGTCTGTAAATACTAAGTCTTTATGTTCATTATAATGTGCATATTCAATAATATCTTCTAACTCTTCAAATCTAACAAGCAATCCTATATCTTTAGGAACAAATTGCTTTCTAGTTTCTTCATCTTGATCGTTTAAGAGTTCTCCAATATTTTGATCGGAATCGAGTGCTTGAGATAAGAAATCATTGACTTGATATTCTAATTGTTCATTAGATTCTTCATCAGTCATATTTAACAGTTCATCGCCTTTAGACTTAGAAACTGTAACTTCTACACCCTTTTCGAATGCATGCACTTGAATCCATAACGGGCCTTCGACTACGAATTCTTCTTCGTCATTAATTTCATCCATCATTGACCAGAAAAATTCTTCACCACGTTTGCGGTTGGTCCATAAATCTTCTCTCTTGAAACCTCGTGCTTCGATGTCTTGATAAGTTATAAATAATTTTACCGTTGTTTCATCAATTCGTTCTATTCTCATAATGTCACACTCCCTTACTCTAGGAATAGTACATCCATTGTATTATAAACTCTTACATTTTAACAGTAATTTGTTCGAACTATTTTCTTTTATTTTTATACACAAAAATAGCCCCTGTAAACAGGAGCCATAATTCTAATATTAGACCAAATTAGTCAACCATACGTTGAGCTTCTAAAAGTTGGAATGTACGCACTTTGCGTGGTAAGAAACGACGAATTCCATCTTCGTTATAACCAACTTGTAGACGTTTATCATCTAAGATAATTGGACGACGTAATAGTCCTGGGTTATCTTGAATAATTGTATATAGTTCTTGTAGTGGCAATGCATCGATATCCACATTTAATTTTTGATATGTTTTAGAACGAGTTGAAATAATTTCATCTGTTCCGTCTTCTGTCATTTTTAAGATTGATTTAATTTCATCTAATGTTAAGTGTTCTGAAAAAATATTACGCTCCGTATACGGAATGTCATGTTCTTGTAACCATGCTTTCGCTTTACGGCAAGATGTGCAACTTGGTGAAGTAAATAATGTTACCATACATCTCACTCTCCTAATTGAATATTATTTATGTTAAACGTCAGTGAACTTTATAAGATTATATTCCACTTATATATCATTTACCCTATATAGCACTAGGTTAAACATAAATGCTCACTTTGTTTAATTCCTATCTTAACGCTATAAATATATTATATAACTCAAAGATTAAAATTAAATGAGAAAAAACTAATAATTCATTAAAAAGCGAATAAATTATTGATTAATTCAGTGTAAATTGCGCATTTCCCTACTCATTAAGAATAACACAACTTACAAATTAATAAAATACTGTTATAATAGTAGAAAGAAATTATGTAGAAAAGAGGCATTTTTTTAATGGAAACTTTATTCTCTGGCATCCAACCTAGTGGGATTCCTACAATAGGAAATTACATTGGTGCGCTGAAACAATTCAATGAAATTCAATATAATTATGATTGCTATTTCTGTATTGTAGATCAACATGCAATAACAGTACCTCAAGATCGACTAAAATTACGTGAAAACACACGTAAGTTAGCAGCTATTTATTTAGCTTCCGGAATCGACCATGAGAAAGCAACATTATTTATCCAATCTGAAGTACCTGCTCACATTCAAGCAGGTTGGATTTTAACAACAATATCTTCAATTGGTGAATTGGAAAGAATGACACAATATAAGGATAAAGCTCAGAAACAATTTCAAGGTATCCCAGCAGGTTTATTAACTTACCCACCTTTAATGGCAGCTGATATTGTACTATATAATACAAATATCGTTCCAGTAGGCGACGATCAAAAACAACATTTAGAATTAACTAGAAATGTAGTAGATCGTTTTAATACTAAATACAATGATATTTTAACTAAACCTTCTATTCATATGCCGAAATTCGGTGCAAGAATTATGAGCTTACAAGATCCAACTAAAAAAATGAGTAAAAGTGATGATAATCAGAAAAACTTTATTTCATTATTAGATGAACCAAACGTTGCCGCTAAAAAAATAAAAAGTGCCGTAACTGACTCTGATGGTATTGTTAAATACGATAAAGAGAACAAACCAGGCATAAGTAACCTACTTGTCATATACTCTAGTATCACAGGTCAAACTGTTGAAGAATTAGAAGCACAATATGAGGGCAAAGGTTATGGAGATTTTAAAACCGATTTATCAGAAGAAGTTAAACGATTCTTAACAGACTTCCAAGAAAAATATAACTATTTCTATGAAAACAAAGATATTCTAGACGAAATCCTTGATCAAGGTAGAGATAAAGCTAGTAAAGTCGCTAATAAGACGCTTAAAAAAATGGAAAATGCAATGGGATTAGGTAGAAAAAGAAAATAACCATAAAATTATGAGACTAGAAGATCAATCCTAACTCAAAATAAATAAGCATATTACTTAACTGATTAATACAGTTTGAAAGTGATATGCTTATTTTTTAAATCTATAATTTTGTTCATATAAGGTTGCGCTTGATATAGTTTGATCCAGTAGTCACATACTCTTACTATCCGAGCAAGTGACAGCACTAGACAAATTCGTTATAACTCTCAATATTTTATACAAAGTTTTCATAGACGACACTGGCAATGTTGAAAAAGCTTGATTTGAACGCATTTTCAATCCAATCAACTACTGCCAATATATAATATAATTTAGGAACAACTTTATGAGACAATAACGGTAGCCTTATTGACTATTCTTACCAAACGTGTCAATAACGAGGCCCTCAATGTATTCATAATGACAGCGATGTTAATAATACACATTAGATTTCGTAAATTAATTCTTAATTATAATAAAAATCTTTATTGTTACTTCCATAATAAAAAGAGTTACTCGTCTAAACATCATAGTCTAAATGAGTAACTCTTATTTAATATTTGTGCATTATTTTTTATTTTTCAATATATGCTTCTTTCAATGTAGATACCCCACCAAATTGGTGATTAACGACGTTTTTAACATTTGGTTTTTGTAGTTGAGCTACACCAACTTGGTAAAGCGGTACAATACCCGCTTCGTTTAACAACATACCTTCTGCTCGTTGTAATTCTTTTAGTCGTTTATCTGGATTTTCAGCTAGTGATGAGTCTGCTGCTTTAATAATCTTGTCATATTCTTTATTAGACCAGCCTGTGTTGTTATGTGAACCATCTGTTACATAAAGCTCTAAGAATGTCATCGGGTCAGGATAGTCTGGTATCCAGTTTTCTAATGACATTTCATATTGCCCTTTAGAAACAACATCAAGTTTTTGTTTAAATGGTTGTTGTTTAATTTTAATATTTACACCATCTAAATTTTTCTCAAGTTGTTCTTTGAAGTATTCAGCATCTCTTTTAGCTGTATCTTTGTCGTATGTCATTAATTCAATCGTAAATTCATCTTTCCCTAATTCTTTTTTAGCTTTTTCAAAATGTTCTTTAGCTTCTTTCACATTGTAGTGATTTTCATTTTTAACGCCATCTTGGTATTCATTACCTTTACTGTCTTTAACAAAGTCTTTTGGCACAAAGTTATCAGCTGGAATAGATCCGTTATTTAAATTATTTTTTACATAAGCTTTTTTATCAATTGCTTTTGCAAATGCTAATCTAAAGTCTTCGTTTTTAAATTCTGGAACTTTATCTTCGTTTAATTTGAAATAATAAGTTATTGTATCTAATTCCGTTGTGTAACCTTTATCATCTTTATATTTATTAACTTGTTCTGCAGGTAATTCAACAATGTCTAATTTATTTGTTTCGTATAAATTTACTGCAGTAGAAGCTTCTTTTACAACTTTGTAATTAACTTTATCCAATTTAACTTTATCTTTATCCCAGTACTCATCGTTTTTCTCAAGTGTAACTTTGTCATCTGTTTTCCATTCAGTCATTTTGAAAGGACCATTATATAATGTGTTTTTCAAAGTTGTACCATATTTATCGCCTTGTTTCTCAACGAATTTTTTATTTTGCGGCATAAACGTACCGAATGAAAGTAATTCTTTATAGTATGGTAATGACTTCGTTAGTTCGAACTCTAATGTGTGGTCATCTATAGCTTTTACACCAAGTTCTTCTGGCTTCTTATCTCCAGAATTGACTTCTTCTGCATTTTTAATGTCGAATAATATATAAGCATATTCAGATGCAGTATCTGGATCAACTACTTTTCTCCAAGCATATACGAAATCATTTGCTGTAACTGGGTCTCCATTAGACCATTTAGCATTTTCTCTTAATTTAACTGTCCACTTTTTACCGTCGTTAGTGATTTTCGGCTCCCCTTTAGCGACAGCCGGAATAGCTTTATCGTCTTTATCTAATGTATACAAACCTTCCATCGTTTGGAAAAACATATCAAATGAAAGTCCATCAGTAGCCATTGCAGAATCCATTGTTGGAACATCTCCATTGATTTGGAGGTTTAATGTTTGACCATCTTTTGAACTTTTTCCACCGCTTCCTCCTGATGAACAAGCACTCAATACTAAAACTGCAGTTAACAATATCGATAAAATTTTTATACCTTTTGACATGTAACTCATCCCCTTAGTTTCTATTTATTTAAACTATGATTTGTTACTTTTGCTTACTTGCATGCTTTAAGTCTGTGTCTCCCCCAAACTTATGTCTTTCAATGTCATTAACATAACTTTGAGTTAAACGTGCATTACCTTGTTGGTAAATAGGTATAATAGTCGCTTCATCTAATAACAATGACTCAGCATCTTGCATTGCTTCAACACGTTCTTGCTCTTTCTTCAGTAGTTTATTTCCTGAATCCTCAATTTTCTTATCATATTCTTTGTTTTTCCATCCAGTTTCATTCATAACATTATCGCTAGTAAATAATTCTAGGAATGACATAGCATCTGGATAATCAGGAGCCCATCTTCCAAATGAAATTTGATAATCCATACTTGATTCTAATTTTAATTTTTGTTTAAACGGTTGCTGTTTAACTTTAATTTTTACACCAGGTAAATTTTGTTCGATTTGTTCTTTAAAGTACTCAGCGTCTTTCTTGGCATTGTCTTGATCATAAGTTAATAATTCAAATGTAAATTCATCTTTACCAAGATCTTTTTTAGCTTTTTCTAAATGCTTTTTAGCTGATTCTTTATCAAATTTATTTTCTGTTTCGACGCCTTTAGTATAATCTTTACCTTTAGTATCTTTTACAAATTCGGTCGGAACTAATGTTTTAGCTGGTTTAGAACCATTGTTTAAATTACTCTTAACATATTGTTCTCTATCAATCGATTGGGCAATTGCCATTCTTAAATCTTTATTTTTAAATTCTGGTACATCCTTTTGATTCATTCTCATAAAGTAAACTCTAGCTTCTAGTTCGGTATTATAAGCTTTATCGTCTTTATATTTATTTACGTTTTCAGCTGGTATTAAAGCTTCATCAACATCACCAGCATTATACATATTTAAAGCTGTTTGAGGTTCTTTAACAACTTTGAAGTTAACACTGTCTAATTTTACATTTCCTTTATCCCAATACTTATCATTTTTCTTCAAAGTATAATTATCTTCTGTTTTCCAATCTGATAAAGTAAACGGTCCATTATATAATGTGTCTTTAGCTGTTGTTCCGTATTTATCTCCTTTTTCTTTAACGAACTTTTCATTTTGAGGTAAAAATGAACCGAAAGTAAGTAACTCTTGATAATAAGGTAATTCACGATTAAGTTTAATTTCTAAAGTTTTATCATCAACCGCTTTTACACCTAACTCTTCAGGTTTCTTTTTACCTTTATTAATATCTTCAGCATTCTCGATATCAAACATGATAAATGCATATTCAGAAGCTGTCTTTGGCGTAACTAACTTTCTCCAAGCATAAACGAAATCATTTGCTGTAACTTTCTCTCCATTAGACCACTCAGCATCTCTTAATTCTATCGTCCAAGTTAAACCGTCATCAGATTTCTTTGGATCTCCTTTCGCTATACCCGGAATAGCTTTATCATGTTTATCTAATTTGTACAAACCTTCCATTGTGTTATTCAATACATCAAAAGAAGTTGCATCTGTTGCTAAACTTGAATCCATCGATGGTATATCAGAAATTGAAATAAGACGTAATGACTTGCCATCCCCTGCAGCATCACTGTCCTTCTTTTCCTTTCCACCCCCGCTACATGCTGACAAAACTAAAGTTATCGACAAAAGTACTAATGAAATTAATCTCAACCTCTTCTTTCTCATAAACATATCCCCTTATTCGATTTTTGAAAATTCAGTCATTTTCTGAACTTTCTTTAATTATAAAGATATTTATAATTTGTCGCAACTTAATTTTTCTATTATATGTATAAATTATGTTCTTCTTGTTCATATATTTAGTGATTCCACTTATAAAATAAAAAAACCTTACAAAACATTTAAGCTTTGTAAGGTTCTATCTATTAAATATTATTTAGCACCTTTTATTTCTACTTCTTTAAGGGTATAATCTCCACCATATTTATGGTTTTGCCAATTTTTGATATAAGGCTGTCTTAAACGTGCTGATCCTGTTTGGAATAGCGGCGCGATAGATGCTGAATCTAAAAATTGCGTTTCTGCATCTTGTAATTTTTCAATTCGCTTATCTTCGTTCTCTTCTTTAAGCATTTCATCTGAATTCGCTTCTTCCAAAGCTTTATCATATTCTTCATTAGCATAGCCTGTTTGGTTATGAGGTGAATCAGATGTAAATAAATCTAAGAATGTTGTTGGGTCTGGATAATCTGGGAACCACCCAGCAAATGAAATATCGAAATCTTTTTTAGATTCTAATGCTAATTTCTGTTTAAAAGGTTGTTGTTTAATTTTTAATGTAACGCCTGGAAGATTTTTTTCTACTTGTTCTTTAACGAACTCTCCTGCTTTTTTAGATTCATCTTCATCATATGTTAAGAGTTCTATTGTGAATTTATCTTTTCCTAAATCTTTTTTAGCTTTTTCAAGTGATTTCTTAGCATCATCTTTATCAAATTCCAGTGGTGATTTCACACCATCTATATAATCTTTACCTTTACCATCTTTAACGAAATCTTTAATCATTAATGTATCTAATGGTTTAGATCCGTTGTTTAATAAGGAATCGACATAAGATTTTTTATTTACTGATGTTGCTATTGCTTTTCTTAAATCTTCATTCTCTAAATCTTTATTTTTCTCTTTGTTAATTCTAAAGAAATAGCTTCCTGAAGTAGACTGGGTAGAGAAGTCTTCTCTATCTTTATATTTTTTTACGTTTTGTGCATCCAATCCTACCATATCTAGCTTACCAGTTTGGTACATATTAATTGCTGTTTGTGTATTTTTCACAACTTTGATATTAACATCTTTAAGTTTAACTTTATCTTTATCCCAATATTTATCATTTTTCTCTAATTTCCACTTATCTTCAGATTTCCATTCTGTTAATTTAAACGGGCCGTTTGATAAAGTTGTTTCAGCTGTTGTACCAAAATCATCACCATGTTTTTTCACAAATTTTTCATTTTGCGGCATGTATGAGCTGAATGCTAATAAACTTTCCATCCATGGAACATCTTTTACAAGTTTAATTTCTAATGTTTGATCATCAATTGCTTTAACGCCTAGTTCTTCAGGTTTTTTATCACTGTTTGTAATTTCTTTTGCATTTTCTATGTTTTCAAACATATATGAAAATTCAGCAGCAGTATCTGGATCTACAGTACGTCTCCATGCAAATACAAAGTCGTGAGCTGTTACTGGATCGCCATTAGACCATTTTGCATCATCACGTAGCTTAATCGTCCATGTTTTACCATCGTTTGATTTTTCAGGTTCACCTTTTGCTACACCTGGTACTGGCTTATCATCTTTATCTAATACATATAAACCTTCTAATGTTTGTGTAAATGTCGTAAATGAAACTTGGTCAGAAGCTAATGATGGATCCATAGTAGGAATATCATCGCCAGAAGATAAATTTAATTCGTTCTTGGATTTAGATTGTTTAATGTTATCGCTATTATCTTCTTTTTCGTTGCTACCGCATGCTGCTAACGTTAATATAATCGCACTTATCACTGCAAATAAAGCTGTGAGTTTTCTCTTCATTTTATTACTCCCCTTACATTTGGTGATTTAATAGCTTTCAGTTAATTAATTAAGAAGCTTATACAAAAAGGCAATCAATATTCCCATCGATTGCCTTAATTGTTTGATTATTTAGATCCTGCGATTTCTACTTCTTTAAGTGAGTAGTCACCACCGAATTTATGTGGTTGCCAATTCTTAACATAAGGTTGACGTAAACGTGCTACACCTTGTTGGTAAAGTGGCCCAATAGAAGCAGATTCTAAGAATTTACTTTCTGCATCTTGTAACATTTTAGTACGTTTTTCGCTATTTTCTTCTTTCAGCATTTCATCAGTATTTGCTTCTTTTAACGCTTTATCATATTCAGCATTTGAATATCCAGTTTGGTTATGTGGACTATCTTTCTTAAATAAGTCTAAGAATGTTGTTGAATCAGGATAGTCAGGACCCCAACCAGCAAATGAGATATCATAGTCCCCTTTAGATTCTAAAGCTAATTTCTGTTTAAACGGTTGTTGTTTAATTTTTAATGTAACACCTGGTAAATTTTTCTCAACTTGTTCTTTAACAAATTCAGCAGCTTTTTTAGATTCATCTTGATCATAAGTTAATAGTTCAATATCAAATTTATCTTTACCAGTTGCTTTTTTAGCTTTTTCTAATAGTTTTTTAGCTTCTTCTTTATCATAGTTTAATGGAGATTTAACACCATCGATGTAGTCTTTCCCGTCTTCATCTTTAACGAAGTCTTTAACCATTAATTTATCAGAAGGAACTGAACCATTATTTAATAAAGAATTTACATATTCTTTCTTGTCTATTGATTTAGCAAATGCTTTTCTTAAATCTTCATTTTTTAAGTCTTTATTCTTAGTATTGTTAATTCTAAAGAAATAGTTAGATGAGTTGAGTTCAGTAGAGAAGTCTTCTCTATCTTTATACTTACTAACATTTGAAGCATCTAAGCCTACCATATCTAATTTACCTGTTTGGTACATATTAATAGCTGTTTGTACTTCTTTAACTACTTTATAGTTAACTTCTTTAAGTTTAACTTTGTCTTTATCCCAATACTTATCATTTGGTTCTAATTTCCAATTGTCTTCTGTTTTCCATTGTGTCATTTTGAATGGACCATTTGATAATGTTGTGTCAGCTGTAGTACCGAATTTCTTGCCTTGTTTTTCGACAAATTTTTCATTTTGTGGCATGAATGATCCGAATGCGAATAAACTTTGCATCCATGGAACGTCTTTCACTAATTTAACTTCTAAAGTTTGATCATCGATAGCTTTTACGCCTAGTTCTTCAGGTTTTTTCTTACCCGATGTAATTTCTGATGCATTTTCGATGTTTTCAAACATATATGCATATTCAGCAGCTGTGTCTGGGTCTACAGTACGTTGCCAAGCATATACAAAGTCATGAGCAGTTACAGGGTCCCCATTTGACCATTTAGCATCATCACGTAACTTCATCGTCCAAGTCTTGCCATCGTCAGATTTCTCTGGATCGCCTTTCGCAACACCAGGTACAGGTTTATCATCTTTATCTAACACGTATAACCCTTCTAAAGTTTGGTTAAATGTAAAGAATGAAACTTGGTCAGTAGCTAACGATGAATCCATCGTTGGTATATCAGATGTTGAAGATAAGTTTAAGACGTTTTCAGATTTTTCACTTTTAACGCCGCCTTTACCTCCACTATCATCTTTTTTGGAACCTCCACCACTACAAGCTGCAAGTGTTAGTACAGCTGCAACTAAGATTGACATGAGTACAGAAAGTCTTTTCCTCATATAGTTACTCCCCCTTGTTTTCTGTCTTCTGAAAATTCAGAAGCTTTAATAATATTATATTTTAAAAATGTATGAAAAACAATAGAAATTCACACAATTTTCAAATAATTGTTATTTTACACTTTCAAATTATTAATAATTAGTTGTAATAATAATTCTATTAGTACATATTATGCTTCTGATAAATTAAATGTCTTGTTGTAATTTTCTTTTTTCTTAGCAAATTCTTTCTCAGAACAATATACGTAATGCTCCGGCCCTACTTCTCTCAATTCTAGCTCTTCATCATCAGTATATTGATGTACGTCAGGATCGTATGATGATCTTGTTCTTGTTCTTTCAGATTCTGGATCTGGTAATGGAATAGCTGACAATAATGATTTAGTATATTCATGTTGTGGATGTTTATATATTTGATCTGATGGTCCAAGTTCAACTAATTTACCAAAGTACATAACACCGATTCTATCTGATATATATTTAACCATTGATAAATCATGCGCGATGAATAAGAATGTAATTCCTTTTTCTTCTTGCAATCTTTGCATTAAGTTTACAACTTGTGCTTGAATTGAAACGTCTAAAGCTGAAATAGGTTCATCTGCTATAATAAATTCTGGTTCTACTGCTAAAGCACGTGCTATTCCTAAACGCTGTCTTTGTCCGCCAGAGAATTCATGTGGATATCTATTTGCATGTTCTTTATTTAAACCTACTGTTTCCAACAATTCGTAAACACGCTTTTTTCGTTCTTCGTTGCTAGAAACTAATTTATGTACATCTAATCCTTCAGCAATAATATCCATTACTTTTAATCTTGGATTTAAAGACGCATATGGATCTTGGAAAATCATTTGCATACGTCGATTAAACTTTAATAAATCTTTACGTTTTTTGATGTTTTGAATATCAACATTATCAAATATAACTTTTCCATCCGTTGCATCATGTAATTTAATAAGTGTTCGTCCAGTTGTGGATTTTCCACAACCAGACTCCCCTACTAAACCTAATGTTTCACCACGATATATTTGGAATGAAATATCATCTACTGCTTTTACTTCATTTTTCTTGCCTTCGTTGAAATATTGTTTCAAATTCTGTACGTCGATTAATATTTCTTTTTTCTCAGCCATTAGAACGTCACCCTTTCTACACGCTTCGGCTTATCAAACTGGTCAGGTGTTTCTTTTAATTTATTTTTAACCGCTTCTGGTAAGTCTACTTCTGGTGCTCTTTCATCTAACAACCAAGATTTCACGAAATGTGTAGGTGAAACTTGGAACCATGGCGGTTCTTCCTTGTAGTCGATATCCAGTGCATAATCACTTCTCCTAGCGAACGCGTCTCCTACAGGCGGCTTTATTAAATCTGGTGGTGTACCAGGAATTGCAAGCAACTCTGTTTCATGAGATGTTTCAAGGCTTGGCATAGAAGATAGAAGCCCCCAAGTATACGGATGTTTCGGATTATAGAAAATTTCATCTACTGAACCTGTTTCTACAATTTGTCCACCATACATTACAGCCACTCTATCAGCTACGTTTGCCACAACACCTAAGTCATGGGTGATAAAAATAATTGATGTATCAATCTTATGTTGTAACTCTTTCATCAACTCTAATATTTGAGCTTGTATAGTAACGTCCAAAGCAGTTGTAGGTTCATCCGCTATGAGTATTTTTGGATCACAAGCCAATGCCGTTGCAATAACAATACGTTGTCTTTGTCCACCTGAAAATTGGTGTGGGAAATTATTAAAACGATTCTTTGCGTTAGGCAATCCAACTAAATCTAAAATATCTAATGCCCTTTTCTTAGCATCACTTTTAGATAATTTTTGGTGCTTAATAAGAGGTTCCATAACTTGCTTTCCTATTTTCATAGTTGGATTTAATGAAGTCATTGGATCTTGGAAAATCATCCCTATTTCCTTACCTCTGATTTTTTGCATTTCTTTTTCTTCTAACTTCGCTAAATCTTTACCATCAAATAAAATAGAACCTTCTTTTATTCTGCCTACTTTACTTGGTAGTAATTGCATTAAAGCTTTTGTAGTAACTGATTTTCCCGAACCAGATTCACCAACAATTGCGAGTGTTTCACCTTTATCAAGATAAAAATCTACACCTCTAACTGCTTGTACTTCCCCCGCGTCAATGTCGAAGGAAACTTTTAAGTTATTTACTTCTAAAATTCTCTTAGCCATAATTCATTTCCTCCTTATTATTTACGCATTTTAGGGTCAAAGGCATCTCTTAGACCATCACTGAATAGATAGAAGAATAAGATTAATAAGCTTAATACCACAGCTGGAACAAATAGTTCATGTGGGAAGATCAATAACATCTTTCTTCCTGTATCAACTAGAGAACCTAATGATGCTTGTGGTGCTGGTATACCTAGACCAATAAAGCTTAAGAATGCTTCGAAGAATATTGCACTTGGTACTGTAAACATTGACGTTACAATAATTGGTCCAAGTGTGTTTGGCAAAATATGTTTAAAGATTAATTTATAATTTGATACCCCTAATGTTCTTGAAGCCATTACGAATTCTTGTTCTTTAAGTTTTAAGAATTGTCCACGAACAATACGACTCATACCTAGCCAACCTGTAACGGACATGGCTAAAATAATTGTCCACATTGACGGATCGAATAATAACACGAACAAGATAACAACAATTAAGTTTGGAATTGAAGATAATATCTCAACAATACGTTGCATGATATCATCCGTCCTACCACCGAAGTAGCCAGATAAAGCACCGTATATTACCCCAATAAATATATCTAATGCTGCTGCTATTACACCGATGAATAATGATACTTGCGTACCTCTCCATGTACGTGTCCATAAGTCACGTCCTAATTCATCTGTACCAAACCAATAGTTCTCATTTACATTAGATCCTTCGTAAACATCGAAGCCGTCTCTATCTGTACCATCAAATGGCAAGAAAGGAACTTGATCTAATACTGGTATTTTTGGTGGCAAGTTAGCGTGTGACACGTTTTGGTCACTAAACTTATGATCATTCATAAGTGGACCAACTAGTGATAATAAAGTAAGTAATACTAACCCTATTAAACCAATTACTGCTAATTTATTACTTTTTAGTTGAGCCCAAGCATCTTGCCAGAATGTACGACTCTTTCTTTCAAATTTCTCTTCAACCACTTTGTCTCTACCGTGAAGAACAAACTTTTCAGCCGGCACCCCTTGTGTAGAATGTGTGATTGAGGCATTGTCATAACCGCTATTGTTTAATTTATCTTTCTCATGATCGTTATTAGCCATTATTTTTTACCTCCTTCAACACGAATTCTAGGGTCAATAAGACCATACAATACGTCTACAATAAAGATTGAAATTATAAATAAGAAACTGAATAGTAATGTTAATGCCATAATAACTGGATAGTCATTCGTTTGAATTGAACGTACGAACTGGTCACCTAGTCCTGGCACTCCAAAGATGTTTTCAATTGTCAATGTACCAGTTAAAATCCCAGCTAACATTGGAACAATAATTGTAATAATTGGAATTAAACCATTACGTACAGCATGTCCGAATATTACTCTTGAACTGGACATCCCCTTAGCTCTCGCTAATTCTATGTAATCAGAGCCCAATACCTCAATCATTTCAGAACGTATATAACGTGCAATTGTTGCTGTTACACCTGCTGCTAAAGCTAAGGATGGTAACACTGCAGTCATAAATCCACTCCAACCTGCTACAGGGAAGATTTGCCATTCAACAGCAAATACATATTGTAGCAACACTGCCAGAACGAATGACGGCACCGAAATGAAAATAACTGATAAGAAGGTTGCTCCATAGTCAATAATCGTATTTTGCTTGATTGCGGCCACTATACCGAGCAATAGTCCGGTAATTGTACCTAAAATCATCGCGTATGTACCCATTTCAACAGAGGGTCCTAGTCTTGGTTTTATTAAACTCCAAACTTCTCTGTTATCGTATTGGAATGAAATACCGAAATCACCTTTAGCTACATTTTTTAGGTAATTTGCATACTGTACTGATACAGGATCATTCAAACCATACTTTTCGTTTATAATAACTTTTTGTTCTTCTGATAATTTCTCATCGTTGTACGGTGAACCCGGTAACAATTTCATTAAGAAAAATGTTATCGTCATAATTAAAAACAATGATATGAACATATAAAGAATACGTTTCAAAGTGTACTTAACCATTGTTTTGCCTCCAATCCCCTTATCGAATTCATATTTCTTTTAATATTCAGAAATATTTATATACATTATACAGAATTTATTCAACTTAAATCAACACGAATATTCTGAATTTTGAATAAGCATTACCCAATATCTACTTGTTGTTTTATCACAATAAAGCGACAACGCGAAGCAATTATTCATTTTATAGGTATAAATATACAATACTAGTATAATAATTACCTATTTTTACAAGTAAAGGATTAATTTATATGTATTTGCATACATAAAATATACATACGTAAAATTACACAAATATTTTTATTAAGTTTCTTAAAATATAAAAAATATTTTTCAATCTGTTATAATACAATTAATTCTTAACGTTAGAGGTAGGTAATTATGAAATTTTGGAGTATTTTTACCTTCAGTTACATAGGCATATTTTTAATTTTATGTTTAGTATTTATGAAGGATTTAGATCAAGCGAGTAATATTTTCTTTTATATGATGACTATTTTATTTGCAGTTAGTTGGCTTATTGCAATGAAACAGGATGGTGTTGGAGAAGTATCTAGACAAGCAATACGTAAATTTAACTTTCACATGAAATCTAAAGCTTCACAATCATATTTAGAAGACGATGAAGTAATGAATCCAAATATGAAGGATATAAATCTTAAAGAAAGAAATGTATATGATTGGGTGATACCGTTTGTTGTTGTTAGTACTGTATTTTTTATCATATCTATTATAATAGGATTTTTAGTTTAGCTGATTGTTCGTGTTAATTAATATGGTCAATAAATTACCGTAAGTTGTCTAGTGCGCTTCCTTATGTAGAGTGCGCCAAAAGTTCAACACACAAGTAAAAAACAGGCTGGGACAAAATCATGTCTCAGCCTGTTTCATTATAATGTTAGTAAACAGCTGTTAAGCTCTATGTTGCACGTGGACCTTGTCTTGCAACATTTTGACCTCGTATGTTGCACGTGGACCCTGTCTTGCAACATTTTGACCTTCTATGTTGCACGTGGACCTTGTCTTGCAACATTCTGACCTTCTATGTTGCATGTGGACCCTGTCTCGCAACATTTTGACTTCGTATGTTGCACGTGGACTCTGTCTTGCTACATTATAACCTTCTATGTTGCACGTGGACCTCGTCTTGCAACATTTTGACCTCGTATGTTGCACGTGGATCTCGTCTTGCAACATTTTGACCTTCTATGTTGCACGTGGACCTCGTCTTGCAACATTCATAAACATTATCCACAAAAAAGCTGAGACATTCGTTAAAAATGTCTCAGCTTCTTATTTTATTTAAATTTTTTAAAGATTAATACTGCGTTATGTCCACCAAATCCTAGGCTGTTACTCATTGCATATTCAATGTCTAAATTAGCCGCTTCATTAGGTGTAATATCTAAGTTAATTTCTGGGTCTGGTGAAGTTGCATTTATTGTTGGTGCAACGATACCATTTTGTATAGATAAGCCTGTTAAAATAGCTTCTACTGCTCCTGTTGCGCCTAATAAATGACCCATCATTGATTTTGTAGAACTTATTTTAAGGTTTTTAGCTGCTTCGCCAAACGTAGAGTTGATTGCTAATACCTCGTATAAGTCACCAATTGGTGTACTTGTACCATGAGCATTTAAATATTGAATGTCTGCGGCTTTAATACCTGCATCCTCAATAGCCGCTTGCATTGCTCTAGCACCGCCTTCACCATTTGGAGATGGTGCTGTAATATGGTATGCATCACCTGTTGAACCGTAGCCAACAACTTCAGCATAAATATGAGCCCCACGAGCTTTAGCTGATTCTAATGACTCTAATACAACAACTCCAGCGCCTTCTCCCATAATGAATCCATCTCTTCCTTCTTGGAATGGACGGCATGCTGAGTCTCTATCTGGATTAGTAGATAATGCTTTGTTAGCACTGAAACCAGCCATAGCCATTTCAGTAATTGGTGCCTCTGTTCCACCAGCTATCATAACATCAGCATCTCCACGTTGAATGATTTTGAAAGCATCACCAATTGAATTTGTACCTGTAGCACATGCTGTAACAGTACAACCATTTGGCCCTTTAGCTCCTAAATCAATAGAAACTTGTCCTGTAGCCATATCTGGAATCATCATAGGTACGAAAAATGGGCTTACACGTTTTGGTCCACGTTTTAACAACATATTATGAGAGTATTCGAAAGTTTCCATACCACCTATACCAGAACCAATCCATACTCCTACACGGTTGCTATTCTCATCAGTAATTTCATATTTAGAATCCTTTAAAGCTTCACGTGCAGCTACAATCGCATATTGAGTAAATCTATCCATCTTACGGTATTCTTTTTTAGGAATGTGATTTTCAATATCGAAGTCTTTTAATTCACCTGCTAATTTAGCTGGAAATTCAGATACATCAATTCTTGTGACTTTATCTATTCCGTTTTCGCCGTTGATTGCATTTTTCCATGTTGTAGGGACGTCATTACCCAAAGGATTTAACGTTCCTAAACCAGTCATTACAACACGTTTTTTTTCTGTCATTATTAAATTTCCTCCTATTTACCCCAGCGTAACGTTATGGCACCCCAAGTTAGGCCGCCACCAAATCCTACTAGGACTAAAGTATCATTATCTTTTATTTTACCTTGTTCTATTTCATATGCAATACTTAAGGGTATTGAAGCTGCTGAAGTATTGCCATATCTATCAACAGTTACACTCATTTTTTCTTTCTCAATACCTAATCGATCTCTTGCTGACTCCATAATTCTAATATTCGCTTGGTGAGGCACAAACATATCAACATCTTCTGGTTCAAGACCTGCTTTTTCTACAACTTTAGTAGATGCTTCCCCCATAATTCTCACTGCAAATTTAAATACTTCACGGCCGTTCATTTGTATCGTATTAGCGTCCATATCTTGGTATAAATATGGTCCTCCATTCCCATCAGAACCTAATTCAACACCGAGTATACCTCTTCCTTCAGACACTTCTCCAATGACAGCTGCTCCAGCTCCATCTCCAAAAAGAATCGCTGTGCTACGATCATTCATGTCTGTTATTTTTGTTAATTTATCAGCACCTACTACTAAGACATTTTTATAAAGTCCCGAACTAACAAATTGTTGAGCTGTAACAATTCCATAAATGAAGCCTGTACATGCTGCTAATTGATCCATTGAAGGGATTTTATTTAAACCTAATCTTTTTTGTAATGTTGTAGCTACAGTTGGAAATGGTTTATCTCCAGTAGAAGTAGCAACTATAATCATTTCAATTTCATCTTTATCAAGACCAGAATCTTCAATAGCTCTCACTGCAGCTTCATATGCTAAATCACTTGTATCTTCGTCCTCCGCAGCAAAACGTCTTTCTTTAATACCTGTCATTTTTCTAATCCACTCATCTGAAGTATCTAAATAACTTTCAAAATGTGCGTTTGTTACTACACGTTCTGGTGAATATGCACCAAAACCTTTTATACCAATATCCATTAGAGACACCTACTTATAATCTGTTATTATTATCAGGTACTAATTTATCATACTTTTACTATTACATACAAGTCAATTAACTTTACCCAAATATTTAAATCGTTTTCATGATTAAAGGTATACATTTTATAAAAAGTTAATTATAATGAAATGTATGATACTAAATGTAACGGAGGAAAAGATATGCATTATATTATGACGTTTATATGGGCATTCTTGTTATCACAAATGATTAACTTTGTATTACATAGTTTAGGCGGTTCTGAAGCATCTATTAACGTTCTTAACCCTACTATTTATGCTATCGTTTTTACAGTTGTAGTTATATTATTCAGCCTAACAATAGGCAAATCTGAACCTAAAGAACAGGTTGATCACCAATAATTTTACATCAAAAAATCCCACCAATGCAATTTGATATGCTCCCTGTTAAGTAAACACTTAAATAGTGAAAACTTAGCAGGGAGTTTTATTATGACTAGAAATATTAAAATAGATATCAATACTTTATT
>NZ_PPRS01000076.1 GCF_002902755.1 Mammaliicoccus lentus | reverse complement strand
GGTCACACCTGTTCCCATGCCGAACACAGAAGTTAAGCTCTTTAGCGCCGATGGTAGTTGGGCTTACGTTCCGCGAGAGTAGGACGTTGCCGGGCAAAATTCAATTTTTGACCCTAGGGTCTTTTTTTCTTGAATAAATTCTTGAAAAAGTTGAATTAGTTATTGACACAAGGTTTTAATAAGAGTATAATTAATTCTTGTGATACAAAATGAACATTGAAAACTGAATGACAATATGTCAACGTTAATTCCAATAATTTGAGTACTGAAAGTACTTCAAAGAGTGATTGGCTTAACCAATCA
>NZ_PPRS01000075.1 GCF_002902755.1 Mammaliicoccus lentus | reverse complement strand
AAATTAATTTTTGAATCCACAGGTATATATTCAAGAGCTATGGTTCGGTTCTGTCGAGTTAACCAAATTAATTATATTGAGTTGAATCCTTTAGAAGCAAAGTTCAAAACAAGCTCTTTAAGGTCTTGGAAAACAGATCAATCAGACGCACATAAGTTAGCCCAAATAGCACCTTTTTTAAATGATTCCGATAGTTTAAATAATACAAATGATGATATTTACTTTGAATTACGTGAGCGTGCTCGATTTCATCTAGAATTCGAAAATGAACAAAATCGATTGAAAGTTGAAATTATTGAGATACTTCATCAAACATTTCCTGGCTTAGAAAAACTATTTAAAAA
>NZ_PPRS01000074.1 GCF_002902755.1 Mammaliicoccus lentus | reverse complement strand
TGCTTCTGATGACGCTACATCTGATAATGTTTCTGCTGAAGATAATGCATCTGACATAGAACAAGACTCTGATGTTAATGCTAATGATCAAAAGCAAGCGGAAGATGACAATGCTTCTGATGACACTACATCTGATAATGTCACTGCTGAAGACAATTCTTCTGACGTAGAACAAGACTCTGATGTTAATGCTAATGATCAAGAGCAAGCGGAA
>NZ_PPRS01000073.1 GCF_002902755.1 Mammaliicoccus lentus | reverse complement strand
CATAGCGATAGAGGGTTTCAATATACTTCTAGAAGTTTCAAAGCAAAATTAAAAGAGCATAAAATGATTCAAAGTATGTCACGTGTAGGCTGTTGTATTGATAATGGACCTATGGAATCAGTATAGGGAATGATGAAAAGTGAAATTTATAAAGGAAATAAGAACTTTTCTTTTATAAATTATGAACAGGCAGTAATAGAATTAGCTAAATATATCCATTTTTATAATACTAATCGAATTACATTAAAAATGGCCAAATCCATAGCTTAGCTATGAATTTGACCAAAAAGACATTTTTATTATTTAGTTGTCTACTTGACAGGGTTAACTTCATAATAAAAGGAGATAGTGCTTTTTTCTACATAAATTGGCTAAGTACATAGAACATTAAAGTGCCAACATAATTACCAATTACATAACCTAATGTACCTATAATTAGTATAGGACCTACGAGGCTTTGCCACCCTTTTGATATAGCTAGTGCAGCGGCAGTTGTCGGACCACCAGCATTAGCATTACTTGCTAACAACATTTCTTCAATATTAAATTTGAATAACTTACCGAATGATAAAGTAACAGCTAAATTAAATATTAATATAATAGCTACAAAAATAAATAGTAAAGGCGCAGTTTTAATAATAATCGGTATTGATGCTGGTACACCTATTACAACAAAGAAAATATAAATTAAAAATGTCCCAAGTTCATCAGATGCATTTAACTTTTCAAAGAAATTGCTAAATACTGCAACTACTATTAAAGATAAAGTCGTCAATAATAAGAATTGATCCCCTATAATGCCAACTACAATTTCTAAAAAAGGATTTGATTTCGGAACGGCCGACTGTATACACTCTGATAGTTTAAAGCTAACTGCTACTAGTGAAAAAGCAATAGCAATTGAATATGCAATATCCTTTAAACTAATTTCATTTCTTTTCCAATATGCTTCTGCATTGTTTTCATTAGATTCAGCATCACTATTATACAACCTTCTAAAATACTTTTTCACAAATTTTAAATTTGGAATTGTAATCAAGACAATAAAATAAAATGCCATAACACTGTTATCAGCAACAACTGTTGCCGATACAAGTTCCCCAGGTGTTTCGAACTTGGTGCTTAATGCAGCAAAGTTTACACCACCACCTATATAGCTTCCAGTCATCATAGCAGCAATTTTATTAAGCTGTGGTATAAATTGATGCAATAGTAAAAAGCTGACAGCAACCCCTACTACTGTCCCTACAGAACTAATTAAAAATATAAATAATAACCTTCTACTTTCGTTCCATATTTTAAAAATATTAGATCTGAATAATAATAATGGTATAGCAAGTGGAATAACGTAATCCCAAACTTGGTCATACACTGGAGATTCAATCGGAATAATGTTTAAATTAGATAAAATCATAGCACCAATTAACGCGATTATAGCGCCAGTAATTTTAGAAGCAAAATCATATTTTTGTTCTAAAAAGATACTTAAAGCAGCTATACTTACTAAAATAGCCCATAAAATCCATGTTTCATCTTTATTAATAAAAGCAAAGACCATCATATTCCCCACCCCTTTAATTATATGTATACTTATTATGACATAAATAAAAGAGAGTGAGACTGCGAAATCTCTTTTTCTAAAAAGTTTTCGCAGTTCTGCTATGCTGGAAAACGTAACTAGTATTTAAAAAAGGATTATTATAGCGCTAACGTGCTTGTCTGTGAAGTCTTGCCCGTTAGAAAATGTAACGAGCATGTTTAAAATTTCTAGCACGTTAGCTGTTGATTTCGTACAAAATTTAAGTGGAATTAATATAAATCAAAGATTTTTATAGCGCTAACGTGCTTGTCTATGAAGTCTTGCCCGTTAGAAAATGCAACGAACTTGTTTAAAATTTCTAGCACGTTAGCCGTTGATTTCGTATAAAATTTAAGTGGAACTAATATAAATCAAAACTTTTTATAGCGCTAACGTGCTTGTTTTTGAAGTCTTGCCCGCTAGAAAATGTAACGAGCTTGTCTATGAAGTCTAGCACGTTAGCTGTTAAGCCTCACATATAAATTAAAGTATTACATAAGCTCATCTAATATAAAAAATCCGAGACAAGTTTATGTCTCGGATTTTTTTCTTTAACTATATTCAATTGGAGCTTGATTTTTAACTTTACCTATAATGAATCCAATGATATAACCTACTATTGCAAAAGGAATCCATTCCATCTGATATTGAGCTAGAGGCAATTCTTGCATAAATGCGATATTGATAACCCCATTACTATTAAATACAGAAATGAATGAAATAATTGTTACTAAAGCAACAGCCAATTGTTGTGCAATTGGTGGTGTCTTAACGTATTTACCTAATAGTATTAATAATACAGATGTAATAGCTATTGGATATAATACTAACAATACTGGTAATGAACCTTGGATAACTGTAGTTAAACCTTGGTTTGAAATAATGAAACTGACTAAAGTGAAAATAGTAACAAACCATTTGTATGAAATTTTTGGTAAAATTTCATGGAAGAATTCACTAACAGATACAATCAATCCTGTAGCTGTTGTTAAACAAGCTAATGCTACAATAATACCAATTAAATACTTACCGAATTCACCAAATGATACTTGAGCGGCAGTTGTTAATAGATACGTACCAATATTTTGACCATTATCATTTAATTCTTTCAATGTTGCATCTGAAATGTTCATATGATTTCCGATCCAACCTAAAGAAATATAGATAAATCCTAGCGCAATTGCAGCAATTACACCTGCCAAAATAGTTTGTTTAAATAATCCCGTTTCTCTTGTAACACCTTTACTCTTAATTGCTGTAATAACAATCATAGAGAATGCAATAGCAGCGATCGCGTC
The DNA here is from genome assembly GCF_002902755.1 of Mammaliicoccus lentus. Lineage (GTDB taxonomy): Bacteria > Bacillota > Bacilli > Staphylococcales > Staphylococcaceae > Mammaliicoccus > Mammaliicoccus lentus. The sequence goes on along the minus strand of NZ_PPRS01000073.1, from coordinate 97,711 downwards.
CATCGTTAAGTAGCCTTCAACGAACCCTTTACCAAAACTAGTAGCACCACTACTGTAAACTTCCATTTCTCCAGGAACGACAGGTTCTCCACCTATGCTGAAGAAAGCTTTAATGATTAGTAAAACAATTGAAATAAGTAGTACTGGTGTTAAAACAGCACCTACTTTATCTACCATTTTACTTGAGTTGAAACTTAAGTAAAATACGATAGCAAAGTAAACTAATGAGAAAATAAATAATGCCATTGAACTATTTGTGTCGAAAATTGGCGTGATACCCATTTCAAAAGATGTTGCTGCTGTACGCGGTATAGCGAACAACGGCCCAATAGTTAACGAAATAGCAACAAGTAATACGACAGCAAATACTGGATGAATTTTACCTAAAGAAGCTCTATATCCTTTATCTTCAATAGAACCGGCAATAACACCGATAAGTGGTAAGCCAATCCCTGTAATTACAAATCCAAAAATAGCTGGCCAGAAAAATTGACCGCTCGATAAACCTAGCGCAGGAGGAAAGATTAAATTACCTGCTCCAAAAAATATCGCAAATAACATAAAGCCTACTACAAAAATATTCTTATTCATATGTTAAACTCCTTTTACAACTTACAATAATTTATATTTTATCATTGGAATTAGGTTTCGTCCATATGAAATTTCTGAAAATTATAAATATATTTTAACTTATTACAACGTTTATTAAATAGACTGCAATAGTAATTTTTTTAGTAGTGGTGATAATTGAGCAGGTAAATTCTCAACACCTTCTACAAATAAGCTTTGTCTACCATAAATATTATGAACTGTATTTCTTATACTCTCATCAATAGTGTCTTGATTTAAAAATACATTAAATACGTAAACGCCTTGCTTATCTGCTTCTATAACAGCTTCGTGAGTATCAATAATACCATCCTCTGCATAATCAAATGCAGAAGGTTCACCGTCAGAAAATACAATTAAAAACTTCTGTTCTTCTGATCTTTGTAGTAATTGTTGTGTTGCAACCCGTAAAGCTACCCCATCTCTATTATCATCTTGAGGTTCAAGTGTCATAATTCTTGCATCATTTTGTTTCATTGTAGATTCGTTATATAAAATGATTTCATCAATTGTGTTCGGTTGGTTAAATTTATCTGCTTCGAAAGCATCTTCACTAAAGCCAAGTATTTCATGTTTAATATCTAGATTTTTTAATGTTTCATGGAATAGTACTACACCTTTTTTAGTTTCTTCCATTTTGTCATGCATACTAGCTGAAGCATCAACTAAAAGTGTAAATGTAGCATCTAATTTTCTACTAAATGCATCTTTTTTGAAGAATAATTTGTATTGGTCATCTATAAACCAATTAAGTAAATTCTTTTGTAATCTACCTTTAGTTAAATTTTCTCTAACGTCACTATATTGATGATTCATTGATTTTTGGATAATACTTGTTAAATCTTTAATTTCAAATTGAACACTTTCAACTGCTCTTTTATATGCTTCAACATCTTCAGGAGAAATTTCTGGTTTGTTAAATGTTAATGAAACATTCTTGTTTACACCTTTTAATTGGTAAGGATTATTATTGCCTTGAGACCCACCTTCTTCGTCATCAATCGTATCGTTAGATCCTTTACCTTTTTTCTCCATCATATTAGTCATATCATCTGAAGCATCGCCTTCTCGCTCATTATCTGTCAGCACATCGCTATTTTCACCTTCATGAAGCTCCATTGCTAAATAATGATCGCTATCAGATTGACTATCGGCTGTTTTAGTTTCAGCATCTTCAGTTACGATGTCCTCTTCGTCATGCTCAGTTTCGCTACTATCGTCCGTTTGTGCAGCATCTTGACGCTTAATATCCTCAAGTGTCCATTCTTCCTCGTAAGACGCGTATATGCGCTCAGGAAGATGATAGTATTGGTTCAGCATATCTTCTTTTAATAAATAATCAACGAGCACCATTATGCTTACTGCTAAGTCGTAACTGTCTTCTGAAGTTTTTAAATTGAAAATTTGCGTTAAGCGATTGAAAACTTGAACGAGGGCATCATCAAATTCTTCAGTAATACTAATGTTATTAATGAAGTTTTCGTTTAAGATAGCATGTTCAATCGTTAGAAATAGCAAATCAGTATATGTTGTTTTCGTTTGATAAACTTGTATTTGGCTATTGTTTTGTCTTTTCTTAACGTTTAAGCGTTTATTAAACAGCTTTTTAGTAACTGGTCTAGTGTCCATGATGATACTAGATAATCTATATTCTTCAATTAGCATAAATAATTGCTTGAAAAAATCCATATGGTCAAACGTTTCATCTAATACTTCTTGGTAAATAGAGGGGTCTGTATGTTTGAAGCCAATCGTATCTAACATAATATCAGATTTTAATCCTGCATTTGTGATATCTTCTGGTCGATGTAACCAGTTGAAACTCACATTGCATATATTATGAATGGGATCATAATGTTGGAATTTTTGGAATGCAACTTTTACATTTGGATCTTCAAGTAATAATTTTGCTAAGTCAGTTAACATCATGATTTGTTGTGCATCGATTTGTTCATCATTGAATAATATAAAACGATCACTCATGTTATTCTCCTTACTCGAAAATTAATTCTATTGCATTTTGTATTGCTTGTTGTTCTCTTTCGTCATCAATTTTATCTATAATAGCGCGTTTAATCGCTCTTCTAACTGGTATAACGGTAGCTAAGTCTGCAAGGTCTAACAACGCTCTTATACTCGCTGATTCTTCTGAGATTTGTCCTTGGCTAGACATGACTCTCAAATCTTTATTGAATTGGATAATTGAATCGATAAGTTCTTCATCGTTTAATTGACTTTGTTCTTTGATGATAGTCTTAAGTGTTTCTCCATCAATGTAGTCTATATCTAATACGACGAATCTATTTTTTAAAGCTTCGTTCATTGGTAATGTTCCAATATAACCTACGTTAATTGCAGCAATAACAGAAAAACCTTCTTTAGCTACGATAACTTCTCCTGTAAATGGATTAGTTAATGCTCTTCTGAAGTCTAATACTCCGTTTAAAATTGGTAACGTCTCAGGCTTCGCCATATTGATTTCATCAATGTATAATAATTCGCCATTCTTCATTGCTTTAATAACTGGTCCATCAATAAATACAATTTCTTGGTGACCTTGTTCATTTGTTTCGATTGTTTTAAAACCAAGTAAACTTTCAGCATCTAAGTCTACAGAACAGTTTACAGAATGCATCGGTTTATTAATGTCTTGTGCGATTGTTTCAGCTAATTTCGTTTTACCAGAACCTGTTGGCCCTTTTAGTAAAATATTTTTATTTAATTTAATCATTGATAAAGCATCTTCATATATTGTTTCATCATTGTTAATGTATTTGTTTAATTTGCTCATTGTGTACTCCTTTATATACTAATAATAAACTTAAAAAGGGAGTGGAACAGGAATCATCTCATTTTTGAAAGGATTTCATTGTACCACCCCAGCATGGAGGACTAGGATAGAAGCGTGATTTCAATCCTAGTCAACTATTGCTAATATAGTCAATGAGGTTGAGACAATTAAATTGTCCCAACCTCTGGTTTGTTTTTAATTCAATCTTTATAGTTCTTTAAAATAAGTTTTGAAATATCCACCAACATGCCCAGAATTATCTATAATTTGATAATATTCTTCTGTTTCATTCACGACATCATAAACTTTTCCTACTGTTAACATATCGGATACTTTAAATTTTTCAGCATCAGTATGAACGACTTCTACCTTTTTTATAACGTGATTTTCTTTCCAAGTTTCATGTAACATAAATAAACGCTCCTTTAATTCACTGTGTCTAATGTAATTGTATAAATCATGCCTGTTATATCGCGAATAAATAATGAAATCATACCTTCTTCATGTTGTATGATTTGGTGTTGCATATCAATATCTTTAACATGTTCAACTATTTTATCGAAATGTTCGACATTATCAATTGTGATTGCAACTCTATCGACAGGTGGATGTGAAGATTTAAGTGGATGTGGATAATCTATTAAATGTAATTCTCCTCCATTACCACCTGGACCAATTTTGAAGACGATAGCAGATTCATCATCTATTGTCTTGTATTCAGCATATAATTGCAACTCAAAAATACTTTTTAATAATGAACCTGTTATTTGAGTTTCTGGCGATTTAACCATGATTGGACCGATTCCTTGTATTTGATGAAGAGGACTTATAGGACCATCATCATAAGCAGTACCAAGAGGCACTCCAGCGTTCTTTTCATCTGAAATTAAATAAAATGAATGACCATTATTATCGTAAAACCTAAACATATGTTTACCATTTAGTTGTTGAACCGATTCATATTCTACTTTGTGGTCATCAAATTGTTGTTTATATTCATATAACGCAAAGTCTGTAGGAACACGTAAAGCAACACCATAAAAATGCGTGTCCGGCTCTTGATCCTCACCTTTATATTGTTTATAAATAATTCTAGTACCGGGAGCTAAATGTGCATCACCGATATGTAAGATATTCGTTTCTTTGTTTAATAGAGTATTTAAACCTAATATATTTTTATAAAATGATTCAGTCTCTAAAAGATTGTGGGTCCATAATGTCACACTTCTTAATCCATTCATGAATATCTCTCCTATAATTGAATTCCTATAAATTATACCAAATTAATTATAAATATGACAAATTAATCAGTTTAACAGTTAGAATTAAATTTTGATGAGAGGGTGAGTTGGTCGAATGTTGCAAGACGAGGTGCACGTGCAACATAAAGCCCTCGAATGTTGCAAGACGAGACGCACGTGCAACATAAAGCCTTCGAATGTTGCAAGAGAAGGTCCACGTGCAACATTCCACTTCCCACACTTCAACTAACACAAATAAAAAACCACAACGGCTTTGATAGCCGTTGTGGTCACTATATTACAGTAAATTAAGATTCTAATAATAAATCTTCTGGATTTTCAATTAGGTCTTTGATTGTTTTTAGGAAACCTACTGCTTGTTTACCATCGATGATTCTGTGGTCATAACTTAAAGCAATATACATCATTGGTCTGTTTTCCATACGTTCTTTATCAATTGCAATTGGTCTTGTAACAATTGAGTGCATACCTAAAATAGCAGCTTGTGTTCCGTTAATAATCGGTGTTGACATTAATGAACCGAATACACCGCCATTAGTGATTGTGAATGATCCGCCCATCATGTCATCTAATCCTAATTTTTTGTTATTAGCTTTAACTGCTAAGTCATGAATATCTTGTTCGATTTCTGCGAAGTTTTTCTTATCACAGTCTCTAACGTTAGGTACAACTAGACCTTCTTCTGTAGATACAGCAATACCGATATCGTAGTATTGTTTTAATAGTAAATCAGTACCGTCAATTTCAGCGTTCACATCTGGATATTTTTTCAATGCTGCTACTGATGCTTTAGTGAAGAATGACATAAAGCCTAATCTTGTACCGTTATGATCTTCTTGGAATTTATCTTTTTTACGTTTACGTAATTCCATAACGTTAGTCATGTCTACTTCGTTAAACGTTGTTAACATTGCTGTATTATTTGATACTTCTAATAATTTCTTAGCAATTGTTTGACGTCTACGAGATAATTTTTCACGTACAACCGGTTTAGATGGGTTTTCATTTTTCTGTGCTGCTGGTTGACTTTGTTTTTCTTGTTGAGCTGGTTTAGAAGGTTGAGAGGCTTTTTCTACATCTTCTGGTCTAACAACATCTCCAGCTTGTGTTTTCACTTTGTTTAAATCAATGCCTTTTTCACGTGCAAGTTTACGAGCTGATGGCGTTGCTTGTACACGGTCGTTTGAACTAGCTTCTTCTTTGCTAGTATCTTCAGTTTGTTTAGTATCTTCAGATTTAGCAGCGCTTTCTTTAGGTGCTTCTGTTTGTTTTTCTTTATCTTTAGAATCTTTAGACTCGCTGTCATCACTTTCTTTTTGTTCACTTGAAGTTGAACCTGATTCACCTTCAGAAACAATCGCGATTACTGATCCAACTTCAACAGTGTCGCCTTCTTCTGCTTTAATTTCAGAAAGTACACCTGATACTTCAGAAATAACTTCAACGTTTACTTTATCTGTTTCAAGTTCAACAATATTTTCACCTTGTTCTACTTGATCTCCAACAGATTTCAACCATTCTGAAATCGTTCCTTCTGAAATTGACTCTGCTAACTCTGGTACTTTTACCTCTGACATTATTTATTTCCCCCTAATTATGTTTTAAAGCTTCTTCGATAACTTTACTTTGTATAAGTTTATAAATTTCTGCATCACCTTCTGCAGTTGCAGAACGAACTTTACGTCCGTGATATTCTAGGTTAACATTTCTATCTTTTAGAATACTTTGCAATTGTAAGCTCACAAAACTCCAAGCACCTTGGTTTTTAGCTTCTTCTTGTGCCCAGCCTACAGTTTCTAAGTTTCTAAATTCTGAAAGAACATTTTTTATCTCTTCTTTAGGGAATGGATAAAGTTGTTCTAATGCAATTAAACAAAGCTCATCGTTAGGATTTTTTTCTAATTCAGCTTTTAAATCAATGAACATTTTTCCTGAAGCGATAATCACTTTTTTAATTTTAGTTTTTTTGTACGGTTCAACTAAAATAGGTTCGAATTGACCTGTAGTAAATTCATCAATTGGTCTAGAAACAGTTTTGTTTCTTAGTAAACTTTTTGGTGACATTAATACTAACGGTCTCATCTTATCAGTGTTTAAATATTTAGCGTGTCTTCTTAACAAATGATAATAGTTTGAAGAACTAGTTAAATTAGCAATTGTCATATTATTTTCACCAGCTAATTGTAAGAAGCGCTCTAATCTCGCTGAAGAGTGTTCTGGACCTTGTCCTTCGTTACTATGTGGTAAGAATAACGCTAAACCACTTTTCTCTCCCCATTTAGCATTACTGTTAGCCATGAAGTTATCAAAAATCATTTGTGCCATATTCGCAAAGTCACCGTATTGTGCTTCCCAAATATTAAATGATTCTGGATTATCTACGTTATAACCATATTCGAACCCAACAACAGCTGCTTCTGATAATGGAGAATTATATATATCAAATGATGCTTTACCATTTGGGACATGATGTAAAGGAACAAATAGTTTTCCATCTTTTTCATCATGTAAAACAGCATGTCTTTGAGCGAATGTTCCGCGTTCAGAGTCTTGTCCTGTTAAACGAATTGGCGTACCATTTTGTAAAATCGTTGCAAATGCTAATTGTTCTGCATGAGCCCAATCCACAAGACCATCTTTTTCGAAAGGTTCACGTCTTCTATCTAAGACTTTATTAAGCTTTTTAAATACTGTAAAGTCTTCAGGATAGTCAAACATAGCATCATTTATAGCTTTCAAATCATCATAGCTCGCATTTGTTATTTCATAATCTTGCCCTTGGCTAATCTTATCAGGCATTGTCATTTCTGGATTATCCATTTCAGCATCTTTATCAATTTTATCGTGAGCTGTTCTTAGTCTTTTAGTAACGTCATCAAAGATTTCATTCATTTCTTCTTTAGTAATTAAACCTTGATCTACTAATTCTTGCCCATATTTTAATTCGATTGAAGGATGTTCTTTAATAGCTTTGTACATCATTGGATTCGTGATTGAAGGTTCATCCATCTCGTTATGCCCATAACGTCTATAACCAACTAAATCTATGACAAAATCTTTATTAAATCTTTCTCTAAAGTCCATAGCCATTTCAATAGCTTTAACAGTTGCTTCTACGTCATCAGCGTTAACATGGATAATTGGTAAGTCATAACCTTTTGCAACATCAGTAGAATAAGTAGTTGAACGTCCATCTTCAGCTTCTGTTGTAAAACCAATTCTGTTGTTTGTAATAATGTGTAATGAACCACCTGTTGTATATCCATCTAAATTGCTTAAGTTCATGGCTTCAAAGTTAATACCTTGTCCAGGGAACGCAGCATCCCCATGAATTAATACAGCTAGTGATTTATTTAAATCTTGGCTTGGTCTACCGGGATCAGCTGTTGTATCTTGGTTAGAACGCGTCTTACCTAATACGACAGGAGAAACGATTTCTAAGTGACTTGGGTTGTTTGCTAAAGTTATAGTTTGTTCTATTCCATATTTGCTTGTCGTTTTTGTTCCACCAAGATGATATTTTACATCTCCAGTCCAACCTGCTGTGATTTCTAATGATCCATCTTTAGGTAAAAAGATTAAAGGATTTTTATGCATAAATTCTGAAATCATCATTTCATAAGGTTTTTCTAGTACATGTGTTAAAACGTTTAATCTACCTCTATGTGCCATCCCAATTTGAATGTTTGGAATTTTAGCAGCATTTGTACGCTTTAAGATACGTTGTAACATAGGTACTAAAGTATCAACGCCCTCAATTGAGAAACGCTTTGCACCTACAAAGTTTTTATGAATATATTTTTCAAAGCCTTCAACTTCTGCTAAGCTTTTAAGTAATTCAATTTTTTCATCTTTAGATATTTCAATAGTGTTTGTTGATTCTATATATCTCTTAAGCCATACACGTTCTTCATTATTATTAATGTGTGTATACTCAAAAGCTATAGGACCTTGGTAACATGAAGTCATATATTCTATTGCTTCATATGCATTATCAAATTCACCATCAAAATGGTCAGATACTATACCAGCTGGTAATTTTTCTAATGTTTCTTTAGATAGCCCAAAGTCTTGATGTGTTGGCTTAGGTACATTTTTTCTTTCTGGACGGTATACTGGATAGATATCAGCAGTTAAATGTCCATATTGTCTGATATTGTCTATTAAACGCATAACACGTTTAACACTTGAATTGTCCACCCCTGTACCTATTTTTTGGCCAGTGCCTGTATTATTACTCGTTATTTCATCGAATAACACTTGCAAGTCTTCTGGGACTGACTCCGGATCATTAACGTAATTATCATACATTTCTAACATTAACCCTAAGTTAGTTCCAAATCTTACAGGTGCTTCGACATGATTATCATTCTTCATGTTCCACCCTCCAAGAAAATTATAAACCGTTTACATTCCCATTTTAGCACTTAACCGATTTATATTAAAGGCTAATTTACCATTTATGGCAGTTTATTTCCTATTTTACTTATTGATGAAAGTATCCTTGAAAATTACTGATATTTTAGTATATTCATCGACTACACTATCAACTTTCACAATACCGTCATACGAGTTGACTAATTTCTTAGCAATAGATAATCCTAAGCCATTTCCACCTTCTTTTCTTGAACGTGATTTATCGACTCTATAGAAGCGATCAAAAATAAATTCTAGGTCTTTTTTAGGTATACCCATTCCGTGGTCAATTATATCAATTGTGATGGTTCTATTTTTTAAATTTGTTTGTATTTCGATATTTTTATTCTTTTTGTCATATTTCATGGCATTATCCATAAAAATAAGTAACATTTGTTCAAAATGGAATCGATTAATATTCATTCTGATCGCGTCATAATTAGATTTAAAAGCAAAAGAATAGTCAGGGTGTAATTTACGTAATGATTTGATTCGTGATTGTATTTCATAATTAATATCCACGATATCATTATCATCACTTGCGCTTGTTCTTGAATCCTTAGATAGTAATAATAATTCTTCCACTAATTTCGTAATTCTTTCCATTTCTTCAATGGAAATATCCAATGATTCTTCTAATACTTCTGGGTTGTTTTTTCCCCATCTTTGAATTAAGTTCAAATGCCCTTGAATAATCTGTAATGGTGTTCTTAATTCATGTGAAGCATCTTCCACAAATTGTTTTTGTTGATCAAATGAAACTTCTAGCTGTTCCATCATGTTATTGAATGTTTGGATCATATCGTCTGTTTCTTCATAATTAGTTGGTACTTCTAATTTTTCTTGGAACCCATCTCGACGAATTTGTTTCATCTTATCTGAAAGTATCGTAATTGGTTTCGTAATTTGTGATGAGAAAATATAACTTATTATTGCGATAAGGAATAAAGCAGTTAATCCAAATATACTGGCTAAAATAATCATGAATTTAATAATGGCGTCATAGCTATCTAAAGGATGAACGATTGCTTCATAGCCATTAAAGTAGCTTGTATTAATTGGACTATAAACGACTAAATAAGATTTGTTATCGACATGCATTTCATATATTTCTACTGATTTAACACGTTTAAATTCAGGAGTATATTTCAATTTGTCATTATGTGTTTCTTCAAACATTGGCTTACCAAATTTATCAAAAAGTATCATTTTTTGATTGTCTGTTATCGTCGCGTTTATATCAGTTGAAGTAATTTGTCCTAATGTCTTAGATTGAAGCAAATTAACGGTATCTTGCGCGCTTCTCGTTGCAGTTCCAGTTTCTTGGTCTTTTAAATATAAGCTAATAAAATAAATGATAAACATACTAAACAATGCGAAAATGATAAATGTAATCGTGGTTGTAAGCATCATCCATTTTGTCTTTAAAGATTGTTGTTTCATGAACGTATCACGTACCCCACTCCTCTAACCGTTTCGATGATGTTTTCCTTTTTGAACGGTTTCAATTTATTTCTTAAATAACGTATGTAAACATCTACTACATTTGTTTCCACTTCTGACTCGTAGCCCCAAACATGATTTAAAATTTGTTCTCTCTGTAATACATAATTTTGATTTTCAGCGAGCAATAATAATAATTCATACTCTGTTTTAGTTAAATCAACTGATTCTCCACCTATATAAACAGAAAAAGCATTTTTATCGATTTTAATATCATTAATTTCAATAGTACTAGTGTCAGATTCTAATGTTACATTTCTACGTATAATAACTCGGATTCTAGCTAACAATTCTTCAATATCAAAAGGTTTAACTATGTAGTCATCAGCACCATAATCTAAACCGATGACTTTATCATAAGTGTCACCTTTAGCAGTAATCATAATGATAGGCGTATTTTTTTCTCGACGTATACGTCTACATACTTCTAGACCGTTCATTTTAGGCAACATTAAGTCCAATAGTATACAATCATAATCGTCAGTTAAAGCTTGATTTAGCCCGCTCTCACCGTCATAACATATCTCTACTTCATAATCTTCATGTTTTAATTCTAATTCTATAAACCTTGCTAAATTTTGTTCATCTTCAATGATGAGTATCTTTTTCATGATGACACCTCAAATTTTTTAATTTTTTTCACTTTATAATTGACAATCGTTCTCAGTTAGTTATAATAGTAATTGGAAATGATTATCAATGAAAGAGTTCCCCCTCTAGTAAAAGATAACATTTTCAAGTTTCACATGCTCATTATATATGAGCAAAACTATTTTATCATTTAAAATAGTAAAAAATTAAAAAAACTAATTGACATTCATTCTCAATTAGTTATAATAGTAATTGAAAATGATTCTCAATCAAATAAAAGAGTTCCCCCTCTAAGTATGGATTGAACATTTTCTATAACCCCCTTTTATGCCCATAAAAGTAAAACGTCCTAGTGATTCTGTCCAAATCACTAGGATGTTTTTTTAATATCTAATTTATTTTTAAGCATTAATTGAGCTAAAAGAATACAAACAATACCTCCAATAATACCTGCGATAATATCAGTTGGATAATGGACTCCTAAATAAACTCTAGAAGTAGATATCATTAATATAAAAATGACACATATTCCTGTTAAATAAGGTTTCATTGAACGTTTTGAAGCTCTAAAAACAATGTACATAATCGAGCCGAAAAATGCTGTTGAACCCATTGCATGTCCACTCGGAAAACTAAATCCTGAAATATCAATTAATCTCAGTAATGTTGGACGTTCTCTATCGAAAACATTTTTCAATAGTGGATTTAAAGTACCTGATAGAATCATTGTTAATGCAAAAAATAATGTTTCGATATTTAACCTTTTTAATTTAAGATAACAAATAATTAACAGTGATAAAGCAATCATTGCCCATACTTCTCCAACTTTAGTGAAACCAAGCATAATAGAAGTTGTAATAAAACTTTCTGTAGAATATATAAAGTTATAAACTTCGTTGTCTATCCACTTTCCTAAACGTGATTCATGAAAGAAAGCTATAACCCCGAAAATCAGGCTAAATATTAGTATTAATAACGTTCGATTAGCTTGGCTCATATAATACCTCCAATATTATTGAATATCAGATTCAATTTTGTTGAATAATGATTCTTTTGTATAACTTTCTTTAAATTTAGACATATTTTCAATCAACGTTTCACGTTCATTTTCAAGTTGATCTAAATTTCTAACTAATGTATTTTGATTCACTTCTTTTTCTTGTATAACTTTAGCATAACCATTTTTTTCGAAAATTTTAGCATTATCAATTTGGTCACCACGAGATTGGTCTAATCCTAAAGGAATTAGCAACATAGGTATTTTTAAAGTTGCAAACTCATAAATAGCATTTGCTCCTGCTCGACTGATTACTGTGTCAGAAATAGCGTAAAAATGCATAAGTTCTGATGAGACAAATTCGTATTGAACATAGTGATCATTTTGAATGCTTTCATCTTTATGACCTTTACCTGTTAAATGTATAATTTGATATTTTTTAGTTAAGTAATCTAAATTTTCACGAACAGCTTCGTTTAATATTTTAGAGCCTAAACTACCACCCATAACCAATAGAACAGGTAATTTATCATTAAATCCTGTTATTTTGTATCCTTTTTCTTTCTTACCATCTCTTAAGTCTTCTCTAATAATTGCTCCAATGAAATCTGATTTTTCTTTAGGAACATATTTTAATGTTTCTTCAAATGTTGTATACATTTTATTAGCAAACTTCATTGATATTTTATTAGCTAAACCTGGTGTTACGTCAGATTCATGAATAATAGTTGGTATTTTTAATGATTTAGCAGCGATGATTACCGGCACGCTTACGAAACCACCTTTAGAGAATACTAGATCTGGTTTTTCTTTTTTTAATGCTTTGCGAGCATCTAATACACCTTTTAATACTTTGAATACATCTTTTAAGTTTTCAAATGACAAATATCTTCGCAATTTACCACTAGATATCGAAATATATTTAGTGTTTTTTGCTGAATCAGTTATCATATCTTTTTCAATACCATTCTTTGAACCGATATAAACAGTTTCGATGCCACGTTGTTCAGCTTCTGGAATGAGTGCTAAGTTAACAGCGACGTGTCCAATTGTTCCGCCACCTGTAAATGCTATTTTTTTCATTTTAAATCTCCTTCTAATCTATCAATTTATAATACGCATAAAATGGTGCATTTTTATCAAATGGAAATTCGTTCGATTCATGTTCTCCAATAAATTTAAAATCAAATCTACTGAATAAATTTTGAGCACGTTTGTTTTTTGAGAATGTATCAGTCAATATAACTTTTACATTATTTTCGTTAGCTACGTCAATAGCAAATTGCATCATTTTATCGGCTATACCTTTAAACTCTGGGTTAGTAGCCATTCTGTGAATGACTACAGCATTATCAATTGGTACAGGCCAGTTAAATTGCTTATACCAATCTGCTTGTGATTGGTTGATACAAACATAACCTACCACTTCATTATTTAACTCATACAAATATAAATGACCATTTTCTATATCGGTATAGAAATCTTTTTCTAAAGGATATGCTTCATCCCATTGTGGATTATCATCTGACTTCATGATGGATTTTGCCATATTTGTTAGTTCATTAATGATTTCCATATCTGAATGTGTTGCTTTTCTCATTGTTGATCCCTCACTTATTGATGAATGTATTTAATCGTATCATCTAGTTGAATGTCTTCTTTTTGAATTTTATTGCGCATTAAGTCAATAAATTTTTCTGTTGTTTTATCTGTAAATATACCATCATCGTTAAGATTATGATCTTGTTGGAAATTTTTAACTGCGCTTTCTAATTCACTATCATAGTTTTCATTTTCATTGCTTACATTATACCCTAACGCATCTAGCCCAATCTTAATTGATTTCACTTCTTTTGCTTTATCACCGTTTTGGAATGATTTTTTAGGACTTATAATTTCAATTTCTTCATATTTAGGTGCCTTGATCTCCTTATTAGGTTTAATTCCTTTTTTATGAATATAAGATTTATTTGGCGTCAACCATCTCATATTTGTATATTTTAATATAGATGAATCATCAAATGATTGATGACTTTGTCCAATGCCTTTACCGAACGTTGTCGTTCCAACTACATCAGCAATTTTATAATCTTGTAATGCCCCGGCGAATATTTCAGAAGCACTAGCTGAACCTTTATTTACTAATACTGAATAATTCATATCATCGATACCTGACATTTTATCTTTTTCAGTTTTTACTGCTTCAGGTTTGTCTCCTTTTGTCTCTAGATAAATGACTGGTTTGCCTTTATCAACGAAAAGGTTAACACTCGTGATTACTTCATCTAAAAGACCACCAGGATTGTTTCTTAAATCTAATACGACATGTTTAACATTGTCTTTTTTAGCTTTTTTAATAGCTGATTTAAGTTCTTCTGTTGTCTTTTCCTGGAATTTAGAAATAGAAATGATACCAGTATCATCTTTTTTCTTATAATCTACACTCGTAACATGTATTTTATCTCGTTTAATTTCTACATCAAAAGGTTCTTTACCTTCTCTTTTGATTGTGAGTGTAACTGTTGTGCCTTTTTCACCTCTTACTTGGTTAACAATTTCATTCAACGATTTATTCTTAATAGATTTGTTATTAACTTTAGTGATAACATCTAAAGACTTAATACCAGCTTTTTCAGCAGGAGAATCTTTCATAGGGCTTGTAATGCGTGCATAATTATTATGAGATTCCATCTCAGCACCTATACCTACAAAGTCTCCAGAAATTTCTTGATTATAACTTTCAGTATCTTCAGCAGATATGTATTCACTGTACGGATCATTTAAAGATTTGACCATTCCATCAATTGCACCTTTAGTCAATTTATCCTCATCAACATCCTTATAATAATCACCTTCAATTTGTTCATATACTTTTTCAATTTTATTAATGTTCTTTTGTTTATCGTTGCCATAATTTAAGCCGAATTTATATGAAGCAAATGTAACAACAGATGTTAAAAATACTGTTATAAATAAAAGTATGAGTAATTTATACAGTGGCATTGTTATTTGCTTATCATTTTTGTCATTTGATAATTTCATGATCTCACAACTTTCTTGTCAAATATAATTTATTTTAACAGTTTATCCAATCAAATAAAAACACTTTGGTGCTCAAAACACCAAAGTGTAAACTTTTAGAACTTTAACCATTCTTCATACGATTCGTATAAATCATCAAATACGCTCATTGGTTGAGTAAACATTACTTCTGTTTCTAAATAGTCTGAGAGTGTATGATAATCATTTGAAAACTTCGGAAAAGATAAATCTTGAAAAATTAAGTCTGCTAATTTTCCCATTTCGCTGTTTTCATTACGTTTTGTTAGTGCGTATTGATAAAATGAATACTGTTTCATTTATTTCATTTTCACATCTATTGCTTTAGTTTCGCCTTTTTGAAGACTAGTTAAAGATTCGATATTAATTTCTTCAGCATCATCAGTATTAGTAATAATAACTGGGCTGATAGTAGATTTTACTTTTGAATCGATCGTATCGATATCAAATTTTAATAATTCTTGTCCCTTTGTAACTTTATCACCAGTATTTACAAGTGCCTCAAATCCTTCTCCACCTAGTTGAACTGTTTCTAATCCAACGTGAACTAAAACTTCAAGTCCATTTGCTGCTTTAACACCTACAGCGTGATTTGAAGGTTTGAATACATTAACAACTTCACCGTCAAAAGGAGCTACTACAATACCTTCTGCAGGTTTGATACCAAACCCTTCACCCATCATTTTTTGAGCGAATACTGGATCAGGTATATCTTCTATTGCTACATACTCACCTGAAATTGGTGCAAATACTTCTACATTTACGTCTTTTGTCTTGTTACCGCCAAATAATTTTTTAAACATGTTAATCGTCTCCCCTGTTATTTAAAATGATGTACTAAATCTCCGTATCCTAATTCTTCTAACTTTTCATACGGGATAAATTGAACTGCTGCAGAATTGATGCAATATCTTAATCCACCAGCTTCTTTAGGTCCATCGTTGAACACGTGACCTAAATGACTGTTAGAATCTTCTGAGCGTACTTCAGTTCTAACCATGCCATGTGTTTTATCCACTAGCTCAATAACTTCTTCGTCATTTAACGCTTTAGAAAAGCTAGGCCAACCGCAATCTGATTCAAATTTTTCTTCAGATGTAAACAATGGTTTTCCGGATAACTTATCTACATATATACCTTTATCAAAATGATTCCAATATTCATTTTGAAAAGGTGGTTCAGTACCATCTTGTTGTGTTACAAGGTATTCCATTTCATTTAATTCGTCTTTTGATTTTTTTAACACTTTAATTCCCCCAATGTTTTTCTATAAAAGCTTTACGACCAGAACCTTGTTGATAACCTTGATAATGAGCCGGGTTCTTCAAATAATAATCTTGATGATGTTCTTCGGCTGGATAGAAATTCTTATAAGGTTTCACTGGTGTAATTACGGGTTTATCAAAAATTTGTCTCTCATTTAGTTCGTCTATTTTATTTAAAGCTACTTTCTTTTGATTTTCATCATGATAGAAAATTACAGGTTCATAACTCTCTCCTCTATCGAAGAATTGCCCTTTATTATCAGTAGGATCAAAAGTTTTGAAATATATATCAAGAATAGCTTCGAAATCAGTTATATTCTCATCATATTCAATTTGAACAGTTTCAACATGTCCAGTTTGATTTGTACATACCTCTTCATAAGTAGGATTTTCAACATGACCACCGCTATAACCAGAAGTCACTTCTTTAATGCCAGGGTATTCGTTGAATGGTTTAACTAAACACCAAAAACATCCACCCGCTAAAGTTGCATATGCCATTGTTGCGCCTCCCTTGTTGATTTACTTTAACTTAATATCAAAATACCATTTTTTTGCCGAAATATCTAACGTTTGAATTTGGATTGCATCAACATTATCGATATCTATCTTATCTAAAGATAAATATATAGTTTCTTCTTTTGGATCGATATTTATATATTCTGGTAAATCACTATACTTTTTAATTTGAGATAATACAAAAGGATTTGAAATATTTAATTTACCAATATCTATTGATTGTATTTTAAATTTAATAGTATCTTTATTTACTTTTGTAGGTATTGTATCTAACTTAATGTTAATATCCCTATTTAAAACTTGAGTCGTCGTATTAAAAATTAAGTCATTCTCCGTTATTTCTGTTTCGATGTCATAATCTTTTAAAGTGGCATTCATAAGAGATTGTAATTCTGCATTATTAAAAGAAACAGTGAAATCTTTGGACGTCTGTTCATTTGATTCATTTACAGGTTTAGATGAATCAGTTATTGAAGTGAACACATAAATAATCGCTATAAGTATTAGAACAATAAGAATAGTAAAAGCATAAAACCAAAAGCGATTATTCATCCAATTTTTATTTTCCATAATAAAACACGCCTATAGCACCTTCACCTGTATGTGTGGAAACAACTGGTGTCGTAATTGCTGTATCAAAGTTATGAATATCTTTTTTTTCTTTAATTGAATTCATTAATTTATTCACCAAATCTTCTGCATTTGCATCAGCTATACCGACTTTGATGATTTCTTTAGTTTCTAAGAATACATCTAACTCTTTAAGTAAAAATTTAACGACAGCGTTTTGAGTGCGAGCATTATGAATCATTTCTATCTTTCCGTTAATGAGTTCGCCAATAGGTTTAATGTTCATCAATGAACCTAATAAAGCTTTAGCTTTACCTATTCTTCCACCTTTAACTAAATTATCTATATTACCGATAACAACAAATAAACGCATGTTAGATTTCATATTTTCATGTTCTTTAACAATTTCTTCTGATGAATAGCCTTCGCTAATTAATTTAACAATCTCTTCTACTTGAAATCCATATGCTAAAGAAATGAATTTACTATCGATAACAGTAACTTTTGTTTCTGTCATTTGGCTAGCTTGTTGAGCTGCACTAAAAGTACCAGATAATTCAGATGTCATATGAATGCTGATGACTTCTGAACCGTCTTCTCCTAATTTATCGTAAGTTTCAACTAACTTACCTATTGCTGGTTGGCTCGTTTTAGGTAAGTTTTCAGCTTCTCTCATTTTCAATAAGAACTCTTCAGAACTGATTTCTGTTTGGTCTTCGTAAGTAACACCGTCAATTACTATATTTAAAGGTACAACACTAATATCGTGTTCTTCTAAATAATCTTTTGGCAAATCCGTAGTTGAATCAATAACTAATTTAATTTTATTCATTGCTTTTCTCCTTTAACGATTGAACAGAAAGGCTAATTTGATCTTGAACAAAGTGACTAACTTCCTGCATCGTTTTATCTTCAAATATTGATGGGTCAATAGGGTCTAGTATATGTACATAGACATCACCAGGCACCATTTTTCTTGATTGATATTTCTCCATTATTTGAGATGTACCGTATATTGCTACTGGCACAATTTTAACTTGAGCAGATTTAGCTAATTTCAATGAACCAGCCTTGAACTCTTGCATCTCTTGGCCTTTACTTCTACTACCTTGAGGAAAAATCAATAAAGAATGTTTTTCTTTTAATTTTTTAATACCATCTTTAATCATTTGTAAACTTGCTCGTCGATTAGAACGATCTAAGTAAATACAATTTAATTCTTCCATCCATGGTTTTAAAAAAGGGATTTTTTCAACTTCTTTTTTTGAAATAAAACCAAAAGGTTGTGGTAATTGATTAATCAAAACTGGGATATCAAAATTACCTTCATGATTCGATACATAAAGCACTGGGTCATCTAGAGGTTCTGTACGACCAGATAAATGTACCTTTACGCCTGCAGATTTTAATATTTTTTGAGACCATCTCTGTGCGTATAGAAATGTCATTTCATCTTGGCTTCTAATATCGTCTATTTGGTTTTTCTTTTCTTTAAGTTTAGGTAATTGAGTTGATACAAGTGCAGCATAACCGATAATACAACCAACTGTTCTAGCCATTCTTAACATATTATTTTATCCTTTCCAAGTGCATAAAAGTATGTGGAAGTATGTTTTTTTCATCTAATTCTCCTGCTTCAGATGAAATTACATTCCATTCATTAAAGGTATAAGGTGGAAAGAATGCATCTCCTTGAAATTTATCTTCTATTACAGTTACATACATATCGTCCACACGTGACATCATTTGTTCATATAAACCTTGCCCACCAAATATAAATATATGGCCTTCTAATTGGTCTATTTCATCGATTGAATGAATCACGTCTACGCCTTCGTGATAAAAAGATTCATTAGAAGTTAAAACAACATTTCTTCTATTCGGTAATGGTTTACCAATTGATTCGAATGTTTTTCTACCCATCACAATTGTATTACCCGATGTTAAATTTTTCACTCTTTTTAAATCGTTTGGTAAATGCCAAGGCATTTTATTGTCTAATCCTATTACTCTATTTTGATCATGACATACAATAATTGATTTCATTTAAATTCTCCTTTAAACCGCTATAGGTGCTTTTATACTTGGATGTGATTGATAATCTTGAATTTCTAAATCTTCATAATCTATATCGAATAGTGATTTTTCTGTATTGATATTTAGTTTAGGTGGATTGTATGAAGACCTTGATAATTGTTCTTCAACAGCATCTATATGATTTTTATAAATATGAGCATCACCGAATGTGTGTACAAATTCTCCTACTTCAAGATTACACTCTTTAGCTATTAAATGTGTTAAAAGACTATAACTTGCTATATTAAAAGGTACACCTAAAAATATATCAGCACTTCTTTGATAAAGTTGGCAACTTAATTTACCATCTTTTACGTAAAATTGGAATAATGTATGACAAGGTGGTAAAGCCATTGTATCTATCTCAGTTGGGTTCCATGCTGAGATTATATGCCTTCTAGAATTCGGATTATTTTTAATATTATCAATTAAAGTTTGAAGTTGATCGAAGCTTTGTCCGTTTTGATCTTTCCAATCTCTCCATTGTTTACCGTAAACATTACCTAAATCACCATATTTACGCATAAATTCATCATCATTTAAAATTTTATCCTTAAAGATTGCGAGTTGTTCTTTATATTGTTCATTAAATTCATCATTAACTAATGATCTTCTACCGAAGTCTGTCATATCTGGGCCAGTATATTCATCACTCTCTATCCATTTCTTAAATGCCCACTCGTTCCAGATATTATTCTTATATTGCAATAAATATCTAATATTAGTATCGCCTTTAATAAACCATAATAATTCAGTGGCAATTAATTTGAATGAAACTTTTTTAGTTGTAAGTAGTGGAAACCCTTCTGACAAGTCAAATCTCATTTGATGACCAAATATTGAAATTGTACCTGTACCAGTTCTATCGTCTTTATTTTCGCCTTCATTTAATACTTTGCGGCATAAATCGTGATATGCTTCATCAAAGTTATTCATACGAGCACCTCTTTTTAATCTTTATTCTTCTTTTCTATATTAACGAAAATACTTATAATTTACTACTGATATAATATAGAAACTCCTTTGATATTTATGTATAATAGAGATAAATATAATAACCATTACTTTAAAGGGGGCCATCTCAATGAATGAAATATTTGCTACTTTGGGATTATTTTTATTATTATGTTATATGATTAGTATGTGTATCACTGAATAAGTAATGATACGCACGCATATTTAATGTGTCATTTCATTTAAAGTTAAAAAACAGAGAAAATCCTTTATTCATTTTAGGGTTTTCTCTGTTTTTTTGTTATAAGGCTTGTTTACTATTGTTTACGCGTAAGCCGTAATGCGTTTTCGAACTTTTTCGTAAGCATTGTATAACATTTAACTCTTTAAATAATAAACTGTCAAAGCGCGCCTTTAAAATTAAGTATTTATAGTGTTTTATCGGTTTATATTCTTGTATTTTAAGAATATTATTAGAAAGTTCACCCATTCTATCACTTTCTATTAAAGTTTTTTCGAACATGTGATCTAAATATAATATATCAACTTTTTCTTCATTCAACTTAACCCAATTATTATAATCTTCATTTATAAAATGAATTCTTTTTAATTCGTTATTGTTGAGTTGTAGTTTCATACCTTCAGAAATTACGAAATGAATTAAAGGGTGTTGTTCAATAGAAAATACGTTAACGTTTGGAAATTGCTTTAATACTAAATAGCTATCTCTACCAAAACCCATTGTTCCATCAACAAAATTAAATGAACTTTCTTTACTCGTTATATGATTTATCATTTCACTTAATATGGGTTGCTGTTGATTTTTTACCATATTTAATTTTACTTTCGCGGTATCTAAATGAAAATAAATTGGTATTTCTGAAGTGAAATATAGTTTTGGACCAGTATTTTCAAATACGATAACTGGTGAGTCATTAGATTTAAAAATCTGTTTTATCGTTAATTTTTTACGTTTTATAATAGAAATGTTTTGTATGTATTTATTTTTATTCAGCAAATGAAATGCATCTTCTACCTGTTTGTAGAGAGATGCATTTGTTTTTACTGAAGTTGTTATGCGTAAATTAGTCACAATATTCATCGAATGCGTCTTTTATATCCATACAAATTTCTTGGATATCTCTTCCTTCAATATGTTCACGTGGCATAAAGTATTTTAGTTCATTTCCTTTAAATAAAGCCATTGAAGGGCTTGAAGGAACTTGCGCAATGTATTCTCTCATTGTTTCTGTTGCTTCTTTATCTTGACCAGCAAATACAGTGGCAGTTCGAGATGGTTTTTTATCATTTTGTAAAGCGACTGTTACAGCTGCAGGTCTTGCTAATCCAGCAGCACAACCACATACAGAGTTAACAACTACAAATGTTGTTTCATTTTGCTCTGCGTCTTCCATATAACCTTTAACTTGGTCAGGTGTTTCTAAGCTTTCAAACCCTTGCTCAGTCAATTCGCTTCGCATTGGTTGAGCTAATTCTTTCATATATTGTTCATATGCATTCATATTAATTCTCCTCTCTTTTTCTGTTAGCCATTTGTTTCCAAACAGAACCTAAAGCAGCTTCGCCATTTTCAATTCTTTCAATAGCCATTTGAACTTGTAATTTAACATCAAACGCTGGATCATCTTGTCTATTCTTAAGCGCTGGTAAAGCAGTTTCGTCACCTTCATCAAAAATAAACATCGCTGCACGCCATCTTACGATTTTTTGTGGGTCTTCTAAAGCTTCAATCATAACAGGTAAAGCTTCTTTAAAGCCTAAATCACTAAAGCAATCTCCAGCTGTTCTTCTTACTGCTACATTTTTATCTTTCATAGCTTCATATAAATAAGGTAATGTTTCTTTCGTCTCAATCATACCTAACAATACAACAGCCATACGTCTAATTTGTGGCTTTTCGTCATTAAGTGCGACTTCCAGTAATGGGTAGTCATCTTCAGTTGGCGTTGGAAAATCATTTAACATTCTTAGACGTGTTTTCCAATCTTGTTCTTGTTCGAATTCTTCCTTACTAACATGGATGAATTGTTTTTCTGGAATTGTAATATCTTTAGTTAAAGCTTCTTCAACTAAATTTTCAAGAATTGATTCTGGATATAATGCAAGAATTTCTTCTTGTACAGTTTCCATTACATCATCTAATTCGCCATAACGGATACCTAAATCATCCCATTTTCTTAAAAATACAACGTTGTCCTCATCTTTAGTTGCTTTTAACATACTATCAATATAAATCTCAGGTAGCTGTTTTCTTTTTTCTTCATTCTCTGTTGTTAATTTTATTTGATAAGGAATACCTTTAAATCTTAATACTTCAGCTTTAACTTCCCCGTAATGTTCATTGACTTTAGCTTCTTGTTCTTCGTTATCATCTTCTGTACCAGAAATAGCAGCTGTCACGTCTTTTAATAAAGTATCCCAGTTTTCTTTACCTTTTTTGTCGACTGCAATGAAATCCATAACATGAAAGACTGATCTTATACCGTCTAACTGTAAAATACGATTGATAAATTCAGGGTTGTGATCGTTGACTTCAGTATATGTTTGAGAAGTTCTATCCTCTTTCTTGAATGATAATACGATTTTCATCGTGTTTGGACTTGGTGTTGGTTCTACTCTTACGATTTCCATAATATCCTCCTTATTGAAGTTTGTTTCCCAATTGTTTTATGCGTATACCTATAGAACATTCAGATATACAATATTGATGAGCTTGATGTTTGCCTTGCGTCTCTCTATAATGCGTTTTTAATAAACATCCTTTGCAATATGTCTCCATTAATTGATCTATTTTTTTAATAGCTATTTTTTCATCTTCAACTAAAATAAGCGTCACTCCTTACTTAGACCGTAATTATATCATTAGTATTATAAATTGTGGATTATAAAGCTTATTGCATTTTATAACTTTGACCTTTATAATTGTTAAGTTCGAATATCGCGGTTTCTAAACACCCGCTATATCAAAATTTAGGAGGAACAAAGTTATGTATAATGAATTATTTGGTATTATTACCTTTTTAATCACATTTATATTAATGTTGATTCTATACCGTATATTTGGAAAAACAGGTCTATTTGTTTGGGTTGCCGTAGGTACTATTATAGCAAATATACAAGTTATTAAAACAGTAGAGTTATTTTCAGTGAGTGCAACACTCGGAAATGTAATGTTCGCTTCAATTTATCTTGCAACGGATATTTTAAATGATATATATGGTAGAAAACAAGCTAAGAAAGCAGTTTGGTTAGGTTTTTCTTCCGTCATTGTAATGGTTATATTATTACAATGTTCATTAACATTTATACCAGCACAAGAAGATGTATCACAAGATGCATTAAAAACTATTTTTGGTATCGTGCCAAGAATAGCACTAGGTTCAATTTTCGCATATATTATTGGTCAACATTTAGATGTACTATTATTTAATATCATTAAAAAGAAATTTTCTTCTGACAGTACATTCTACATAAGAGCATATGGTAGTACAGCTATTAGTTCTATTGTTGACACAGCGATATTCGTGCTAATCGCATTCTATGGCAATATGCCTGGAACTGTATTATTTGAAATATTTATAACTACTTACTTCCTAAAACTACTAACAACAATCACAAATGTGCCTTTTGGTTATATAGCTAAATCTATGTATCGTAAAGGGGAAATTGTAGAGTAACATTATAAATAGAAGTAAATTAAAATCGCTAATACTTATAAGGGTTAGCGATTTTTTATTGAAATAAGGAAACAGCCTGGGACATATATAAATGTCTCAGGCTGTTTCTTTATATAGGCAGTGGCTGACTGGATTGAAAATATGCTTATAGTAAGCTTTTTTCAATCCTAGCCACCCTTGCCGGAGGAGCGGGCCCACGAAATCTTTTTAACAAAATGAGATTTCTGTTACACTCCCTTCTCTTATAAATTCAAGCAATAAACTTACTTAAATCATCGAGAATATTATTCTTTATCTTCAGATTTTTTACGTCTGAATAATAATGCTAGGCCACCAAATAATGAAGTGATACCTAATAAACCAGCTTGTTTGCTTTCTTCTTCACCAGTGTTTGGTAATACTTTTGCACCTTTATGGTCTTTATTTGAATCAGATTTAGATGGTTGATCTTTACTATTCATATTGCTAGTTGCATTTTGACCATTAGAACTTGTAGTACCTTGTTGTTTCATTGAAGAATTGTGTTTTTCGTGCATTGAACTATCAGCTTTATCGTCAGTATTTACTTTGCTGTTACTGTTGTTATTACTGTTAGTCATACCGTTATCATCTGCTTTATTGCCATCTTTTCCAGCTGGTTTAGTAGTATTGTCTTTACCAGGTTTGTCATCTGCACCAGTGCTTGGCTTGTTAGAACCATCGTCTTTACCTGGTTTGTCGTCTCCACCAGTACTTGGCTTGTTAGAGCCATTGTCTTTACCTGGTTTATCGTCTCCACCAGTGTTTGGTTTATCAGTACCATCATCTTTACCTGGTTTATCGTCTCCACCAGTATTTGGTTTGTCAGAACCATCATCTTTACCTGGTTTGTCGTTTCCACCAGTATTTGGCTTATCAGTACCATCATCTTTACCTGGTTTGTCGTTTCCATCAGTATTTGGTTTATCAGTACCGTTGTTGTTAGAATCTTTAGCTGGCGTTGTGATATCAGGTTTACCATCGTTGTCTTTATCTGTAACAGTTGTGCCGTTTGGATCAGACTCATCTTTATTCGGAATACCATCTTTATCAGCGTCTTCGTCGCCATCAGGTGTACCATTTCCATCAGAATCAGGATTTGTTGGATCAGTGCCTGCAGCTTCCTCATCTTTATTATTCACACCATCACCGTCGATGTCTGGATCTTGGTTATCAGGTGTACCATCACCATCTGTGTCTTTTGGCGTTGTGATATCAGGTTTACCATCTTTGTCTTTATCCGTAACAGTTGTACCATTCGAATCAGACTCATCTTTATTCGGAATACCATCTTTATCAGCGTCTTCGTCGCCATCAGGTGTTCCGTTACCATCAGAATCAGGGTTTGTAGGATCAGTACCTGCAGCTCCTTCGTCTTTGTTGTTCACACCATCACCATCGATGTCTGGGTCTTGGTCATCTGGAATACCATCATTGTCAGTATCCTTAGGATTTGTTACTACAACTGGATCAGAAGGTAACGAAGTATTCGGTGTTTCAGCTTTATCTGTTGCTTTTGCTGTTATTTCACCTTCAGGTAAAGGTTTTGTCGGTGTAATCACAACATTACCTTGATCATCAGCCGTACCTTCACCAATTTTGTTACCGTCTTTATCGAATAATTCAACTTTAGTGCCCGGTTCAGCTTTGACTGTTATTGGTTCTTTTGTACCACCTTTACCAGTTAAATCAGTTTCGATCACAGGTTTACCAGGCGGTGTAGTATCTGTTGCTTTTATCGGATCAGAAGCTTCAGAAGTATTTGGCGTTTCAGCTGTATCTGTCGCTTTCGCACTTACATTACCTTCTGGTATTGGTTTTGTCGGCGTAATCACGACATTACCTTGATCATCAGCCGTACCTTCACCAATCTTATTACCATTTTTATCGAATAGTTCAACTTTAGATTTTGGTTCAGCTTGAACTGTAACTGGTTCAGTTGTACCAGCTTTGCCCGTTAAGTCCGTTTGGATGACAGGTTTCGCAGGCGCTGTAGTATCTGTTGCTTTCTTCGGATTAGAAGCTTCAGAAGTATTCGGCGTTTCAGCTTTATCTGTCGCTTTCGCACTTACATTACCTTCTGGTATTGGTTTTGTCGGCGTAATCACGACATTACCTTGATTATCAGCTGTGCCTTCACCAATTTTGTTACCATCTTTATCGAATAATTCGACTTTAGTGCCCGGTTCAGCTTTGACTGTTATTGGTTCTTTTGTACCACCTTTACCAGTTAAATCAGTTTCGATCACAGGTTTACCAGGAGGTGTAGTATCTGTTGCTTTTATCGGATCAGAAGCTTCAGAAGTATTTGGCGTTTCAGCTTTATCTGTCGCTTTCGCAGTTACATTACCTTCTGGTATTGGTTTTGTCGGTGTAATCACGACATTACCTTGGTCATTCGCCGTACCTTCTCCAATCTTATTACCATCTTTATCGAATAATTCAACTTTAGATTTTGGTTCAGCTTGAACCGTAACTGGTTCTTTTGTACCAGCTTTACCTCTTAAGTCTGTTTGAATGACAGGTTTCGCAGGCGCTGTAGTATCTGTTGCTTTTATCGGATCAGAAGGTAACGAAGTATTTGGTGTTTCAGCTGTATCTGTTGCCTTCGCTGTTACATTACCTTACGGTATTGGTTTTGTCGGTGTAATCACGACATTACCTTGGTCATTCGCCGTACCTTCTCCAATCTTATTACCATCTTTATCGAATAGTTCCACTTTAGATTTCGGTTCAGCTTGAACCGTAACTGGTTCTTTTGTACCAGCTTTACCTCTTAAGTCAGTTTGAATCACAGGTTTCGCAGGCGCTGTATTATCAGTTGCTTTCTTTGGATTAGAAGCTTCAGAAGTATTAGGTGTTTCAGCTGTATCTGTCGCTTTCGCTGTCACATTACCTTCTGGTATTGGTTTCGTCGGTGTAATCACGACATTACCTTGATCATCAGCCGTACCTTCCCCAATCTTATTACCTTTGTTATCAAATAATTCAACTTTAGAATTAGGCTCGGCATTAACAGTAATTGGTTCTTTCTTAGTAGCTTTACCTGTTAAATCTGTTTCGATAACAGGTTTCGCAGGCGGTGTAGAGTCGATTACTTTATAAATGAATTCTTTAGTTACACTATTACCACTTGGATCTCTATAAGTAACCGTCACAGTGCTTCTACCTTCAGCAGTTGGCGTACCTGTAATTTGTTTTGTTTGGTTATCAAACGTTAAACCTGCCGGTAAGCCCGTTACGCTTGTTGGATTAATTTCGCCACTATTATCTGTCGCGTTTGGAAGTGTGAATGCTTGAATTGGTGCACCTTTTTCACTTCTCTTTTCTTGAATATCTGGTGCTGTTGGACGCATTGTGTCATTTACTGCCACCACTACAGCGACATCATCATGGCTACCATCTGGATAAGTTACACGAACAGTCGCATTTTTATCACCAGTCGTTGGCGTACCTGTAATTTGTTTTGTTTGGTTATCAAACGTTAAACCTGCCGGTAAGCCTGTTACACTTGTTGGATTAATCTCGCCACTATTGTCTGTCGCTTTTGGAAGTGTGAATGCTTGAATTGGTGAACCTTTTTCACTTCTCTTTTCTTGAATATCTGGTGCTGTTGGACGCATTGTGTCATTTACTGCCACCACTACAGCGACATCATCATGACTACCATCTGGATAAGTTACACGAACAGTCGCATTTTTATCACCAGTCGTTGTTGTATCAACAGGTGTTGTGTACGCGTAACGCGTGCCACTCGGTAAGCCAGTTGTATTAATCGATTGTTCAGCGTTAGGTGTCGCTTTTAACTCAACTGTTTGTTTTTTACCAGTTGGATTAAGTCTATCTGCGTCTGTACGTCGTACAGTAGCATTCACTATATCAGATGCTAATGACGTATTGTTAGATGCATCCGTCGCTTTCGCTGTTACACTACCTGCTGGTATCGCTCTAGTAGGTGTAATTGTGACATTACCTTGAGCGTTTGCCGTGCCTTCACCAAGCTTATTACCATCTTTATCAAAAATTTGAACTCTAGAGTTAGGCTCTGCAGTTACACTAATCGGTGTCGTTGTACCAGCTTTTTCTGTTAAATCCGTTTGAATAACAGGTTTAGGTGGTGCTGTTGTATCTACTACCTCGTATTGAAAAGCTTTAGTAATACTATTACCACTTGGGTCTCTATAAGTAACTATAACTTTATTGTTACCTTCAGCAGTTGGCGTACCTGTAATTTGTCTAGTTTGACTATTGTACGTTAAACCTGCCGGTAAGCCAGTTACGCTTGTTGGATCAATATCACCACTATTATCTGCCGCTTTTGGAAGTGTAATTGGTCCGATTGCTACACCTTTCTCGCTTCTTTGATAGTTAAGATTTGGACCGACTGGAGGTGTATTATCCTCAACTTCTACAACAACTGGTACGTCATCATGACTACCATCTGGGTAAGTTACACGAACTGTCGCATTTTTATCACCAGTCGTTCTTGTATCTACTGCTGCTGTATACTCGTAGCGGGTACCAGTAGGCAAGCCAGTTGTATTGATAGACTGTTCAGCGTTTGGTGTACCCTTTAACTCAACTGATTGATTTTTACCAGTTGGGTTAAATCTTTCTGCGTCTGTAAGTCTTGTCGCTACCTTCGGAGTAGAAGGTAAAGAAGTATTTGGACGAACAGCTGTATCTGTCGCTGTAGCCGTGATTTCACCTGCAGGTATCGCACTCGTAGGTGTAATTGTCACATTACCTTTTCAGCTTTTGTTACTTCATTTTCTTTCTCTTTTTCTGTTACTTCAAGTTTAGTAGCATCTACATTATTTTCAGATGCAAAAGCATGGTTTGTTGGAGAGCTTAGGAATATGAGAGTCCCGACCAATATCGAGCACGCTCCAACAGTATACTTTCTAATACTAAACTTCTGTAATCGCCGTTGCTTATCCATCAGTAAACTCCTTTATATTTTTATTTTTGGAGAGCAACTTAACTCATAAGGCGATTCATTTTTACTATTCAGTTTTGATATTAATCACAAGATGTACATTTTATTTAATTGAATCATTAATATGAGTCAAGTGCACAATCATTTTATGCAAATTCAATTATTTAATCATAGAATAAAAAATTATTTCAAGTTCCGTCCAATAAGAAATGGAACTAATTGTAATTTGCACCAAATTAGTATACCACCTTATTTTTGTATGTAAATACTATTTTTATAAAAATCTATGTTTTATTTATTTAAATTCACAAAAATGTAAAAAACTTTTGTTTTGAAAATGTAATTTTATTTTTGTTGGAGACTAATTATAAATCTTTGTTTTGTTTGAAGTATGACCGGTGTTCGTGTAAGTTTAAAATATTGAACATTTAAATTGAAAGAGTTGAATATCATGCCACAAATATATTTTGATGCTGCTACTAAAGGTAATCCTGGAGAAAGTACTTGTGCTTCTGTCATCATTATTGATAATGAAAGATATCACTTTACGGAGTACATCGGATCATTAGATAACCATAGTGCTGAATGGGTAGCTTTTATAAAGTCTTTAGAGAAAGCTCATGAATTAGATGTAAAGACAGCATTAGTGTATACAGATTCTAAGTTGATCGAAGATAGTTTAAATAAGAGATTTACTAAAAACGCTTTGTTTAAACCGTATTTTGAAGCTTTTAAAAAATTAGAAACAAAATTTGATTTAGTATTCGTAAAATGGATTCCACGTGCTAAGAATAAGGAAGCGAACCAACTTGCTCAAACTGCTTTAAGAAAGCATTTGAAAAAATCTAAATAAATTAAAAAACGAGTCTGGGACATGAGTAAATGTCTCAGACTCGTTTTTTACATTGATCGTATTAGTTGTTATTAAGGTAATTTCTAAATCATAATTTACTTTGGATTTACGGCTTAGTTAATCCAACAAAGCGTGGTTTAGTTGGATTTTCTACCTCATTAATCCAATATCAACACTTGATTCTTTATTAATCCCACCCCGGCAAGGATGACTAGGATTGGAAAAAGCTTGATATAAGCGCTTTTTCAATCCAGTCAGCTACTGCCATTATAATTAAAGAGGCTGAGACATGTATTTATGTCCCAGTCTCGTCTGTCATTATGAAAAATTACTCATCAAGTATTTACTTGAAACGAATAATTCATGTTCATTACAAATAGTAATTGAATTTTCTATATGATGATTGTATTCCATTTTTGCCAATAATTCTTCTGTTTCAAGTGGTACATTTGTATGAATTGCTGCTAAACGTTTAGACATTTCTAAGTCAGCTTGATAAGTTGTAATTTTATTTTGTTGGCCTGGTGTTAATGTTTCTAGATTAGCCATAACATTTTCTACGGATTGATGTTCTTGTATTAATTTAATAGCAGTTTTCTCGCCTATTCCTTTAACACCTGGATAACCATCTGCTGTATCACCCATAAATGCTTTTACATCTACTAATTGCCATGGCTCTAAACCGTATTCTTCTCTAAATCTGGTTAAATCATATTTATTATATAGGTTAAATCCTTTTTTAGTTAACCATACATGTACATCAGTATCTATACATTGTAATAAATCTCTGTCACCGCTCACGATATATGTTTCATGTCCCTTTGCTTGTGCTTTTTTACTAATAGTACCAATTACATCATCTGCTTCGTAATTAGTAATGCCTAAGTTACAGAAACCTAATTTTGAAGCTATATCTTTAGCTTTATCAAATTGAGGTACCATTTCTTCTGGTGGTGCAACACGATTTGATTTGTATGCTTCAAACATATCATTTCTAAATGTTTTTGAACCCATATCCCAACATATTGCCACATGGGTAGGTTTTATGTCGTTAACAGCTGTAAATGCGTGTCTTACAAATCCTTGAATTGCATTTGTTGGTGTACCAGCTGAATCTCTCATAAATTGTTTGTGTACACTCGTCGCATAAAAGTGTCTAAATAATAAAGCCATTCCATCTATTAATAAAATTCTATTTGCCATTTATTTCGCCTCTATATTTCTTTTAAGATTTTTTCAATTCTTTCTATTAAATCATTATTAATATTAATAGATAAGTAAGAATCGATAAGTTTATTTGTTTCTATATTGTATTCTTCAATGTATTGTTCTGCTTGTTCATCATAACCGTTTAAATTTTGTTTAATTTCATCATCAAAAGTTACTATTGGAGAATCAATTAATTCCATTGTATCATTTAGAATCCCTTTTTGAATCTCTTTAGCTTTAGATGTTTTTAATAGATCTTTTTTAGATATTGTTCGAACAGTTTTATCAGCTAAATCATTTAAATGGATACTGATTGCATGAACTGAAACTTTATTTTCAAATTCGTGCTTGAATTTAGAAATTAAAATTGATGCTTCATTTAATTCTACTATTGTAGGTGTTAATAATTCATCAAAAGTTTTATTATAAAAATTCTTCAGTCTTTCAGTAATTAATGAACTTTCCAAACTTAACTTTTTGTTAATATCATCTATATATTGTTTCGTGCTCGTTTGTAATGAAGTTTTGAAATCATTTGTAACGGTTGAAGTATTAAAATGTTTTTTCACGATATCATTTAACTGAATCATGAGTCTGTCTTTTAGATAATATAGTTGGTCATCTATTTCTTTATCTAATTGATGATGTGACTTCACGACAATTTGATTGTTAAAGTTTGTTTGATTTTTATATTTAAGTAAAGTATCTTTTCTTTTTTCGAATTGATCTTTATCTTGTCTATACGTAGTAACCATTTGTTCTAGTTCATTTTCTAATTGATTAATTCTAGATTCTACTTGTGACTGTAGAACTTGTTTACTTTCAACTTTTACAAAATGATCAAGCGCGTTCATAAATTTTGTGAAGTATTCGTCATATCCTTTAATAGCATTTTTACTTGAGACTGGGTAACACTCAGGTTTAATATTTAATGCATCTAAAGATGATTCTACATATGAAATAACAGCTTCTTTATCTTCTTCGGATTCAGCTAAGTCAATCGCGTTTATTACGAATTTTAAACCTTGAGATTGCTGCAAATTATTCATGTCGCGCATATATGATAGAAATTCTCCATCTTTATCTGTAAATGCATGATTATAGTAGCTGACATAAATGATAAGGTCACTAGATGCAATGATTTGTTCAGTTTCTCTTGTATGACGTTGGTTGTTTGAGTTCAAACCTGGAGAGTCTATTATAACTTTATCTTTTAACCAATCCTCTTCTAATCTTAAATGAATTTTATGAACAAATGCAGCGTGTGTATCATTAGCTGTTAATTTTTCAAGTTCTTCTAGTTCAAATTGTACAGGTTTATTATTATTTAAGGCTTCTACGTATTCATAAAAGTTTGTTTCTATCGCCTCAAAAAATGCTAAGTGATTACTTGATAAGGATGGATGACTTTTAATATTCTTGTCTTTAATAAATGATTCTATCGATTCATATGATTGATTAGCGAATTCCGTAATATGATTTATTTCTTCTAATAACTGATCATATGTCTTAAACAACACTTCTTGTGTATTACCATAGCTAATTTCTGTAATACTAGCTGTAGTTGGATTTGGTGAACTTAATAGTATTGGTCGTTTTAAGATAGCATTGATTAAACTACTTTTACCAGCACTAAATGTACCGAAAACAGCAATTTTTGTTATGTTTTCATCCATTCGCTCTATTTGATTTTTAATATTTGTTACTTCACTTTGATATATCGGTAAATCAGATAAAGTTTGAACTTTTTCTTTCAATAATGCCATGTTACTTTCTTTGTGTTCAATTATGTTCTCAGATGTCTTTTTAACTTTTGCTTCGTTGTTGTTAATGTTTAAGTCTTCTATTTTTACATATGTACGATCAATCAATTTATCTATAGATTCATCTAAGTGTATATAATAATGCTGGAAATTATTTGTTACGAGCGAAGTTAATAATTCGTTATATTCTATATATTCTTCATATAAGCTTAGTTGATCCGTATTTTCATTTGAATTAACTTTTACTTCGCTATTTTGAACGATTTCTTCTATTATACTATTCGTTTCATTTCGAATTTGTCTTGTGATGATATCCGTAATACCTTTTGTATATATTAAGACATAGTCATTAGTAATGTTCGGTTGTTCTTGTACATGTTCAGCTAAAGCTTCTTTAGAAATTGTATATTTTTGATTAATTATTTTTTCAAACAGATTTGAGTCATTAATATATTTATTTAAATTTTCTAATGACTTAATCCATACTTTAGTTATTTCATCATGAATTTTTAAATCTAATTGTTCTTTAACTAAATCTAATTTTTCATTTTGTATGGCTTCTTTTTTCTTTTCTTTATTAAATAAGCATTTAACCTTATATTCCTTCGCTGTTGTTTCTAAATATTTTCTAATTGTTTCTCTCATTTCATAAGGCATTAAATAAGCATTATCTAATATTTCTTTTCTCGTGTCTTTTAAGTTTTGTCTGAATTCATCTTTATTTTGTATAAGTGAATGCTCATTTTGTACGTTGTACTTTTCTTTGTAAGCTTTGTAATCTTCATCAAAAGTTTCTTCAGTAGAATCGATTTCAGATAGAATGTCTTCCATATTATTCTTAATATATTCTAGTTGATCGTTTTTAATATAATTTGTCACGCGTTCAATAAAATGTTGATGTTCTGTTCTATTTTTATCTAATTCGTGAATAAAATGATTAAACTTTTCTTTCTCGTTATATTTAGTTTCAAATTTAGAAACATAAAATACTTCTTCTACGTTTAAATTCCAATCTTTTAGTGCTTTATTCACACGATTTTTATAAATTTCAAATGAAATTTCTTCATCATCATGTTTGTCAATTTGATTTACGACTAGAATGACTGGTATATCAAGTTTGTTTAATGACTTTATAAAGTTAAAATTCATGTCTGATTGAACATGATTATAATCGACAGTATAAAATACGTAATTTGATGTTAATAAATATTGAAAAGCACTTTCTCTATGATTATCACTCATTGAGTCTACGCCCGGTGTATCTTGGAAAGTAAATCCTCTATTAAATTTATCAGACGTAAATTCAATTTCTATCGACTCTACTTCCCTATCCTCAGTATTTAACTTCTTTACGTCTTCTTGTTCTTGTACGACTGTATATTGATTATCATTTAAATTTACCGAAATGCTATTTTGATTAGATGATATTAATTGTGCAGTGTTACTTGTCGTCGGTACTGGTGAACTCGGTAAAATATTCTGTCCAATGACATTGTTTATTAATGTTGATTTACCTGCAGAAAAGTGGCCGACAAAACTTACAGTATATTGTTTGTTATAAACTTTTTTTATCATTTCATTAATTTGCTTAATCAATGAAATGTTCGAAGATTTTTCGATTTCTTTTTTCAATTTATATAATAAGTCTAATGATTCTTGATTGCTTTTCATTATTAATCCCCTTTAAATAAGCGCAAATAATTTTGATAATGTGATTTAAATCACATATTTTTCTCAATCTCTACTCTATTATAAGTAATGAAGAGAATATAAGAAAGGATGAATCATATGACAAGGCAAAATAATAAAACGATTAAAGAAGCTGAACACCATTCACATGACGATTTAGACTTAAGTGGAACATTGTATTCAGTTTTTACAATAGGAGGTATTTTTGCAGTATTATGGGTAATTTGTTTCATTTTATATCTTGTAAGAATTTAAGGGGGATTTACGTGCATAAGTATGAAAAAATCTGGCTGACAACTGGAATCAGTTCCTTAGTTCTATTTTTAGCGATATTAATCATTACGGCGTTACATAACGGACACACGCCAGCAGCATCAGGTAGAGAATACATTAACCCTGATAGAGTTGATGAAATTGAACCATTTAATAAACCAGGTTTGCACAAAGTTAGCGGGAAAGACTATGACTATGAACTTGTATTCGTAGCTTCAGCATTTAGCTATCAACCAGCAAAGGTTGAAATACCGAAAGGATCTAAAGTAAAAATCATTGCTACAAGCAAAGATACGTTACATGGCTTTAGTTTACCAGGTACGAACGTAAATATGATGTTAGAACCTGGACACATAAGTCAGTATGAAAAAAAGTTTGACGAAAAACGTGAATACCTCATTTTATGTAATGAATATTGTGGTATTGGACATGCCGATATGAAGTCGATGATAAAGGTTGTGGATAAGAAATGATAGAACGTTTAAGCAAAAAAGATAGTAAACTTGTTATGGCACATATGTACGTAGCAATTTGTTGTTTAATCCTAGGGGGACTCGCAGGTTTACTACAAACTTTTGTTAGATCAGGTTTATTACAACTACCTAAATCAATTTCATACTATCAAATACTTACTGTACACGGTATTGTATTAGCGTTAGTATTAACGACTTTCTTTATTATTGGATTCCAATATTCAGCAGTAGCGAAGACGGCAGGAAATCTGTCACCACTACAAAGAAAGTTAGGTTGGATTGGATTTTGGGTAATGGTTGTAGGTACAGCAATGGCTGCAACTATGGTCCTTTTAAATAAGGCAACTGTTTTATATACATTTTATGTACCTTTGAAAGCACACGTTATATTCTATGTTGGAATGGCTTTAGTCGTAGTTGGTAGTTGGATTTCTGTAAGTGGACAAATTTTAAAATATGCAGAATTTAAGAAAAAGAATCCTGGTAAGAAATCACCATTATTAAGTTATATGGTTACGATTAACGATGTAATGTGGATTGTCTGCTCTTTAGGGGTAGCATCAACAGTTCTTTTCCAACTTATACCTTGGTCTTTAGGTTTAGTTGAAAGAGTCGACGTCTCATTAAGTAGAACACTCTTTTGGTATTTTGGACATGCACTTGTTTACTTTTGGCTTTTGCCTGCTTATATGTGTTGGTATGCTATTGTTCCAAAAATTATTGGTGCAAAAATTATTGGTGCAAAAGCTTTCTCGGACAATTTAGCTAGAATGTCATTCATGCTATTCTTATTCTTCAGTATTCCAGTTGGGATTCATCATCAATTAGTTGAACCAGGTATTGATGATATATGGAAATACTTCCAAGTTATTTTAACATTCATGGTTGTCGTACCATCATTTATGACAGCGTTTAGCCTTTTTGCAACTTTTGAAAATTATGGGCGTTCATTAGGATATAAAGGTTTATTCGGTTGGTTTAAATCTCTACCATGGAATGATGCAAGATTTGTATTACCGTTTTTAGGAATGCTAGCGTTTATACCAGGTGGTGCTGGTGGTTTAGTAAACGCTTCGGCACAAATGAATGGATTAATTCATAATACAATTTGGGTTACTGGACACTTCCATTTAACAGTTGCTTCAGCAGTAATACTAACGTTCTTTGGTATGATGTATTGGTTAATACCACATTGTACAGGTAGAAAATTAACTAAGTTTACAAATAAATTAGCGATTATTCAAGGTTATACATGGGCAATTGGGATGACGGTTATGAGTGGCGCAATGCATTATATCGGTTTAGTTAAAGGGGCACCTAGAAGATCTGCATTTTCAACATACGGTGGATCTAAACAAGCAGCTGAATGGGTTCCATATCAAATACTGCAAGCAGTTGGCGGAACGATACTATTTATATCAATTATCTTAGTAGTAATGGTATTTATACATTTAGTTTTCCTTTCACCTAAAGGAGACGAAGAATACCCAGTAGCTGAAGCTTTAGATCAAGACGCACCAGTTATTAAATTCGCAGAGAATTGGAGATTCTTAATCATTGTTACAGTATTATTAATCTTAATCGCTTATACCTTCCCTATCGGACAAATGTTTACCGACCCACCACCAGGAGCTAAAGGAATGGGAGAAGGCAAGCTTTGGTAATTTTATAATTAGAACAGGAGTGGGACAGTTATGATGTTCTTTCCTGGCAACAAAATAAAACATAACATCTCATTTATAACTGAGTAAATCAGTGAAATGAGATGTTATTTTAAGTTAAGGTGCATGTTCCATACTATTTTTGTAAGGGGAGAAAAATGAACGAACGAGATTATAAATTATATATTCAGTCTTTAGAAGGAAGAGTTATACTCAATAACGACCATCGTAAAGATTTATTATTTATGCAATCAGGAAATGATGGTGAAAATATTTCAAAGCATTATTAGATGCAACTGGCAATGTATGTTATTTTAGAAATTTAGAAATAGGAAATAATAATCATACACAAATAGATTTTCTAGTAATTTATCAAAATAAATTAATCATATTTGAAATAAAAAACTTTAGCGGGGAATGGTATTTTGAAGAAAATTTTATGAAAAGTAAATTAGGTGCACAAATTCAATCCCCTTTTATACAAATGAAAAAAATTGAGCACGAATTAAGATATTTATGTAATAAGCTTGATATTAATGTAAATATTGAATCATATGTCGTATTTACAAACTCCTGCTTTATTTTAACGAACCATTTACAATTACCTTATCACAATTTTATACTACCCCATCAGTTAAATAGCCTATCTAAAATTATTCCCATAAAAAGTCCTAATAATGATTTTTTGATTTTAAATAAAATTAAACAATACGAAAAAACACATTCGAAATATTATCAACGAGAAAACTTTATCGAATTTAATACCATTGAAAAAGGAATAAGGTGTCCAGTCTGTAAAAAATTAAACACTATCATTGTTAAAGATTTACAAAAATATAATTATTGTACTTATTGTGAGACGGATGTATTAAATAAAGAAATTTTGATAAATAATTTAAGAGAATTATATTGTCTAAAAAGAGGTCCATTTACAATTAAAGAAGCTATAGATTGGTGCAGTCCATTCAAAGAGAGAACAGTTAGAAGAATTTGTACTAAGTATTTTTTTCCAGAACAAAAAAGAAATATAAAATTTAGCTATAATATGAACCATGAATTTCATAAAGATAACAACTAGTATAAATTTTGGGTAGTATCATATTGGCTAACGAGCTTGTTTAATGGGACTTGCACGTTAGCCAGTGATTTTACAATATGTTGTTGACACGTTTGATGAGAAAAGACAATAAGGGTACTGTTATTGACACGTTTGATGAGAAGTGTCAATAACTACCCCACCTACTACAAAAAATAGACAAATCAGCACGCATCTTCGCGTTTGATTTGTCTATGACAATAAGGTTTATTTTCTTTTACCCCAATATTGATAATAAGTACATTCAATATAACCGTTAAAGAGTTTTCTTCGTTTTGTTGCTTTACGACCTATTAAATGTTCGAATTCTTTATAGCTTGTTAACATATAAAGTGAAACTTGATTGTTTTTATTTATAATTTCGCCTAAATGTTTATACATAGCTTCTACTTCGTTTCGCTCACCTATACGCTCTCCATATGGAGGGTTACCAATTATAGATACTGGACCTTCTGGTACTGAAACATCGTGAACGTCTTGTACTTTAAATTTGATAACGTCTCCTAAACCTACTTCATCAGCGTTTGCTTTAGCTATTTCTACCATTTTAGGATCTATATCACTTGCCACAAGATTAATTTCTTTATCATAGTCAGCAGCTTCATCAGCTTCTTGTCTTAATTGTTCAAATAAACCTTCTGGTATAATATCCCATTCTTCACTTGCAAAGCTTCGATTAAATCCTGGTGCTATATTTTGAGCGATTAAACAAGCTTCTATAGCAATTGTTCCAGAACCACAGAACGGATCGATAAATGGTGTTTCACCTTTCCAATTCGTTAAGCGAACAAGTGCTGCTGCTAATGTTTCTTTCATTGGTGCTTCACCTTGTGCTAATCTATAGCCTCTTTTATGCAATCCTGAACCAGAAGTATCAATAGTAAGGAATGCTTCATCTTTCAACATTGAAACTTCTACTTGATACTTACTACCTGTTTCATCAATCCAACCTTTTATGTTATATACATGTTTAAGTCTTTCAACAATTGCTTTTTTAACAATTGCTTGGCAGTCAGAAACACTGAAGAGTTTAGATTTTACACTTTTACCTTGAACAGGGAACATACCTTTAGCTCCGATAACACTTTCCCATGGTAATGATTTTGTCTTTTCAAAAAGTTCATCAAAAGTGGTAGCATGAAAGCGTCCGACTACGATTTTGACTCTGTCAGCTGTTCGTAACCATAAGTTTGCTTTCACTATTGCAGTTTCGTCACCTTCAAATAATACGCGACCGTTTTCTACTGTTGTTTCATAGCCAAGTTCTTGAACTTCTTTAGCAACAATTGATTCTAATCCCATTGGACTAGTAGCGAGTAATTGATACATGTATATACTCCTTTATATTAAATTTAATATTATTTCCAAATAAAAAGCTCTCCTGCGTGGGAGAGCGACACTAGTAAGTGATAAATCTGTAAGCCATGTTCTGTCCTTTAGTACTTCAAACGTGTACTAGTTACACTCGTACGCCAGTGATAATCATCTGTCTGTATGTTTAACATACCTTCTTATTCCGTTCATTTCCGTCAAAGAAGTGCTCCTACCAATTTTGGATTGCTCACTCGAGGGGTTTACCGCGTTCCACCTTCTACATTTCTGTAGAAGCTACGTCACTGTGGCACTTTCAAACTACACTAACCATATTTAAAATAAACTTAGGTTATTTCGTTGCCGTCAATTATTGCCCTGGCTTATTGTTTCACCAAGCACGAACACTACATTCATCTCAGAATGTGTGAGCATGGACTTTCCTCTACTTTACGTAGCGATTACCCGAAATATCACTCAAAGAAGAATTATATCATAAAATATGATTAATAACTATCTTTTATTCACCAAATACAGCTTTTTCAAGATTTGAAATTCTCTTTAAAATATCGACGTTATTAGAGCTGTATTGTTGAGAGCCTTGTGGTCTACCTGAGGCAACTCTAATCCTTAATTGTTCGATTTCTTTATTTAATTTACTATTTTCTTCAGTTAATTTAATGACTTCATTATTTAAGTCTGCCATTTTTTGATAATCAGAAATAATGTCATCTAAAAATGCATCGACTTCTTCAGTCTTGAAACCTCTTAGACCTCTTTCAAATTCTTTCTCGTAAATATCTTTAGCAGATAACTTCAAAGTTACATCAGCCATTTTTACACCTCATTTAATAAGATTCATTTCCATTATTATAATTAAATTCCATAAAATCCTGTAAATCCATGAATGTTATAACATTATAAGTATAATTTGTCTTTTCCGCAAAATCAACTAACTTAGTCTTAAAGTACTTTGGTGAAGCTTCTTGTTCGTCGTCATAAAATAAAATGGTCTTGTCAGTATTATCTAAAATGAAATCATTAGCTTGTTGAAATTGAAACGCGCCTTGATATTCACTTTGATGTATAGCGTTGACATAGTCAGCATTCATGACGATGTTTTGATACTTTTGCTGGTTTGTTTCATTCCATTTATTAAAATGATTTAGAAAAGGAGTCAAAACTGCGAGCTTTAAATCTGGGTATTTATTTTTTAAATCAATCGTAACTTCAGCGGACCATAATTCAAAACCAAGCTGTCCTGAAATAATAACCCATTCAAGCCCCTCTTCTATTTCATTTTCTATCAATTCTTTAATATAAGCTTTAATGACTTTTACTTCTGGTTGGTCATCTTTAAAAATATTTAACTCAAAAGGCTTATACCCTGTAAAATAAATAGAACTCATGACAAATCACCTAAATGTGTTTGTATATATTTTAAATCATGTTGAACAGCTTTATGTTTTTCTAGAAATAGTTTTTTACTTGTACGTTTATAATGGCATTCTACTGATAATTCTTTATAGTTATCTATTAATAATTCGAACTTTTGTTCATTCATATATTGTAATTGTAATATTGTATTTTTATGTTGTATAAATTGTTCTAGACATTCATCTACATATTCAACAAAAGGTACAACATCTTTATAGAAATCATATTCATGATCATTTTTAGCGTTACTAAAAATTTCTTGCATTTCAGTAAGTTTATTTAAAAGTGTTTCAATCATTTTTATCCCTACTATCAATCAGTTTGTAATTTATAATACCTCACGATAAAATGATAACATAACTAGGTATGTTCTAGAATATATATGTTTCATAAAAAACTTTTGTAACTTATAATGAAATAAGGTATAATATGTAGAGTTTTTATGAAGTAAAGTTAGGTGATGTATTTGAATTATCCAAATGGTAAAAAAGTTTCAAAAAATACTTCTAAAGTCTCACGGCAAACCCAGACAAATTATAGTAAAATACAATATGGTAAACGTGGGATGAATTTAGAAGAGGAAATTGATAAATCTAATCAATTTTATAGATTAGAAGAAATCGCAGTTATTCATAAAAAACCGACACCAGTGCAAATTGTTGATGTAGATTATCCGAAGAGACAAAAAGCTGTTATTAAGGAAGCTTATTTTAGAAAGCCTTCTACTACAGATTATAATGGTATTTACCAAGGATATTATATTGACTTTGAAGCCAAAGAAACTAAAAACAAAACGAGTTTCCCTTTAAATAACATTCATGATCATCAAGTTTCTCACATGAACCAAATTTTAAAACAAAAAGGCATATGTTTTTTATTGATAAAATTCAGCTACCATGATAGCGTATTTTTATTGCCTTTTAGGAAATTCATGGTATATTGGGACAGATATAAATCAGGAGGCAAAAAATCAATCACTAAACAAGAAATCGAAAGAGATGGTTATTTAATTCCTTACCAATATAGACCTAGAATAGACTACATAAAAATAGTTGATCAATTGATAAAAATAGAAAGTGAGGCGCTCAAATGAGTAAATCAAAAGCTTCTAATAGTAAAAATAACAAAGAACAACCTAAGAAGAAGAGGAATATCAAAAGAACTATAATCAAGGTGTTTGGTATCCTTGTTCTAGCATTTTTGGCAATGGTCATAGTAGGTGTTCTATTATTTGCATACTATGCTTGGAAAGCTCCTGCTTTCAATGAAAGTGCTTTGAAAGACCAATTACCAACTAAGATTTACGATAAGAACGACAACCTCGTAACAACCTTATACATGGGACAAAAACGTGAACACGTAAAATTTGATGATGTTCCTGACAAAATGAAAGATGCAGTATTAGCAACAGAAGATAATCGATTTTATGAACATGGTGCTTTAGACTACAAACGTTTATCTGGAGCTGTTATGAAAAACTTTACGGGCGGATTTGGCTCACAAGGTGCTTCAACATTAACACAACAAGTTGTTAAACGCTCATTCTTAACAGATAAGAAATCAGTAGAGAGAAAAGCACAAGAAGCTTATCTTTCATACAGATTAGAACAAGAATACTCTAAAGATGAAATCTTTGAAATGTATTTAAATAAAATCTACTATTCAGATGGTATTTACGGTTCTCAAACAGCTGCTAAATATTATTTTGATAAGAAGCTAAAAGATCTTAATTTAGCCGAAACTGCTT
The DNA here is from genome assembly GCF_002902755.1 of Mammaliicoccus lentus. Classification (GTDB taxonomy): domain Bacteria; phylum Bacillota; class Bacilli; order Staphylococcales; family Staphylococcaceae; genus Mammaliicoccus; species Mammaliicoccus lentus. The sequence continues at coordinate 54,931 of NZ_PPRS01000073.1, read as the reverse complement.
ATTTAGCTGGTTTACCTCAAGTACCTAACCAATATAATATATATGATAATCCTGAAGGTGCTGAAAAGCGTAAAGATACTGTACTCTACTTAATGGAAAGACATGGTAGAATTTCTAAGAAAGAAATGAAAGAAGCACAAGATACACCAATAGATAAAAACTTAATCAAACGTACTGTAGAAGAAAGAAACGATGCAATGACTGAAACACCAGACAATGAATATGCATCATATGTTAACTACGTTAAACAAGAACTTAAAGAAAACAAAGCATTCAAGAAACAGTCATTAAACGATATTATGACAAGCGGACTTAAGATTTACACAAATATGGACAAAGGTGTACAAAAAACATTACAAGATTCAATCGACAATGGTACATTCTATAAAAACGATGACCAAATTGCTGGTTCTTCAATAGTAGATACGAAGACTGGTAAACTTGTAGGTATTAGTGGTGGTAAGAATTATAAAGATGTTGTAGATAGAAACCAAGCAACAGATGCCCACCCTACTGGTTCATCATTAAAACCATTACTTGCTTATGGTCCAGCTATTGAAAATATGCAGTATGCTACAAACCATAAGTTCCAAGATGAAAATGAATATAATATTAACGGTAGCATATTTAAGAACTATGATGGTAAAGGACATGGCTCAGTAACAATGGCTGATGCACTTGCAAGATCTTATAACATACCAGCATTAAAAGCTTGGCAAGAAACAAACCAAAACGCTGGTGAGAAAGCTGTTAGAGACTTCGCATCTAAAGTAAACTTAAATTATAAAGATACAATCGGTCCATCAGAAGTACTTGGTGGTTCACAATCTGAATTCTCCACTACTCAATTAGCATCAGCATTTGCTTCTATGGGTAACGGCGGAACATACAACGAAGCTAAATCAATAAGAAAAGTTGTAACACAAGATGATGAAACAATTAAGTTCTCTAAAGAAAGCCATAAAGCTATGGAAGATTACACTGCTTATATGTTAACTGAAATGCTTAAAGGAACATTCGATCCTTATGGTTCAGCTTACGGAATGGGTATTAGCGGACTTAACGTAGCTGCTAAGACAGGTACAGGTACTTATGGTGACGAAGTTTACACTGAATATAACTTACCTGAAAATGCAGCTAAAGACGTTTGGATTACTGGTTATACACCACAGTACACAATGTCAGTATGGATGGGCTTCACTAAAGTTAAAGAATACGGTGAAAACTCATTCTTAGGACATGACGAACAAGTAAAACCACAAACGTTATTCAAAGATGTAATGAGTCAAATTTCAAGTTACGATGGCACTGACTTTGAAAAACCAGATTCAGTATCAGGTAGCGGCAAGAGCTTAAGTGTTGCTGGTAATGAGGATAATCAAACAACAACTAGTTCATCACCAGACACTGGCAACGAACAAGAAAACAATGACAGTTACAATTTCTCAAACAACAATAACAACGTAAATACAAATGAAGCACAAACAACACAAAGAAACTCAACACAGAATTCAACACAATCTAATACATCTCCACAACAAGCACGTAATGAAGATGTAACAACGGAACAACCTACAACTGAAGAATCCTCTGACTCCGACTCTGATGGTGATGAAGATGATTCCTCAAGTGATAGTTCCACTAATAGCTCATCCAGCTCTAGTTCAGCAGAACAAGCTGCAGAACAAGCAAAAGATGAAAATTAAAGAAAAATGGTAGCTCATATGAGCTACCATTTTTTTGTATGATACAAAATAGTGTTGTTTAGGGCGCAGTTGTTGTCATTTCTTAGAAAACGTGACAATAATAAATGTAAAATCACCTGCTAACGTGCAAGTCCATTCAAACAAGCTCTTTAGCCCCCATAAATATAAATTCCTCGTCCAATAAAAAAGCCTTTTCATTAGAATAATTTATCTAATGAAAAGACCTTTTATTTTTGTGAGTTTCGTTTTCTTTTTAGTTGCAATTGATATCTCGCATTCATCTTAATCAATTCATCTTTAAGTGTCACCATTTGTCTATATCCCATAAAGTGATAGATTCGCTGATTAATATATTGATATCTTTCTGAAAAGTTCATAGGTACTACTGGATATTGTTCTATATTACCTATATCAAACTCTTCTATTTCATTGATTTGTTTAAAATAGTCCATAATTAGTTTGTAATATTGATCTAGAAGTTGACGTGCTATATCAGTTTTTAATTGCTTTTGCTTTACTAACGGTTCTATTTGTTCTTCTAGTTCTAGAAAGTCGTTTTTATCTATCATGCGCCATCAACCTTTACTAATCCTGCTCTTAATCGTTTTTGCCCTTCTCTACAATCATCTAATAAAGGACATACTTCACATTTTGGTTTACGACTTACACAATGGTATCTTCCGAAGAATATAAGTTGATGATGACTTTTCGTCCAACGTTCTCTAGGGATAATGCTACATAGTCTATCTTCTACTTGTCGAACATTATCTTTAATTCTACATATTCCTAATCGTTTTGAAACACGTTCTACATGTGTATCCACTGCTAGTGATGGTTCTCCAAAAGCAACACTCATGACTACGTTAGCTGTTTTTCTACCTACTCCAGCTAATGATTCTAGTTCTTTATGTGTTTGTGGAACGATACCATCATAGTTATCTAATAATGATTGGCATAATTTCTGTATGTTTTTAGCTTTATTGCGGTATAAACCTATCGATCTAATATCATCTTGTAATTCTTCTAAACTTACATTTAAATAATCTTCAGGTGTTTTGTACTTTTCAAATAAAGATTTTGTAACTTTATTGACTAAGACGTCTGTACATTGGGCAGATAGTAATACTGCAATTGTAAGTTCGAGAGGATTATCATGTCTAAGTTCGCATTCAGCATCAGGAAACATCCCGTCAATTACATCAACCATTTCTAATGCTTTTTTTTACTTATCATAAGGATTCTCCCCATTCACCCAATCAAAAGTTGGGATTAAATTAACATTATGTTTTACTTTTTTACTTTGATTAAATTTTTCACTTTCTTGTTTAGAAGAAGAAACTGTTGTGATATTTTTCTTTTTCCAATTTAATAAAATTCTATCTATATATTTAAAACTCAATTTTTCTAAACTGTGTGCTTCGTTTAGAGCGCTCATAATCAGCTCGTTAGAATGTTTGTCACTATCAATCCAGTGATTGAGTGTTTGTACTTCTAGAGGTGTTAAAGGTCTACCAAAAGTAGATTCAAATTCTTGGAACAAATTTTTGAATTGAATATTCAATTTTTCATTTTCATTTTCTTGAGTACTTTCGTTTAAAACTAAAGCAAGTTGTTCATACAATGGTTCGAATGATATAAACTCATTATATTTATGCTGTTCGTCTTTTTCGATTTTAATATCTATACATTTCAGCAAAGATAATTGGTTAACTATGTGACTAACTTCTTGTATAGATAAACTCGTTCCTTGTTGAACTTCTTCTAAAGGTGGTTGTAGACCACTGTTATTTTCTTTATCCAATAGTTTAATTAAAATAACAAATTGTTTTTCATTTAAACCTAAATCTGCGTAATGATTAAATAAAGATCTTTGTATTACAACCGGTTTTTCTTTTAACATTTGGCTCGTGTACATGTTTATTTCACCTACTTTGTAATAGAAGAGTCTGAGACATAAATAAATGTCCCAGACTCATTCATTATATTAGCCATAACTGACAGGATTGATAATACGCTCATATCAAGCTTTTCAAATCTAGTTATCCTGTCGAGGTGGGGTTTAAATGAGATTTCTGTCCCACTTCCTATGGATATAAGCGATTTAATAATCTTGGGAATGGTGATGTTTCTCTTACATGTTCTACGCCACTTAACCAAGCTACTGTTCTTTCAAGGCCTAATCCAAAACCACTATGAGGAACACTACCGTATTTTCTTAAGTCAGTGTAGTATTCGTAAGCTTCTGGATCAAGACCGTATTCTTTAATACGTTGATTTAATAATTCTAAATCATTAATTCTTTCTGAACCACCAATAATCTCTCCATATCCCTCGGGTGCAATTAAGTCAGCACATAATACTGTATCAGGGTTTTCTGGATTTGGTTCCATATAGAATGGTTTAATTTTAGTTGGGTAGTTCACGATGAATACTGGTTTATCGTAGTGGTTAGCGATAGCCGTTTCATGTGGCGCTCCAAAGTCGTCTCCCCATTCAATATCAGTAAAGCCTTCCTCAATTAAGAACTCAACTGCTTCGTCGTAAGTAATACGAGGGAAAGGAGTTGTAACTTGTTCTAATTTAGAAGTATCTCTTTCTAATAGTTCTAATTCTAATTGACAGTTTTTAAGTACAGATTTAATTATATGATGTACATAGTTTTCTTGTACTTCTAAACTTTGATCGTGGTTCATGAAAGCCACTTCGCCTTCAATCATCCAGAATTCAATTAGATGACGTCTAGTTTTTGATTTTTCTGCTCTGAAAGTTGGTCCGAAACTGAATACTCTTCCGTGCGCCATTGCAGCAGCTTCTAAGTATAACTGGCCACTTTGTGATAAGAATGCATCTTCATCAAAGTATTTAGTATGGAATAACTCACTCGTACCTTCTGGTGCAGTTCCCGTTAATATAGGTGGATCTATTTTTGTAAATCCATTGTCATTAAAGAATTCATATGTCGCACGAATAATTTCGTTTCTAATTTTCATAACAGCATGTTGACGTTTAGAACGTAACCATAAATGTCTGTGGTCCATCAAGAATTCTGTACCATGATTTTTTGGTGTGATTGGATAATCATGTGATTCTGAAATAACTTCAATATCACTTACTTGTATTTCATATCCAAATTTAGAACGGTCATCTTCTGTAATTGTTCCTGTGATATATACAGATGACTCTTGGTTTATAGATTTTGCAGTTTGGAATACTTCTTCCGAAACTTCAGCTTTAACTACAACACCTTGCATAAAGCCTGTCCCGTCTCTTAATTGTAAAAACGCTATTTTACCACTTGATCGCTTGTTAGCAATCCAAGCACCGATTGTCACTTCTTGATTGACATAATCTTTAGCTTGTTTAATCGTTATGTTCATTATTATTTCTCCTATTCAAATAAATTACCTATTGTTATTTTATCAAATAATACATGGAACTGCTATCTGTTTGAATATTTTCTTAGCTTATCTGTAAATTTATCTATGTCGCCTTCTATAACAGGTATTTCTCCTAAAGCATTAATGAAAAATTTACTATAAGTACTATCTAAAATTCTTCTGTCAAAGCACACAAGTAAGCCTTGATCATGTTTGTTACGAATTAATCTGCCAATACCTTGTCTGAATTTTGTTACTGCATCAGGCAAAACAAAATCTTTAAAAGGATTTTCAAATTCATCTTTCATCAGATGATATCTTGGGTCGTCTTGATGTATAAACGGTAATTTTGTCATCATGACACATTTTATTCCGGCAGATTGATAATCGAAGCCTTCAAAGAATGACAAAGTACCTAACAATATCGTTTTATCAAACTGATTAAATTGTTGTACTAATTTATAGACGTGCGAATGTTGTTGCTGCATTAAAATGACATAATCACTAAACATTTCTAGTTCTTCCATATATCGATAAGCTTGATATAACATTGAATAATTGGTAAATAAAACTAAACATTTTTGATTGGTTTCAGTTACAAAAGCTGATAAATAATGCACGATTGTTTCAATGTATTCATCTTGGTCTTGGTATTGATATTGTGGCATGTTTTCTGGAACGAAACATGATGCTTGATTTTTTAAATCGTATATATCATTTAGGAAATAGCTTTTAAATGCTATATCATCTGGAAACATTGATTTAAACGAGTTAAATGATTCATTAACTGTTAAAGTCCCTGAAATAAATATATTACTATTAAACTGTTCTATGAATACTTCATTTAATAAATCTTTCACTTCTTCTTTTTTTACAAATAAAGAAAGTGTTGATTTCTGGGATAATTTTTTTATAGAAACAAACGGCACTTGCCCTGCTTTTATCATATTATAAATTTTAGTATATTGATGATAAATATAAATAAGCTCTTTTCTAAATGCTTTTATATGAGCATGTGTATAAGATTTGAATCTTGATAATATTTGATTTATTGTACTAATTTGCTTCTTGAAAATTTCGGAAATCTCATCAATTTCTAAATCATAAAAGTAATGGATTTGATTGTCATATTGTTGCTGATTATGATGTTTTTCGTTAATTTGATCCATTAAATTATCAAATAAATTTTCATTTTGTTCATGCAATAAATCTATATCTCGTTTTAGTTGATAAATATCAATCGGTTCAATTGGATATTGTTCTATAACTCTTCTGTTTTCTAACTTATCCAACCTCTTAAATAATTTCTCTTGTTCATTTTTACCTAATAAACCAAGGTGATATTTAATGTGTTGATAGCTTAATACATCAGTTACTTGATTTAAAGCGTAGTCTTGTATTCTGTGCGCTTCATCTACAATTATGTGTTTAAATAATAGGTATACAGTGTCTTCTGTACTATGTTGAAGTAAGTGTGCATGATTAGTTATCCCTATTTCTACATGATTCGCACTTTCCTTAACAAATTGATAGTAATGTATATCATTTTTAAAAGGTACATAAGTAGTTCTTTTTTGTTCGAAAAATACTTTTTGTCCACCTTTTAAGTGCAATTGTTCGATGTCTCCAGTTTCAGTTTCAAGTATCCATACTAAAAGCTGCATTTTAAGAATTGTAGCTTCATAATTGTCAGTGTCATCTTGTAAAATATTCAAAATTAAACCTAAAGATATATAATGATCTTTACTTTTAATAATCATAGCTTTCAAATCAAGATTGAGCACATCTAATACTTTGTTAAATTCTTGTTCTAATAGTTGATTTTGTAATAATTTAGTATGTGTCGAAACGAGAATATGTTCGCCAGTTTCTAAATAATATAATAAAGATGCAAGAACGAAACTCATAGATTTGCCACTACCTAGAGGCGCTTCAATCAACGCATTTTCATTATGCAGTAACGAATCAAATAACTGTTGAACAAGTTGATATTGTTCTTTACGATAATCAAATCCGAACTTTTCTAAAATTCTTTCATACGCTTCATCAATAGAAATCGTATCTTTACTACTAGATTTCTTTATAGGTTTTTGCTTTAAATAATATATATTTTGATATTTTTTAATATTATGCAGTGATTCTTCTTTACCTTGAGAAGTTCTTACGATTTCGAAAAGCACGTCACTTAAGTTATATTTTAAAGATTTCGATAAATAATATAATTGTTTAATTGTGTCTATCGGTAATGATTCTATTTTTTTAATAGCTTTAATAAATAATAAGGCTGTTGCTTTCGCATCTTCATCTGCACTATGTGCTTGATTTAAATCTACTTCTAAAGATTGGCTTAATTCACTTAATTGATAACTTTCTTCTTGTGGGAAAGCAATTTTAAATAACTCCATCGTGTCTATCGCTAATTTTGGTTCAAATTCAATTTGATGTTTTTCAAAGTGAGATTTTAAGAAATTTAAATCAAATAAAACATTATGCGCAACAAATACACAATCTTTTAGCTGTGCGTAAAGGGATTTGCTAACTTCTTCAAAATAAGGTGCTTCAAATAAGTCTTGTTCTGTTATGTTTGTTAAAGCTTGTATAAAAGATGGGATTTCTAAATCTGTTTTTACATATGTATGATATGTATCCACGACTTTGAAACCTTCTACAAAAGTTATACCAATTTGTATAATCTCGTCATATTGTATTTGATTACCAGTTGTTTCTAAATCTACAACCGCGTATCTTTGTGCCATATTATCTCTCCTATATTTCGATATCTGCACTCATAAATTGATAAAGTTCACCATCTTGAGATATCACTGTTAAAAAGCCATTATCTTGAATATCAATTGCTCGCCCTTTTATTCTTTTCTTGCCTTCAGTATATGTCAGCTCACGATTCCAAATCATACTTTTACTTTTATATACCTCTTTTATATCGGTAAATTCCCCATTTAAAAATTGTTCATATTTATCTTCGATGGAAAGTAATAAGTTCTCTAAAAATTGATATGGCTCAATATGACTTTCTTTTTCAATATGTAAACTTGTTGCACGATCCTGCTTTGCTTTTTTAAAATCTTCTTCGGTTTGATTTAAATTTAAACCTATTCCACATATAATTGCATTTACGCCATCAGTATCAGCTATCATTTCTGTTAAAAATCCACATGCTTTTTTTTCATTGATATATATATCATTCGGCCATTTGATTTTACTTGGCAACTGGTAATGCTCTTCGATAACTTCTTGAATTGCTAGACTAATAAATAAATTAAATGTCGACATTTTTTGAATTGGTATGTCTGGTCGTAATACGACTGACATCCATAATCCTTTGCCTTTTAATGATGACCATGGTCGATTGAAACGACCTCTTCCTTTCGTCTGCTCATCGCTCAATACTATGAAAGAACCATCATCTTTATTGAGTATCGACTTAGCTAAGATTTGAGTAGAATCAACTTGTGGTTCTACATATGCTTTATTTAATATTTTGTTATTTTGAATATCTATATTAACAATATCTTCTTGCCAGTTATCAGGAAGTTGATTGAGCTTATAACCTTTATTAGATATAGATTCAATTTCATATCCGTCATTACGTAATTGATCCATCACTTTTTTTACCGTTACTCTTGAACAGTCTAAAGCTTCAGCTATATGTTGACCAGATAAATATTCATTTTGTTTGTATAAATAACGAATTATTTCATGCTTATATTTCGACATGTTCTCTCATCCATTCTATTAATTCATACCGTTTATTGTTCACTTTATTTAATACCACAGCCTCTTCCAGCTGGTTTAAAGCATGTTTAATCCACGGTCCACCAGTTTTATTAAATTCGGTCATTAATATTTGGCCATTAATATTTAATTCCGATTTATTGTATATAGGTAGTTTACCATATATTTCATCTATTAATATGTTATTCATAATAACTGGTTGATATTCAATATTTAAAATTTCATGATATTCTTTAATAAGATTTAAAATATTTTTGACTTGAACATCTCCATATTTATAAACGATTAAAGTTAATTGTTGTTTGCTAATATTCTTTTTGGAAAATGATTTAAGTAACTCTACATAAGCTATGATTTGTTTTCGTTCTAAATTACTAATTTTGAGTGTATTTAGTGAAGTTGTGTCGACTTTATAAATGAAGCATAAGGCTCCAATCCATAAGTCAAAGTCTGCGTCAGTAGGCATAAAAATTTCATCATTCTTAATTTGTTCAAAAAATGGTATATGTTGAAAAATTGATAAAGAATCAATTGTTCTCTTTGATTCTTTTATATAACTGCCAGAGATAAGCTTTTTTAACTCTACTATTATGCGTTCTATTGAAATGTTACTTAATAAATGAACAGTGTCTTTCATAGCATTTTGAGTGTCTATTTCAATATCAAAACCAGTTTGTGCTTGAAAACGAATACCTCTCATTATGCGTAATGCATCTTCATTCATTCTATCTAATGGTGTACCTACAGCTTTAATAATGTGATTTTCGATATCTTCTTTGCCGTTAAAATAATCATGTATACCATAATTTTTATCCATGGCTAAAGCATTCATTGTAAAATCACGTCTAGCAACATCTTCGTATAAATCCGTTACAAATTGAACTGATGTCGGTCTACGATGATCTACATAATCTCCATCTTTTCTAAAAGTTGTAACTTCAAATTGTTGTTCATTACTTATAACCATAATCGTTCCATGTTCTTTACCGATTGGTAGTGTTTTGTCAAAAATAGACTCTACTTCATCTGGTAAGGCACTCGTCGTTATATCAACATCTGAAATTGCTTTATTCATTAAAAAATCACGTACAGATCCTCCAACAAAAAAAGCTTTATGGCCATAATTCTCAAGTTGTTCGATTATCCATTTAGACTGTTCGAAAATTTTTGTGTCATTCATATTAATCTCCTAACATGTTAATATAACAATTTTCATATTGATCAGCGATAACTTTAGATGAAAATCGCTCTTTAACATCTTGTATCATAGCTTGTTGCATTTTGTTATACAATTCGCTATCAGTTAATAAATCAATCGCTCGTTTACTTGCTAAGTCAGTATCACCAACGTCTACAGTATATCCTGTAATACCATCTTTGATTACTTCTTTTATACCGCCAGCATTTGTCCCTATAGGTAAAACACCAGTAAGCATAGCTTCTAGTAGTACGAGACCAAAACTTTCTTTTTCACTTAATAGAAGTGTAATATCAGACATTTGATAGAATGTGTTCACTTTATCTTGTTTACCTAAAAACAGTACATTATCTTCTATGCCCAATGATTTTATTTGCTCTTTAGCATCCTGAAGTTCCGGACCGTCACCGATTAAAAGTAACTTTGATTTAATTTCTTTATTTATTTTAGAAAATGTTTCTACGACATCATGCACTCGTTTTACTTTTCTAAAGTTTGATACGAATGTAATCACTTTTTCATCTTCTTTAATGCCATATTTAGATTTTAATTCTTTATTGTAAACTTGGGGGAAACTGTCTTCTTGAACGAAATTATAAATTGTTTTGATTTCTTTATCTGGTTGTATAATTTCATAAGTTTCCTTTTTCAAGCTGTTACTAACACTTGTAACGACATCACTTTTCTCAATGCCAAATCGGATCGCGCTTTGTAAAGAAGTGTCATATCCTAATACAGTTATATCAGTACCATGTAATGTCGTCATAATCTTAACATCTTTACCAGAAATTTGTCTTGCTAATATTCCACATATAGCGTGTGGTACAGCGTAATGCATATGTAAAATGTCTAAATCATAATCATTGATAACGTCTGCAATTTTAGCGCTTAATGTTATGTCATATGGAGGATATTGAAATACTGAATACTGATTAACATCAACTTGGTGAAAAGTCACGTTTGGCACAGGTTCTTTCATCCTAAAGGGCATATTAGAAGTGATAAAATGTATTTCGTGTCCTCTTTTAGCCATTTCTAACCCTAATTCTGTGGCTACTATGCCAGAACCACCCATAGAAGGATAGCAAGTTATCCCTATTTTCATGTTAATCCTCCTTACTATTTTCATCTATGCGTTCAAAACGATCTTTATCTCTCGTATTAAATTTTTGCATTGTATTTTCAAAACTTTGATTTAAATCTATATCTAGAGAGTTAGCAAGACAAATTAAAACAAATAAATTATCTCCTAATTCTGCTTCTATTGTATTATCTTCTTCAGTAGATTTTTTCTTTTTCTCACCATGAGAATGATTAATTTCTCTAGCAAGTTCACCCACTTCTTCAGTCAAACGAGCTAAATTTGCTAATGGAGAAAAATAACCAGTCTTAAACTGAGAAATATATGCATCTACTTCCTTTTGCATTTCATGCATATCCATTGTACTTCCCCCTAATATTTATATTTTGTTATTTTGAGCCCACTTAATAAAATTATAAAGGATTTATATACATAATGACAATGTAATAAACTTGGCATAGTAGAGTTTACCGCAAAATAGCACCGTATAAAGGTATAGAAAAACTTAGATTGAGAAGTGATTTGGATCGTGGATGAATTAAATTGCGGTTGGGTTCTGTTATTGGATTAAGAATGTCGTAAATTCACGAATTGTACTTTTGTTGGATTAACTAAGGCAATAATCCAATTATGAAGTGCACCCCAAAAGTTGAACCAAAAATAAACTTTTTAGTGTGCAATACATTATGATATTAAATACCCGTTAATCCACGGTAGTTATATTTTAATGTAATTTCCATATAAAAAAAGCTAAGACATCATAATGTCTCAGCTTTTTGTTAATTAGTCACCACTACGTGCTATTAGTATAAATCTAGCAAGTTCTGCTACTGCTACTGCAGTTGCTGCTACATATGTCATAGCTGCTGCTGATAATACTTTCTTAGCATGTTTGTATTCTTGTTGATTGACCATATTTAATTTCTCAATTTGTCGCATTGCTCGTTTACTCGCATCAAATTCAACTGGTAATGTAATAATTGTAAATAGTACAGCGAATGACATGAATACGATACCTACCCATAATAGAGTTGTACCAAATGTATTGCTTAATGCCGTTAATACAATACCTGCTAAAATAATGATATACGATAATGAACTTCCAAGGTTTGCAAGTGGTAATAATGCTGTTCTAAATTTTAAGAATGCATATCCATGTGCATGTTGGATTGCGTGTCCTACTTCGTGGGCAGCGATTGCTGTACCAGCTACAGTAGGCTTGTTAAAGTTATCAGGTGATAATACTACTCTCTTCTTAACCGGATCAAAGTGATCTGATAAGAACCCTTCACCTTGCAATACTTGTACATCATGAATACCATTTGCTGCTAAAATTTCTTCAGCAACTTCTCTTCCCGTCTTGCCACTAGTTGAGCGTACTCTAGAATATTTGTTGTAAGTTGATTTTACTTTATATTGGAAGTACATAGGGACAATCATAATGATTATGAAATATATAATAAATGAAAACAAATAACTTCCTCCTTTTTATCCCTCTTAAATTATATATTACGGAGTGAAGACCTTCACGTCAAATGTTTTGACCCTAATTTAAATGTTTTTTGTAAATATATTAATAGTAAGAATGGAATAATACTTAACCAGAAAGCTAAATATCCTATGTGTGCCTCGTATTGGCTCAACATACTATAAACTGGATATTGATGATATACATAATCTATCACATCATTATGGAAAACCCATATCATTGTAACGACAATATGCCATGTTTTGATTTCAAATAATGGATAGAACATAAATGCTTGTACAACCATAATGCCATGAGAAACCATTAACATGAGCGCCATTGGAACAAGTTGCTCATAATGTATCATCACAAATAAATTCATAAGTACTGCCCATGCTCCGTATTTAATTAAAGTAATAAATGCTAAACATTCAAAAAGTCCTAAATGACGACTAAAATATATGGCTGCTATAGCTATTATTAGGAAGAATGTTGCTGTTGGGCTGTCTGGTACAAATGGCAAAAAGTACCATTTTGTCTCAGCAAGTTGACCACCATACCATATGTATCCGTAAACAGTGCCTAGTAGATTGGCTATAAAAAATGTGGCAAGCATTGGTTTTTGGCCCATTACGTATTTCCAAAATGCCATTTAAATTCTCCTTTGAAAAAAGAGGCTGGGACATTATAATGTCTCAGCCTGATTTATTATATTGGCAGTAGCTGACTGGTCTGAAAATGCGCTTTTATCAAGCTTTATTTCAATTAGAGTCATACTTGCCGGGGTGGGACTAAGAAATCTTTTTAGTAAAATAAGATTTTTGTCCCTATCCCTTTAAATTATTATTTTTTCAATTCTTTACCGTTAGAGTCTGTTTCATGTAAATCTGCAACATATTTTGAAACTTTATCTATTTCTTCTTTAGAAAGGGTATCTTTAAAGCTAGGCATTTTACCAGCCCCTTTTTCGACGAAACCTTTTACGCCCTCTTCAGGTAGTTTAGATTCAACTAGGTTTGGACCTTGCCCACCGGTCAACTCACCACCATGACAACTTGTACAGTTTGACTTGATGATGTCCGTATATACAGGGTCAGATTTATCTAAGTTTGAGAATACAATTTGACCTTGCTTAGCTTGTTGTTTCCAGTCATGGTAATAACTAGATTCCCAAGTAGTGTAGAACAAAATAGCAACTGCTAATAACATAAATCCAGATGCAAATGGTCTCTTTGTCCATTTACGTTCAGGGCCTCTATCTAACCATGGTGCTAATAGTAATGCACCAAATGCGATACCTGGTAAGACGATAGCACCAAAAGTATTATATGGACCAGATGCAAATGAATATTTAAGTATTTGATATAAGAATAAGAAATACCAGTCTGGTAATGGTGTATAACCAGTATCAGATGGATCCGCCACACGTTCAAGTGGCGATGGATGTGCAACTGTTAAACATAAATAAGCAATTAAGAAAACTGCTCCAGTCATCCATTCTTTAAGTAGAAAGTCAGGCCAGAAACTTTCAGTACGACCTGGAAATTCTGAATAATCTCTATTTAACTTTGGTTTGTCGTATGACTTAATTCTTGAGTCACCAACAAACTTCATCCCTTTACCGCGATGCATGTCGCATGACCTCCTTTTTCATTTATTCACGTTAATTTTATAGTGGACCTGAAATACCTTGTTTTCTGATCATTATAAAGTGTGCTGCCAGTAACGCGAATAGTGCAGCAGGAAGGAAGAATACATGAATCGCAAAGAAACGAGTCAGAGTTTGTGCACCAACTATTTCTGCATCCCCTGCCAGTAATGTTTTAACCCAAGGCCCTATAATAGGGACGGATTCTGCAATTTGTAAACCAACTTTAGTTGCGAATAGTGCTTTCATATCCCATGGTAATAAATAACCAGTAAAACTTAAACCAAGCATTACAAAGAATATTAAGACACCTACAACCCAGTTTAATTCTCTAGGCTGTTTATATGAGCCTGTAAAGAATACACGAAGTGTATGTAAAAACATCATTACTACTACTAGACTAGCCCCCCAATGGTGCATACCACGAACGATAACACCTGCAGCAACATCGTGTTGTAAATAGTAAACTGATTTCCAAGCGTTTACGATATCTGGTACGTAATACATAGTTAAAAACATACCTGATAAAACTTGGATAACTGTAATGAAAAACGTTAATCCACCAAAACAATATACGAAAGCTGAAAAGTGATAAGCAGGGTTAACATGCTCTGGCACTTCATGATCAGCAATATCTCGCCAAATTGGTGTAATATCAAGTCTGTCATCGACCCAATCATAGATTTTATCTATCATTGTTAATCCCTCCTTATTTAGCTAATTCGTTCTCATGTTTATTACCGATTTGAATAATGCCATCTTTCACTTTTACTTCATATTGATCTAATGGTGCTAATGGCGGCGTTCCAGGTACATTCTTACCATTTTTCTCATAACGTCCGTTATGACATGGACAGAAAAATTGATTTGGATTTGAATTGTCACCATTCCACTGAACTGTACATCCTAAATGTTTACAGACTGGTGATAATGCGACAATGTCTTTACCATCCTTGTATACCCAAGCGAATTCGGTAACTTCACTCGTGTACCAAGCATCTTCTTGCTCAAATTTAAAGTCAACTTTAATTGGCTCTTTACCAAGTTCAGACTCTTTTACGCCTGTAGCGATCATATCGCCTTTGCCCTCTGCTTTAAAAACAGGATCAAGCGCAAATCTACCCATAGGTAAAATCATACCAGCAGCCATAAATGACCCAACACCCATTAATGAATAGTTTAAAAATTGGCGTCGTGTGACACGTTGGCTCATTTAGATTCCCCCCTCTATTAATCGTTCTTTTATAACTAGGACAATTTAATTTTAGCCTATTATCTCAAGACGGTCAACGCTTTGTCACAATTTATATTTTTATTTCTTGTGGTTTTATTCACTATTTTAGAGCAAAAAGAAAATAGGCTTAGACAAATTTAATTGCCTAAGCCTAATTCGTTATAATAGTAGGAGTTAAGTGGATTGAAAATGCATTTAAATCAAGCTTTTCACTCCTAGCTATTCTTAGAGGGAAAATTTCTTTCCCAATTGTTTCTATCTATTTCTTATTCCAAGTTTTTATTATAAATTTCATGAAGTTTTTAACTTCGTCTTCTATAAGTGTGCGTTTCATTTCCTCATCTAAGTCGGCCATCGGAATAGTATTAACAGTATATATTTCTTCAGTTTCAATATTTTCTAATTTATCACTTGTTAAAATAATGATATTAGTTAAACCATATTCTTTAAGACTTTGAATGAATGATTGTATATGCTCAGTATGAAAATCACTAGTAAAGAAAGCTGGAGTTAATAATAATCTACCTTTGAATTGCTTTTCAGTTAACATACCGACTAATTGAATCGTTTCACTTTGATCACAAGATGTAATTAATTGATTAGTCATATCTATATTTGAAACAGGGATAACCGCTGTGTCGATATATTCTAAATTATTTTTTAAATCCTTTAAATCTGCATGATTGAATAACATTACCAATTTTCCTCCAACTCATTAATGAATTGTAATATTTTAGTCATTTCCAAAAATGTTTCCTGATCGTTATTATCTAATGCTCGATCAATTTCATTCCTAATTAATTGTTCCCAATGATAAATGCTATATTCTTTTGGGTTATCTTTAGAAAAATTAACATTTTCGTTATCGCTAAATTGATCAAATAACATTTGCAGTAACATTATTCTATTTAGACGATCATCTCTTTGATTTAAATAGAGAATCACATTTAAATGAGACTGATCTAATCTAATATCATGAAAAATCTGTCTGCCATCATCAATGCAAAATTTTTCTTTATAATACATTAGAGATAATTGATTAGATTGTTTAGTACTTATTGATAGAAATCGATCGTCTGTCATTTCTTTCGCAAATGAAATATTTGATAAGTATTTAGGGTTACTCTTAATTAAATTTAAAATCCATACACTTTCAGCATTTTTAAACTCATATTGATATAGAATATATTCAATAAAACGTTGCTTTTCATAAATGAGCCATGTATGTTCCATTGGAATAACCTACTTATTGTAATCTTTCTAATTCTTGGTCCCAGTAAGGATTTTCTGGGTCAATTTTACGAATAGATTCTAGAATGTTTTTAGCAGTGGCAATTTGGCCAATTTCAATTAAGTAATGATAGTAGTCATTTAAGAAATCAATGTTTTGAGTTAAATCCGGATATGCTAAATCATAAAAATGTTGAGCTTCTTTATCACGCTCTTCAATACCAAATGCATAAGCAATATGCCATGCTACTATTGGATCAATGTCATCTTCATCAATATAAGTTAGTAAGTTAATTAAACCTGTAGTATTATCTTTCTCTCGATAATAGTCCGCTAATAAAATAGCAGCTTCTGTATATGATGGATCAACAGTTAGAGCATCTTGTAATAGTAAAGCACCATGTTCATCATTTGTCGTCAACATTAAGCGTGCTGTGTCAGTCATTAATTCTTTGTAATAAGCGTTTAAACGTAGACCTTCTTTACCAATCTCAATCGCTTTTTCATAATCTTTTTCGGATTCATAAATTTGCAGTAGATAATGATAAGCTTGCATGAAGTCAGGATCTTTGTGTAATAGTTTTTCAAGTTGCTTAATCGCTTCTTGTGTCAGTTCATTCTTCTGATAACTAATCGCTTGTTTGAAATAATCTTCCACAGTCATATCCATTTCAGATACATATTCATAATATTTAACTGCTTCTTCATAAGCGCCACTTTGTAAACTGGAATCTGCCATTCTAGCGTAAATAGATATACCGTTTATAATATCTTCGCCTGTTTGAACAATTGATTCATAGTTTCTAATTGCTTTTAAATACTGACCATCATAATAATACATTTCAGCCAGAGCAAATGTAATAACCATATCATCTGGTTCGATTTCTTTTGCTTCTATTAATTTTTCTATACCTACTTCGAATAATCCTTGTTGTTGATATAAGTCAGCTTCAAGCATTAATTTTTCAGTAGAGGTTGGGCTATTAAATAATACTTCATGTGCTCTATCTAACTCATTTTGGTCAATTAGACCTTCTACGTAATATACAAGCACTTCATTTTCATCAGGGTATAGCATATATAATTCTTCAAATATTTTTACACCTTGATCCACAATTCCATATTTGTATAATGTTTCACCAAGCATAAATAGCGCATCGTGATCATCAGATTGTAATACTCTATCTATCTTTTCGTCTAATTGGTTAATATTTTGCATATGAATATCATCTATAACTTTATATACATCTTCCATTTTGTAGGACTCCTTCTAATCATTTATTAGCTGCTTAAGCTTTATAAATGAATCTAATACTTCTTCTTTAGAAACGGCTTCAATTGTAAACGAACCATCGCCCGTTTGTAAAACCATTTGAATAGATTGTCCAATATTTTTTTTGTCTTTTTTCATATATTCAAATATTTTCTCAATATCAACTTGATTTAAAATATTTAATGGATAGCCAAGTTCTTTTAAATAATTTATAAATTTAAAAATACTATCTTCGTTATCGTAAGCAGTAATCTTTTGATTGATAATTTTTTGGAATAGTATACCTATCATGACAGCTTCACCGTGAGCTATTTTAGTCAAATATTCTAAACCATGTCCAAAAGTATGACCTAAGTTTAAATGTTTTCTTACATTGCCTTCAAATTCATCTTGTATAACAATATCTAATTTAGTTTGAATACCCATTTTTAAAAATGCTTCTATGTCTTCTAAGTGTGTTAACTCTTTAATTGAGGGATAAGTAGCCATTAACTTATTAGCTTCTTCTTCGTTATTTAATATAGCGTGTTTAAATATTTCACCATAACCACTTCTAATCTCGGTGTTTGGAAGCGTGTTTAAAAAGTGCAAATCGAATATAACAGCTTTGGGACGATGAAATGCACCGATTAAATTTTTACCAACAGAAGCATTAATGCCTACTTTCCCACCGATAGCAGAATCATGTGCGAGCAATGTTGTTGGCACTTGTATAAAATCAATACCTCTTAGTAGTGTTGCTGCAAGAAAACCTACAAAGTCACCTGTAGCTCCTCCACCAATAGCTATTAATTGAGACTGTCTATTAATATTCATTGAAAGCAACTTTTCACTGATAGATTCAAAATAAGACATTTGTTTACACATTTCTCCACTTATGATCGTTAAATACTTAAGGTTTAGTGAATCTAAATGGTCTTTTAAATAATCTTTATGAAGTTTGTACACATCTTGATCAATCAAAACGATATTTTGTTCATTTGGTTTTAAATATGATGAGAGTTCAGATAATGCATTATCTTTTAGTATGATTGGATAATTATCTTTAGTATAAGTTGTTTCAAATATCATGACATCACCTAGAAATTTAAATTCCAATCCCGGTGTTGCTTAATAGCATCTTGTAATTGGTCGATATGATTAGATTGATACTCTTCTGTAATAGCTTTAGCAATTTCGAATGCAATAACATGTTCACAAACAACACTTGCTGCTGGAACGGCACAGCTATCAGAACGTTCGATTGTAGCTTTATAATCTTCTTTAGTTTCAATGTCTACCGAGTTTAATGGTTTGTATAGTGTAGGAATTGGTTTCATAACACCATTTATAACAATAGGCATACCATTAGACATGCCACCTTCTAAACCACCTAAATGATTTGAAAGTCGGTAATATCCCTTTTCTGAATCGTATGCTATTTCATCTTGGATTTCACTACCTGGTTTTTCAGCAGCTTTAAAGCCTTCACCAAAACTTACACCTTTGAAAGCATTTATACTTACAACAGCTTGAGCCAATCTGCCGTCTAGTTTTCTATCGTATTGTACGTAACTACCGATGCCAGCTGGTAAGTTTTCCACTACAACTTCAACTATACCGCCAATAGAATCGCCTTCTTTTTTAGCTGCGTCAATTCTCTCACGCATTTTTTCTGCTACATCATCACTAATACAACGTACATCATTATGATCTATGTTTGCTTTTACTTCATCAAGTGTATATTCATAGTCATCTTTAATGCCGCCAATTTCTATAACGCGTGAATAAATATCAATATCTAATTGTTTTAATAATATTTTAGAAACAGCACCAACAGCAACTCTAGCAGCTGTTTCACGTGCAGATGAACGTTCAAGAACATTTCTTAAATCTCTATGGTTATATTTCATACCACCTACTAAATCTGCATGTCCGGGTCTAGGTTTTGTAATAACACGTTTCATATTTTGAGCTTCTTCTTCAGTTAAAGCGTCTGCTCCCATGATTTTTCTCCAATGTTTAAAGTCATCGTTTGTTACGATAAGTGTAATAGGACTACCTAAAGTATAACCATGTCTTACACCAGAAACAATTTCTACTGAATCTTTCTCAATTTGCATACGACGTCCACGGCCATAACCGCCTTGACGCTTAAACATTTCTTCATTTATTTCATTTACATCGATTTTAAGATTAGCTGGGACACCTTCAATAATGATAGTTAATTGTGGGCCATGTGATTCGCCTGATGTTAAGTAACGCATATTATCTCTCCCTACTGTTAATTAAATATAAAATTAATCATATCATATTTAACGCGTTAAATTAACAAAAAGAAAGGATTAGTTTAACAAAAATTCGTTAAACTAATCCATATATTAATTATTCTTCATAAACCCAATTTTCATTGTTTAATTTATAGTCATTAAGTTCAGACTCATTAAACCATAAGTTAATCTCACGTTCTGCAGATTCATTTGAATCTGAGCCATGTATAATATTTCTACCTAAATCTAAACCGTAATCTCCTCTAATTGTACCTGGATCAGCTTTAGATGGGTTAGTTTCACCTACAAGTGTTCTTGTAACTTCTACAACATTGTTTCCTTCAACAACCATAGCAAAAACAGGTCCTGAAGTAATAAAGCTAACCAATGCGTTAAAGAATGGTTTATCTGTATGTTCTGAATAATGTTCTTTAGCTAATGCTTCATCAGCTTGAAATAACTTTGCAGCAACAAGCTTTAAACCTTTTCTTTCTAATCTAGTAACGATTTCCCCTATAAGATTTCTTTGCACCGCATCTGGTTTAATCATTAAAAAAGTTCTGTCCATATGTAATCCCTACCTTTGTTTTATGTAAATCCAAGATAAGTTTATCACTGTGGGACTCCACTTGCAACCGCTTTCTAGTGGTTTCTGTTACCTATTTTTTTAATAATTTCAGCTAGCATTTTTTGGCCGGATTCATTTTCGAGAGAACTGATTAGTTTTTCCGCTTTTTTCAAGTAGTTATTACTCACTTCTTTAGACTTTTGTAATTCTTCAGATTCAATAACTTCTTGTATAACAGCGTTAAATACTTCATCAGAACTATCTATACTTAGTTGCTGTATTTTATCTTTGAACTGTTTAGAATTTTTCATTCTAAGTAATACTGGTAAAGTTAAATGTCCATTTCTTAAATCTGATCCTACTGGCTTACCAAGCTTCTTTTCAGTGCTTGTGAAATCTAAAATATCATCTATAATTTGATAACTCATACCAATATAATACCCAATTTTACCAAGCTTTTGAGCTGTCTCGTCACTTGTTCGAGCACTATAAGCACCTAGTTCAGTTGATAATGAAATTAAAAGTGCCGTTTTTCGTTTTATTCGCCTTAAATAGTTTGTAATAGATTGATCAGCAACAAATTGGTCTTCAAATTGGAATAACTCGCCACGGCATACTTCTATTATACCTTTAGCTAATTGCTCGTGTAATTTTTCGTGTTCTATTGTACTCACGACATTTAAGGACTGAGATAATAAATAATTTCCTGTAAGGACAGCGGTCTGGGTATCCCACTTCTTTGCAATGGTATATTTACCTCTCCGTTTATCACTTTTATCAATTACATCATCATGAACTAAACTAGCCATATGTATTAATTCAAGTGTCGTAGCGACTGCTCTAACATCTTTTGACCCACTATCACCAAATTGACTAGCAATAAGCGTGAAAAGTGGTCTAATACGTTTACCCCCAGAAGATAATAAATATTGGCAAGCTTCATTAACAGTACTTTGCTCACTATTAATATAACTGTTAAGAAGCTTTTCTACTTCTTTTACTTCTTTATTTAAGTTTATCTTTGTTTTGTCATACATGTGATCACCTTTTTATTTAGGTTTATAAGCTAAATGCATAGCCGCTACGCCACCAGTAAATCCTTTATATTTAATTCTTTCATAACCAACATCTGCAAACATTTGAGCAAGTTCTTTTTTACCTGGGAAGTTTTGAGTTGATTCTTGAAGCCAATTGTACTCTTGTAAAGATTTTGCAAATAATTTGCCGAATAATGGCATGATGTTTTTGAAATAAAAACTATATAATTGTTTGAATACTGGTATAGTTGGTTGACTCGTTTCTAAACATACTACCATACCGCCTGGTTTAACAACACGTTTTAATTCGTTTAATACATGCTTGTAGTCTGGTACATTTCGCAAACCAAAACCAATTGTCACATAATCGAATTCATCGTCTTCAAAAGGTAGATTCATTGCATCGCCATGTATTAAATGGATATTAGCCATATTTTCGGTTTTCTTTTTACCAACTTCTAACATATTTTCGCTGAAATCTAATCCTACTACTTCTCCATATGGGCCAACTGCGTGACTTAATTGAATTGACCAATCAGCAGTTCCACAACAAACATCTAGAGCTTTGCTGCCAGGTTTAACGTTCATTTCTTTCATAACGTATTTACGCCATCTTTTATGTTGTTCAAAGCTTATAATATTATTTAAAGTATCATATTTTCCAGATATATTTTGAAAAACGTGATGTACGTGTTCTGATTTAGATTTATTGTCCACTATTTATTCAGTCCTTTGGTTTCTTTTATAATAGTATGCGTATATCTCTTCTTTTATAGATTCTCTATCTAATTCAATATCAAAGTAGTCTAATAAAGTTAAAATAAATATAGATTCAATTTCTTTTAGAGAATCAATATTATTTTGAGACTTGCTATCTATAAGAGTTTGTTTTAGTTCGTTTTGTTTACTAATTGCTTTAGTCATAATATCTAAAAATTGCAAATCTCTATGTAATGTAGCACATTTGTAAAAGTACGCACTTACAAGATCTCCGATTAGAATATCTTGATTGGATACACCAGGCTCTCCAATTCTATTTAAAAAGCGCATTGAGGCATCTATAGATATTGTAGCAAGCTTAGCATTTATATCAATATTAATATCATTTAATATATTTGCTATTATTGGATTGACTACTGGTATACGACTATTATTAACGCCTTTTAACAATTCAGCAACTTCTTTATTATAAATTTTTTCTATATTATCCATCTTATCACCTCAACATTATCACCTATATATCTTAACACTAACTTTATTGAAATGAAAATGCATATATTCAAAGAAATAAAAGAAATAAGACAAATAAAAAAAGCCCTTAAAAAGGGCTTAGATACAATTCATTATTTAACTGCATCTTTTAATGCTTTACCTGCTTTAAAAGCTGGAACTTTGCTTGCAGGGATATCAATTTCTTTACCAGTCTGAGGGTTACGTCCTTTACGAGCAGCTCTTTCGCGTACTTCAAAGTTACCGAAACCAATTAATTGTACTTTCTCACCATCTGATAAAGATTTTTGAATTGATTCGAACACTGCATCTACAGCAAGACCAGCTTCTTTTTTAGTTAAATTAGCTTTCTCACTTACTGAATTGATTAATTCTGTTTTGTTCATTTCAAATTCACCTCCCAAAAGGTTATCTAATGATATGTATAATACCATTATGATAAGACTTTAACACAACAACCTGTGTCACTGCAACGATTTACAAGCTATAAAAGCACTATTTTTCGAATTTTATTAATAATTTTTCACTTTTGATTTAAAAACGGGTTCTTTATCACTATTTATTGTAAATTCGGGCGAATAAGCTGGTAGTACTGGCGAATCTTCATACAATAATTTTCTGATGTCCGTTCCTGGTTTTGGGAGGTCTTTTCGTTTTTTAATTTCTTTAGATAAATCTAGCCTATAATCAATAATAAAATCATTTCCGCCATTCATATATACTGGTAATCTTTCATTGCTATATGGGCTTGGTACAGTTGGTTTCTTTTTAAAACCATACTTCTTATAATCAATTTCATAAACATTTGGTGCTACTTTATCACCTAACTGAAGTGGTTCACCGCTAGCATCTATGCGTATTCTAATATCTTTTAATACTTCGGAAGTTCTTAAATCGATTAAATAAACAGTAGGATCTTTATCTACATCCATAATGACGTATTGATAAATACCACCATTCTCAAAAGAATTACCTGGTAATTGAGATATAAATTTAGGTTTTAATTTATTGAAGTCAACTGGATGTTGTAGGTAAATCGAGTAGCTATCATCTCTTTCTTTGATAGGTAATAAACCATCATTGGCTTTTTGATATTCATCTACAGCCGTTTGGACGATGCTTAATTGATCTTTAGCAGGAACTTGATTTTCTGCCTTTTCTTTATCAGGAAAAGCACATGCTGATAACAACAACACACAAGTAAATAATAATATGTAAATACGCTTTTGTTTATCCATGGCTTGACCCACCTAAAACGACAATCATTAAGACGCCTGCCAATATAAGTGATATTACCGCTAGAAACATCGTAATACCACTTATGATTCTATTACTAAATTTAAACCTTGATAAATATACAAGTACTATTGCTAATATCATAAATCCAATTGAATAAAAAGATACCCACATTAAATCCATTCTTGAAATATCAAACATTTCACTACCCCACTTGCTTAAATATTCTCAGACTTCTTATCTCGTTCCATCAAATCTCTAACCCCATCTGGTACAGGATAATCTTCGAATAATACTTTATATAGACTTGATGTAATTGGCATTTCAACGTCATACTTTTGAGCAAGATGATAAGCAGCTTTAGTTGTACGAACACCTTCTACTACCATGTTCATTTCTTCTAAAGCTTCATCTAAAGTTGCTCCTTGACCCAGCATATTTCCACATTTCCAGTTTCTAGAATGTACAGAAGTACATGTAACGATTAAATCACCGATACCACCTAATCCTAAGAAGGTCATAGGATCTGCGCCCATTTTAACGCCTAATCGTGTGATTTCTGCTAATCCTCTTGTTATAAGTGCTGCTTTTGCATTATCGCCATAGCCTATTCCATCAGTTATACCTGAAGCCAGTGCGATTATATTTTTTAAAGCCCCACCAATTTCAATTCCAACTAAATCGTTGTTCGTATAAACTCGGAAATAATCAGTCATAAATAGATCTTGAGCTAGTCTCGCTACTTCTTGATTTTCAGAAGATACAGATACTGTAGTAGGATGTTTAAATGCAACTTCTTCTGCGTGACTTGGTCCAGATAGTACAGCGATACCACCGTTAATTTTGCTGTCTATTGATTCATATATCATCTCAGATATTCTCTTGAATGTATCAGGTTCAATTCCTTTAGATACATGAATAAAGATTTTCTTTCCATATGCAATATCGTTAATATTTGTAGAAACTTCTCGTATCGCTTTTGTAGGTACAGCGATTATATAAATTGATGAATGATGTACAGCATCCTTTAAGTCCATCGTAGATTTAATGGATTCATTAATTGATATATCTTTTAAATATTTATGATTGCTGTGTTCTTTATTTATTTCGTTTACAGTTTTTTCAGTTTTGCCCCACATTAGTACGTTGTGATTATTATCTGCTAAAACGTTAGCTAAAGCAGTTCCCCAACTTCCAGTACCAAATACAGTAATATTTGACATAGTTATCCATCCTTTTTCTTTAGTTTCTTTTTCTTGAAATTAAGTGGATAGGTGTTCCCTCATATCCAAAAGCATCTCTAATTCGATTCTCTAAAAATCGTTTATAAGAGAAATGCATTAATTCAACATCGTTAACAAAAATAACGAATGTTGGAGGTTGTATAGCAACTTGTGTCGCATAGAATATATTCAATCTTCTACCATTATCAGTTGGTGTAGGATTCATTGCAACAGCGTCTGTAATAACCTCATTAAGTGTCGAACTTTGTACACGTTTACGATGATTTTCATCAGCCATTTGTATGAATGGGAATAATGTTCTTAGTCTAGATTTCTCTAGAGCTGATACGAAAGCTATTGGTGCATAATCTAAGAATTGGAAGTTATCTCTAACTTTCTTTTCGAATTTCTTCATAGTATTTGAATCTTTTTCTACTGTATCCCATTTATTAACTACTATTACAATTGCTTTACCAGCTTCATGTGCATAACCAGCTACTTTTTTATCTTGTTCGATTATGCCTTCTTCAGCATCAATTACAACGAGTACTACATTAGATCTTTCTATTGCTTTTAATGCTCTTAATACTGAATATTTTTCAGTGCTTTCATATACTTTACCTTTTTTCCTCATTCCTGCTGTATCAATTAATACATATTCTTGATCTTCATAATTGTATACAGTATCGATAGCATCTCTAGTTGTACCAGCGATTGGCGAAACGATAACACGTTCTTCACCTAGAATCGCATTGATTAAACTTGATTTGCCAACATTAGGACGACCAATTAAAGATAATTTAATTGTTTCATCATCATATTCAGGGTCTTGTTCAGTTGGGAAGTGTTTAGCCGCTTCATCCAACAAATCACCTAAACCTAATCCATGGGAGCCTGATATCGGGAAAGGTTCTCCAAATCCTAATGAATAGAAGTCATATATTTCACTTCTCATCTCAGGGTTATCAATCTTGTTCACTGCTAATACAACTGGTTTATTAGACTTATACAAAATTTTAGCAACCATTTCATCAGCTTGAGTGACACCTTCTCTACCATTTACCATAAAGATGATGACATCCGCTTCATCAATTGCTACTTCTGCCTGTGCAGTTATTTGTTTTTGGAAAGGTTCATCACCTAAATCTATTCCACCAGTATCTATTAAGTTAAAGTCATGTGTTAACCATTCACCACTAGAATAAATTCTATCTCTTGTGATACCTGGCGTATCTTCAACTATTGATACTCTTTCACCAATAATTCTATTAAAAATTGTAGATTTCCCTACGTTAGGTTTCCCTACAATCGCTATAATGGGTTTTGTCATAAACCGTCTTCCTCTCATTCATAATCCTTTTTATTTTAACATATCATCGCTATTTAGCCTATGAAATATAAAAAGAGCTTTAATTTAATAATTTATCATATCATGTAATGTTGTAAAAAATAAAAACGACTGCTAATAAAGGTCTACTTCCTCTAATAGCAGTCTCATGTCATATCCTATAATTTTATAGTTTGAAATTCTTTAACTTGTCTCCGAAAACATCACCTAATGTAGGGTTATCTTCATCTGAATCTGATTGATTTAAATATGATTCATCATAGTCAGTTTCTTGTTCGATTGTATCTTTAATAGATAATGAAATTCTTTCTTCGTCTTTATCTATACCTAAGATTTTCACTTGAACGTTTTGACCTTTTTCTAATACTTCCTCAGGATTGCCAATGTGTTCGTGGCTAATTTGAGATATGTGAACTAAACCTTGTAATCCAGCAGCAATTTCAACAAAAGCACCAAATTGAGCTAAACGCACAACTTTACCTGGTACAATATCGCCTACATTAAATTCTGATTCGATTTGTTCGAATGGACTTGGTAAAGTATCTTTAATTGAAAGCGAGATTCTTTCCGCTTCACGATCAACAGCTCTTACTTTAACTTTTACATTATCTCCAACTTGAACGACTTCATCAGGCGTTTTAACATGATTATGTGATAATTCAGAAACGTGCACTAATCCATCTACTCCACCTAAGTCAATAAACGCACCGAAGTTAGCAATTCTAGCAACTCTTCCTTCTAGAATGTCTCCTTGAGAAAGATTGTCTAATAACGCTTCTTTCTTAACGTCTAATGATTCTTGTTCCACTTTCTTGTGGCTTAGAATCACTCTGTTATTAGTTTGATCAAGTTCTTCTACTTTTAATGTTAAGACTTTTCCTAAATAGTCAGAGAAGTCTTCGATATAATGAACAGAAATTAAAGAAGCAGGTATGAAACCTCTTATACCAGCATCTACTACTAGTCCACCTTTAACTACTTCTGTTACTTCAGCCTCAATTGTTTCATCATTTTCTTGGATTTTTTGAAGTTTGTCATATGATAAATTTTCATCTAGTTTACGCTTAGATAATATATAATGACCGCTTTCTTCGTTTTGTTCAATTTTAGTTACGAAAGCTTCGATTTCATCACCAATATTGACGACTTCATTAGCTGTTTCGATGTGTTGAGTTGACAGTTGGCTTATTGGAATGATGCCATCAAATTTACCACCATCAATGTGTACAACTACATGTTTGTCTTCAATTTGTTGCACCGTACCATTTACTTTGTCACCTTCTTGCACTTCATTTATCATGGATTCGTTGAATTCTTCCGTCATCAAAATTGCCTCCTTAAAATAAATATCTTAATATTAACTTCTTATAAAGAAGCTAAATTGTCAAGAAATTCGTACTATTTACACCATTTTGACTTTTGCCAAATTTACAATTTCATTTGTCACTTCGTCAATGGATAAACCTGTTGTATCAATACTTATTGCATCTTCCGCTTTCACAAGCGGTGAGATTTCACGATTCATATCAAATTGATCTCTTCTCTCAATGTCAATTTTTAAACTTTCTAAATCTGATTCAATGCCTCTTAGTTCATTATCTTTTAATCTTCTTAAGGCACGTTCTTCTACAGATGCTATCATGTATACTTTTAACTCTGCATCCGGTAATACTGTTGTTCCTACATCTCTACCGTCCATCACAACATTTTTTTCTTGAGCTAACTTTTGTTGTTCCTCTACTAAAAATGTTCTAACAGGTTCTTGTGAAGCTACATGAGAAACTTTTTCTGTAACATCATTCTCTCTAATTCTTTCTGATACATCAACATCGTTTAAAATGACACGCTGACCATTTTGTAAAACAATTCTTAAATCGATGTTTTGAACAAGCTGGCTAAAATCTTCTGTCTCTTGTTCGATATAATAAAGCGTAATTGCTCTATACATAGCACCAGTATCTATATAAATCATATTGAAATGCTGTGCTACTAATTTAGCAATGGTGCTTTTTCCAGCAGCTGCTGGTCCATCTATAGCTATATTTATTTTACTCATTTCCTTAACCTCTCTTGTTCTTTAATCTTATATATTTTATCATAAATTATAAACTTATGAACAGGAGGAAAGATATGAAGCGAATTTTAGTAATTCATACTGGTGGAACAATTAGCATGTCAGAAGATAAAGATACAGGTAAAGTCGAAACAAACGAAGAGCATCCAATGCATAGGCATCAAGCTTTTATACAATCACTTGGAGACATAGAAGAGATTAATCCTTTCCAAGTTCCTTCTCCACATATGAACAATGATTATATCATCATTTTAAAAAATATTATTACTGATGCTATCGAAAAAGATGCATATGATGCTTTTGTTATTACGCACGGTACAGATACTTTGGAAGAAACAGCATATTTGTTAGATTTAACAATAGATACATCATTACCAATTATTTTAACTGGTGCGATGAGATCTTCAAATGAAATTGGTTCTGACGGATTATATAATTATGTTTCAGCATTAAAAGTAGCTTCAGAAGACGAAGCGCGTAATAAAGGTGTCATGGTCGTCTTTAATGACGAAATTCATACAGCTAAAAATGTTACAAAAACGCATACGTCAAATACGAGTACTTTCCAAAGTCCTAACTATGGACCAATCGGTAGTGTAACTAAGACACATGTTATATTTCATCATCAACCTTTTCCTTATAAGAAATACCCTGAAATTAACCCAAATACCAAAATCGGCTTAATCAAAGCACATATGGACATATCTAGTGATATATTTAATTTCTTTGTAGAACATCAATACAATGGTTTAGTTGTTGAAGCGCTCGGACAAGGTAATTTACCCCCAACTGCTCTAGATGGCTTACATAAGTTAATGGATGCGCATATACCAGTAGTAGTCGTATCTCGTTCCTTTAACGGAATAGTAGATGGTATATATGCGTATGAAGGCGGAGGTTCACAACTTCAAAATATGGGCTTAATTTTCTCAAACGGCTTAAATGGTCAAAAAGCACGATTAAAATTGTTAGTCGGTTTAAGTAATCATTTAAATAAAGAACAATTGAAAACATATTTCGCGTAAAATAAAAAATCCTTTTTATGAGTGTATTACTCACAAAAAGGATTTTGTTTTATGATTCCAGTGGTGTTTGCTTTTTTCTAGCTATTTCTTGTGCGATTGTACCACCATGATATTTACCATTTTCAATAAAGATTGTGTTGGCATCATTACCAGCTGCTATTACACCAGCTATAAATAGATTTTCAACATTTGATTCCATGGTATCTTTATTGTATGAAGGCGCTGTGCCATATTCATTAGTTATTGTATCAATACCACATGATTCTAAGAACTTATAATCTGGGTGGTAACCAATCATTGCAAATACAAAATCATTCGTAATTGTATATGATTTACCATCTTGATTATACGTTAAAGTCTCTTCGTCAATGTGCTCAACTTCACTGTTGAAATGCATGGTAATCTTTTCGTGATTTACCAATGATTCAAAGTTAGGTAAAATCCAAGGTTTTATACTTTTAGAGTATTCTGATCCACGATAAATTACTGTTACATTTGCACCCGCTTTTTCTAACTCGATAGCAGCATCTACTGCAGAGTTTTTGCCGCCTACGATTACAACGTCTTGATTAAAGTACGGATGTGCTTCTTTAAAGTAATGCATAACTTTATCTAACTCTTGGCCTTCTACATCTAATTCATTATGCTGACCATAATATCCTGTTGCTACAGTTAAAAATCTAACTTTATAAGTTTGTTTAGTTGTTGATACTAAAAATCGATTATCAACTTTTTTTACAGTTAATACTTCTTCGAATGTTCTTACATCTAATTGATGATGTTTAACCACTTCTCTGTAATAAACAAGTGCTTGGTTTCTTTTAGGTTTTAAGTCTTCAACGATAAAAGGTACATCACCGATACCAAGTTTTTCACTTGATGAAAAGAATGTCTGATGCGTAGGGTAATGATATATAGCATCTACAACGTTCCCTTTTTCAATTACTACAGCGTTTATACCTTGACGTTTTTGTTCAATGGCTGCACTTAAGCCACATGGTCCACCACCAATTATTAGGCTTTCAAATTCTTGCATTTATTTCACTCCTTATAATATACCTTGATAATTATATCAATAAAGAGCTATAAATAAAATAAAATGAGCCCAAGACATAAATAATTGTCCTGGGCTCTATTTTTCTTAGTCTTCAGTTACATCTAGAACTTTGAATCCGTTTCTAGATAAATACTTAATGAATTTTTTAATGTTATCTGTCTTTTCAACTTTAATAATCATACGACGATACATTTTGTCTGTTTCATCAAATGTTACAAATGAAATAGTGTTTAATTTATATTTTGCAATAATATTAGATAGTCGCTTAATTCTACCTTCAGCATCCACTGAAGTAATCGCAATTCTTACCCCTTTTTGCTTCATACCGAATGCTGACTTAAATTGTTCCATTACATCATATCTTGTCACAATTCCAAGGAAGTCTTTATCATCGTTAACTACAGCAATAATCGGAAAATCTTGCAAGTTCAACAATGCTTCTTCAACGACTAAGTTTTCATTAAGTGAATGCAAGTCAATCGTCAGTATATCTTCAATTATTGTATCATCAATGAAATTATCTCTTGATACATTTTCCTTTTTAAAAAAGTAATGTCTAAAAATACTGTAACGTGTAATCATCCCGATATACTTGCCATGTTCAACAACTGGTAAACCGTCGATACCATGATGTTCTAACTTATCTAATGCTGAATGAATCGTATCTTTTGGATGTGCGATGTAACATTTTTCTTTAGGTATCATAATATTTGATAAATACATAATTCCATCCCCTTTAATTGATGTCTATGGTATTACTAAATCTTGACCTTGAGAAATACTGTTTCCAGAAATACCATTTGCTTGTCTAATTTTTTCAACGTTTTCAGCTGAACCGTTACCATAATATTGTATAGCAATTCGGTACAAGTTCTCTTTACCAGTTACAGTATGAGATTCTTGGCCTTGACTTTGATTAGACTGATTGTTTTGGTTATTTTGGGCGTTTTGACCATTTTGCCCATTCTGATTGTTCGCTGCATCATCAGCTGCATTTTGAACATCATCATTGCTTGAATCTGAATTTTGACCGTATTGATTTACGTTTTGATCGCTATTTTGGTCTGGTTGTGAAGCTTGGTTGTTATTAGAAGCGTCATCACTAGCATTTTCATTACTGTCACTATTATCATTATTCGAATTGCTATCATCATTTGAACTATTAGATGATTTATCACTATCATCGCTTGATTGTTTATCTTCATCTGATGATTTATTAGATTTATCGTCTTCTTCTTTATTTTTTCTATCTTTTTCAGCTTGCTCGTCAGCTTTTTTCTTAGCATCGCTATTTGTCTGAGATGTCTTTTCTGCTAATTCTTTACCATTATCATTATTTGTACCGTTTAAATATGTGCCTAAGAATATTGCTAAAGCACCAAGTATCAATATTGCTGCAACGATTGGTATAATGGCTTTTTTAAACTTGTTTGAACCATCACCATTTCCATTACCGCCGTTTCCGCTTCCGCCATTTGGAGGTGTTCCTCCACCACCAGATGCTCCGGCTGCACCGGCTGCACCTGTCGCTCCTGCGGCACCAGCTGCTGCACCTTTCTTCTTATTAGAATGATCTTTATTATCTTTCTTTGAATCTGTTTCAGCAGCACTATTATTTTTAGAATTAGCTACTAAACCTGCCGCTCCAGCTGCTCCAGCGCCTACAGCAGCCGCTCCAGCTGCTTTTTTCTTATTAGAACCTTTATCTTCTTTATTTGTATCTTTAGATGTTTCGTCTTTATCCTTTGGAGAAGCATTTCCAGATTGAGAAGATGTAGCTGCGCCAGCCGCTGCTGTTCCTGCAACTTTACCTTTTTTGTTTTGTTTGCCTTTTTGATTTTTATCGTCTGTATCTTTTTCAGGTTTATCTGTTAAAGATTTTTTAGAATTTTTGTTTGCATTTACAGCGCCCGTTGCTCCTGCAACTCCAGCAGCGCCTGCTGCTGCACCTTTATGATTCTTATCTTGCTTTTGTTCAACTTGATCAGTGCTTTTATCTGTTTCTTTAGGTTGTGAAGCTTGTTTTTGCGCTTCTTCTTTTCTTCGTTGTCTTCTTAACGCGCCTCTTGGAGGATACTGTTGTTTGTCTTTCTTTTGCTGTCTATTTTGTTTTCTGCTTTCTTTCCGACTAGATTGATTATCTTGATTATTTTGATTCTCTTTAACATCTTCTTGAGAATCATTTAGTTCTTGATCTGCTTTGTCTTCAGTTCGCTCTATCGGTTGACGACTTTTCTCGAATTCGTCTTTGAAATTATCTTTAGACAATAAACTCACCTCTTCATTATCTTTTTAAATTTATATACTTAATATTTAGTATACTTTATTATATCCCTGTTCAACTTACCAAGTAAAGCAATCCTATTAAAATATTGCATTTAATCTTTCTTTGAATGTGGTCTTCTGTTTTACTTCTTTTTTATTTGGTTCATTTAGCAATTCAACATTCTTACAATTGTCACAACAATGATTATCTTGTTTCACATATTCATCAAAATACTTTAATAAATATATTCTTCGGCATGATTCTAGCCTTATATAATTTAATATGTAACGATAAGCATTAAATTTTTGTTCTTGTTCTTTTAATATTTTTTGCTTTAATTGTTCCATAGGATATAACTCTAAAAGGAACTGAATATTTCTAGAAAGTTCCTCATTTATTTGATACCCTTCTTCAAACAAATTAAGCACATCAATATCTAAACTATTTTCATTTGCTAAATGGTTCAATATCATTAAATCTCTATCTGTATATAAACTGATTGCTTGAGATGGTCTACCATCTCGTCCAGCTCTCCCCACTTCTTGTACATATTTTGAAGGAGAAGTTGATAAATGATAATGGATTACCGTTCTTACATCTTGCTTATTAATCCCCATTCCAAAAGCGCTGGTAGCGACAATAATTTTAATATCATTATGAATAAATTGTGATTGTACAGTGGTTCTTTCTTGATAATCCAAATCCCCATGATATATCCCTGTTAGATAACCTGCTTTATAAATTTTTTCAGCAAGCTCATGACATTTTTTCTTTGAAGAAACATAAATAATTGTAGGACCGGTTTTTTTAATTTCTTTTAACAACCAATTCTCTTTATCGTCTTCGCTCGAAAAATTAAAATGATGATACATTATATTTTCACGATTTAAACTTTCTTTGTGTAACTTGAACTTTCTATTTGTGATTTTTTCAATGTCGTTAAACATCTTATCTGTTAATGTAGCCGTTAATGCAATTACTTGAGCATCATTGAAATAATTTGTAACTTTTGAGATTAATGCATAGTGAGGTCTAAAATCGAATCCCCATTCACTTAAGCAATGTGCTTCGTCTATTACAATATATTTTAAAGATAAATTTCTAAAATGATTAAAATTATGATTTTCACATATAAATTCAGGACTACAGAAAATAAATTGATATTTGTTTAAATTGCGAAATACTTCGTCTTTTTCTTCTTTAGAAAGTGCTGAATGAATGGCGATAACATTTTTTTCGCCATTTATTTTCATTTGAGCTACTTGATCATCCATCAAAGAAATAAGGGGTGAAATGACAAGAACACTACCTCCAGTAATATAAGCAGGCAATTGATAGCATAAACTTTTCCCTGCTCCTGTAGAAAGTATGCTTAATACATCATGTCTATCTAAAATATATTGTATCGTTTCTTCTTGACCATTTCTAAAATCATCATAACCAAAATATTTTTTCAGTTCATCTTTTAACATAGATTTCCTCCATTGCATAAATAACGTACATTAATTTAATTTCAAAGTAACTTAAATTTTCAAGTTTCTCATAATAATATTTTAAATTTTGGTTAGGCTTTTCTTCAAATACTTCTATAAAATTGACGTAAGTTTCGTCATCTATGTATAGAGATTTATCGATTAAATAACCTTTAATATACATTTCAATAATGTGATCGTGTATTGTATGAGTCTTCACGTTTTTTAATTCTGCTAATCTTTCAATATTCGTTGTCTGATTTAATAATTGAAAAGTTGTTAAAGTTTGATAATTTAAACTGGCTTCAAATTTAATTTTCGATAAAATCGGATATTTCTCGCTATTTTCTAAACACTTTTGAATATATTGAAATTCTTGTATTAATTGTGACTTTAACTCTAGTACAGGAATATGTTCAAGAAGTGATATTTGTTCTATTGTGTAGGGCGT
Source organism: Mammaliicoccus lentus (assembly GCF_002902755.1). Classification (GTDB taxonomy): domain Bacteria; phylum Bacillota; class Bacilli; order Staphylococcales; family Staphylococcaceae; genus Mammaliicoccus; species Mammaliicoccus lentus. Next base: position 19,727 of record NZ_PPRS01000073.1, on the reverse strand, counting down.
TTCACCAAATCCTGTCAATAAATAATGTACGTATACGGTATTAAATTCATTTTCTATTTCTTCTAATAATTCGTAAATTTCATTTATAAATAAATCGAATTTATCATTTTTAATAAATGTGTATAATTCTTTTGCCTTGAATTGAATAGATTTATCATTGATAATTGGTTGATAGAAGGAATGGTCATGCTTTTTATGACTAACCATTTGTATAACCAATAAAATCGTTTGAATTGTTTGATAAGCTTGTTCATAAAAAGTGTTGGCTTTAATTGGCTTATATTGTGAGTATGATCCATTTTCTATAATCGATTCAAAGTGATGATATTTTAAATTTGGTAAACAACCATAATAGAGTTTAAGATGTTCAATTGTAGCATCAAAATATGTTTGGTGAGACTTTTTACCGATAAGAATATTATAAATACTTTTATTAGTTTTGAGTTCGTGTTTCATAGAGAGTGTTTTCATTATTATCTCTTGCAATTAAGTCACCTCATTTAATATAAAAATGTTGAAAAATATACATGTAATCACTAAAATAGTTATGTATAATAAGTGTAGCATGTTTTTTAAAGGAGGCGAAAATTTTGGCTAAATACACTATAGTAGATATGGATACATGTATTGCTTGCGGTGCATGTGGTGCAGCTGCCCCTGATATATACGATTATGATGATGAGGGTATCGCCTACGTAATATTAGACGACAATAAAGGAATCGAAGCTGTCCCAGAAGAATTACTCGAAGATATGGAAGACGCTTTCGAAGGTTGTCCTACAGATTCAATTAAAATAGCAGACGAACCGTTTGATGGAGATGCGCTTAAATTCGAATAATATATATAAGAGTATAAGACTTAAATGTCTTTCTCAAAAATAAATGAACTTAGGATAATAAATCCTTACTCAAAATAAAGTTCCTAACCTGTTTTCGTTAACGGGTTAGGAACTTTTATTTATGTTTTTGAATTAGGGTTAATCCAATAAGAAGCGTCTAAGCTTCCCTCAAATTTCTTACACATTAGAACCATATACTATGGGACAGAAATCTCCTACTAGTAAAAAGCTGAGACATTTATTTCTGTCTCAGCTTTTCTTATTTGTTTTCTATCTTGTTATTGTTTTCAATTTATCAAATATCAATATATAGATGATTGCTATGATGACACCTTTGATGATATTAAAAGGTATAATACCTGCTGATACGATTGCTTTTAAATTGTGTGCTAAATCTGCAAGGTTCATTATTTGGCCATATAGTGGCAATAATACGAAGTAGTTCAATACGCTCATTAATATCGTCATCAATATAACACCTATTGCCAAACCGTACATCATGAATAATTTAGACTTTTTCATCTTATAAAAATAGTAAGTTGGAAGTATTAAACATACAGAAGCTAAAAAGTTTGCTGTATTTCCAATTGGTTCATGAGATACAATTAAAAAGTTAAAAATATTTTTGAATAGTGCAACTAAAATTCCTGAAACCGGACCGAATGTGAATGTCGCCACTAAAACGGGAACATCACTAAAATCCATAGTTAAATATGGTGGTAAAAATGGTAAAGGAAATTTTAAAAACATCAAAATAAAGCTAATTGCGATTAGCATACTTACCGTTAGTAAGCGCTTAGTTTTGTTATCGTTAGACATAATAACTCCTCCCATTCATCTCGTTAGAATAGGAGGAAAAGCAATAGCTAAATAAACCTAGCGCGTGCTAGATTATTCCTCCATCTTCTCCCATCCAGACTTTTACTGTCGGCCTTAGATTTACACTAAGTCAGCCAATATGAAATTAATCACATTGGGTCGCGGGCTATTACCGCCGGTATGGAATTACACCAAACCCCGAAGATGAATTTTTATTTAATTTTATTTTACGATTATATCTTAGCACATTGCTAAGGGATTTTCATCAAATCAACTCATAAATATTTTATTTTGGTAAAGTGATTGTAAATTCTGTCCCTATTTGTTCTTTACTTTGCACATCTATACTACCTTCATGGGCATCTATTATTTTTTCAACAATAAATAATCCAAGGCCAGTTCCGTATTTACCTCTCGTACGAGAAGTATCCACTTTATAAAACCGATCAAATATTTGTTCTAAATGCTCTTTTGCAATGCCGACGCCTGTATCTTTAACCTTGATTTGTACATAGTCTTCTAGACTATCATCAAATATAACGTCGATGCTATCTTCTTCGTGTGTGTACCTAATAGCATTATCTATTAAGTTTGTTAAGACTTGTTCTATTCTATCAACATCGCCATACCAAGTGTTGCCATCACCTACATGCTTAACTGAAAGTTTTAAATTATTTTCAATAGCTTGAGGCTTGAATTTTGTATCTATTTTATTAATTAATGTCGTGATGTTAAAGTCAGCCAATGAAACTTTAATACCTTCTGCGTCCATTTTAGCTACTTCTAATAATTCATTGACTAGACGGCTTAATCTTTTCGATTCATCTAAAATAATATACAAGAAATCATCTACATCTTTTTTCTCTGTTACAACACTATCTACTATTGCTTCAGTATAGCCTTGTAACATAGATATAGGCGTTCTTAATTCGTGTGAGACACTTGCTATAAAGTCTTTCTTCATTTGATCCATATGATGTTCTTCTGTCATATCTCTAATGATAATGACGATACCTGATGACCCATCAATTTGAATACTTTCAATATAAGTAGATATTACGACATAATATTTATGTCCTAATTCATATTCGAAAAATTGAGTGTTCTTCTCTTTAAAAGTAACATTTCTTTGTTCACTCATATCTTTGTTTTCAAAGTCTTTTAACTCATTTAAGAATGCGTCCGCTTTTGAGTTTGAAATAATAACTTCATTTTTATCATTGATACCAATGACACCATCAATCATTGAATTGATTAATTTTTCTTGAATATTGTTTTTAGACTTTACATCTTCTATATTTTTTCTAATATCTTTACTCATCTTATTAAATGCTAAACCTAGTTCACCTATTTCATCTCTCGTATAAATAGGTACTTTTTCTGTGTAATGACCTTTCGCTACTTTAAAAGCAGCATATTTAAGTTGAATAAGTGGTTTAGTAATTCGAGTTGAAAGAAAGAATGCAAATACTGTGCTGACGATCAATAATATGATAGCAGCTATCAATATACTTAACGTAATCACTTTTTGCGTTTCTTTTATTGAATTGATATCTTGGAATAAAAATATACCCGCGTTATCACTTTGAAATGCTTGAGAAGGATAACCTAGTAAGATATAACGATGATCTTCACCGTTAACAGTTAGCTTAATTTCTTTTAAAACATGTTCATTGCTACGAAATACTTTGTTGAATGAAGGGTTTTTTCTTATTTCATTAATCATTACCCCTTTTAAAGGATCTTCAGATTTTTCTTGTAAATCTTTTTTGTTTTTAATGATAATGAGTCCTGCTGGGTCTTCTACAAGCTCTCTTGCATAATCAATCGTGGAATCTTTTTCATGTGTATTTAGCATTAGTCGTTCAATTTTAGCTGCATTATTATATAAGTTTTCACCAATATTAGAGGTGTTGTAAGATTGGATAAATGTGATTAAAAAGCCACTTAATAAAAGTAAAACTGTCGTTACTATTAATATAATAGATAACCACAGTTTTACAACGACACTATTCAGCCGTCTCATTATTCAGGCGCCTCAAATTTATATCCAACACCCCATACAGTATGAATCATTTGAGCAGCTTCTTCAGATACACGATTTAGCTTTTCGCGTAATCTTTTTACGTGTGTATCTACAGTACGTAGGTCTCCGTAAAATTCATAATGCCATACTTCTTTAAGGAGTTGCTCACGATCGAATACTTTATCAGGTGATTTCGCTAAATATAATAATAATTCATATTCTTTAGGTGTTAAGTTCACTTCTTTTTGATCTGCTAATACACGATGAGCATCATTATCTATAACTAGATTTTCGAATACGATAAGGTCTTTAGCAGTATTTGATTGATTGACTACGGCATGATTAGTTGTTCTTCTTAATAAAGCTTTAACTCGTAAAACTACTTCTCTTGGCGAGAATGGGTTTACAATATAATCATCTGCTCCAGATTCAAAACCTTCGACTCTATTATTTTCTTCACCTTTAGCAGTTAGCATAATAATAGGTGTAGATTTAGTTTCTCTTAGTCGTTTACATACTTCAATACCATCTAATTCTGGCAACATTAAATCTAGTAAAATACAATCATAATCTTCGTTTAAAGCTTTATCGATTGCGACTTGACCATTTTCTGCTTCATCTGTTTCGTACCCTTCTCTTTCAAGGTACATTGTTACTAATTTACGAATTCTATCTTCGTCGTCTACAACTAAAATACGGTCTGTCATTCTTACAAAACTCCTTTCTAGTCTAGCAATATTATGCGTAAGAATGTAATCCTGCTACGATTAAGTTAACTGCGATTACATTAAATAGAATGATAGCAAGGCCGCCAACTGCTAGCCAAGCAGATTTTCTGCCTTCCCAGCCTTTACCTAATCTTAAGTGTAGGAATATTGCATAATACAAGAATGTAATGAGTGCCCATACTTCTTTAGGGTCCCAACCCCAATACCTACTCCATGCCATCTGTGCCCAAATACTAGCAAATAATATACCGCCTAAAGCAAATAAGGGGAAACCGATTATAACTGAACGATAACCTATTTCATCCATAAGCGATAAATTAACGCGTTTGGTTAATGGTTTTATTAAGCTAAATAAAGTTCGACCTTTGAAAATCAATCTTAGTATACCATAAAGGATTGTACCTATAACAATAGACCATATTACAGTGTTTAATTTTTGAGCATTAATAACTGCAGGTAGTTCAATTTTAGACCATTTTAATATATCTGTACGCTCTTTAGGTTCATAATCACTACCGGATACATGATCAACTAGCAAACTATCTTGTTGTGTAACAAAAGCTGGAAGATGATAATGTTGCACTGAATTACTATCATTCTTATCAATAAAGAAATAAGTGTCATCATAACCAGCGATATCTTTCATGACAACAGTCGTTAAAATAAATCCAATAACAATAACAACGAAATACATAATGACTTCAACAAAGAAACTATGTATAGATTTTTCTTTTGGACTTACTGCTGCTAATAAGTATATTAATCCTGCTACACAGCTAATGGATAAAATACCATAAGATATAGTTACCGTAATAACGTGTATAGCTAACCAACTTGATTGTAAAGCTGGTATTAATGGAGATACGTCTCTTGAGAACATACTTGCATAAGCAATAAGCAACATTGCAATTGGTAATACGAACAATGCAAGAACAGGCGTTTTATAAATAGAATAAATGACTAAGAAGCCACCTACCATCATAATGCCAAACATCGTCAAGAATTCGTACATATTACTTACTGGGGCATGTCCTGCTGCTATCCATCTCGTTATAAAATAAATGATTTGTAACACAAATCCTACTATCGTTAACGTTACACCAATCTTTTCAGCTCGCTTTTTTGAAGAACGAACTGAAAATGAAAATGGCACAACTGCAACAAGATATAAAATAAATGCTGAATATAAACTGATATTACTTATATTTAATATTAAATCTTTATCCATTGTTTGCCTCCTTGCTTTCATGTGAATCTTCTTTTGTATCAACTATATGTTGAATATTATGTTTGTCTAGAACTTGATTGATTTCTTTACTAAATCCATAATAGTTCTTATTTGTATGGCCGGCAATATTAAATTCACCGTCGTTAGCGCTAACCCATACACGTCTATGGTTAATATACGAACCAACTGCTAAACCAATTAAGAATATGATGAAACCAGTTAAGAGAATAGGAAGCGTTAAGTCTTTTTTAACAGCTAATACTGTAGCCCATTGATTAGTAGCATTAGCAAATTTTACTTCATATTGATTATTCTCAGAAATATCTTGAGACTCTTTAATTCTTAAGAAACTAAATTCTGGTTTCTCACCTTTTTTATTTACTTCAAACACAAAAGCAGGATTGTTTGGATTTGGTGTTTTCGTTGCTAGTACACCATTTTCTATTTTTTCATAATCTGGTGCATAACTACGTAATTTAACTGTGTAGTCATTGCCTACTTTATATTCTTTCTTAGGGTTATCCAAATTAACAGTGAATGATTCACCTAATTCTTTTCCATCTTTCGTTTTTAAATTGAACGTCATTTCTTTAAGCAATGAATTATCAAAACTACTTTGATAAAACTGTAAATTATCGTAAGTCAACGGATGGTTTACTTTGATAGAATCTGATTTAACTTCTTTTAAGTTTGCATCTGAGCCGATAACATCCTGTTTACTATTTTTATATAAAGTAGCTTTCGTTTCATAATTTTTCGCTATTTTATTTAGACTTGGATCAATAGATTCAGGATTTGTATTTGATTGAGATTTTTGGTCGTATTCTTCATAGATAAAGTCGTTGTTTTTCATATAATATTCTCTATCTGTACCTGGGACAGGTTTTGTTTCACCTTCTTTAATGTAGACCATCTCATCTAAATAAAAGCCAGGTAAGAAGCGGAGCATTGCACCGAATAATAATATGATTAATCCTAGATGGTTAATGTATGGCCCGTATCTTGATAGACGACCTTTTTCGAGCAATAGATTATCGCCATCTCTTTTTACTTTGTATCTTTTTTCATTAAAAGATTTGCCTAATGCATCTAAATCAACTTTATCTTTAGTAGACATGTATAATCTTTGGCGTTTAAAGAAAGTGATATGCTTCTTAGTTCGTTGTTTTTTTAATGATTTATGTAATGGGAGGCCTCTATCTATACTTGAAGTTATGATAGAGAATGCAACTAAGCCCAGTAATATTAAAAACCACCATGAACTGTATAAATTATGAAAACCTAATTTATAGTATAGTAAACCTAGTGAACCATAATGTTCATAATAATATTGTTCGGGATTTACGTTCATTGGGATAAAATATTCTTGTGGGAATATCGTACCTATTGATGCTGCAATCACGGTAATAACTAGTAATGTGACCCCTGTTTTTATTGACGCGAAGAAATTCCAAACGCGATCCAATAACGTTCTGTTTTTAGTTTTAGACCTTATGGCTTGTCCATCGTATCTCATAACGTCTGTCGTTTTTTTCTTATCGTAGTCGTCGTTAATTAATCGACCACAGTTTAAACAAAGCTGAGTTCCTTCAGGATTTTTGAACCCACACTCACAAACGATTTGCTTGTTACTGTTACTCACCTTTAATCCCCCTCTACTTCACTTTGACCGATTCCATCTCTTTAATGATTTGTTTTTTCGAAAGTTCACCAGTATGTTTTGATTTCACTTTACCATCTTTATCAACTGTTATTGTTGTAGGAAGTGGGTTCACACCGTACGCATCAGTAACTAAATTATCGTTATCCATAGCGACATTAAATGTTGGTGTTTCTTTTAATGAACTTAAATATTGTTTAATTTGTTGTGGATTGTCTCTAACGTGAATAGCTACTACTTCTACGCCTTTATCCTTATATTCTTTATATTGATTTTCTAGCTCAGGCATTTCACGTTTACATGGTTCACACCATGTTCCCCAAAAGTTTATTAAAACTCCCTTACCTTTAAAATCTTCAAGGTTAACTTTTTTACCATCAACTGTTTCTAGCTCGAACAACGGCGCATCATCACCTACTTGAGCCACTTTATCTTTATCTTTTGAAAGACTAGACCATACTGTAAAAACGATTGCTATTAATATTAGAGCTGTAATAACAATTTGCAGTATTTTCTTTTGTTTCCTTTTCATTTAAAAATCCTCCCTAACACAATAAAAAACCATACATATAATATGTTATGGTGTTTTGTTTAGTATATCATGACTAAATACTAGTTTAGTGGCATAATTGTGAACGTTTTCAGCTTATTTACCATCTTGCGCTAGATGTCTTAATACTTTAACCTCATGCGGTGTCAAGGTTCTGCCCTGTCCAGCATTTAAACCTTTTAAATTTAAAGGACCGTACTCTACTCTAGATAATTTAGTTACTTCATGTCCGAAATGACTAAACATTCTTCTAACTTGTCTATTTCTACCTTCAGTTATTGTGATTTCTACATGTGTAACATTTCGGTCTCTATCTTGACTCTTAACTTTTATTAATGCTGGTTGAGTCATACCATCTTCTAACTTAATGCCTTTTTCTAACTGTTTAACCTCTTCTCTTAAAAGGTATCCTTTAAGTTTAGCTATATATTTTTTCTTTATTTTATATCTTGGATGAGTCATTAAGTTTGTGAATTCCCCATCATTAGTCAGAATTAATAAACCTGAAGTATCGTAATCTAATCTTCCAACAGGAAAAATTCGTGTTTTTAAATCTTTGAAATAATCTGTTACAACAGCGCGCCCTTTATCATCAGAAACGCTTGTAATAACTTTAGTTGGTTTATGGAATAATATATATAACTTATCTGGCATTTCAAGAGGAATCCCCTCAACTTCAATGTGATCAGTTTCTTTCACTTTAGTACCAAGTTCTGTTACACGTTCATGGTTAACTGTCACTAAACCTTCTTCTATTAACTTTTCAGCTTTTCTACGTGAAGTATAACCGCTTTTTGCAATAACCTTTTGTAATCTCTCTAATTCTTCGCTCATTATGATTGCTCCTCATTTTCTGATTCGTTCATGCTACTAAAGAATAAATCCATTTCTTCTTGTTCATTTTCATCATTTGTTGTCTTAGGCAAATCATCTAAAGATGTTAAACCGAAAACATTTAAAAAGTATTCAGTTGTATATAACAATTGGCTTCTTGATTGTTCATTATGCTTTGACTCTATTACACCTTTAGCAATTAACGTTTTTACTGAAGCATCAGAATTCACACCTCTTATCACTTCTATATCACTTCTTGTAACAGGCTGATTATAAGCAATAATCGAAAGTGTTTCTAAAGCTGCTTGTGATAATTTTGTGTTTACATTATCCAACATTAATTGCTCTAAATATGGATGCATAATTGTCTTCGCTGTTAATATACACTTGTTACCATAAAAAATAATTTGTAATGTTTCTCTCTCATATTCGCTTGCTAAATCTTTAAGTTGTGACGGTGTAATTTCTAATAACTCACATAATTGATTAACTTCAATTCCTTCATCACCTAAAGAATATAACAATCCTTCTAATAATCCTAATTTACTCACTGACATAATTGACGCCTCGATTTATTGTTATTTCTCCAAATTGATGTTGTTGAAAAACATCAATTTGTCTTAATTTCATCATTTCTAATACTGCTAAAAACATTGTGACTAATACCGGTATTGATAAATCTGGTGGTAACGCTTCGAAAAAATGATAACTTTTCTTATTTGAAAGTTCTTCTCTTATTTTAGAAGTTGCCATTTCAATTGTATAAGAATCTTCGTTAACTGTAACATTTTGTGGCTGATTAAAACGTTGTCTCTTTTTAGTCCGTTGATATGCAATGATTAAATCTGTCATATTTAAATCTAACGGCGCTCGTTTATCATGAACAGCTTCAAATTTCGATAAATCAGCTGGCTTCTTCACAAAAATTTGTTCTCTATCATTTTTCTTTTCATTTAACAATTGCGCATATTCTTTATAGTTTTGATATTCAATCAATTGTCTTACTAAATCTTCCCTAGGGTCATCTTCTAATTCATCAATATCGGATGGAGGTGTTGGTAATAATAATTTACTTTTAATCATTAATAATTCTGAAGCCATTACTAAATATTCACTTGCTACATTTATTTCTAATATTTTCATTTGATGGATATAACTTAAATATTGCTCTGTTAATTCCTTCATTGGAATATCATAAATATCTATTTCGTATTTTTGTATCAAATGAAGTAATAAATCTAAAGGACCTTCAAAGGCATCGAGTTTTACTTCATACATTTAAGACTTCCTCTTTTCTATTCCTTTTACGTGCATAAACCTAAAAATTATTATAACATGATTACGTATAAAGATTCTATGCTGTGAGGGATTTATGATGGAAACAAATATTATGGAATTTCATTATCATTTCCATGTGTTAAGACATTATTTTGAGTGTCACGATATTTTAGAAGAACACTGGAAAGAACAAGATAAATTTAGTAAAAATGACCCAATCGTAAGTTTAATATTATTTTCAACGGCTTGTTACCATTATCGCCGCGGAAATGTTAAAGGTGCACTTAAAACTTACCAAAAATCTTTACAAATAGCAGAACTAAATGACCAATTCGATCATTTAGGAATAGAAAAAACACAATATATATCGGTTGTTAATTCTCAAATATTGCGCATCCAACAAAACAAATCATATCAAAATATACAATTGCCTCTAACTTCTGCTTGTTATCAAGCGCTAGAAAGTGCATATGATGATTTTACATTTAATTATGATGAGCAAATATCAGATTATATTAAACACTATCATTTATTAAGAGATCGTACAGAAGTTATTAATAGTCGTAATTTAGCATATGAAAATCGACATGCTAAACGATAAATAACCAGTATACGCTCCCCCATATAAGAATAAAGGCAACTAAAATAATAAGTGTTATGTACTTATTAGATTCATTATTTTTATTTTGTTTACTCAATTTTCATTCTCCTTTTTAGCTCTTGGGTGATAATTTAAATACATGTCTCGTATTTGCTTTTTAGAAATGTGTGTGTAAAGTTGCGTAGTAGATATGTCTGAATGACCCAACATTTCTTGAACCGCTCTTAAATCTGCACCATTTTCTAATAAATGTGTAGCAAATGAGTGGCGTAATGTATGTGGTGTTAAAGTTTTAGTAATACCTTTCTCTAGTCCAATTTTTTTAAGTATTTTCCAAAAACCTTGTCTTGTTAATTGAGTTCCGCGTGCATTTAAAAATAAAATATCTGTAACTTGTTTTTTCAAAAGGTTAGGTCTTACTTCTTGGATGTAAACACGCAATAATTCCATTAAATACTTACCAAGCGGAACAATTCTTTCTTTATTCCCTTTACCGAATACACGTATAAAGCCCATTGTAAGGTTAACATCTTCAACTTTTAATTCTATTAATTCTGTTACTCTGACCCCAGTACCATAGAGCAGCTCTAACATTACCCTATCTCTCTCATCTCTAGCATTTGTTATATGACTAAATGTTAACAGTTGATTCACTTCTTCTTCACTTAACACATCAGGCAATTTTTGTTCATATTTTGGGGTCTCTATTAATATCGTTGGATCTTTTACTGCGTATTTTTCTCTAATTGCGAATTGATGGAAGCTTCTTATTGTCGCAGCTAATCTCGCAATTGTTTTAGAAGACTTTCCATCTTTCTTTAATTCCGCGAAATATTTTTGTATGACGATACGATCTATATTATCTATATGACTAATTTTATGTTCATTCAAATATTCATTATACTGTGACAAATCACGATTATAAGATTGTATCGTATTTTGGCTTAATCCTTTTTCTAATCTAATAAAATCTATAAATTCATTGATAATTTGCTCCATGTATTCACCTCATTGTTGAACTTATTTTACCATAAAAAAAGACATCACTAAAATTTGTGTTAAACACCTTTTAGTAACGTCAGCTTAAAAGATTAATCTTTTTTACATCTATGGCAAATACCATGAAAAGTTAATCTATGATCTAAAATTTTAAAGTCGAATTCTTTCTCTACACGTTTTTCTACATCTTCTAATAAATCTTCTTCAATTTCATCAACTGCTCCACATTCCATACATACCATGTGATGATGGAAATGCTTCGCTCCTTCTTTCCTTAAATCAAATCTTGCTACCCCGTCCCCAAAATTAATTTTGTCGACTACTTTTAATTCTGCTAATAATTCAAGTGTGCGGTAAACAGTAGCTAAACCTATTTCAGGCGCTTTATCTTTTACTTTAAGATAAACGTCTTCTGCGCTTAAATGATCAGATTCATTCTCAAGTAATACTCTAACAGTCGCTTCTCGTTGTGGCGTTAATTTATAGGAAGCATTGTGTAATTGCTCTTTTACACGTTGAATACGTTCTTCCACGGTGACACCTACTTTCTTAAATAAAATCATTATCAATTAGAAACATTTCGTATACTAAATTACCAATAATTTTATAAAAAAGCAAGCGAAAACTTTGTATTATTTAGAATGATTATAATTTAATAATAAATATTGAAACGCAATCATTGTTTTTGCATCTTCAATTTTTTGAGATAACAATAAATTTTTAACTTCTTCAATTGTATATTTTTTAATATCTAAAAATTCATCTTCATCTAACTTCATTTTTCCTTCAGATAAATTATCAGCTAAATAGATGCTTATTTTCTCATTACAGAATCCAGGGCTTCCGTAAACTTCACCTATTAATTCTATGTCTTCTGCAATATAACCAGTTTCTTCTTCTAATTCTCTCAATGCAGCACTTTTTCTTTCTTCACCTATCTCCAATTTACCAGCTGGAATTTCTATTAAAACTTTTTCCATTGCTTTTCTAAATTGTTCTACTACTAATACTTCTTTTTCAGGTGTTATAGCTAACACAGCTACAGCTCCATTATGTAAGACAACATCTCTTGAGCTCGTTTCACCATTAGGTAATTTGATTTCATGTTTTTCTACTTTAAAAATCTTACCTTCGTAAATTAATTCTTTACTGATTGTATCTTCTGTTAACTTCATTCGAGCGTGCCTCTTTTCATTTAAATAATTAATCTGATAAACTTAATATATAAAGTGTAGCGAAAGGAGCTTCAATATGCAAAAAAATACTTTAAAAAGTGGTATAGAAATATCAGAAGTTGGCTTAGGTTGTATGGGTTTAGGTACAGATGTTGAACATGCTGAAACAATTATTGACGAAGCAATTAACCAAGGAATAACTTATTTTGATACAGCAGATTTATACGATTATGGTGAAAATGAAAAAATAGTTGGTAGTTTGCTGAAAAAATATCAAAATAACAGTGATATTGTTATCGGCTCAAAAGTAGGTAATCATTTTGATAAAGAAACAAAAGAACATCATTGGGACCCTTCTAAAGAGCATATAATGAACGGCATTAAAGATACATTGCAACGCCTAGACGTAGAACAGTTGGATTTATATATGTTACACGGCGGTACAATAGAAGATAACAAAGATGAAACTATTGAAGCGTTTGAAAGGTTAAAAGAACAAGGGTTAATAAGAGCATATGGTATTTCTTCTATTCGACCAAACGTCATTGATTATTATTTAGAAAATAGTAATATCGAAACAATTATGATGCAATTTAGCCTTCTAGATAATAGACCAGAAGCTCTGACAGAAAGAATCAACGATAAAGATATTAAAATATTAGCTAGAGGGCCTGTTTCTAAAGGTTTATTGACTGATAAATATAATAAAGTTTTAGAAAATAAATTCAAAGATGGTTTATTAGAATATAATGCAGATGATTTAACAGAAACAGTTACAAAGTTAGCAGAAGAATTTGATAATCTATCAGCTGTTACTTTTAACTATTTAAAATCATTCGAAGCATTAGGTTCTATTATCACAGGTGCAAGCTCTAAAGAACAACTTATTACAAATATGCAACATTACAATGAAAGTCTTTCAGAAGACCAAATTAACCATGCAAGATCAATTGTTAAGAACTTAGAATATACAAATCATTTAAACTAATAATCTAGCTTATGAACGTATATCTCTTATTAAAATAAAACGCCTCATCCGTTAGTTTTACTTCTCGGATGAGGCGTTTTCATTATAAAAATCTATTACATCTTACTTAAAAAAACTTTTTTAAATATTTTTTCTATTGTTCTTGGCGCTAACTGATAAAATCTAAGTCCAATATCCATCCATTTAGGTTCATTTATTTCTATCGTTTTATTAATCATACCTTTAATAATTTGGTTTGCTAAAACATCAATATCCAATTGTAGAAATTCAGTAGATTCATTGTATGAACCAGATGGATCAGCTTTTAAATGAAATGACGATTTAAATGGGCCTGGATTTACCGTTAAGACATGTAAATCTGGTCTTTCTAATCTTAAGGCGTTTGAAAAGTTTATTAAACCTGCTTTAGAAGCGGCATAATGGCTTGCATACGGCGTTGTTACTTTTCCTGAAATAGACGCAATATTTACAATTGATGCCCCTCTTTTCATGTTTGGCAACAATATGTTTTGTAATAAAATTAGGTTGACCAAGTTCGTGTTGTATATAGCCATAATATCTTCAAAACTATGATTATCATTAGATTTAAAATAACCTAATCCGGCATTATTTATGATGCCATCGTATTTATGATTTAAACTACCCATATTAATAATTTCATTTGAATTATTTAAATCTAATATGATTGTATCTTCAATATTATTATATTTATTTTGTAAAATTTGAGCTTTTTCTTTATTACGAACTATTATTGTAGCTTTTGCGCCGTATAAATTTAAATAATGAATTAGACTTTCTCCTAATGAACCTGTAGCACCCGTCACAATAAAATGTTTACCTATCATAGTTATCACCTTTTTATATGTATTATTATAAATGGTAACACACCTTCTAGTAATTGATTAATATATACCGAATCATTTTTGACATAAAAATTAATTACTTTATAATGAAAATGAAATCCTACGGAAGTGAGTGATTAATAATGAAAATTGTTTTTTATGGTTCAGGCAACATGGCTAACGCAATTTTTACTGGTATTGTTAACAGTAAATCAATTGAGCCGGAGAATATTTTTTTAACAAATAAATCAAATCAAGGAGCTTTAGAAGACTATCATAATTCATTAGGTGTCAGTTACAGTTATGATGACGCTGAGTTATTAAAAGATGCTGATTATGTTTTCTTAAGTACTAAACCTTATGACTTTCTAAAATTAGCTGAGCGTATTAGACCTCATATTAATGCAGATAACAAATTTATCTCTATCATGGCAGGGTTACCTATAAACTATATTAAAGAACATTTACAAAATGATAATCCTATTGCTAGAATTATGCCGAACACGAATGCTCATGTTGGTCATTCAGTAACAGGTATTAGTTTCTCTTCAAACTTCGGCCCTACTTCTAAACAAGAAGTTTTAACGTTAATTGAAGCATTTGGAACTGCTTTAGAAGTAAAAGAAGATCATTTACACCAAGTAACAGCGATTACTGGTAGCGGACCTGCATTTTTATATCACGTATTTGAACAATACGTTAACGCAGGAACTAAGCTTGGTATCGAACAGTCTCAAGTAGAAGAATCTATAAAAGAACTTATCATCGGTACTGGTAAAATGATAGAACGCTCTGACTTAAAAATGGATCAATTGCGTAAAAACATTACATCTAAAGGTGGAACGACACAAGCAGGATTAAATGCTTTAAGCAATCACGATATAGAAGCAATTTTCACCGATTGTTTAAATGCTGCTGTAAAAAGAAGTATAGAATTAGCTGAAGCAGATGAAGATAAATCTTAAAGTGATAATTCTTTAAAAAACGCCAATTCGTTAGTTCATAACTTAACTAACGAATTGGCGTTTTTAATTATTTTATGTGCGTGAGAGCTTATACTTGATATGTTTCATAGTCATTAACAAAGTTAAATTTATGGTGTGTTATTTTGTTAATTTCTTCTTCAATTTCTTCGATTTCTTCTATCTCATATCTATTTGATAAATGTGTGAACAATGCTCTTTTTACATTAGCTTCAGTCATTAAAGATAAGACGTCATCTATGTGGCTATGATAATAATCATTAGCTAGATTCTTATCACCTTCTATATATGTTGTTTCATGAACAATAACATCTGCATCTTTCGCTAAAATCAGTTCATTTTCACATGGCATCGTATCACCAAAAATTGTGATGACTTTACCTTTTTTCTTTGGCCCTTTAAAATCTTTAGACTGATAAGTTTGGTTGTTATAAATAAAGGTTTCATTAGCTTTAACCTCTTGATATAACGGACCAGGCTCCATACCGAGTTCTTTCAATTTATTAACGTCTAGCTTACCTTCTATATCTGGAGCGGTAATTCTATATCCGACTGATAAAATGCCATGTTTCAATGGTAAAGCTTTTATGTGAAAACCATCGACGTTTAAATCTGTATCAGTATTAAATTCATTAATCGTTATTTGATAATTTAAGTGGGATTGAGAAATTTCTAATACTGTATTTATAAATTTAGATATTCCTTTAGGACCTACTATCGTAAGAGGTTTATCTTTTCCACCTTGGAAAGATCGACTTGTTAATAGTCCAGGTAGACCAAATATATGATCTCCATGTAAATGTGTAATAAAAATATGACTCACTTTACCTAGCTTAATACCTGTATGTAATATTCTATGTTGTGTAGCTTCACCAACATCAAATAGCCATATTTTATTTTCTTCAGGTAGGCAATTAAAGGCAATAGATTGCGTATTTCTCTCTTTGGTCGGTAAACCAGCACTTGTACCTAAAAATGTAATCTCCATCGTCTTCCTCCTAACGACATTATTATAACACGTCTTTTAAATTTATATTTATAAAAAAATAATTTCGAGTATACTAATATGTATAGTAATATTTCAATTATAATTTTGATAGTTCAAATTGAAGAATATCAAGAAGTATCATGTTATAATAAATGATATTGCATAAAGATAAAAAAGTCAGAGAATCGAGGTAATCAAATTGGCAACTGAAACTAAAAATATACCATGTTTAATTACAATATTTGGGGCGACTGGCGACTTAAGTCACCGTAAACTTTTCCCATCTATTTTTCATTTATATCAACAAAATCAACTAGACGAGCATATTGCAATCATAGGTGTTGGTCGTAGAGATTGGTCTAATGAAAAGTTCAGATCAGAGATTAAAGCTTCTGTTCAAAAGCATGTTCAAGACACAAACAAATTAGATGAATTTATGGAGCATGTATTTTATCAGTCCCATGATGTTAATGATGCTACAAGTTATCAAGAGCTTTTAGAATTTGCGAATGACCTAGATTCAAAATATGAACTACAAGGAAATCGTTTGTTTTACTTAGCAATGGCACCTCAATTCTTTGGAACAGTTACAGATTTCCTAAAATCTTCAGGTTTAACAGAAACAGATGGATTCAAAAGACTTATCATTGAAAAACCGTTTGGTAATGATTTAGCATCTGCTGAAGATTTAAATGAACAAATAAGACGTTCATTCAAAGAAGAAGAAATATATAGAATCGACCATTACTTAGGTAAAGATATGGTTCAAAACATAGAAGTTTTAAGATTCGCTAATGCGATGTTCGAACCATTGTGGAATAATAAATATATATCAAATATTCAAGTTACTTCATCTGAAGTACTCGGCGTTGAAGATCGCGGTGGATATTATGAAGACAGTGGTGCATTAAAAGATATGTTCCAAAACCATATGTTACAAATGGTTGCTTTACTAGCAATGGAACCCCCTATCAGTTTAAATAGTGAAGATGTTAGAAATGAAAAAGTTAAAGTCCTTCGTTCTATTAGACCTTTAGACGAATCAGAAGTTAAGCAAAACTTTGTTCGTGGACAATATGATAGAGGACAAATAGACGGAGAACAAGTTAAGAGTTATCGCGAAGAAGATAAAGTAGCCGATGATTCAAATACCCCTACATTTGTAGCCGGTAAATTACTAATTGATAATTTCAGATGGGCTGGTGTACCATTCTTCATAAGAACAGGTAAACGTATGAAGAAAAAAGGAATACAAGTTGTAGTAGAATTTAAAGAAGTCCCAATGAATTTATATTATCAAAGAGATTCACAACTTGAATCTAATTTACTTGTTATTAACATTCAACCAAATGAAGGTTTATCATTACACTTAAATGCTAAAAAACAAGTTCAAGGTATTGAAACAGAACCTGTTCAACTTTCTTATTCGATGAGTGCTCAAGATAAAATGAACACAGTTGATGCTTATGAGAATTTAATTTTTGACTGCTTAAAAGGTGATGCAACAAACTTTACGCATTGGGAAGAATTAAAAGCTACATGGAAATATGTGGATGTAATACAAAATGTATGGGACAATGATAAAGCCCCATTCCCTAATTATAGAGCTGGCACAAATGGCCCAATTAAGAGTCAATTATTGTTGTCAGTCGATGGATTTAAATGGTGGGACGATATAAATTAATCTTTCTACCCACAGGAGTGACTGAACTTTGGAAGTAATTAAAGATTTACAAAGAGTGATTGTTTACATAGAAGACCATTTATTAAGTGATATTAGTTTACAAACTTTAAGCGATTATGTAGATAAATCCCCTTTTCATATAAACCAAACTTTTACTATGATAGTAGGTATGACGCCTTTAGAATATCAATCAGCAAGAAGAATGACCGAAGCGGCCAAGGATATTTTAAGTGGACACACAAGGATATTAGATATAGCTATGAAATATGGTTATCGTGATGCAAACTCTTTTGCACATGATTATAATGCTTATCACGGTATCAGCCCACTACAAACAAAGACACATCAATCTATGCTTAAAATTAAAAATCGAGTTTCTATCAAACTTACAGCTACTGAAACAGAACCTTTAAATTATACTTTACAATATAAAGATGATTTAAATTTAGTAGGTAAAAATTATCATTATCAAGCAAGCGAATTAGATAACCATTTTCTTGTACCGGATTTATTGGAAATGTTAATTGAAAATAAATATGTCGAAGATTTTATTAGGTATAATGACGTTAAACCAAATCAACTTTTTATTATACGAAGACCACTTCTAGATGGTTTAGAAGTTTTCGTCGGTGTACCAAGTGATCGTTATCCAGGGCATTTAGATAACTATTACTTACCTAGTCATCATTTTGCTACTTTTAATTTACAAGGCGAATTGGATTTCGTCGTAAGTGAAGCATGGCACCATATTGAAAATCAATGGCAATTAAAAATGCCTTATTTACATGATGACTTTTATGTTGAAGTATACCCACTAGATGTTAACTTTGATCAAGAAAGTACTAAAGTACAATTATGGATACCTATTGATTACGAGAAATTAGATTAAATATAGATAAATAAAAGCAGTGAAGAAAACCCTATTATTATAGGAATTCTTCACTGCTATTTTTATATACTGTTATTGGATTAAAATTAAGTACGACATATACATAGGTGCTTTTTTATGAAGTGCAGCCATCGTTATTGGATTTTCTAACTCATTAATCCAAGTAGACACACCTTTATTGGATTTTCTAACTCATTAATCCAAGTAGACACACCTTTATTGGATTTTCTACTTCATTAATCCAACTACACACACTCTTATTGGATTTTCTAACTCATTAATCCAAATAGACACGCTTTTATTGGATTTTCTAACTCATTAATCCAACTAACCACACCTTTATTGGATTTTCTAACTCATTAATCCAACTACACACGCTTTTATTGGATTTTCTAACTCATTAATCCAACTAACCACACCTTTATTGGATTTTCTACTTCATTAATCCAACTAACCACACCTTTATTGGATTTTCTAACTCATTAATCCAACTACACACACTCTTATTGGATTTTCTACAGTCAAGTCCATATTTATGTGTAATATCTTTAGAAGTAATCAACCTTTGGTTTTTTAGAATGTATTAACAAAATAAATCTGTTTGATTTTTAGCAGA
>NZ_PPRS01000072.1 GCF_002902755.1 Mammaliicoccus lentus | reverse complement strand
ATGAATTTGTAACTAAGTATGAAAATAATCCTAAGTATTCAGAAGCTTTAAATATATTAGATCAGGGCTTCGAAGATGCCACACAGTTTTATAGATTTCCAGCACAACACCATAAGAATATACGAACTACTAACTCTATTGAAAATATAAATATGCAGCTTAGAAAAAGAGAGAAAGTCATTAAGACTTTCCCTAACCTAGACTCAGCTTTTAGATTAATTGGTGCATTACTCAT
>NZ_PPRS01000071.1 GCF_002902755.1 Mammaliicoccus lentus | reverse complement strand
ATGCAGCTTAGAAAAAGAGAGAAAGTCATTAAGACTTTCCCTAACCTAGACTCAGCTTTTAGATTAATTGGTGCATTACTCATGGATATTCAAGAAAATCTAGATAATGCTAAAAGACCTTTTATTCCTTAAACTTACTACTTATTTTTGAAAAATAAGTAGAGATTAACAAAATGAATCTGCTAAAAATCAAACAGATTTATTTTGTTAATACATTCTAAAAAACCAA
>NZ_PPRS01000070.1 GCF_002902755.1 Mammaliicoccus lentus | reverse complement strand
GCGCGATTATTAAGCTTGTTGAATTTCGTTAAAAATTCACTCGGTTTTTTGCTTGGTAAAATCTATTTGCTTACTTATCTAGTTTTCAATGTGCAAAAAAATGGTGGGCCTAAATGGACTCGAACCATCGACCTCACGCTTATCAGGCGTGCGCTCTAACCAGCTGAGCTATAGGCCCTATCTATTTTTGAATGTCAAATAAACATTCAAAACTGAATACAATATGTCTCCGTTATTCCATGACCTCATGGTCATTCCGTAATATCCTTAGAAAGGAGGTGATCCAGCCGCACCTTCCGATACGGCTACCTTGTTACGACTTCACCCCAATCATCTGTCCCACCT
>NZ_PPRS01000069.1 GCF_002902755.1 Mammaliicoccus lentus | reverse complement strand
AAATCTATAAAACTGTGTGGCATCTTCGAAGCCCTGATCTAATATATTTAAAGCTTCTGAATACTTAGGATTATTTTCATACTTAGTTACAAATTCATTTTTACTTTCAAGCGCATGTTGATATGTAGGAGCTTGAAAAATAGATTTAAGTAATGTTCTTGCCTCTTGTGAATTCTTTTTTGGGAATCTTTCAATGATGT
>NZ_PPRS01000007.1 GCF_002902755.1 Mammaliicoccus lentus | reverse complement strand
GATTAAAGAGGAGTAACGTATATATCTGATAACTTTTATAAGAATTAAAAGTGTTCAAAACCTTTATAACACTTGGTTCAAAGCTTATCGTCTAAAAGTTATATGAAAATTGTATTTTCAATAATTTTACACTTACCCTAATTTATTTAACGATATTAATTAACTTTTTAAAAGTTTAAAAGGTGTTCGCATTCACAAAATGGCTTAAATTATATATAATGTATATGAAAACCATTACATACATGGGCAATTATTTAGTAAGGGGGATAAACAATATGGCACAAGTAGCAAAAGGACTAGAAGGTATTATTGCTTCTGAAACAAAAATTAGTTCTATTATAGATAATCAACTAACTTATGCTGGTTATGATATAGATGACTTAACAGAAAATGCATTATTTGAAGAGGTAATGTTTTTACTGTGGAATCTAAGATTACCAAATAAAGAAGAACTAGAAGACTTAAAAGAAAAATTATTGCATTATATGACTTTAAACCCGAGAATGTACTCACATTTTGAAGATTATGCAACGGATAAAGTACATCCGATGACAGGTTTACGTACGTCATTATCATACTTAGCTCATTTTGATCCACAAGCTGAAGTGTTTGATGATGAAACAAATTATGAACGTGCGATAAGAATTCAAGCAAAAGTAGCTTCATTAGTAACTTCTTTCTCAAGAGTTAGAAATGGTAAAGAAGTTGTTAAACCTAAAAAGGAATTAAGCTATGCAGGTAACTTCTTGTACATGTTAAGAGGGGAAGTTCCTAGCGACGTAGAAATTGAAGGATTTAATAAAGCATTAATTTTACATGCAGATCATGAATTTAATGCATCAACATTTACAGCTAGGGTAGCAGTTTCAACATTATCAGATATGTATTCAGGTGTAACAGCAGCAGCTGGAGCTTTAAAAGGTCCATTGCATGGTGGCGCTAATGAGCAAGTTATGAAAATGTTGACTGAAATTGGAACTGTTGATAAGACAGATAGTTATATTAAAGAAAAAATCGAAAATAAAGAAAAAATTATGGGATTCGGTCACAGAGTATATAAAAATGGTGACCCAAGAGCTAAGTACTTAAAAGAAATGAGTCGTCGTATCACTGATGAAACTGGTCAAAAAGAGTTATTCGAAATTTCATTACGTATTGCAGAAATAATGAAAGAAGAAAAAGGTTTATTACCTAATGTTGATTTCTTTAGTGCAACTGTTTACCATAGCATGGGTATAGACCATGATTTATTCACACCGATATTTGCAGTAAGCCGTATGGCAGGTTGGACCGCTCATATTCTAGAACAATATAGAGAAAATAGAATTATGAGACCAAGAGCTGAATATACAGGTGAACGTAATCGTAAGTATGAACCAATTGAAAATAGATAGTTTTATAAATATAATATAAATAAACATATTTAAATGGAGGAATCATATAATGACAGCAGAAAAAATTACAACAAATCAAGGCGTTTTAAATGTTCCGAATAATCCTATTGTTCCGTATATTATCGGAGACGGTATTGGTCCAGATATCTGGAATGCAGCAAGTAAAGTATTAGATGCAGCTGTAGAAAAAGCTTATAATGGCGAAAAGAAAATTGAATGGAAAGAAGTATTAGCTGGTCAAAAGGCTTACGATGAAACAGGCGAGTGGTTACCTGCTGAGACTTTAGATACAATTAGAGAATATTTAATTGCCATTAAAGGTCCTTTAACTACACCAATTGGTGGAGGTATTCGCTCATTAAACGTTGCTTTACGTCAAGAATTAGATTTATTTACTTGCCTAAGACCTGTACGTTGGTTTAAAGGTGTTCCTTCACCGGTAAAACGTCCTGAAGATACAGATATGGTTATTTTCCGTGAAAATACAGAAGACATTTATGCTGGTATCGAATTCCAAGAGGGTTCTGATGATGCTAAAAAGGTTATTGATTTCTTACAAAATGAAATGGGTGCTAAAAATATTAGATTCCCTGAAACTTCAGGAATTGGTATTAAACCTGTTTCTAAAGAAGGTACTGAAAGATTAGTTAGAGCAGCGATTAACTACGCGTTTGATAACAATCGTCGCAACGTTACATTAGTTCACAAAGGTAACATTATGAAGTTTACTGAAGGTGCGTTCAAACAATGGGGATATGATTTAGCTGAACGTGAATTTGGTGACCGTGTATTCACTTGGCAACAATACGATAAAATCGTTGAAGAAGAAGGTAAAGATGCTGCGAACAAAGCACAATCTGATGCAGAAGCTGAAGGTAAATTAATCATTAAAGATTCAATCGCAGATATTTTCTTACAACAAATTTTAACGCGCCCTGCTGAATTTGATGTTGTAGCTACAATGAACTTAAATGGTGACTATGTTTCAGATGCTTTAGCAGCACAAGTTGGCGGAATTGGTATTGCACCAGGAGCTAACATCAACTATGAAACTGGTCATGCAATCTTTGAAGCTACACATGGTACTGCACCAAAATATGCTGGTTTAGATAAAGTGAATCCTTCATCAGTATTATTAAGTGGTGTTCTATTATTAGAACATATTGGTTGGCAAGAAGCTGCAGATAAAATTACACAATCTGTAGAAGCGACTATTGCATCTAAAGTAGTAACATATGACTTTGCTCGTTTAATGGAAGGCGCAACTGAAGTTAAATCTTCAGAATTCGCTGATGAATTAGTTAAAAATTTACCATAATGTGATTAATTGAGGGGGGTTATATATAACCTCCCTTTTATTTTAAGGAGATGTAATTTATGACAAGAAAAAAAGTATCAATTATTGGCGCCGGCTTTACAGGTGCTACAGCAGCTTTTGTAGCAGCACAAAAAGAATTAGGGGATATTGTATTAGTTGATATACCTCAATCTGAAGACCCTACTAAAGGTAAAGCATTAGACATAGCTGAAAGCGCACCAGTACTTGGGTTTGATTCTAAAGTTATTGGGACATCAAACTATGAAGATACAAAAGACTCTGACGTTGTAATTATTACAGCGGGTATAGCTAGAAAACCTGGTATGTCGAGAGATGATTTAGTACAAACAAACCAAAAAGTCATGAAATCAGTTACTGAACAAATAGTTAAATATTCACCTAATGCAATTATTTTAGTTTTAACAAATCCTGTTGACGCTATGACGTACACTGTATATAAAACATCAGGATTTCCTAAAGAGAGAGTTATTGGTCAATCGGGTGTATTAGATACAGCTAGGTTCAGAACATTCGTTGCAGAAGAATTAGACTTGTCTGTTAAAGATGTAACAGGTTTTGTACTTGGTGGTCATGGGGATACTATGGTTCCCTTAATTAGATACTCAGCAGCTGGTGGAGTTCCATTAGAAAAATTGCTTTCAGAAGAAAAAATTAATGCAATTGTAGATCGTACAAGAAAAGGTGGGGCTGAAATTGTTAACCTTCTAGGAAATGGATCTGCTTATTACGCTCCTGGAGCTGCATTAATTGAAATGACGGAATCTATTTTGAAAGATCAAAAACGCGTATTACCTTCTATTGCTTATTTAGAAGGCGAATATGGGTATGAGGATATCTATTTAGGTGTACCAACTGTGCTAGGTAGTAATGGTATAGAAAAAATTATTGAATTAGATTTAACAAATGAAGAAAAAGAATTATTAGATGAATCTGCAGAAGCAGTTAAATCAGTTAAAGAAGTGTTACAATAGGAATAATATAGTTAAAGTACTGGCTGGGACATAAATAAATGTCTCAGCTTCATTCATTGCAAGACAGTATCTGATTAGGTATTAAAACGTGCTTAAATCAAGCTTTTTCATACTTAGTCATTTTTAATGGGGGTGGGACTACGAAATTTTTGAAAATGAGATTTTTGTCCTACTCCCTATTTTATTAGCTTAATTGTTAATACAGTGTTAACTTTTTGTAAAGTTCTCTAAATACGTATTATTTTTTTAATAATTTACGTTATAATTATGTTAAATCGCTTAAGGAGGTTCTTGCATGTCACAAAAAGTATTGGTAGTAGACGATGAACAATCAATCGTCACTTTGCTTAAATATAATATAGAACAAGCGGGTTACCAAGTTATTGTAGCCTATGATGGTGTCCAAGCATTAGAGAAAGTCAACGAAGAAAAACCGGATTTAGTGGTTTTAGATGTCATGTTACCTGAAATGGATGGTATTGAAGTATGTAAAACAATACGTTCAGATAAAAATCAAGTTCCTATTTTAATGTTAACAGCAAAAGATGATGAATTTGATAGAGTATTAGGTTTAGAACTAGGTGCAGATGATTACATGACAAAGCCATTTTCTCCAAGAGAAGTGGTAGCAAGAGTTAAAGCAATTTTAAGACGAGTTAGCCAAATCGAATCTAGTCAATTAGATGAAGATGAAGATATTATATTAGGTTCAATTCGAATACGTCCAGATTATTTTGAAGTTTATCGAAATGACGAGCTTTTAGAATTAACACCGAAAGAATTCGAATTATTACTATATTTAATCGAAAGACAAGGCCGTGTGATTACTAGAGAACATATGCTGAATTCAGTATGGAATTATGAATTTGCAGGAGATTCACGTATTGTAGATGTACATATAAGTCATTTAAGAGATAAGCTTGAAGAAAACCCTAAACAGCCTCAGTTTATAAAAACGGTGAGAGGCTTAGGTTATAAGTTAGAAAGACCAAAAAATAATGATTAAGTTTTATAATAAGCTTTTAATTATACTTACAACAGTTACCGTTGTAAGTTTTCTTATATTAGGGTTTTTCCTACATAATTCAAGTTATGATCTAATATCTAAGCAAGAAGATAAACAAATGAAAAACGATTCTAGAAAGATTTACGATATTGCCAAACAACATCCAGAAGATTTGGATAATATATTAAATGTATTTGTACAAGATGTTTTAGTCATGAAGAATAATAAAGAATTATATAGTTCTCAAAATCAAGGGACTAAAATTTTTGATGATGAAAAAGATGATGCCATTAAAGAAGCTAGAAAATTCGATGAATCATTTAAACTTAATAAAGAAAAAAGTGAATTAATTTCTGCTAAAAAATATGGTGAATATACGATTGTTTTAGCAAAAGAATCTGAAACTATAGCAATTATTCAAAAAGATATTTGGCAATACTTGTTAATCGTCTTATTATTTACTTTACCACTTATTTATTTCGTAGTTAGATACATCAATACTTCTTACATCTATCCTATAAAAGAAGTAACATATGCTACTAAACTATTAGCTTCTGGTAAGTATAGAGTAAGAGTTCCAGAAAGTAATGTTAAAGAAACGAAAGACTTATTCATTAACACTAATGAGCTCGCTAGAACGCTAGACGATTTAAATAATGAGCAGAAACTCCAAAGAAATAGATTAGAAACGACATTAGAAAACATTCCAAGTGCAACGTTGATGATCGATAGAGATGGTTATATTGTTATAGCTAATAAAACTTATCATGATTTATTTGATAGAGTTGGGAATGCAGAAGGGCAATTGTTTAAAGATGTTATGCCTAATCAAGAAATCAGCCAAATGATGAACGAAGCTTTGAAGTTAGAACAACCTTTATTTGAGCAAATTGAATTGTATATTAACAATGTTCATAATAAATTTTTCGAAGTATCTACTATACCAGTCCTATCAAGACGTAAGAAAAATCTTTTAGGTCTCGTAGTAGTAATGCATGATATTACAAAATTGAAAAAATTAGAACATATGCGCAAAGACTTTGTTGCAAATGTATCTCACGAACTGAGGACACCTATAACTTCTATTAAAGGATTTGCTGAAACTTTATTAGATGGTGCTAAAGATGATCCAGAATCTTTAGATATGTTTTTAAATATCATTCTTGAAGAATCAAACAGGATACAATCATTAGTACAAGACTTGTTAGATTTATCTAAAATTGAACAAAGTAATAAAATTCCAAAAGAACGTATTTCTTTAACTGAAATAGGAGAGCATTGTATACAAACTGTAAGTAATGCAGCACATAAAAAAGATATTGAATTGATAGGTAATATCGATAATGATGTATATGCACTTGGAGATAAAGATAAAATCACTCAAGTTCTTATTAATTTGTTAACGAATGCCATTAGTTACTCTTCGCCATCTAGTGAAGTTGTTTTAACAATTAAAAATGAAACAGACGGACAAATTATTTCTGTTAAAGACAATGGTATAGGTATTTCTGAAGAAGAGCATGCTCGTATATTTGAACGCTTTTATAGAGTTGATAAAGCAAGAAGTAGAGATTCTGGAGGTACTGGCTTAGGACTGTCTATTACAAAACATATTATAGAAGCACATAATGGTGTAATTAAAGTAGAATCTAAAGTAGGCGAGGGCTCTAATTTTATAGTTAAATTATTTAATGAATAATCTTCATATAATCTTTACAATAAATTCACACTAGTTTCATGGTTTATAGATAGAATGAATCTAGACCCCTTCATTTTGATGATTGAGCAAGATACTTCGGTATCTTGCTTTTTTATTTTATGCGAAACAATCTAAATATGGACTTATATATGATAAAATGAAATCAATATAATGATGGAGGTATCTCACATTGGAAAAATTGGTACTTATAGACGGAAATAGTTTATCATTTAGAGCTTTTTTTGCATTGCCTCTTTTAACTAATAAAGCGGGCGTATACACAAATGCAATTTATGGTTTCACAATGATTTTAGATAAAATAATAAAAGAAGAACAACCGACTCATTTTATGGTTGCATTTGATGCTGGAAAAACAACATTTAGAAATAACATGTATAGTGAATACAAAGGTGGACGTGAAAAAACGCCGGATGAATTACGTAGCCAATTGCCATATATTCGTCAATTAGTTGAAAGTTATAATATTAAACACTATGAACTTGAAAATTATGAAGCGGACGATATTATCGGTACGCTATCAAAACAAGCTGATAATCAAAATTTAAAAACTATAATTATAACTGGCGATCGTGATTTAACACAATTAGCTAGCGAAAACGTAACAATTTATTACACTAAAAAAGGTGTGACAGATATTGATCACTATACACCTGAATTCATCGCTGAAAAGTATGATGGAATAGTACCAAATCAAATTATTGATATGAAAGGTCTTATGGGAGATAAATCAGATAATATACCAGGTGTCCCTGGTATTGGTGAAAAGACTGCTATCAAGTTATTGAAACAATTTGAAACAGTTGAGGGCGTTTACGAAAATATAGATGAATTAAAAAAATCTAAAATGAAAGAAAAGCTAATTGAAAATGAAGAAAATGCAAAATTAAGTAAAGATTTAGCGACGATTAATAGAGATAGCCCTATAGAAGTAACGATAGATGATTTAAAATTAACAGACTATAGCGATGAAGAGAAAATTAAACTATTCAAAACTTTAGAATTTAAACAATTGTTAGATCAAATGGATGCAAGTACAGAAGCTTCAGATGATCGTGTTATTGAATATATAGATAGTATGGATGATTTTGATTTTAAAAATACAAAAGAAGCGTCCATACATTTTGAGACGAATGAAAACAATTATCTAAAAGCAGACGTTCTAGGTTTCGCTATTCAAACGGAAAATCAGGTATTTGTGATAACAGAAGAAGAATTTAAACAAAATAAAGATTTACATGAATGGTTAGAACGAGAAGAGGTATCGTTGTCTGCTTATGACGTTAAAAAGACTATTGTATTATCACATAGATTAGGTGTAAAAATTAAAGGTGTTACATTTGATACAATGTTAGCGAGTTATATATTAGATCCTTCTAGAACAATAGATGATGTATATTCAGTCGTGTCTGAATTTGGAATTTATTACGTGCCTAATGACGAAAGCATCTATGGAAAAGGCAAAAAGTTACACGTGCCAGAAAGAGACGTTTTATTTGAATGTATCGCAAAAAAAGTGACTGCGATTTCAGAATCAAAAGAAAAAATGATTGACCTATTAAAAGAAAGAGAACAACTTTCATTACACGATGATTTAGAGTTGCCACTAGCGACAGTTTTAGCTGATATGGAGAGGTTTGGTATAACAGTTGATAAGGATACTTTAGTAAATATGCAAGAAGATTTAAATTCAAGACTTGAGAAATTAATTGAACAAATTCATAATTATGCGGGTTCTGAATTCAATATTAATTCACCTAAGCAACTTGGTGTAGTATTATTTGAAGATTTAAAATTACCAATCATTAAAAAGACTAAGACTGGCTATTC
Source organism: Mammaliicoccus lentus (assembly GCF_002902755.1). Taxonomy (GTDB): domain Bacteria; phylum Bacillota; class Bacilli; order Staphylococcales; family Staphylococcaceae; genus Mammaliicoccus; species Mammaliicoccus lentus. The sequence goes on along the minus strand of NZ_PPRS01000007.1, from coordinate 153,216 downwards.
AACAGCAGTAGATGTGTTAGAACAATTACGAAATGAACATCCTATAATTGAAGATATTTTAGTTTATAGACAATTATCTAAATTGCAATCTACTTACATTGAAGGCCTACAAAAAATGATTACACCTGAAGGGAAGATTCATACGCGATTTAACCAAACATTGGCACAAACTGGTCGCTTAAGTTCTGTTGAACCTAACTTGCAAAACATACCGATTCGATTAGAAGAAGGTCGTAAAATTAGAAAAGCATTTAGACCAAGTAAGAAAGACCATGTTATTTTTGCAGCTGACTATTCTCAAATTGAGTTACGGGTATTGGCACATATTACAGGGGACGAACATATGAAAGAAGCATTTACATCTAATGAAGATATTCATACGAAAACTGCAATGCGTGTTTTCAACATAGATAGTAAAGACGAAATTACTGGAAATATGAGAAGACAAGCTAAAGCTGTTAACTTTGGTATCGTTTATGGAATCAGTGATTATGGGTTGAGTCAAAGTTTAGGTATTACGAGAAAAGAAGCTAAGAAATTTATCGATGACTATTTAGATAGTTTCCCTAAAGTAAAAGAATATATGGATACAATAGTGCAAGATGCAAAACAAAAAGGATACGTAGAAACACTTCTTCATAGAAGACGATATACGCCTGATATTACAAATAGAAACTTTAATTTAAGAAGCTTTGCAGAAAGAACAGCTATGAATACACCTATACAAGGTAGTGCAGCTGATATCATCAAACTTGCAATGGTTCAGTTTGCTCATAAAATTAAAGATACAAACTTTAATGCAAAATTATTATTACAAGTACACGATGAATTAATATTTGAAGTGCCAAATGATGAAATAGATGAATTCAGTCCATTTGTAGAGGAAATCATGGATAATGCGCTTGAACTGAGCGTACCATTAAGTGTTGAATCAAGTTATGGAGACACATGGTATGATGCAAAATAATGAAGAGAAAGAAGACTGAAAATGCCAGAATTACCAGAAGTAGAACATGTTAAGAGAGGTATCGAACCTAAATTAATTGGAAGAACGATTCAACATATTAAATTTTCAGATAAAGTGAAAATAGGTAAAGATACAGGTAAAGAAACGATTGTTAAAGGTACCTCTTTAGAAGAATTTAAAGCGCGTATTGAAAATTATACGATTACGAACGTATACAGACGAAGTAAATATATATTTATAGAATTAGAAAAAGATCAAAATCACCATATTATGATGTGTCATTTTGGTATGACAGGTGCTTTCTTTACAGTTCCACAATTAGAAGATATTACGATACCAAATCATAAAAAGCATTGGCACGTTATTTTTGAGTTAGATAATGGAATTAAACTTATTTATACTGATATTCGAAGATTTGGTGAAATAAGAGCTTTGAAAGATTTAACAGAATATCCTTCAGTATTAAAAATAGCGCCAGAGCCATTTTTTGAAGAAGCCTTTCATCATTATAAAGAACAAATTAAGACAAAAAAGTTTATTAATAAACCTATAAAAGTGGCAATACTCGACCATACAGTGATTTCAGGGTGTGGAAATATATATGCATGCGAAGCTTTATTACGTGCAGGAATTTTGCCTAGTCGTAGCGTTAAAGAATTAAGTGAAGAAGAACAAGAAAAAGTATTTCGTGAAGTAGTGGAAGTTCTTCAAGAAGGTATTGATAATGGTGGATCAAGTATTTCTGATTATTACAATGCCGACGGAGAAAAAGGAACGATGCAAGAAAGACATCTTGTATATGGTAAAAATATTTGCGGACAATGTGGTGGTACTATTGAACAAGAAATCATAGCTACAAGAAATACTCATTATTGTCCAAACTGTCAAAAGTAGGTGTGTAAAGATGAGTCGTGTAATAGGTTTAACCGGTGGAATAGCTACGGGGAAATCAACAGTATCAAACCTGTTAAAAGAACATGGGTTTTATATTGTGGACGCTGATATAGCTAGTCGTAAAGCTGTCGAAAAAGGCAGTAAAGGATTAGATGAAGTGCGAGAAGTATTTGGTGACGAAGCAATAATTGATGGTGAAATGAATCGTCAGTATATTGGCCAGATTGTTTTCAATGATGAAAATATGAGAAATAAATTAAATAACATTATACATCCTAAAGTTCGTGAAATAATGGAAGATGAGAAACAACAAGCATTGAACGAGGGAAAAAACGTTATAATGGATATCCCTTTATTATTTGAAAACCAATTACAAGATACAGTTGATGAAACATGGTTAGTATATACAAATGAAACAAACCAAATTAATAGATTGAAAGAAAGAAATCAATTGACTGATGACGAAGCACTATCACGTATACGTTCACAAATTCCAATTGAAGAAAAACGACATTTAGCAGATGAAACTATTGAAAACAATGGCACAAAAGAAGATTTAGAATCGACTATTATTCAATTTTTAACTGCTAAAAACTATAAAACCACATGATTTTATAATAATTTCAAGTTTGAATTACTGATATTTTGATGCGTTCTTTAAGATAGACACTTTAAGTGTTTAAATTGAAGAGCGCATTTTTGTTTTACTAGAAAATTCAATGTTACATACTAAATATAATATATGAGTAAAAATACTTAATAACATAGTTTTATTAATAAAAATAAAATTTTCAAAAACATAATAGTAAACGTTTTCAATACGATTTTAATGTGATATACTAATTGCAACAAATAGTATATCACATTAAAAGGGGTTCTCGATTATGAAAAAAATATTGCGATTAACGGATTAGGAAGAATAGGTAGAATGGTATTAAGAGGTGCACTTAAATCTGATGATTTAAATATTGTTGCGATAAATGCGTCTTATCCGCCAGAAACAATTGCACATTTAATTAAGTATGATTCAACACATGGCAAATTAGATGAAGAAATAAAAGTAGTTGAAGATGGAATTGTAATAAATGATCATAAAATTTTATTAGTGTCAGAGAGAGACCCTAAATTATTACCATGGGGAACATTAAATATTGATATTGTTATTGAAGCAACAGGCAAATTCAACGATGGAGATAAAGCAGTTTCACACATAGATGCAGGTGCTAAAAAAGTAATATTGACTGGTCCTGCTAAAGGTGGAAAAGTTCAAACGATTGTTAAAGGTGTAAATGATAATCAACTTAATTTAAAAGAATTTGATATTATTTCAAATGCTTCTTGTACAACAAATTGCTTAAGCCCTGTAGCTAAAGCCTTAAATGATAAGTTTGGTATTGAAAATGGCTTAATGACAACCGTTCATGCTTTTACAAATGATCAAAAGAACTTAGATAATCCGCATAAAGATTTAAGAAGAGCACGTTCTTGTACTGACAGCATAATACCAACTTCGACTGGAGCTGCAAAAGCTTTATCACTCGTATTACCAGAATTAGAAGGTAAAATGCATGGTATGGCATTAAGAGTACCAACTTCAAACGTTTCCTTAGTTGATTTAGTTGTTGATTTGAAAACTGATGTAACGATAGAAAAAGTGAATGATGCATTAAGAGAAGCAAGTAATGGAGAATTGGCAGGGATTATGGCTGTAAGCGATGAACCATTAGTTTCAATTGATTTCAATACTGATCCACATTCAGCTATTGTTGATGAACAATCTACGATGGTCATTGGAGATAATAAAGTTAAAGTATTGGCTTGGTATGACAATGAATGGGGATATTCAATGAGAGTTGTTGAATTAGCTGAGCAAGTGGCAAACATTTTAACTGAAACACAAGAACAAAAAATTTCATAATTGATATACTTAATAAACACAATGCGAATTTTGAAATTTGCATTGTGTTTTTATTTGATGATTTACAAATGTAAAGTAGTGAGCGTTTAAAAATATCCGAAACTACTGTATAATCTATGTATGAAAATATAAGTTCTGAGAGGTGAAACGAATGAGATGTCCAAATTGTAAATATGATAATTCTAAAGTAGTGGATTCAAGACACGCTGATGATCTGACTGCTATAAGAAGAAGAAGAGAGTGTGAATCATGTGGATTTCGTTTCACGACATTCGAAAGAGTTGAACTATCACCTTTAATAGTAGTTAAAAAAGATGGAGCTCGACAAACTTTTAATAGAGATAAAATATTAAATGGTCTCGTTCGTTCATGTGAAAAAAGACCAGTTGCTTTTCAAAAACTAGAAGATATTACAAACCAAGTTGAAAAAGACTTAAGAGCTGAAGGAGTTACTGAAGTATCTTCTAATGATATTGGAGAAAAAGTAATGGAACATTTAATGGATGTTGATCAAGTATCATATGTAAGGTTCGCGTCTGTATACAGAGAGTTCAAAGATGTCGATCAATTGCTACAATCAATGCAAGGTATTTTGAAAGACCGAAAGTAAGGTGATTATTAATGGCGGAATATTTTAGTGGTATAAAGCCTGGAGATGGCTTTTACGTGAAATCAAATTATAATTACACACATGTCCATCAAGACATATTAACTAGCTTATATACGCCGTTAATTGGTACTGATGCAATAGGTGTTTATTTATATTTATCACAATTTAATTTTCATAATGAACATGACGCTTATAGTCATTATACAATTATGAATGATTTAAAAATTAATTTATCAAATTTTAGAGATTCGTTAGATTTATTAGAAGGTATTGGATTAATTAAAACTTTTATGAAAGTAAACCAACAAGAGCAAACATTTATATACTCGTTACAACAACCTGCTACAACTGAACAATTCTTTAATGATCCTTTATTATCAGTTTTTTTATACCAACAAATAGGTAAGGCAAGATTTGTTGCCTTGAAAAATAGATATAAAGATAAAAGTGTTTCTACTTCAGATTATAACGATGTTACCAAAACTTTCACAGATGTTTTTAAAGTGCCTAATATGTCACAAGTAGCACCTACAGATTCAATAGAAATACAACAAGATGCTAAAAACAAAGGTTTGGATTTATCCGATGTAAAATTCGATTTTGAAATGCTTGAGTTATTACTGAATAATCATTTAATTTCTAAAGAGATTTTAAATAAAAAGACAAAAGAAGTAATTATACAAATTGCTACATTATATGGTATAACACCTGTAGATATGAAATCTATCATTTTAAAATCTATAACAGAGAACCAAACAATCTCTTTAGAGGATTTAAGGAAACACGCACGGTCAATTTATCAAATAGAGCATGAAGGTGCTTTACCAGCATTAGAAGTAAAGCAAGGTAGTATAACATCAAGTCAAAATGAACAACCAAGTGAAGAAGTAAACTCATTATTATCTTGGTATGAATTATTAGATACTACAAGCCCTATTGAAATGTTATCTTCGTTTACAGAATCTGAGCCAACCGTTGCACAGAAAAGACTTGTAGAAGAAATCATTACTAGAGAAAAATTACCTTACGGGGTTATGAACATATTATTACAATATGTTATGTTCAAAAACAACATGCAATTACCGAAAGCTTATATTGAGGAAATCGCTTCTAACTGGAAGAAGTTAAAGCTAAGTTCAGCAGAGGAAGCTTATAATTACATTAAAGAATTTGAAAAGAAAACTAAAGAAAAGAAAAAGCAACGTCAAGAAAAAGGTAATTATAATTCATATAAATTGAAATCGATTGAAAAAACACCGGATTGGCTATTAAAACAAAAATCGAGTGAAGAAAAAGAAGACGGCGCCAATAATGATAAACAACAAGATGAAACTGATGAAGAATTTGAAAAAAGAAAAAAAGCTCTACAAAGAGAAATGGAAGCATTTTGGAAAGAAGGTGATCATTGATGGAACCGCTAGGGCAGCATTTGCAACAAAATAAAGATTTTCAAAAAAGACTAGATAAAATAAAAAGGGATACACTTGCCAATAAAGAAGTGAAAGCATTTATAGAAGCACATCAATCTGAATTGACAAATGCTATGATAGATAGAGATTTAGATCAACTGCAAGCATTTAAAGACCAGTCGAAAAGTTGTGAAAAATGTGATTGTTACAATAAATGCATTAACTTTGTTAAAGGACATGTTCCAGAATTATACATTCAAAATGATCACATTAAAATTAGATATTTACCGTGCCCGAATAAAATAGAACATGATGAACAACGCTTCCAATCTAACTTAGTAACATCTTTTCAAATGCCTGAAGAAACATTACAGGCAACAATTAAAGATATATACGTAGATAATGAAGCGAGAATGACTATTATTAAAAAAGCTATGGAAATTTGTAATAAAATAGTGAATGGTGAAGATACTAAAGGACTTTATATACACGGTCCATTTGGAACAGGTAAATCATATATACTTGGTGCAATATCTAATCAATTGAAATTGAAAAACCAAGCTTCAACAATTATATATTTACCAGAATTTATTAGAGTATTAAAAAATGGTTTTAATGATGGTTCATTTAGCCAAAGATTTGAATCTGCTCGAGAAGCAAAAGTATTAATGCTTGATGATATTGGTGCGGAAGAAATAACCCCTTGGGTAAGGGATGAAGTGTTAGGTCCGTTATTACATTATAGAATGGTCCATAAACTACCGACTTTCTTTAGCTCGAACTTTAATTTTGAAGAATTAGAATTTCATTTGAGCAAAACGAGACAAGGTGCTGAAATAACGAAAGCAAGTAGAATTATGGAACGAATTAAGACAATTACTGAAGACTATGAACTTGAAGGCAAAAACTATAGAGCGTAATTTTAGCTTGATATTTTATAATAGAGTTGTATAATTGAATTATCTTAAATGAATATTTAAATTTAGAGGACATGACGTCTATTTAGCATTCACAGAGAGTCTCATCTAGCTGAAATTGAGATAATGCGATATATTCGGTTACTCCCTCATACATGATGTGTTAATCCACATTCGGCTCAAGACCGTTATCTTATGTAGAGTTATCGTAAACACAATAAGTTTGCGTTAATGAGGGTGGTACCGCGAGAGATTTCGTCCCTTTGGATGAGGTCTCTTTTTTATGTTCTTTAATAATTTTAATGAGGAGGAAGTCGTTATGAGCGAAATAAATATCAAATTTCCAGATGGCAATGTGAAAGGATTTGAACAAGGCACAACAACTGAAGATATTGCTCAATCTATTAGCCCTGGGTTAAGAAAAAAAGCAGTAGCAGGTAAATTCAATGGACAACTAGTCGATTTAACTAGACCTTTAGAGGAAGATGGGGATATTGAAATTGTAACACCTGGTAGTGACGAAGCTTTAGAAGTGTTAAGACACTCGACTGCACATTTAATGGCACAGGCATTGCAAAGATTATATGGAGATGTGAAATTTGGTGTTGGTCCAGTCATTGAAGGTGGCTTCTACTATGATATAGATACAGAACACAAAATTTCTAGTGACGACTTCGAAACGATCGAAAAGGAAATGAAACAAATCGTAAATGAAAACTTCAAAATTGAACGTAAAGTTGTATCTAGAGATGAAGCTAAAGAATTTTTCAAAAACGATGAATATAAATTAGAGTTAATTGATGCTATACCTGAAGACGAAAATGTAACGCTATATTCACAAGGTGAATTTACTGATTTATGTAGAGGTGTACACGTACCTTCAACTTCGAAAATTAAAGAATTTAAACTTTTATCAACTGCAGGGGCTTATTGGAGAGGCGATTCTAATAACAAAATGTTGCAACGTATTTACGGTACTGCATTCTTCGATAAAAAAGATTTGAAAGCTCACTTGAAAATTTTAGAAGAGAGAAAAGAACGTGACCATAGGAAGATCGGTAAAGAATTAGAACTATTTACAACTAACCAAGATGTAGGCGCTGGACTACCTTTATGGTTGCCAAATGGTGCTGTAATTAGACGTGAATTAGAGCGATATATTGTAGATAAAGAAGTAAGTATGGGTTATGACCATGTTTATACACCAATCATGGCTAACGTTGATTTCTATAAAAAATCAGGTCATTGGGATCATTATCAAGAAGACATGTTCCCACCTATGGATGTAGGTAATGAATCGTTAGTTTTACGACCTATGAACTGTCCACACCACATGATGATTTATAAAAATAGTCGTCATTCTTATCGTGAATTACCTATACGTATTGCTGAATTAGGCATGATGCATAGATATGAAGCAAGTGGTGCAGTATCAGGTTTACAACGTGTTCGTGGTATGACTTTAAACGATGCGCACATCTTTGTTAGACCAGATCAAATTAAAGAAGAATTTAAGCGTGTAGTAAACATGATTTTAGATGTTTACGAAGACTTTGGATTCAAAGACTATACTTTCAGATTGAGTTATCGTGATCCTGAAGATAAAGAGAAATACTTCGATGATGATGAAATGTGGAATAGAGCTCAAGCAGTATTGAAAGAAGTAATAGATGAAATGGAACTACCATATGAAGAAGCGATTGGTGAAGCGGCATTCTACGGCCCTAAATTAGATGTTCAAGTGAAAACTGCAATGGGTAAAGAAGAAACTTTATCAACTGCGCAACTTGATTTCCTATTACCGGAACGCTTTGACTTAACATATATTGGTAAAGATGGAGATGAACACCGTCCAGTTGTTATCCATAGAGGTGTTATTTCAACTATGGAACGTTTCACTGCTTTCTTAATAGAAGAAACTAAAGGTGTATTCCCAACGTGGTTAGCACCAAATCAAGTTGAAATTATACCTGTTAACGTAGATTTACATTATGATTATGCTAGATTATTACAAGATGAATTGAAATCACAAGGTGTTCGTGTTCATATCGATGATCGTAATGAAAAAATGGGCTACAAAATAAGAGAAGCTCAAATGAAAAAAATACCTTATCAGCTTGTTGTAGGTGACAAAGAAGTAGAAAATCAAGAAGTTAATGTTAGACAGTATGGATCAAAAGATTCAAAAACAGTCGAAAAAGACGAGTTTATTTGGAATCTTGTTGATGAAATTCGCTTGAAAAAATAAGAGGCTATTGAAAAAATCGGATTCTTCAGTTATAGTTTAATAGTAAAAATTAATTTAATATTCCTCAGTAATGAGTTAGAGGTTGCGATGTTCAAGATTATACATTCAGAAGTGTTATGGCACATATGTTGAAATGTAGAAAGGGGATATTGCCGAAATAAATAGTGACCATAATGCTATTTATTGGGCCAGTGTTAAATAAATACTGGACTGTCACACTAAGTGATGTGCTACCAATTTGTATGGAATGTTCATATATGGTCGCATATCGAATAGGGTATGCGACTTTTTTAGTGGCTCTATTGTGGAATTGTAGAAAGGGAAAGATCAATGTCGCAAGAAAAAACAACTAATAATATTCAAAGGAAGTTAAAAGATAGACACATCTCTATGATTGCTATCGGTGGTTGTATCGGTACAGGTTTATTTATGACTTCGGGTGGTGCTATAAGAGACGCGGGACCAGGTGGTGCATTATTAGCATATGCAGTAGTTGGTATTATGGTCTTCTTCCTTATGACATCGTTAGGAGAAATGGCAACATATTTACCAGTTTCGGGATCATTTAGTACATATGCTACAAGATTTGTTGATCCATCATTAGGTTTCGCTTTAGGTTGGAACTATTGGTTTAACTGGGTTATTACAGTAGCAGCTGATATTACAATTGCTTCTCAAGTTATTAGCTATTGGGAACCATTAGAAATATTACCTTCATGGCTATGGAGTATCATATTCATGTTGATTATATTTGGTCTTAACGCACTATCTGTTAGAGTTTATGGTGAAAGTGAGTACTGGTTTGCATTTATTAAAGTTGCAACAGTTATTATCTTTATCGGTATCGGTTTATTAACGATATTTGGTATTATAGGTGGTCAATACTTAGGATTTGATAATTTTGTTGTAGGAGATGCACCGTTCCTAGGAGATTCAAATGTGAATACATTCTTATTAACATTAGGAGTATTCTTAGTTGCAGGGTTCTCATTCCAAGGTACAGAACTTATTGGTATTACGGCAGGAGAATCTGAAAATCCTGAAAGAGCAGTGCCGAAAGCAATTAAACAAGTGTTTTGGAGAATATTACTATTTTACATTTTAGCTATATTTGTAATAGGAATGATTATTCCGTACACAAATCCGAACCTAATGGGTGGGGATGAAATTGCTAAATCGCCATTCACGCTTGTATTTGAAAATGCAGGATTAGCATTTGCAGCTTCATTTATGAATGCAGTAATCTTAACTTCAGTATTATCAGCAGGCAACTCAGGTATGTATGCTTCTGTAAGAATGCTGTTTTCAATGAGTAAAGATAAATTGGCTTCACCAGTATTTTCAAAAACAAATAAAGCTGGTGTACCTTATACAGCGTTAATAGCTACTGCATTTGTAGTTGTATTAATATTTATAATAGAACATTTAAGTGGTGGCGCTTATGAATATATTATCGCAGCTTCAGGTATGACAGGCTTCATTGCTTGGTTAGGTATTGCGATCAGTCATTATAGATTTAGAAGAGCTTTTGATTTACAAGATTATGATAAAACAAAACTAAAATATAAAGCTAAATTATTCCCATTTGGTCCATTGTTTGCATTTATATTATGTGCGATTGTCATAGTAGGCCAAGATGTAGACTTTATACAAACGGGTGAATTTGATCCTAGAAGATTTTTTATTACTTATATGGGTATTCCTGTATTCTTAGTATTTTACATTTTCCATAAGTTAAAATATAAAACGAAATTAATTCCATTAGAAAAAGTGGACTTAAGTCAAGATGTTGATATGGAAGAATTCGAAAAGAATATTAAATAAATATTGACATAAAGGTTTATAGTTGGTATGATAGGTCATGTTGAATACGAAACGGACCAAGTAGAAGCATACCCGCTTCTCACCTGTAGTGACGCTTTAAGCAGTTAGCAGGTAAAAATAAACCTTTAATGTTTATGGATAAGAGCGGGTGCATTTATGCATTCGCTCTTTTTTTCTTGGACGACTTCGTAAAAATCTAGGAGGTGTCAACCATAGCTAAAGATCAGACTCAAGTTAACGACAGAATTCGCGCAAAAGAACTTCGACTAATTGGCCAAGATGGTGAACAGATAGGTGTTAAATCTAAACAAGAAGCTATTGAAATGGCTGAAAGAGTAGATTTAGACGTTGTTATCGTAGCACCTGGTGCTAAACCACCTGTTGCAAGAATTATGGATTACGGAAAATATAAATTCGAACAACAGAAAAAAGAAAAAGAAATTCGTAAAAAGCAAAAAGTTGTTAATGTTAAAGAAATTCGATTGAGTCCAACTATCGAAGAACACGACTTTGAAACTAAACTAAAACATGCTCAAAAATTCTTATCTAAAGAAGATAAAGTTAAAGTATCTATTAGATTTAGAGGTCGTGCGATTACGCATAAAGAAATTGGTCAACGCGTGCTTGAACGCTTTGCAGAATCTTGTAAAGATATAGCAACAGTTGAGCAAAGACCTAAAATGGAAGGGCGTTCAATGTTCCTAATGTTAGCGCCTATCACAAACGAAAAATAAACCGAAATACTAGGAGGAAAACTCAATGCCTAAAATGAAAACTCATCGCGGAGCAGCTAAACGTGTTAAAAGAACTGGTTCAGGACAATTAAAGCGTTCTAGAGCGTTTACTTCACACTTATTCGCAAACAAATCAACTAAAGCTAAACGTCAATTACGTAAATCTACTTTAGTATCTAAATCAGATGTAAAACGAGTTAAACAAATGTTAACGTACGTAAAATAATAAATTTATTGGACTAATGGTCCAGTTCAAGGAGGAATTATCATGCCACGTGTTAAAGGTGGAACAGTGACGAGAGCTCGTCGTAAAAAAGTCTTAAAATTATCTAAAGGTTACTTTGGATCAAAACATACATTATACAAAGTTGCTAAGCAACAAGTTATGAAATCAGGTAACTATGCTTACCGTGACCGTCGTCAGAAAAAACGTGAATTCCGTAAATTATGGATTGCTCGTATCAACGCTGCGGCTCGTCAAAACGACATCAGTTACAGCCGTTTAATGAATGGTCTTAAATTAGCTGGTATCGAAGTTAACCGTAAAATGTTATCTGAAATCGCTATTTCAGACGAAAAAGCTTTTGCTGAATTAGCTACTAAAGCTAAAGATGCTTTAGCAAAATAATAAATATATATAGAGTCCGGGGGCATTTACCATGTCCTGGACTCTTTTTTTATAAAGAAGATTAAATTTAATATAAAGGTATCTTCTTTACGCCTTATATACGCTTTGATAAAATAAAGAAGAACAACTTATAAGGAGAATACTATGTCTAAATTTGATGAAATGATTACAGTTGTCCCTAGAAAGACAATTTTTAAAGATGAAGCTTATCAATTTGATGGCTTTAAATCTATTCAAGATGAAGAAACGAAATACATTTATGAAACAATTAATGAATACGAAGTTAAAAGACGTGGGGACATGGAAGAAGATCCTTCATATAAACAACTTATTTCATATTGTATTTTAGAAAATGAAAATGATGAAATACTTGTATATGAACGACTAACAGGTGGAGGAGAAGGTAGACTTCATGGCTTAAGTTCTATTGGTGTAGGCGGTCATATGAATGATGTTCCAAATGCTACAAATGTAGAAGAAGTGATTCGAGATAATGCAGAAAGAGAATTAGAAGAAGAAGTAGGGCTTGATAAAGAAAATGTTAAAAATATGGAACTAATCGGCTTTATTAATGACGACCAAAACGAAGTTGGTAAAGTACACATCGGATTAGTTTTCAAATTAAAAGTAAATGAATCAAGTGTTGAAGCTAAAGAAACTGATACCTTGAAAATTAATTGGGTTAAACAATCAGATTTAGCGAATAATAAAAATTATGAAACATGGAGTAGCTTGATTATAGACGGCTTATATAGAAGAGGTGAGTGACCTTGTCTGATATCATTCCATTTCCTAAATTAAAGAATCAATTAATTACAAATATTAAAACTTCAATGCAAGATGGTGAATATGATAAAGCATATGAATCATTCGAAACATACGAACAACATTTTGAAATGGATGAACAATTATCGTTGATGAAATGTGAAGTTTTAAAGTCTTGCGGTCATTATCTAGAATTAAGAGAAGAAGCAAGTATATTATTAAACCAAGGTCACGAACAATATGAACAAGTTGTAATATATTTTGTAGAAAGCCTATTTCAATTAGAACAGTATCAAACTGTAGTGGAAATCATAAATCAAATTAAAGATGAAGCTATTGACCATGCAACAAGAATGACTTTAATACCAATGCAAGATTTAGCAAAAGATAAGCTAGAACAAAGGAAACTTAAAGCTTCAGAAATTTTAAAGACTTTTAAAGATACAAACTTTGAGGAACAAGTGCAATTATTAATAGATTTAATAGATAACCATCTAGGTATTTTCAATTTAACATTAGCTCAAATTATTGAGAATGAACCGTTACATCCAAATGTTCAAAGCTTAATATTAGAGTATTTACGTTTGGGAGAATGGTCAGCTGAAGTTAAATTTAATAAAATAGATACAAATATAGCTATTGTTCCTACAGAACTTAGTGGCATTGAAAGAACAGATTTTAAAATAAATATTATACCTAAAATTATTGAACAACTTGAAATAGATAGCCCAGCGTCTATAGAATTAAGTAACTCTATATTAAATCAACATGCCATTTTACTTTATCCAATCGAATTTAAATCTATTAAAAATGAAGTTTTAATAGCATGTTACTTGAAACTTTTATCAGAACGCCTTAATATAGACGCTAACTATGAAAGTGTGAGCCAAGATGATTGGGAACAATTTATTGGCGTTATTCAGAAATTTGAATGAATATAAACACTATAGTTGAAACATTGAAAAGCTATGTTATAATTAAAGAGTTGAAAATTAATAAATTAGGATAATCACGGAGGTTTTTATTCATGACAGCAACATGGGAAAAGAAAGAAGGCAACCAAGGTTTATTAACTGTTACGGTTCCAAAAGAAGAAGTAGATAAAGGATTAGACAAAGCATTCAAAAAAGTTGTTAAACAAATTAATGTGCCTGGTTTCCGTAAAGGTAAAATGCCAAGACCATTATTTGAACAAAGATTTGGTGTTGAATCATTATACCAAGATGCTTTAGATTTTATTTTACCTGAAGCATATGGTAATGCAGTAGAGGAAGCAGAAATCAACCCTGTTGATCGTCCAGAAATCGATGTTACACAAATGGAAAAAGGTAAAGAACTTATCTTTGAAGCAACTGTAACTGTAGAACCTGAAGTAGAATTAGGTGAATACAAAGGTTTAGCTATTGAAAAGCAAGACCGTGAAGTAACTGACGAAGAATTCGAAGAAGCTTTAAATGATGCGGTAAGTCGTCAAGCTGAATTAACAGTTAAAGATGGTGAAATTGCTGAAGGTGATGTAGCTAACATTAACTTTGATGGCTATGTTGATGGAGAAGCTTTTGAAGGTGGACAAGCTGAAGGTTATGATCTTGAAATTGGTTCAGGTTCATTTATTCCAGGATTTGAAGAACAACTTATCGGTCTTAAAGCTAATGATAGCAAAGATGTTGTTGTCACATTCCCTGAAGAATACCACGCTGAAGAATTAGCTGGTAAAGAAGCTACTTTCAAAACAGAAATCAACGAAGTTAAAGGTAAAGAAGTTCCTGAATTAGATGATGAATTAGCTCAAGAACTTGATGAATCTGTAAAAACAGTTGATGAATATAAAGAAAAATTACGTAAAGACTTAGAAGAAGCTAAAGTTAACCAAGCTGACGCTACTGAAAAAGAAGAAGCAATTACAAAAGCTTCTGATAATGCTACTGTAGATATTCCAGAAGCTATGATTAACACTGAATTAGATCGTATGATGCAAGAGTTTGAACAACGTATTTCTCAACAAGGATTAAACCTTGATTTATATTATCAATTCTCAGGACAATCAGAAGAAGAACTTAAAGCTCAAATGAAAGAAGACGCTGAAAAACGTGTTAAAACTAATTTAACTTTAAGAGCTATTGCGGATGCTGAGAACATTGAAATTTCAGACGAAGATGTTGAAGCTGAGTTAACAAAAATGAGTGAACAATTCGGATTATCTGTAGAAGATATTAAATCTACTTTAGGTAATAATGATATCTTAGTTAATGACCTAAAAATCCAAAAAGTTATCGACTTATTAGTTAATGAATCTAAAGAAGCATAATCGTTATTCGGTATTAAAATAGATCATAGTAGCAGAATATTTCTGCTACTATTCTTTTTTAACCCGTTTAATTTGAAATAATAAAGTACTTTTAGTATAGTCTAGAAGAAGAATAGGGGTGTAAAAATGTTTAAATTTAACGATGGTGAAGAAAACTTAAAATGTTCTTTCTGTGGTAAAGAACAAGATCAAGTTAAGAAACTTGTAGCTGGTAGTGGTGTTTACATTTGTAATGAATGTATAGAACTTTGTTCAGAAATAGTAGAAGAAGAGTTAAAATCACAAGAACCAGAACAATTTACTGAAGTTCCTACACCTAAAGAAATATTAGAGCAATTAAATGACTATGTAATTGGTCAAGAAAGCGCTAAAAAATCATTAGCAGTAGCTGTTTATAACCATTACAAACGTGTTCAACAACCTTCAGAAAGTGAAGATGGTATTGAATTACAAAAAAGTAATATTGCACTAATAGGTCCAACTGGTAGTGGTAAAACATTACTAGCTCAGACATTAGCTAAATCATTAAATGTTCCATTTGCAATTGCAGATGCTACAAGTTTAACTGAAGCAGGTTACGTTGGTGAAGACGTTGAAAATATATTATTAAGATTAATTCAAGCTGCAGACTTTGATGTTGAAAGTGCTGAAAAAGGAATCATCTATGTGGATGAAATCGACAAAATTGCACGTAAATCTGAAAATACTTCAATAACTCGTGATGTATCAGGTGAAGGTGTTCAACAAGCACTTCTTAAAATTCTTGAAGGTACAACAGCAAGCGTACCACCTCAAGGAGGAAGAAAACATCCTAACCAAGAATTTATCCAAATTGATACAACAAATATCTTATTTATTCTTGGTGGTGCCTTTGATGGTATCGATGAAGTTATTAAACGTCGTTTAGGTGAAAAGGTAATTGGTTTTAGTAGTGCTGGAGAAGAAATCAGCGATGAAGAATCATTACTTTCACAAATTAGACCTGAAGACTTACAGTCATATGGTTTAATTCCTGAATTTATTGGTCGTATTCCAATTGTAGCTAACTTAGATACGTTAGATGTTGAAGCTCTTAAAAATATCTTAACTAAACCGAAAAATGCTTTAGTTAAACAATATACTAAAATGTTAGAGCTAGACGATGTAGAACTTGAATTCTCTGATGAGGCTTTAGGTGCTATCAGTGAATTAGCTATAGAGCGCAAGACTGGTGCTCGTGGTCTTCGTTCAATCATTGAAGAAGCTCTAATTGATATCATGTTTGATATTCCATCAAGCGATGATGTAACGAAAGTGGTTATAACTGAAGAGACAATTAGAGATCATAAGAACCCAAGCTTATATGATAGCGAAGGTAACTTATTAAACGATGAAAAAACATCAGCTTAAATTATAAAATCTAGAGTCCGGGACATGATAATTGTCTCGGACTCTTTCTTTAGCAGTGTTGACATTACAAAGACTTTTTAAAAATAAGAGCTTGTTGTTTCACTACATTGCTATGTTTAATTATTTAATGATTTAAGCTATAATAAAAGAAACGAATGATGTAGGAGATTACAATGAAAATAAATCCAAATAATGTAGACATTATAATTAGTGCAGTAGAGTCTAAGCAATATCCGGAAACGGGCTTACCTGAAATAGCATTAAGTGGAAGATCAAATGTAGGTAAATCAACATTTATTAACACACTTATTTCTAGAAAAAAAGTAGCGAGAACTTCATCTAAACCAGGTAAAACACAAACTTTAAACTTTTTTAACATTGATGAACAATTAATATTTGTAGATGTGCCTGGATATGGTTATGCTAAAGTAAGTAAAAAACAAAGAGAACAATTCGGCAAGATGATTGAACAGTACTTAACAACGAGAAAAGAACTTAAATGTGTAATACAACTTATAGATATACGCCACAAACCTACACAAGATGATATATTGATGTACGATTACTTAAAGCATTTTGAAATACCTACGATTATAGTTGCTACTAAGGAAGACAAAATACCAAAAGGTAAAGTTCAAAAACATCTCAAAATTATTCGAGAAACACTGGAAATAGAATCTGAGGACGTATTAATTAGTTATTCTTCATTAAATAAAGACAAGACGGACAATATTTGGGCATTATTGTCACAATTTATTTAAACAAATTCCTCACATTCCTAGATTAGAAATGTTATAATTAAGACATTGGACATAAATTAATGGGGGCGTTAGAAGTGCATGTAGTTGTAGTAAGTGTAAACTATAAAACTGCAGACGTTGCGATGCGCGAGAAATTAGCGTTTAATGATCAAGAAATTGAAAACGCGCTTGTAACTCTTAGTAACAAAAAATCTATATTAGAATGTGTAATCTTATCAACATGTAATAGGACAGAAGTATATGCCGTAGTAGATCAAATACACACAGGCAGATACTATATACAATCATTTTTAGCTGACTGGTTTAATCAATCATTAGATACAATTAAGACGCACACAAATGTTCTAACTGAGAATGATGCAATAGAACATCTATTCAGAGTGACATCTGGGTTAGATTCTATGGTATTAGGTGAAACTCAAATTTTAGGACAAATGAAAGACGCTTTCCAAACTGCACAAACAGAAGTAACTACTGGAACGATGTTTAATCGTTTATTTAAACAAGCAGTTACATTAGCTAAACGTGCTCACAGTGAAACAGATATCGCATCTAATGCTGTTTCAGTTTCTTATGCTGCAGTAGAACTATCTAAAAAAGTATTAGGCAGATTAGATAATAAAAAAGCGTTAATCATAGGTGCCGGTGAGATGGCAGAATTAGCTGTTGCGAATTTGAACGGTAGTGGCGTGACAGATATAACTGTTTTAAACCGTACTGTTGCAAAAGCTGAGGCTTTAGCTATGCAATATAAAGGTGTAGCAAAAAGCATAAACGAATTGCAATGTTCTTTAATGGAAGCTGATATTGTAATTAGTTCAACAAGTGCTGAGCAATATGTATTAACAAAAGATATGATGAGAGATGTTGAAAGATTTAGAAGGCATAAACCTTTAGTTCTTATCGACATTGCTGTTCCACGTGACATTGATCCAGAAGTTAACGATTTAGAATTAATGTTTAATTATGATGTAGACGACTTAAATGGTCTAGTAGATGCAAACTTAGCAGAACGTGAGAAAGCTGCGCGTGAAATTGAACTATTAATTGCTAAAGAAATTGATAAGCATGAAGAGTGGGTTAATATGTTAGGTGTTGTACCAGTAATAACTGCTTTGAGAGACAAAGCTTCTCACATACAACAAGATACAATGACAAGTATTGAGAGAAAATTACCTGACATGACTGAAAGAGAACGTAAAGTAATCTCTAAACATATGAAGAGCATCGTCAATCAGTTACTTAAAGATCCTATTACACAAGCTAAAGAATTATCAACAGATAAAAAATCTGATGAAAAATTAGAATTATTCCAAGAAATCTTCAACATTACAAATGAAGTTGAGAGAATAAATGAAAATAAAACAGAAACAAAGAAAGAATCTAAACAAGTTCAATTGACGCCTAATACAGTTGAATCTTAATTTAATTAAATGGTGATGCTATGCAAGATATAATTGCAGTACGTTTGCATGAGGTTGTTTTAATCATCTATATGATATGTTTAGGGTGTTACTTTTATGATTTTATTCAAAAGAATAATAAAGTACGAAAACTTGGTTACTATGCATTAGGGATTGTTTGGATATTTCAAACAATCTTTTTATGCATGTATATCATTACGACTAAACAATTTCCGATATTAACCCTATTTGAAGGTTTTTATTTTTACACCTGGATGATTATTACAGTTTCGTTAGTTTTAAACTATTTTAAATCAACTGACTTAACAGTATTTATAATTAATTTAATTGGTTTTGTATTTTTAACAATTCATACTTTCAGACCTGAACAATATGATGCCGAAAATACTGCCGCAAACATGATGAATGAATTATTACTCATTCATATTTCATTAGCGATTTTGAGTTATGTTATCTTTGCATTGAGTACATCACATGCAATTTTATACTTATTACAAAGAAAAAATTTAAAAGAAAAGACATTTAACCAAAAGTTTTTTAGAATGGGAAGCATTGAACAGCTAGAGCAAAATGTATTTAGATTTTCTTTAGTAGGCTTCTTAGTCTTGTTAATAAGTTTAATATTAGGAATACAATGGGGTCTAATCATTATTGGTAGTGAGATTTGGTTGGACTTAAAAGTAATTGGATCATTAATTGTCTTATTGCTATATGGTATATATTTATTCCTACGAGTAAGAAAAACTGTTAAAACTAAGACATTAGTAGTTGCTAATATTATGATATTCTTAGTTTGTATGATAAATTATTTGGTGGTTTCGAAATTTTCAGGATTTCATCAATGGTTTAACTAAATGATCATGGAGGAAAATATGCGTAAAATTATTGTTGGCTCAAGAAGAAGTAAATTAGCGATGACACAAAGTCGGCAATTTATTGATAAATTGAAAGAAAAATTTCCAGATTTAGATATTGAAATTAAAGAAATTGTCACTAAAGGCGATAAAATAATTGATGTTCAATTATCTAAAGTAGGTGGAAAAGGTTTGTTCGTTAAAGAAATTCAACAAGCTTTATTCGACCGTGAAATTGATTTTGCTATTCATTCATTGAAAGATGTGCCAAGTGTGTTACCTGATGGTCTTACATTAGGTTGCATACCACCACGTGAAATACCTTTTGATGCATATGTAGCTAACAATCACGTCAAACTATCTGATTTAAAACCAGGCAGTATTGTTGGGACAAGCTCATTACGAAGAGGCGCTCAAATTTTAGCGAAATACCCACATCTAGAAATTAAATGGATAAGAGGTAATATTGATACACGTTTAGAAAAGTTACGTACTGAAGATTTTGATGCAATTATATTAGCAGCAGCTGGATTAAAACGTATGGGCTGGGGTGACGATATAGTTACAGAGTACTTACGTGAAGATACGATGATGCCAGCAATCGGTCAAGGCGCGCTCGGCATTGAATGTAGAAGTGATGATAAAGAATTACTAGATATATTAAATGCTGTTCATGATGAAGAAGTTAAAACATGTGTTACAAGTGAAAGAACTTTCTTAAGTGAAATGGATGGTAGTTGTAAAGTGCCTATTGCTGGTTATGCAACTAAAGAAGGCAACGAAATTACATTCACAGGTTTAATAATGTCACCAGATGGTAAAGAAAGATATGAATCTACTAAAGTTGGAACTGATCCAGTAGAAATAGGTAAAGAAGTATCTGACGAGTTAAAAGCCCAAGGTGTTTATGAGATTATTAGAAAGCTAAATGAAGAAGAAGCGTAATAAGGAGTCGTTAAAATGAAGCCAATTGTAGTGGTTACAAGTACAAGAACTGTTCAACGCGAAGATATAGAACTGAAACATTATCCTTTTATAGATATTGTTCCAATCGAAGTTGACGAATCTTGTATAAAACCATACTATGATTGGCTTATTTTTACGTCTGTAAACGCCATTAAATTATTTCAGCCATATTTAAATTTAATAAATGTAAAGCATATAGCAGCAATTGGTACAAAAACTAAAGCACTCGCTGAAGATTATTCAATACCGATTGAAGTTATGCCAAGTACATTTACACAAGAAGGTTTATCGGATTCTTTAGAGAATCGATTGCATAAACAATCAATATTAATCCCTTGTAGTAGACTAGCAAGAAATAAATTAACAGACCATTTGAGAGAATGGGACAATGAAGTTCAACGACTTCATATTTACGAACCAAAAACGAATTATGAAAATGTAGATAAAGTTCATGAACTTATTGAAAATAACGAAGTAACGCATGTGACATTTTCTAGTTCATCTGCTGTGTCGAGTTATTTTGAAAAGTATAATAAGATTGATAATATTGAAGTGTATGCGATTGGTGAAATAACAGAAGAAAAATTAAAAACATACCATCAAGAATGTAGAGTTGCTCCACGTGCAACACTGAATGATATGTTAAATAAAATATTGGAAGAGGTAGAGTAATGAAATTTGATAGACATAGAAGATTAAGATCTTCACAATCAATGAGAAATCTTGTAAAAGAAACTTATGTTCATAAAGCAGATTTAATTTATCCTATTTTTGTAATAGAAGAAGATAACATTAAAAATGAAATAACGTCTATGCCAGGTATATATCAATTAAGCTTAAACTTATTAGAAGAAGAACTTAAAGAAGCTTATGACCTAGGTGTAAGAGGTGTTATGTTCTTCGGTATTCCAAATGAAAAAGACGCATGTGGTACTGGTGCTTTTGTAGATGACGGCATCATACAGAAAGCCACTCGTTTAGCAAAAAGTAAATTCCCTGATTTATTAGTTGTAGCAGATACGTGTTTATGTGAATATACTGACCACGGTCACTGTGGTGTTATAGATGAAACGACTCATGATGTAGATAACGATGAATCATTAAAATTACTCGTTAAGACAGCTGTATCACAAGCAAAAGCAGGAGCAGACATTATTGCACCAAGTAATATGATGGATGGCTTTGTAACGGAGATTAGACAAGGTTTAGATGAAGCAGGATTCAAAAACATACCTATTATGAGTTACGGTATAAAATATGCATCAAGTTTCTATGGTCCATTTAGAGAAGCAGCAGATGGTGCGCCTTCATTCGGAGATCGTAAGACTTATCAAATGGATCCAAGTAATAGATTAGAGGCTTTTAGAGAATTAGAAAGTGACTTAAAAGAAGGTTGTGACATGATGATTGTTAAACCGGCTTTAAGTTATTTAGATATTATTCGTGATGTACGTAATAATACTGATGTACCTGTAGTTGCTTATAATGTAAGCGGAGAATATAGCATGACTAAAGCAGCAGCGTTAAATGGTTGGATAGATGAAGAAAAAATTGTTATGGAACAAATGATTTCTATGAAACGTGCAGGTGCAGATATGATTATTACTTACTTTGCAAAAGACATTTGTAAATATCTAGATGAAGGAGAATACTAATATGAGTTATGAAAAATCAATACAAGCTTACAACGAAGCCGTAAATTTAATGCCTGGTGGTGTTAACAGTCCAGTTCGTGCATTTAAATCAGTAGACACTGATCCAATATTCATGGAATATGGTAAAGGTTCAAAGATTTATGATATTGATGGTAATGAGTATATAGATTATGTATTAAGTTGGGGACCATTAATCCTTGGTCATGCTGATGATAAAGTGAGAAATTCATTACATGAAGCGGTGGACAAAGGGACTTCTTTTGGTGCGTCAACGATTCTTGAAAATAAAATGGCTCAATTAGTTATTGATCGTGTACCATCTATAGAAATGGTGAGAATGGTTTCTTCAGGTACTGAAGCTACGCTAGCAGCATTGCGTTTAGCTAGAGGTTTTACAGGAAAAAATAAAATATTGAAATTTGAAGGTTGTTACCATGGACACAGTGATTCATTGCTTATTAAAGCAGGTTCTGGTGTTGCCACTCTAGGTCTACCAGATTCTCCAGGTGTTCCAGAAGGTACAGCTAAAAATACAATTACAGTACCTTATAACGATATTGAATCAGTTAAGGTAGCTTTCGAACATTATGGTGATGATATTGCAGCTGTAATAGTAGAACCAGTTGCAGGTAATATGGGTGTTGTACCACCTGTTGACGGATTTTTAGAAGGACTTCGTGAAATAACTACATCAAATGATACTTTATTAATTTTTGATGAAGTAATGACTGGATTTAGAGTTGGTTATAATTGTGCACAAGGCTATTTCGGTGTAACACCAGATTTAACTTGTCTTGGAAAAGTGATTGGTGGCGGTTTACCAGTTGGTGCCTTTGGTGGTAGAAGAGACATTATGGAACAAATAGCACCAGTAGGTACAGTATATCAAGCGGGCACATTATCTGGTAATCCACTTGCTATGACGAGTGGTTATGCTACATTAACTCAATTGACTGAAGAAAGTTATGAATACTTTAATGAATTGGGAGATTTATTAGAAGAAGGTTTGAAAAATGTATTCAGTAAATACAATGTACCAATAACTGTTAATCGTGCTGGATCAATGATTGGTTACTTCTTAAACGAAGGCCCAGTTACGAATTTTGACGAAGCTAATAAATCTGATCTAGAATTATTTAGTAATATGTATAGAGAAATGGCTAAAGAAGGTGTATTTTTACCACCTTCACAATTTGAAGGTACATTCTTATCTACTTCACATACGAAAGAAGATATTGAAAAAACAATCCAAGCCTTTGATAATGCTCTATCAAGAATTGTAAAATAAGTTTAATATATCCCCGGAAAATTGGATTATAATCCGTTTTTCGGGGTCTTTAATTGTAAAAATGATATAATCTATTCGAGGTGTTATTTCATGAATAGTAATAAATGGAATATTTTATTAGTAAGTGTACTTGCTATCGTACTAGGTTTTTTCCTTGATAAAATCCATATGATTTTACCATGGATGTTTGGCCCAATATTTGCGAGTTTAATTGTAATCAAATTCATGAAAAGAAAAATTATTTGGCCAACATGGTTAGGTAATTTAGGTCTTTTAATATTAGGTGTACAAATGGGATCAACCTTTACACCTGTTGTATTAAATGATATTAAAGGTGAATGGTTACAAATTGTACTAATGTCAGTATTCATTTTGTTAATTGCATTATTAATTTCTATTGTTTTTAAGAAAATTGCTAATGTCACATTTGAAACTGCTTTGTTAAGTGCAATTCCTGGGGCGCTAAGTCAAATGGTTGTTATGGCAGAAGAAAATAAAAAAGCCGACTTATTAGTAGTTACTTTAACTCAAACATCAAGAATTATGTTCGTAGTTATTTTAGTACCTATTATTTCATCTATATATGGTAGTAATGGTGAACAAAGTGATCACGTAGCACAAGAACCTTCTATATTTAACGTATTGAGTATACCAGAGTTATTTATTATTTTAATTGGCATCGCGGTAACATTTCTCATTTTTTATAAATTCCGATTTCCAGTTCCTTATTTATTATCTCCTATTTTAGTCATGTTAACTTGGAACTTATTAACTGGCCAATTTTTCACTTTAGATTATCAATATATTATCATAGCTCAAATACTATTTGGTATTAGAATAGGGGTTCAAATCGCTGATTTAATAGATAATATTACGAAAAAAACAATTTTTGCGATTGCATTTCAAAATATTATGCTTATTATTGGTGCTTTTTTACTCGTCTTTTTATTCCAACTATTTATTAATGAAAATATAAATGATTTATTCTTAAGCGCTGCACCTGGAGGTATGGCACAAATAATTGTTGTAGCTTTAGAAACAGGTGGTGATGTTGCAATGATATCCAGTTACCATATATTTAGAATATTTTTCATTTTGCTAATCGTTGCGCCATTAATAAAAGTATTTTTAACAAAACAATCTAAAAATTATAAGAATTAATATAAATCAATATTGACTTATATAGTCGGTACTTATATTATTAAAGTAATCGAATATTTAAAGAGGAAGAGTAAATCATTGATTAATGATAGAGAGTGCATGGTTGGTGAAAATGCATATTAATGGTGATTGAAGGTAGCCTTGTTTGGAACGTTATCTGAAACTAAGTAGGTTAACGCGTGAGCGAGCGATAATCGTAAGAGTGCAATATAATTTATTTTATATTGAATTTAGGTGGTACCACGGTTGAGCCCGTCCTAGTTTATAGGACGGGTTTTTTATTTTAATGAGGAGTGATTTATATGGAAATGGAACCTAAGTACAACCCTAAAAAGGTTGAAGAAGGTCGTTATGAACAATGGTTAGAAAATGATTATTTTAAACCAAGTGAGAATAAAGATAGAGAAACTTATACAATTGTAATTCCGCCGCCAAATGTTACTGGGAAACTACATTTAGGCCATGCATGGGATACAACATTACAAGATATTTTAACAAGAATGAAAAGAATGCAAGGCTACGATACACTTTATCTTCCTGGTATGGATCACGCTGGTATTGCTACTCAAGCTAAAGTTGAAGCTAAATTAAATGAGCAAGGTTTAACGAGACATGATTTAGGCAGAGAGAAATTTTTAGAGCATTCTTGGTCTTGGAAAGAAGAGTATGCAGATTTTATTCGTGCTCAATGGGCAAAGTTAGGTCTTGGATTAGACTATAGTCGCGAAAGATTTACTTTAGATGAAGGTTTATCTCAAGCTGTAAAGAAAGTATTTGTTGAGATGTATAAAAAAGATCTTATATATCGTGGTGAAAGAATCATTAACTGGGATCCACAAACAAAAACAGCTATCTCAGATATCGAAGTAATTCACGAAGATATCACTGGTCATTTTTATCATATAAATTATCCATTTAAAGATGGAGAAGGTTCTATTGAAATTGCAACTACACGTCCTGAAACGATGCTTGGTGACACTGCAATCGTTGTCAACCCAAATGACGATAGATACAAAGATTCTATAGGGAAATCTGTTATTTTACCGATAATTGGTAGAGAACTACCAATTATAGCTGATGACTATGTTGATATGGAATTTGGTAGTGGTGCAATGAAAGTTACACCTGCTCATGATCCAAATGACTTTGAAATTGGTGAACGTCATCAATTAGAAAAAATCAATGTAATGAACGAAGATGGCACGATGAATGAATTAGCAGGTAAATATAATGGTTTAGATCGTTTTGAATGTCGTAAGCAATTAGTAGAAGATTTAAAAGCTTCTGGTGAATTGATTAAAGTTGAAGAGCATGAGCATTCTGTTGGTCATTCAGAGCGAAGTGGTGCAGTTGTAGAACCATATTTATCAACTCAATGGTTTGTAAAAATGGAACCATTAGCTAAACGAGCTTTAGATAATCAAGAGACTGATGGACGAATTAATTTTGTACCAGACCGTTTTGAAGGCACATTTAACAGATGGATGGAAAATATTCGTGATTGGACTATTTCACGTCAATTATGGTGGGGTCATCAAATTCCTGCGTGGTATCATAATGAAACAGGTGAAATATATGTAGGCGAAGAAGCGCCTTCAGATATCGAAAATTGGACTCAAGACGAAGATGTATTAGATACTTGGTTTAGTTCTGCTTTATGGCCATTCTCAACTTTAGGTTGGCCAAATGTAGAAGATGAAGACTTCAAACGTTACTATCCAACTAATACATTAGTTACTGGTTATGATATTATTTTCTTCTGGGTTAGTCGTATGATTTTCCAAGGTTTAGAATTTACTGATCAAAGACCATTTAATGATGTTTTACTTCACGGATTAGTTAGAGCTGAAGATGGACGTAAGATGAGTAAATCACTAGGAAATGGTGTAGACCCAATGGATGTGATTGATGAGTACGGTGCAGATAGTTTGAGATACTTCTTAGCTACAGGTTCTTCACCAGGACATGATTTACGTTATTCAACTGAAAAAGTTGAATCAGTATGGAACTTTATTAATAAAATTTGGAACGCTTCCCGCTTTAGCTTAATGAATATAGGTGAATCATTTAAAGTTGAGGATATTGATTTATCAGGAGAAAAATCAGTTGCTGATGAATGGATATTAACACGTTTAAATGAAACAATCGCTCATGTTACAGAGTTAAGTGATAAGTATGAGTTTGGCGAAGTTGGACGCGTATTATATAACTTTATTTGGGATGAATTCTGTGATTGGTATATTGAAATGAGTAAAATTCCTATGAATAGTGACGACGAGTCTAAAAAACAAATGACGCGTTCTGTTTTATCATATACACTTGATCAAACTATGCGTATGTTACATCCATTTATGCCTTTCGTTACTGAACATATTTGGCAAGCTCTACCACATGAGGGCGAAACGATTATCCAAGCTTCATGGCCAGAAGTAAGACCAGAATTGTCTAATGAAAATAGTAAAATTTCAATGCAATTATTAGTTGAAATTATAAAATCAGTTCGTCAAGCACGTAGAGAAGTTAATACGCCTATGTCTAAAGAAGTGCCAATTCATATTGAAGCTAAAGATGAAAAAGTACAAGAACAATTAATAAACAATAAGGATTATTTAGAACGTTTCTGTAATCCTAGTGAGTTAATAATTGATACTAAAATTGAAGTTCCTGAAAAAGCGATGACTGAAGTAGTGTATGGTGCTACAGTAATATTACCGCTTGAAGGTTTAATTGATATGGATAAAGAAATTGAAAGATTGCAACAAGAATTAGACAAATGGCAAAAAGAACTTGATCGTGTGAACAAAAAATTAAGCAATGAGAAATTCGTTGCAAAAGCACCTGAAAAAATCATCAACGAAGAAAAAGAAAAGAAATTAACTTATCAAGAAAAATATGACGGTGTTTTAGCAAGAATTGAACAATTGAGAGGCTAGGAAGGCTTATGAATTATTTAGATAGTTTACATTGGATACATGAACGCACTAAATTCGGGATAAAACCAGGTGTAAAACGAATGAAATGGATGTTAAGTAAGCTTGATCATCCAGAAGATAAAATACAAGGTATTCACGTAGTTGGTACAAATGGTAAAGGTTCGACAGTTAGTTATATTCGTGATGCACTAATAGCAAATGGATATGAAGTCGGTACTTTTACTTCACCTTATATCATTACTTTTAATGAAAGAATAAGTTTAAATGGTAAACCAATTACAAATGAGGAACTAGTTGAATTAGTTCAAATAGTCAAACCTATAACTGAAAGACTTGAAGCAGAAACAGACCTAGGTCCTGCAACTGAATTTGAGGTTATTACATTAATTATGTTTGTTTATTTTGGTACAATTCGACCAGTTAACTTTGTTGTAGTAGAAGCGGGATTAGGTGCTTTAAACGACTCAACAAATGTATTCCAACCTATTATGACTGTATTAACAAGCATCGGATTAGACCATACTAATATATTAGGCGAGACTTACATGGATATTGCACGTGAAAAAGCAGGTGTAATCAAGCCTAGTGTGCCTCTTGTATATTCAATCAAACCTAAAGATGCTTTGAATTTTATTAGAGAAGTTGTAGAACATCATCATAATAAAGGTTTGGAATTAGATAGGGATATATATGTTGTGTCAGAAGGCGAAGAATTCACGTATCGTTATGACAACTATGAATTAGAAAATATCAAACTAAAAATGATAGGTAATCATCAACATGAAAACGCTGCGCTAGCAATTACAACGTTGATTGAAATGTATCAAAGAGGATTAATCCAGTTAGACTTCAATAAGATGATTGACGCAATTGAAAATGTAACGTGGTATGGAAGAATTGAAAAGGTAAATGATAATCCTTTAATCTTTTTAGACGGTGCTCATAATAAAGAAAGTATTGATGCTTTAGTAAAAACATTACAGCATTATTACTCAGATAAGAAGATTGACGTGTTATTTGCTGCTATTGATGGAAAGCCTATTGGGAAAATGTTAAATAGTCTTGAAGACATAGCGAATCGATTTTTCGTTACAACATTTGATTTTCCAAAAGCATTACCAATTGATACAATTTATGAAAGTGTTGAGCATTCGCATATAGAGAAAGTTAAAAATTATCGAGAGTTCATTGAATCATATCAAGGTGATTTGCTTATAATAACTGGTAGTTTATATTTCATCAGTGAAGTTCGTAAATTACTTGTATAATGGATAAAAAGTATTGGGTTTTTAATCCAATACTTTTTTTATATTTTCATTATTTTCTGAATAATAGGGTAAAAGAAAATCAAACGAAGAAGGAGAGAATTTAATGGGGTTAAAAAAGAAAAGAAATATCACATTTAAAAATCCACATACTTATGCTATTTTGTTATTCATTATCGTGATAAGTGTTATTTTGACTTATATTATACCGGCTGGAAAGTTTGATAGAAAAACTGTTAATGATAGAGAAGAAGTAATTTCTGGGACGTTCCATTTTGTAAAAAGTGAACCTTCTGGCTTTTTAGATATTTTCAGATCTATTCCTGAAGGTTTAATAAGTGGTGCTGATATTATATTTTATATCTTTTTAGTTGGTGGCGCGTTTGGCGTAATACATAAGACTGGCACTATCACAAACGGTGTAAACGCAGCGATGAATAAGCTAGGTAAAAATAGTAAGTTTATGATACCTTTAACGATGCTTATCTTCTCGTTATTAGGATTTTCAATAGGTTTAGCAGAAGAAACGATTATATTTGTACCAATTGGAATAGCTATAGCAAGAGCAGCAGGTTATGATGCAATGACTGGAGCCGCTATGATTATAATGGGAGCAGCTGCTGGATTTCTAGGAGGTATGCTCAATCCTTTTACAGTCGGTGTTGCACAGAAGATCGCAGAATTGCCATTATTTTCAGGATGGGAAATAAGAACACCGATTTATATTGCTATTCTGATTGTAGGCATACTTTACGTAATGTTCTATGCTAGAAAAGTGAAAAAAGACCCTTCTAAAAGTTTAGTATATGATATAGAAGTAAAGGAAGTTGAGGAAAGTGAAGATAACCAAAAAGTCGAACGATTTACAAAAAGACAAATTATATGTTTAATTTTGCTTGTAAGTACAATTTGTTTTAATGTCTTTGGGATATTCAAGTTCGGTTGGTCATTCAATGAAATGAGTGCAAACTTCTTAGTAGCAGGTTTGCTGGCAGGATTTATTGGTGGTTTAGGTTTCAATGGAACATTTGATGCGCTAATCGATGGTATGAAATCCATTTTGTTTGGAGCGTTAATAGTAGGATTTGCTAAAGCAATTGTAGTTGTATTGGAAGATGGTAAAATAATTGATACTATAGTCTTCTATTTAACTAATTCAATTCAAGATTTACCTGCTAGTATAACTGTTGGAACGATGTTTATTATTCAATTATTTCTTAATTTCTTTATACCATCAGGTTCAGGACAAGCCATGACAACGATGCCATTAATGGTACCAATTTCTGATATCCTAAATATTAATAGACAAATGGCTGTACTAGCTTTCCAATATGGTGATGCAATTAGTAATAGTATTTTTCCTACTTCTGCTTCACTTATGGGTGGACTAGCTGTAGCAGGTATCCCGTATACACAGTGGGTTAAATTTATATGGAAGTTATTATTACTATGGGTAATCGTTTGTATGGTCGGAATATTTGTCGCTTTAATACTCGTTAATTAATAATATGAAAAACTTGAAAGAAATTGCTTAATAATAGCGGTTTTTTCAAGTTTTTTTGTCTGTTTTAAAACTTATTCATTTTGTTAGTTAAAAATTTTGAATTTATGAAATTAGGAATATTATGGCCTTAATTGATATATTATTTTATATCAACTAAGGAGATATAAATAATGCTTTTATACTTTATTTTAGGATCTATTTTAGCAAGTTATATGTATCAATTAACAAGTACAACAATCGTCAATTTTAAAACATTAACATGTCGTTCAAAGTGTACATATTGCAATCATAAACTAGAATATAAAGATTTAATTCCAATTTTTAGTTATATTTATCTCAAAGGTAAATGTAGATATTGTAATACGTCCATACCTAAAGATTTAATCACTGTTGAAATATTATTAAGTATTTTATTTATTATGCCACTAATTTCACCTCAAATACATAATCCTCATTTGTATTATTTTTTAATTATATTTTTAATTCCTTTAGCTATATATGATATGAAATACTACATTGTTCCTAATCATATTTTAATTCTCATGTTTATAACTGGTATTTTGATATTCAAACCCGATTTAGAAAATATATTAATTTCATTAGAAATCGTTTTTATCATCCATACTTTATACTTTTTATCTAAAGGTGGAATAGGTTATGGGGATGTGAAATTGTTTTGTATATTAAGTCTCATTTTAACTTGGAAGCAATTTTTACTTATATTTATGTTTACTTTTATCATTTCAGGTATTTCTGCTATCAGTTATATTTTATTTAAAAAATCTATTATAACAAAAGTTCCATTAGTACCTTATATAGCTATTTCATCAATAAGTGTATGTATATTTAATAATCAATTACTATTTTATTTTTTAGGAGGTTAATATGTCATTGAAAATCAAAGACTTACAACAAGAAGACAAGCCAAGAGAGAGATTAAAATCATATGGTGCTGATAGATTAACAAATAGAGAATTATTAGCAATTATAATCAATTCAGGTAGTAAACAATTTTCTAGTATAGATTGTGCAAATCAAGTGTTAAAACTTGTAAATCAATTACGTGATTTAAGGCACCTAACATTACCAGAGTTATTAAGTGTAAATGGAATTGGTGAGAAGAAAGCTTTGACAATATTGGCAGTGATAGAATTAGCAAAGAGAATGCATAGCAATACTGTATTGGACAAAATAGAAATAAATGAACCTCAAGATGTTGCAGATTATCTTATGGAAAAATTAAGATATTTAAAGCAAGAGCATTTTGTTGCACTCTTATTAAATACAAAAAATCAAATTATTCATGAGCAATCTATATTCATAGGTTCTTTAAATATGTCGATTGTACATCCACGTGATTTATTAAGAGAAGCGGTTAAACATTCAGCTGCGTCTATTGTAATAGCACATAATCATCCTAGTGGAGATCCTTTAACCATAGTATAATAAATAATAGTAGTTAAAGTAGTTCAGGAGGAGATGTTAAAGGGAGGTTTTACTTTAAATAAAAATTAACAAGGTTTATAATTTGTAGTACTTAAAGTGTTTAAAGAGGGGGGCGCGTGTGAGGGTTCAAAGGATAGAAGTGGAGAATAAGCCGTATCCATTGTATTTATTACTAGATAAAGAATACCAGCTAATTGAACCAGTAATGAAATTTATTAAATACTTAGATAACACTGGTAAGTCTCCAAATACCATTAAAGCATACTGCTATCATTTAAAGTTGCTGTATGAGTTCATGGAACAGAGAGGCGTTATTCTTAATGATATTAACTTTGAGTTGTTAGCAGACTTCGTAGGTTGGTTGAGATATCCAACAGCAAATAATGTAATTGATCTTCAGCCAAAAGAAGCCATAAGAGAAGAAACGACAGTGAATACAATTTTAAATGCCGTTATGAGTTTTCTTGATTATTTAAGTAGATTAGGAGAATTTAAATCAATTGATGTATTTAAACAAGCAAAGGGAAGAAACTTCAAAGGATTTTTACATCATGTTAATAAGGGTAGATACCAAAAGAATGTCTTAAAGTTAAGGGTTAAAAAGAAACAGATAAGAACATTGACAGCAGAGGAAGTTAAGCAAATTATTGACGCTTGTCATACGAAAAGAGATAAGTTAATTTTAATGCTTATGTATGAAGGTGGTTTAAGAATCGGTGAAGTGTTATCGCTTAGGCTTGAAGATATTGCCACTTGGGACAATCAAATCCATTTAACACCTAGAGATGTTAATGTTAATGAAGCTTATATTAAATTAAGGAAGGAAAGAACAATACATGTGAGTAAAGAACTGATGTCACTTTATACAGATTACTTGGTATATGAGTATAGTGAGGAATTGGAGCATGACTATGTTTTTATTTCCTTAAAAGAAGGCTATTTTGGGAAACCACTAAAGTACCAAAGTGTTCTTGATCTAGTTAGAAGAATAGTTAAAAGGACTGGAATAGAATTTACATCGCATATGCTTCGCCACACTCACGCAACGCAGCTAATTAGGGAAGGATGGGATGTTGCGTTCGTTCAAAAGAGATTAGGTCACGCACATGTTCAGACAACGTTAAATACCTACGTTCATCTTTCAGATCAGGATATGAAAAATGAGTTTAATAAATACCTTGAGAGAAAGGAGCATAAGAAATGAATGCTTCTAGTAAAAGGAAAATTATCAGTCAGAGTGAGATCAGCAAAAAAATAGCTGTAATGAATGAAGAAATGCAAGGGTTTTGGGCTAATAATAGTTGGGATATGAGAAAATGTCCACATCCTTCTGCCATAGAATTAAGTAAGAATCCTGCTTTAAGAAATCGTTGGGTTCGTTTTGAACGTGTTAAAAATCTGTGGTTAAGAACAGAATTGAAATATTTTTATTTTTACCATTTAAACAATGGAATATGGAATGCAAAAACTGTCTGGATTAGAAAAGGAACAGTAATTAATAAAATGTTGGATTTTTTAGATTTAAAGTATCCCAGCACTACTTCAATTACTGAAGTTCCTATTGATAAAGCAACGACGGAGTATAGAACATATTTGACAAAACAGGGTGTTAGAATTACCACCACTAATTATAAGATTACTGCTAATCAAGAAAAAACACCTGTAAAAGCTAATTCTTACTATGTTACTAATCTTAAACAATTTATTGAGTTTTATGAGGATTTTTATTTTGATGGAGAGGAGTGGGATAAAGACGTTTGGGATAGACGAAACTTACCTTTGCCAGATGATAAGGTTAACCCAACACAATATGAATATACAATTAACTTTAAAGGGTTTCGGAATACATATTTTAAACAGCTTGTAAAAAGATATTGTAAGTTAAGATTGAACATGGATAGCTTTTCCTATGTAAGTGATATTGCCCAAAAACTTAAAGAGTTCTTTAATTTTCTGGACATAAAGTTTAAACACGTTCAGAGAGTACACCAATTAACGAGAGTGGAAATTGAAGCATATTTAAGTGAACTAAACATGATGGGGATAAAACCTAGTACAATAACTGGGAGGATCTCTATATTGGAAGGACTATTTAGTACCCTTCATAGGCTAGAATGGGATGATGTTCCTTCCAAATTATTAATTTATCCCGAGGACTATCCGAAAATACCAAGAGCAAAACCTCGCTTTATAGACGAATTCGTTCTAGAGCAATTGAACAGTCATCTTGATAAATTACCCGAATATATAGCTACGATGACTATGATTGTTCAAGAATGTGGAATGAGGATAAGTGAATTGTGCACCTTGAAAAAAGGCTGTTTATTAGAGGACAAAGATGGAGATTACTTTTTAAAGTATTATCAATGGAAAATGAAAAAGGAGCATATAGTTCCAATATCTAAAGAGGTAGTTTTACTTATTAAAGTTCGGGAAGATAAAGTTTCAGAGGAATTTCCAGATAGTGAATACCTCTTTCCAAGAAAAGATGGATCGCCATTAAAACAAGAAACATTTAGAGGCGAATTAAATAAATTAGCTTATGAGCAAAATATAGTGGATAAATTAGGCGAGATTTATAGATTCCATGCCCATGCCTTTCGCCATTCAGTAGGAACAAGAATGATTAACAACGGGGTGCCCCAGCATATTGTGCAGAAATTTTTGGGACATGAAAGCCCAGAAATGACAAGCAGATACGCTCATATCTTTGATGAAACTCTAAAAAATGAATTTACTAAATTTCAAGAAAAACTGGTTACCAATAATGGAGATGTGCTCAATCTAGATGATGATAGTGAAGTCGATGATGTAGAGCTTCAATGGTTCAAGAAAAATATAAATGCACAAGTGCTTCCAAATGGTTATTGTAGATTGCCAGTAATAGCAGGTGGTTGTCCACATGCGAATGCATGCTTAGATTGCACTCACTTCTGTACCAGTAAGCAATTCTTACCACAGCACGAAGAACAGTTAGAGCGTACAGAAGAGTTATTAACCATAGCAAAGGATAAACAATGGCAAAGACAAATAGAGACTAATAGCCGTGTTAAAGAGCGTTTAGAACAAATCATTGGAAGTTTAACGGGGTAATTATCAATGAATAAACAAGTTAGAAATACAACAGAAATTGTACGTTTGGCGAAGCAGAAATCACAAAAGACAAGAGAAAAAGTAGACAAAGCGATTTCTAAATTTTCGATTGAAGGTAAAGCTATTAATTTTAATTCAATAGCAAAGGAAGCTAATGTTTCTAAATCATGGCTTTATAAGGAACACGATATTAGGCAAAGAATCGAATCCCTTCGTGAGCGTCAAATAACATCAAATGTAGTCTCAAAACCCAAGAAAAGTTCTCGTTCGGAGGAAATCCTTATAAAAACCTTAAAAAGAAGAGTTATGGAATTAGAAAAAGAAAATAAAAAATTACAGAACCAAATTCAAAAATTATATGGAGATCTGTATAATAAAGAGTAGTTTTTATTATTAATCTGTAGACAGATTGTGAAAGGATGCACTTAAACTAACGGGGCAGTTATGTTTAAGATACTTTAAAATTTGGTTAAAATCTCCGAAAGGATTGGTTTCTAACATTAGAAACCAATCCTTTTTAATATTAATTATATATCATTCAAACAATCATTTGACTATATGTTTATAGTGGGATATATTATAATCATCAAACAAACAGTCATTTGAATAAGGAGGGTAATTATGACAAAAGATATGTGTGAAGTTACCTATATTCATGAAGATAAGGTAAACAGGGCTAAAAAAGACCTTGCTAAACAGAATCCTATGGATGTAGCGAAAGTTTTTAAGGCTCTATCAGATGATACAAGAGTTAAAATTGCTTATGTTTTGTCTTTAGAGGGAGAGTTATGTGTTTGTGATGTAGCTAATATCATTGAATCTTCAACGGCTACGGCATCCCATCATTTAAGATTATTGAAAAATTTAGGTATAGCAAAATACCGTAAAGAAGGAAAATTAGTCTATTATTCACTAGATGATGAGCATGTTAAACAGCTTGTAGAAAAAGCTTTCTTGCATCAAAGGGAGGTTGCTAGTATTGGATAGTTCAACAAAAACATTAACAGAAGATAAACAGGTTTACCGTGTGGAGGGTTTCTCGTGTGCGAATTGTGCTGGGAAGTTTGAAAAAAATGTAAAAGAACTATCAGGGGTGCATGATGCTAAAGTCAATTTCGGAGCTTCCAAAATTGATGTCTTTGGCAGTGCAACCGTTGAAGATCTGGAAAAGGCTGGTGCTTTCGAGAATCTTAAAGTGGCACCAGAGAAGGCTAGAAGAAGGGTCGAACCAGTGGTAACAGAAGATAAAAATGTTTACCGTGTGGAGGGATTTTCTTGCGCAAACTGTGCTGGGAAGTTTGAAAAAAATGTAAAACAACTAGCTGGAGTTCAGGATGCAAAAGTGAACTTTGGCGCTTCTAAAATTGATGTATATGGAAACGCATCGGTTGAAGAGCTTGAAAAAGCAGGTGCTTTCGAGAATCTTAAGGTAATTCCTGAAAAACTGTCGAATCCATCGATACAATCGGTCAAAGAAGACACTAAGGCTCCTAAAGAAGAGAAAATACCGTTTTATAAAAAACACAGCACATTACTGTTTGCCACATTACTGATTGCTTTTGGTTACCTTTCTCACTTTGTAAATGGAGAAGATAACCTTGTAACGTCCATGTTATTTGTAAGTTCGATTGTAATTGGCGGATATTCACTATTTAAAGTTGGTTTTCAAAATTTGATACGCTTTGATTTCGACATGAAAACCCTGATGACCGTTGCAGTTATTGGAGCTGCCATCATTGGTGAATGGGCAGAGGCATCCATTGTTGTCATTCTCTTTGCAATCAGTGAAGCACTTGAACGTTTTTCTATGGATAGAGCAAGACAGTCCATTCGTTCATTGATGGATATTGCCCCAAAAGAAGCACTTGTTAGGCGGAATGGTCAGGAAATAATGATCCATGTGGACGATATTGCCGTGGGTGATATTATGATCGTCAAACCAGGGGAGAAAATTGCCATGGATGGGATCATTATAAATGGTGTGTCGGCTGTCAACCAGGCTGCTATAACAGGAGAATCTGTCCCTGTTGCCAAAACGGTAGATGATGAAGTATTTGCAGGCACGCTTAACGAAGAGGGACTACTTGAAGTAAAAATCACCAAATACGTAGAGGATACAACTATCTCCAAGATTATTCATCTGGTTGAGGAAGCACAAGGGGAGCACGCTCCAGCGCAAGCATTCGTAGATAAATTTGCGAAATATTATACGCCGATCATTATGGTTATTGCGGCGCTCGTTGCAGTCGTTCCACCTTTATTCTTTGGTGGAAGTTGGGATACTTGGGTTTATCAAGGATTAGCGGTACTTGTAGTTGGATGTCCGTGTGCATTAGTTATTTCTACTCCAATCTCGATTGTCTCGGCAATTGGAAATGCAGCTAAAAAAGGTGTGTTGATTAAAGGCGGTGTCTATCTAGAGGAATTAGGAGCCATTAAGGCAATCGCATTTGATAAAACAGGAACACTGACAAAAGGTGTACCAGTGGTAACAGATTTTAAAGTGTTAAATGATCAAGTGGAAGAAAAAGAGCTGTTTTCCATTATTACAGCTTTAGAATATCGATCACAACATCCACTTGCTTCAGCAATAATGAAGAAAGCAGAGCAAGATAATATTACTTATTCCGATGTTAGAGTGAAGGACTTCACTTCTATTACAGGTCGGGGCATTCAAGGGAATATAGATGGAACAACCTATTACATTGGCAGTCCAAGGCTTTTTAAAGAATTAAATGTTTCCGATTTTAGCCTTGAGTTTGAAAATAAAGTGAAAGTTTTACAAAACCAAGGGAAAACGGCCATGATTATTGGAACGGACCAAACAATCCTCGGCGTGATTGCTGTAGCAGATGAGGTCCGCGAAACAAGTAAAAATGTGATTCAAAAACTTCATCAGTTAGGAATCAAGCAAACAATTATGCTGACAGGTGATAATCAAGGTACCGCAGAAGCAATCGGTGCTCATGTAGGCGTTTCTGATATTCAGTCCGAATTGATGCCACAGGATAAGTTGGACTATATTAAAAAAATGAAAGCCGAGCATGGTAATGTAGCTATGATTGGCGATGGCGTCAATGATGCTCCTGCACTTGCTGCATCCACTGTTGGCATTGCAATGGGCGGTGCTGGAACAGATACTGCCATCGAGACAGCTGATATTGCATTAATGGGAGATGATTTAAGTAAGCTTCCATTTGCAGTAAGACTTAGCAGGAAAACGCTAAATATCATCAAAGCGAACATCACGTTTGCCATCGGAATTAAGATAATTGCCTTACTATTGGTTATTCCAGGCTGGCTAACCCTTTGGATTGCGATTCTTTCCGATATGGGAGCCACTATTTTGGTAGCATTAAATAGTTTGCGACTGATGAGAGTGAAGGATAAATAGGTACTATATGTGTGCAATTTACGGAAGGACTTTTCATTTTGAAGAAAAGTCCTATCCCTAAAATATTGGAGATGATAAAATGATCGCGACGATACTGACGGCTACTGCGGTATATGTAGCAACAGGAATTGATTATCTCGTCATATTAATTCTTTTGTTTTCGCAAATAAAAAAGGTCAGGTAAAACATATTTGGATAGGACAATATATAGGGACTGCAATTGTGATAGGAGCAAGTCTTTTAGTTGCACAGGGGGTTGTAAATTTAATTCCTCAGCAATGGGTTATCGGACTACTTGGACTTTTACCACTTTACCTAGGCGTGAAAATATGGATTAAAGGAGAAGAGGATGAAGATGAAAGTAGCATTTTATCCTTATTCTCCTCTGGAAAATTTAATCAGTTATTTTTGACGATGACTTTCATCGTATTGGCTTCCAGTGCGGATGACTTTTCCATTTATATACCGTACTTCACGACCTTAAGTATGTCTGAAATCTTTATTGTCACTATTGTCTTTCTAATTATGGTTGGAGTTTTGTGCTATGTCAGTTACCGTCTAGCTTCCTTCGATTTTATATCGGAAACAATTGAGAAATATGAACGTTGGATTGTACCAATTGTATTCATTGGGCTAGGTATTTATATATTGTTTGAAAATGGAACATTCAATGCTCTGATTTCATTTCTTCTTTGAAGTGGCGAATCCAAACCATAAAGTAAAGTATAAAGAGGTTATCCTATTGATTGGGATAACCTTTTTATATTTAACTAATTATCATTTACGTTAAACACATGTACTTAAAGTAAGAACATTGATTTAAACCATTTTTTTCATAATTTACTCTTGATAAAGCCTAACTCCATCTTTAGAAGATATCAAAACTACGAAAAGACTATTATACTGTTGTGATTTAATGGGAATTGATTTACTAGATCATATCATTATAGGAGATGGAGAATTTATAAGTTTATTTGAAGATGACTATATTACAAAAGAAGATTTAGAAATTATTGAACGTTCATAATCATACAATGTTATAATATATGTAAAATGAAGTCAGGAGTTTTAGTTTTGCAAATTATTACGTTTATATTAGTTATTTTACCTGTATTATTTATAATTACTGTTTTTCAAAATAAAAATAGACGAGCTATTGTTAAAAAGGATTATGGCGTTGTAATGGGATTGAGTATAGTTGGTGTCTTTCTAGGTTCTATTTTAATTGCTATAAATGATAGTAGTACTAATATCAATTTCGGTTTATTTATAGGTGGTATTGGTGCTGGGATTGTGTGGGGATTATTAGTTTCTATTACATTGTTTATTTTAAGTAAATTATTAAATAAGTGATAAAGAATATTCTCACAGAATTAAAAGCCAATTATACGGCCTTAATCGTATAGTTGGCTTTAAAAATTATATAAATTTCACATGAAATACATAACGCCTTGATATACAAAATATATTACTAAAGCGATAATAGCTAATTTTATAGCGAATCTTAATATTCCAACGAAAAATCTAAAAAATATAATTAACAATAATATTGCTATGAAAATATAAATTAACTCCATAATTCTCACCTCTTAATATCATTATAAAGGCTTCAAACATATCTTACATCAGACTACAGCATGATTAAAGAGTTAGGTCCCAAGTCTGATGATAGTTTTAAAACAATTATGTATAATAAATTTGAATGAGAGGTGCCATAAAATTGAGATGGTTATTTAGGTTAATTAGAAATTTATTAGCATTAATAGCAATTATTGTTATTATTATCATTGTATATAGAAATGTACCTGCTTTAAGTGAATTAAATCCTTTCGATCATAGTGATGAAACACCACAAAGTGAACAAGTTGTTCCTGGGAGAGCTAATTCTACTTATACAATAGAAGATACACCTTTGTTAAGAAATGTACCTTTAGGACAAACGAAACAAGCTTTTAGCTGGATTAATAAGAGAGAGTTTATGGCTGTGTCTGATTTAGAAAGAATGGGCTATAATGAAAATTACGTAGCTGGTCAAAGAGGCACTGAATATATACTATATAAATTTGGTGAACCACAAATGTACGTTTATCACACAGAGCAAGATTTGAAAGATGATTTAAATGAAATGAATCAAAATATTGAACTCTTACCTGAAGAAGCATATTAACTTTTTTACTATATCGACAGTCTCGTACTTTATTTAAATGGAACTGTAAGATAAAATAGTAATATCATTGTTATTTAGACATTTGAAAATTAAGAGGTGTTTAGATTGTCGAATTTTTTTAAAAATAATAAATTAGTATTTTTTCTAATTTCCATGGTTTTGTTAATAGTAATAGTAGGGTATTCAATGAGGGCACAATCTGCATCGCTTAGTGAACAATATGCTAGTGATACATCATCATTTGGAGGTAGAATTGTTTCTTATCCTGTGACGATGGTATCGAACTTTTTCACTAATTTAACAACTTCGGAAGATGATGTTAAAAAATTAAAAGAAGAAGCAAAGCGCACTGAACAGATTAAAGCTGATAAAGCTCGTTTGGAAAAAGAAAACAAAGAATTAAAAAAAGAACTTGATATGAAAGACATTTCACAATTTAATCCAATACCTGCTACTGTAATTGCAAGAAGTCCAGATCAATGGATGAACACGATTATTATTGATAAAGGTAAAAAAAGTGGAATGAAAGAAAATATGGCTGTAATCACTAGTGAAGGGTTAGTAGGAAGAATCAAAAAAGCTAACCAATTTTCATCTCAAGTTGAACTGATTTCTACAAGTGTAAAAACGAGTAAGCTTTCTGTGGATATTCAACAAGAAGGCGAAAATGTCTTTGGTATGATTAATCGATATGACGAAGAAAAAGGGCTTCTCGTTATTAGTGATATCGATAATAAATACAAAATTAAAAAAGGGTCTAAAGTAGTAACAAATGGTTTAGGCGATCAACTTCCTAAAGGTTTATTGGTAGGAGAAGTTGAGAAAGTCGAAAATGACGAATACGGATTGTCTAAAGTAGCATACATAAAAACTTCAACAAATATTAAAGACCTTAATCATGTCTATGTGGCTAATAGAGATCCTGAGACTATCCTTTCAGCAGACGAAAGTGGTGAGGAATAATGAGATTATATGTTATTCCTCTGATTGGCGTCTTACTATTTTATCTAGATTCTTTATTAACTAGAATATCACCTATTCATCTATTTAATGAAACATTCGTTATCGTTCCATGCCTTACATTCTTATACTTACTAATAATTGCAGTTTATAAAAACCCTAAAGTAGCGATTATCCTAGCAATCGTTACTGGAATATTTACTGACATTTATTATGGCGGCGTATATGGTGTTTACACATTTGGTTATGCATTATTTGTAGTAATGATGGATAAATTATTCAAAGTATTTTATAGAGATATTTTAATGATGGTTATTTTACTCATTATTTCGGTGGTATTATTAGAAATATGGGTTATGGCTTTTTATGGCATATTAGGATTTATTTCAATAGATTTTGGTAATCTTATATTATTCCGATTAATTCCAACAATAATATTTAATTTAATTTGTTTAGTTATTATTTTTCCTTTCGTTTTGAAATTATTAGAAAGAAATACAAATTAATTAAAGAATATTGACAATAGTAACTGTAGATGGTAATCTATTGAAGTTGAGTAGTTTCAAGCTACATACAACCGCTCAATCATAGGTATTAAGTACGAACGTCACCTATGAATGGCGTGACTTAAAAAATTAGGAGGTGCAAGTATGTTTGCTATAATTGAAACTGGCGGAAAGCAAGTTAAAGTAGAAGAAGGTCAAACAATTTGGGTTGAGAAATTAGACGTAAATGAAGGTGATTCATTCACTTTTGACCAAGTATTATTTGTAGGTGGAGATTCAGTTAAAGTTGGATCACCAGTTGTTGAAGGTGCTTCAGTTACTGCTAAAGTTGAAAAACAAGGACGCGGTAAAAAAATCACTGTCTTCAAATACAAAGCTAAGAAAAACTACAAGCGTAAACAAGGTCATCGTCAACCTTACACTAAATTAACTATCGAAAAAATTAACGCTTAAGCAATGATTAAAGTAGATATTAGTTTAAACGATGAAGGGCAAGTTACAGATATTATTATGTCTGGACATGCTGATTCAGGTGAATACGGCAAAGATATAGTCTGCGCTGGCGCATCTGCAGTCGTGTTTGGTACGACGAATGCAATCATCGGTTTAACTGATGAAACACCTGATATAGATTACAGTGACGATGGTGGATATTTTCATATACGTAGTGTAAACTTAGAAAATGAACAAGCGCAAACTTTATTACAAGGCCTAATCATTTCTTTAAAGACTATTGAAGAAGAATACGGGCTATATATTAAACTAAATTACAAGTGAGGTGTAACTCATGTTAAAATTAAACTTACAATTTTTCGCATCGAAAAAAGGGGTTGGTTCTACAAAGAACGGTCGTGACTCTGAATCAAAACGTTTAGGAGCTAAACGTGCTGACGGTCAATTCGTTACAGGTGGTTCTATCCTTTATCGTCAACGTGGAACTAAAGTTTTCGCTGGTGAAAACGTAGGTCGCGGTGGAGACGATACATTATTCGCTAAAATCGACGGCGTTGTTAAATTCGAACGTTTTGGTCGTGACAAAAAGAGAGTATCTGTATATACAGCTGCTGAATAATCACTAAATTGAGACACCAGAATTTTTTCTGGTGTTTCTTTTTTTAATCAAATGATTAAAATGGTATAATAGTATTTATGAATACTTACAATATAGGTGATAAAATGGATGATTTAGATGTGTATTTAAAGTCGAGACACGATTTTGTCAATCAATTTCAACTGTTATACACTTATAAACAGTTGGGTAAAGAAAGTAAAGTTAATTCATTAATAGATGAATTGTATCATGAACTTAAACAAGAACAATTATTTTTAAATGCACCATGCAGAAAGTTTGTTCAAGAAGTATTTTCACACAAAATCTCATTGTCAGGCTCTAAATGGACATTTGAAATTGAATGTAATAGCGATGAAGATTATCAAAGGAATTTATTCCTATCAGATAACATTTTGTTAAATATTTATCACAAATGGATGAATCATATCGTCAATGAAATTGACGATTTAGATACACATATCGGATTAATTATTGAACAGGAATTTGTTACATTAATAATATCAGCTAAAGGTATTACGATAAACGAAAATGAAATTAAACAAATTTTTTCAAACTATAATATAGAAATTATTTCGTATAATCAAGAAATATGTGAATTAGAATTTTTTATTAATATTAATGAACTAGAGGTGTAAACATGTTTATAGATCAGGTCAAGATATCTTTGAAAGCTGGTGATGGCGGTAACGGTTTAGTTGCTTTTCGTCGTGAAAAGTATGTTCCGTTTGGTGGTCCGGCCGGAGGAGATGGAGGCAAAGGTGCCTCAGTAGTATTTGAAGTAGATGAAGGATTACGTACTTTATTAGATTTTAAATTCCAAAGAAAATTTAAAGCTGATAAAGGTGAAAATGGACAAAGCAGTAACATGCATGGTAGAGGATCAGGTGATTTAGTATTAAAAGTTCCACCTGGCACAATTATAAAAAAAGTAGAAAATGAAGAAGTACTAGCCGATTTAGTAGAGCATGGACAACGTGCTACAGTAGCAAAAGGTGGCCGTGGTGGTCGAGGCAATTCAAGGTTTGCATCACCGAGTAACCCAGCACCAGACTTTTGTGAAAATGGTGAGCCTGGAGAAGAAATTGAAGTTATTCTAGAATTGAAATTAATGGCTGATGTAGGTTTAGTAGGTTACCCAAGCGTAGGAAAATCGACACTCCTATCAATTGTATCTAAAGCTAAACCTAAAATAGGTGCTTATCATTTCACAACTATTAAGCCTAATTTAGGTGTTGTACAAACTAAAGACGGCAGAGGATTTGTAATGGCAGATTTACCTGGTTTAATTGAAGGAGCCTCAGAAGGTGTAGGTCTAGGTCATCAATTTTTACGTCATGTTGAACGTACGAGAGTGATAGTTCACATTATTGATATGAGTGG
This sequence comes from Mammaliicoccus lentus, assembly GCF_002902755.1. Classification (GTDB taxonomy): domain Bacteria; phylum Bacillota; class Bacilli; order Staphylococcales; family Staphylococcaceae; genus Mammaliicoccus; species Mammaliicoccus lentus. The sequence goes on along the minus strand of NZ_PPRS01000007.1, from coordinate 108,776 downwards.
AATGGAAGGCAGAGACCCTTATGAAGATTATGTTACAATTAATCAAGAGTTGAAATCTTACAATGAAAACTTATCAAGAAGACCGCAGATAGTTGTTGCAAATAAGATGGACTTACCAGATTCAGAAGCACAATTAGAGATGTTTAAAGAACAGCTTGAGGAAGATGTAAAAATTGTTCCTATTAGTACAGTTACACGCGAAAATGTTGATCAATTATTATATCAAATCGCTGACTTACTCGATGAAACTGAAGGTGTAGATTTCGATAGTATAGAAGAAACAGGTATTCATAGAGTTGTCTATAAACATGAAAAATCAAGAGACCATTTTGTTATTTCTCGTGATGACGATGGAGCTTATGTTGTTACAGGTGATTCAATTGAAAGATTATTCATGATGACTGACTTCAATCGTGATGCAGCTGTTAGACGTTTTGCTAGACAGATGAGATCAATGGGTATCGATGATGCCTTGAGAGAAAAAGGCGCTTCTAATGGTGATATTGTAAGAATATTAGGTGGAGAATTTGAATTTGTCGAATAGGGCGTGTTCTAATTGAAAAAATCAAATGAATCAACAAAGAAGTTTTATTTAATTAGGGAAGATGTATTGCCAGAATCTGTTCAAAAAACTATAAAAGTAAAAAATGCGCTCATGAAAAATAACAATTTGACTATTTATGATGCAGTGAAAGAGTTTAATCTTTCTAGAAGTGCATTTTATAAATATAAGGATACGATTTTCCCTATAGATAGATTAGAGGAACAAACACGAAATTTAACTTTAATTTTGTATGTTCAAGATGAAGTAGGTATGCTTGCTTTTGTATTAAATAAAATTGCTGAATTAAAAGGATCTGTTTTAACGATTCATCAAAGTTTACCTATGAAAGACAGAGCTACTATAACGATTTCATTAAATGCCTCTAATATAGAATTATCTCTAGAAGAATTGATGGATGCTATTAAAGAAAGTCCACACGTAGATGAAGTTGAAGTTATTGGAATGAGCATGTAAAGGGAGTTATCTAATGTATGCATATATAAAAGGTAAAATTTCTCAATTATATCCAACACATATAGTAGTTGAAAATAACGGTATAGGTTATGAAATACAAACACCAAATTCATATCGTTTTCAATCTCAATTAGAAGAAGAGGCGCAAGTCTTTACACAACTAATTGTACGTGAAGACGCGCATCTATTATATGGTTTTATAGATTTAGAAGAGAAAGACATGTTTTTAAATCTTATTAAAGTTACCGGTATTGGTCCTAAATCTGCACTAGCAATATTAGCAGCCAGTACACCGAATGAAGTTAAAATTGCTATTGAGAATGAAAATGAAGCATATTTAACAAAATTCCCTGGTATAGGAAAGAAAACAGCTAGACAAATTATATTAGATTTAAAAGGTAAATTAACTATTACCGAAGAATCAGAGCTCTTTGCTCAAGCTGACGAAAGTAAAAATGATGTATTAGAAGAAGCGGTATTAGCGTTAGAAGCATTAGGTTATTCTAAACGTGAAATTACTAAGGTTAAAAAATCTTTAGAAAAAGAAACATTCGATACTGTAGATGCATGTGTTAAAAGGGCTTTAGCACTACTTATTCAATAAATGAGGTGATTTTTTGGATGATCGTGTAGTTGATGAACATGAACTTGAAGAAGATTTGCAAAATGAATTATCATTAAGACCGGACACATTGAATCAGTATATAGGTCAACATAATATTAAATCTAATTTAGATATTTTTATTAAAGCTGCGAAATTAAGAGAAGAACCTCTTGATCATTGTTTGTTATATGGTCCTCCAGGTTTAGGTAAAACGACTCTTGCTAACATCATTTCTAATGAGATGGACGTTAATTTACGTACAGCTAGTGGACCCTCTATAGAAAGACCAGGAGATTTAGCTGCGATTTTATCAGCTTTACAACCCGGTGATGTGCTATTTATAGATGAAATACATCGTTTGAGTCGTGTAGTAGAAGAAGTTTTATACCCAGCTATGGAAGACTTTTTCTTAGACATAGTAGTTGGTAAAGGTGAAGAAGCAAGAAGTATTAGAATTGATTTACCGCCATTTACATTAGTGGGTGCTACGACTAGAGTAGGAAGTCTATCAGCTCCTTTAAGAGATCGATTTGGCGTTCATTTACGTTTAGAATATTATGATGATGGAAGTTTAAAAGAAATCATTAAACGTACTGCTGAAGTCTTTAATGTTGAAATAGATGACCAAAGTACAAATGAGTTATCAAAACGAAGCAGAGGGACACCAAGAATTGCTAACCGATTGTTAAGAAGAGTGAGAGATTTTGCTCAAGTTGAAGGTGACGATTCAATAACAATTGGTACAACTAAACATGCATTAGATTTATTACAAGTTGATAAAGAAGGGTTAGACCATATTGACTATAAAATTATGCACTGTATATTGAATAATTATAAAGGTGGACCAGTTGGCCTAGATGCAATTGCTGCTACCATTGGGGAAGAACGTATTACATTAGAAGATGTGTACGAACCATATCTCATTCAAAAAGGCTTTATAGAACGAACGCCTCGTGGTAGAAAAGCAACTGCGGTGAGTTATGACCATTTTGAGATAAAGAAATAATATTAGAATGAGGAAAGAGGCAAAGCCTGTGAATATTGAAGATTTTGATTTTGATTTACCTGAGTCTTTGATCGCTCAAACACCATTGCTTAATAGAGAAAGTAGTCGACTACTAAAATGCGATAAAGTTACAGGTGAATTAGAAGATTTAACATTTAAAGATGTTATACATCAGTTATCACCGGGAGATTGTTTAGTACTAAATGATACAAAAGTCATGCCTGCTAGATTATTTGGAATTAAAGAAGAAACTGGTGCGAAAGTTGAAATGTTAATGCTAACACAACAAGAGAATGACGAATGGGAAGTACTTATCAAACCTGCAAAACGTATAAAGATAAATCAAAGTGTATCTTTTGGGGAAGGTAAAATAATTGCTACTTGTGTTAAAGAGTTAGACCAAGGTGGTAGAATTATGAAACTTTCGTATGGAGGCATTTTACAAGAACGTTTGGATGAACTTGGTGAAATGCCATTACCTCCTTACATTAAAGAAAGACTAGATGATCAAGACCGATATCAAACTGTTTATGCTAAAGCTGTTGGATCAGCTGCAGCACCAACTGCAGGACTACATTTCACTAAAAATCTATTACAAGAAATTAGAGATAGAGGTGTACATGTTGCATTTATAACTTTACACGTAGGATTAGGTACATTCAGACCGGTAAGTGTAGATAATATCGACGAACATGAAATGCATTCAGAGTATTATCAAATGTCTGAAGATACTGCTGAATTATTAAATAAAGTTAAAGCCGATGGTAAAAAAATTATTTCAGTTGGTACTACTTCAACAAGAACGTTAGAAACAATACGAAGTAGGAATGATAAATTCATAGCCGAAAGTGGCTGGACAGATATCTTTATATATCCTGGGTATGAATTTAAAGCGATTGATGGCTTAATTACAAATTTCCATTTACCAAAATCTACTTTAATCATGTTAGTTTCAGCGCTGTCATCGCGCGAAAATATTTTAAATGCTTATCGTCATGCTGTTGAATCTGAATATAGATTCTTTAGTTTTGGGGATGCAATGATTATTATATAGTGAAGGAGAAAAAGACATGCCTGCAGTAACATATGAGCATATTAAAACTTGTAAACAGTCTGGTGCAAGATTGGGAATCGTTCATACACCACATGGTTCATTTGAGACACCAATGTTCATGCCAGTTGGTACAAAAGCAACTGTAAAAACGATGAGTCCTGAAGAACTTAAACAAATGGAAGCGAAAATCATTTTAAGCAATACCTATCATTTGTGGTTACAACCTGGAAGTGATATCATTTCTAAGGTGGGTGGATTACATAAGTTTATGAATTGGGATGGACCAATATTAACTGATTCAGGAGGCTTTCAAGTATTCAGTTTAAGTGATATGAGAAAGATTGAAGAAGAAGGTGTGCATTTTAGACATCATTTAAATGGTTCTAAATTGTTTTTAAGTCCAGAAAAGGCAACGCATATTCAAAACGATCTTGGTTCAGACATTATGATGGCGTTTGATGAGTGTCCTCCTATGCCATCTGAGTATGATTATGTAAAGAAATCAATTGAAAGAACGTCTAGATGGGCTGAAAGATGTCTTGAAGCTCATAAACGTCCTGAAGATCAAGCTCTATTTGGTATAATCCAAGGTGGGGAATACAACGATCTTAGAGAGCAGAGTGCTAAAGATTTAGTTTCACTTGATTTTCCTGGTTATGCGATTGGCGGTTTATCAGTTGGAGAACCGAAACCTGTGATGTACAGAATGGTTGAACATACGACACCGTTAATGCCATTTAATAAACCAAGATATTTAATGGGCGTTGGCTCACCTGATGCATTAATCGAATGCTCAATTAGAGGTATCGATATGTTTGATTGTGTTTTACCAACACGTATAGCTAGAAATGGTACATGTATGACTTCACAAGGTAGAGTAGTGATAAAAAATGCGAAATATCAAACAGATTTATCACCATTAGATCCTGAATGTGATTGTTACACATGTAGAAACTATACTAAAGCTTATTTGCGTCATCTGATTAAAGCAGATGAAACATTTGGAATTCGTCTTACTACATATCATAATTTGTATTTCTTATTAAAATTGATGGAGAATGTTCGCCAAGCAATAAGAGAAGATCGATTACTTGATTTCAAAGATGAATTTTTCGAACAATATGGACTAAATGTAGATAACCCCAAAAACTTTTAAAGGAGTATGATTATGGAAGTATTAGTACAATTATTACCAATTATTTTGATATTTGCACTTGTTTGGTTCTTAATGATTAGACCACAACAAAAAAGAGCAAAAGAGCATCGCGAATTATTAAACCGCTTAGAAGTAGGTCAAAAAGTTACTTCAATTGGTGGAATTAAAGGTACAGTTAGAGCAGTTGACGAATCAATCGTTGTTGTTACTGTAAATGACAAAGGTCAAGAAATTACTTTTGAAAAACCTGCTATCAAACAAGTAGACCCTTCATAAAAAAGTTTACATTTTGATGGAATTAGTTTAATATATTTAACGTTAAAGACATGGTTATCCATGTCTTTTTTTGATACATGTACGTTATGACTATTCAAAAACTGGTAATGTATGCTATAACATATATAGTGAACTAAAAAAAGTAAGAGGTGTTATCGTGAAAAAGCGTAGTAGAATTATAGCCTTTTTACTTCTCTCGGTGTTGATTTTTACTTTAATAGGATCAACCGGTAAAAATATAACGAAGAATGTAAATTTAGGTCTAGACTTACAAGGTGGATTTGAAGTTCTTTATCAAGTCAATCCTTTAGATAAAGGTGACAAAATAGATAAAGACGCTGTTAAATCGACCGCCAAAACTTTGGAATCACGTGTTAACGTATTGGGTGTTTCTGAACCGAAGATTCAAGTTGAGGAAGGCAATAGAATAAGAGTACAATTAGCGGGTATTAAAGATCAAAACGAGGCTCGTGAAGTACTTTCGACTCAAGCTAACTTAACAATTAGAGATGCTAAAGATAATGTACTATTATCAGGTAAAGATTTAGTACAAGGTGGCGCTAAACAAGGTTTTAAAGATAATACAAATGAAGTAGCAGTTACACTTAAATTAAAAGATGCAGAAAAATTTAAAGGAGTAACTGAAAAAGTATCTAAAATGAATCCAAACCTGATGGTTATTTGGATGGATTACGAAAATGGAGATAGCTACGAAAAAGAAGCTAAGAAAGAACAAGAAGGCAAAGAGCCTAAGTATATTTCTGCAGCGACAGTTAGTCAGCCTATCAATTCTGAAAATGTAGAAATATCAGGCGGATTTAAAGGTGAAGAAGGCGTTAAAGAAGCAAAACAAATCGCTGACTTATTAAATTCAGGTTCTTTACCAGTTAAATTAGATGAAGTTTATTCTACTTCAGTAGGTGCTCAGTTTGGTCAAGATGCTTTAGATGAAACGATTTTTGCCTCTACAATTGGTGTAGGTATCGTATTTTTATTCATGTTAATCTACTATAGATTACCTGGTGTTGTTGCTGTTGTTACATTAAGCGCTTATGTTTATTTAACATTATTAGCATTCAACTTTATTTCAGGTGTTCTTACTTTACCTGGTCTAGCTGCTCTGGTGTTAGGTGTAGGTATGGCTGTAGACGCGAATATTATTATGTATGAACGGATAAAAGATGAGTTAAGAATCGGAAGGACATTGAAACAAGCCTTCAAAAAAGGTTCGGGTTCATCATTTGTTACAATACTAGATGCTAACTTAACGACAATATTAGCTGCATTAGTATTATTTGTATTTGGTGAAAGTTCCGTTAAAGGTTTCGCAACAATGTTATTACTATCTATTCTGATGAGTTTTGTAGCATCAGTATTCTTAACAAGATTACTGTTATCAATCTTGATTAACTCAAATTACTTTAACAAAAAGTTTACTTGGTTCGGCATATCTAAAAAATCAAGACATGATATTAGCGAAAAATTAGATGTGCATGATTTAAGCACACCTTATGATAAAGTTAATTTTGTTAAACTTGCAAAACCGTTCTTAACATTTAGTATCATAACTATTATTGTTGGTGCGATTATAATATCTATATTTAAATTAAATCTCGGTATCGACTTCACAAGTGGTACAAGAGTTGATTTACAATCTGATAATGCAATAAAAACTGAACAAGTATCTAAACAATTTAAAGATATGGGATTAGAACCTTCTCAAGTTACGACAAGTGGTTCGGGTAATAAAATGGCTACTGTACAGTTTAAAGATGCTTTAGATAAATCGGAGATAAAAAAAGTTAAATCTGATTTTAAAGATACTTTAGGTCATGACCCTAATGTTAGTACAGTATCTCCTGTAGTTGGCCAAGAGCTCGCAGTAAACGCATTGAAAGCTTTAGGCATTGCAGCGCTTGGTATCGTCATTTATGTTACATTTAGATTCGAATGGCGAATGGGAACTACTGCAGTATTAGCACTTCTACACGATGTGTTCATGATTGTAACAGTGTTTAGCTTATTTAGATTAGAAGTAGATATTACATTTATTGCTGCTGTATTAACGATAATCGGTTATTCCATAAACGATACAATCGTTACATTTGATAGGGTTCGTGAAAACTTACGTAAAATCAAAGTTATAAAAGACCCAGAAACAATTGATATGATTGTAAATTCATCTATTAGACAAACAATGACGAGATCAATTAATACAGTGTTAACCGTTGTAATAGTTGTAATTGGACTATTAATCTTTGGATCATCAAGTATATTCAACTTCTCATTAGCATTACTTATAGGACTGATTTCAGGTGTGTTCTCATCTGTGTTCGTGGCAGTTCCGCTATGGGGCATGTTGAAAAAGAAACAACTTAAAAATTCTGATGACGGCAAATTAGTTGTCTACGAAGAGAAAAAATCAAACGACGAAAAAATACTCGTTTAAAATTCATGAGCACTTATCAAAGCTACACTTTATGTGTCTGCTTTGATAAGTGCTTTTTTATGCAGTTGAAGTTTATCAATTCTATGCAAAAAATATTTATTTTGATATGCTTAATTTGTTTAGTAGAGAATCATTAATTTTTCATGTATAATGTTTTGAGTAGAAATGAGGAGATTTGTTATGACTAAAGCACGTTATCAATGGTCTATACCTAGACAAACTATAGAAATAGACAAACAGATAATTAAAAAATTTAATATTTCCCCGCTATTAGAAAAAGCATTAGTTTCTAAAGGTTATACAACACAAACTGATATCGAACATTTACTTTCTAAAGAAGAACTTTTTCATGATCCTATGTTGTTAAGTGATATGGAGAAAGCTGTTTCAAGAATACATAAAGCTATAGAAAATAGTGAGAAAATATTAGTATATGGTGATTATGATGCTGATGGTGTGACATCAACAACAATTCTCGTAAAAACGTTAGAATCACTTGGAGCTCAAGTCGGTTGGTATATTCCGAATAGATTTACAGAAGGATATGGTCCAAGTGAAGGGGCATTTCGCAATGCTCATGATGAGGACGTTACTTTAATCATTACAGTAGACAATGGTGTTCAAGGGCATCATGAAATAGATATTGCTAATGAATTGGGGATAGACGTTATCGTAACAGATCATCACGAATTTGGTATTACAAAACCTAATGCATATGCTATCGTCCATCCTGTGCACCCTGACTTCGACTATCCATTTGAATATTTAGCAGGTGTAGGGGTTTCTTATAAATTATGTAAAGCACTTAAGGCGGACTTGCCCGATTATTTTCTTGGACTTGTAGCAATCGGTACTATTGCAGATTTAGTGAGTTTAACTGATGAGAATAGATATATGGTCAAGAGAGGTTTAAACATTTTAAATGAAAAACCTTCCCCAGGTATTAAAGCACTATTAGAAGTCGCAGATTACACTGATGAAGTCAGTGAACAAACTGTAGGATTTATAATTGGCCCAAGATTAAATGCGGTTGGTCGTCTGGATGATGCTAGATTAGCATGTGAATTATTGATGTGTGAAGACAGCGATGAAGCGACATTTCTTGCTGAAGAAGTGGATCATTTTAATACTGAAAGAAAAGCAATAGTTGAAACTATTACAGAAGAAGCTCTTGTGCTCGCTCAAGAACAAATTGACACCAACGCACAATTTTTAGTTTTAGCAAAAGAAGATTGGAACGAGGGTGTTCTCGGAATAGTAGCATCAAGAATTGTTGAACAATATCATTTACCAACTATCTTGTTAAATGTGGATATAGAGCAAAATCATGCTAAAGGATCAGCTAGAAGTATTGAACAAGTATCTATGTTTGAATTTCTTCAAAATAACTCTGAACTTATACAAAAGTTTGGTGGTCATCATATGGCAGCAGGTATGACGTTAGATATTGATGCTATAGAATCATTAAAAAAAGCTTTAAATGATGAAATGTATAAGTTAACAGAAGGTAAACCACTATTACCGCAATTAACTGTGGATTCAGAAATTCAAGTATCTGACATTTCAGTTGAAAATATTTTTGACTTAGAGAGATTACGACCTTTTGGAACTGATATTTCTGCACCATTATTTGCAGTGAAAAATGTGCAGGTTAATTCGGTAAAAGGTATTGGACAAAGTGAAAAACATTTAAAACTTACATTAACCGACAAAAATATTGCAGCACTTCATTGGAATTTCGGACATCTTCAACACGACATAACAAATGAAACAACTATTAATATAGCGGGCAGCTTAAATGTAAACGAATGGAATGGACATCAATCTCCACAAATAATCGTAAAAGATTTAGAGTTAGGTAATGAACATACAGTATTCGATTATAGAAGTAAAAATAAACAAGACTTATTGAAAATTAATCAAAAAGACGCTTTGTTTGTAGTTAATTCAACAGAAGAAAAACTAAATGATAGATATGTGTTCTATGGAGAAGGATATGAAAGAAATGTTGAAGCGTGTGTGCTTAGAGATTTACCAAAAGATTTAGATGATTTAAAAACAACTTTAAATCAAGTTAATGCAGATAAATATTATTTAGTTTTTAAAGGTCAATCTAATTCATACTTTGAAGGTTTACCTAATGAACAAAAATTTAAAGAAACATATAAAGCATTACTCAGTAAAGCAGAAACAAATATTCAAACTGAAGGTATGCAACTTTGTCAATTTTTGAAAATTAAACCTGATCAATTAAAATTCATATTAAATTGCTTTTATGAATTAGACTTTATTACAATAAATGATGGTATAATAAAAGTGAATAAAGAAGCGGAAAAGAATAGCATTCAAAGTGCGCCGTTGTATCAAGAGAAGAAAAGACAAATAGAAATTGAAAAGACATTGTTATATAATGACAGTCAATCTTTAATCAAATGGATTCAGTCATTGATAGGCAACGTTGAGGAGGAAGTTTAATGGATTTAAAACAATATGTTTCAGAAGTACAAGATTGGCCAAAAGAAGGGGTTAATTTTAAAGATATTACAACAATTATGGACAATGGGGAAGCATATAAATATGCAACTGACCAAATTGTAAGTTATGCTAAAAACAAACAAGTAGATGTAGTAGTTGGACCTGAAGCAAGAGGATTCATTATAGGGTGCCCTGTGTCTTATGCTATGGGAATTGGTTTTGCACCTGTTCGTAAAGAAGGTAAATTACCTCGTGAAGTTATTCGTTATGAATATGATTTAGAATATGGCTCTAACGTTTTAACAATGCATAGAGACGCAATTAAACCTGGTCAACGTGTGCTTATTACTGATGATTTATTAGCAACAGGCGGTACAATAGAAGCTGCTATCCATTTGGTGGAATCACTAGGTGGTATTGTAGTAGGTATTGCTTTCTTAATAGAATTGAAATATTTACACGGAATAGATAAACTAAAAGGATACGATGTTGTATCTTTAATTTCATATGATGAATAGTATGTAAATACTCAAATAAAATAGTCACTTTTGTGACTATTTTATTTTTAGATTAAATATAATAATTATATGTGGCATATTACTTATATTAATTGCTATAATAGTAATATTAAAGAGAAATTTGTGATGAGGTGGTGTCCCTATGAATAAAGAATATCCTTATAGTGCTGATGATGTTTTATATAAAGCTAAAAGCTACTTATCCGAAGAAGCTTACAAATTAGTTGAAAAAAGTTACGATTTAGCTTTTAAAGCACATCAAGGCCAAATTAGAAAAAATAATTTACCTTATATTATGCATCCAATACAAGTTGCAGGTATTTTGACTGAAATGAAGTTAGATGGCCCAACAATTGTTGCTGGATTTTTACATGATGTAATTGAGGATACACCTTATACTTACGATGATTTGGTTGAAATGTTTAATGAAGAAGTTGCAATTATAGTAGATGGTGTGACAAAACTTAAAAAAGTAAAATATAAATCAAAAGAAACGCAGCAAGCTGAAAACCATCGTAAACTATTTATAGCAATCGCTAAGGACGTAAGAGTTATACTTGTGAAATTAGCAGATAGGCTTCATAACGTCAGAACTTTAAAAGCCATGCCAAAAGAAAAGCAAAAAAGAATAGCAAAAGAAACATTGGAAATATACGCACCTTTAGCTCATAGATTAGGTATTAATACGATTAAATGGGAACTGGAGGATATTTCTTTAAGATATATAGATAGCGTTCAATATTTCAGAATAGTTAATCTTATGAAGAAAAAAAGAAGTGAACGTGAAACATATATTGCTAATGCTGTTAAAGATATTGAATCAGAAATGGAAGTTATGGATATTTCTGGCGACATAAGCGGACGACCTAAACATATATATAGCATCTATAGAAAAATGGTTAAACAAAAAAAGCAATTTGAACAAATATTTGATTTATTAGCTATTAGAGTCATAGTGCCATCTATTAAAGATTGTTATGCTGTATTGGGCTTAGTGCACACACTTTGGAAACCTATGCCTGGCAGATTTAAAGACTATATAGCTATGCCAAAACAAAATATGTATCAATCATTGCATACAACGGTAGTTGGACCAAATGGCGATCCTTTAGAAATTCAAATCAGAACATATGAGATGCATGAAATAGCTGAACATGGTGTTGCTGCTCATTGGGCTTATAAAGAAGGTAAAAACTTAAGCAATAAATCTGAAGAATATTTACAAAAAATGAGTTGGTTACAAGAGATAGCTGAAACAGATAACACATCTCCAGACGCTGAAGAATTTATGGAATCATTAAAATATGATTTACAAAGTGATAAAGTTTACGTCTTTACGCCAGAAAGTGATGTTGTAGAACTTCCTTATGGTGCTGTACCAATAGACTTTGCTTACTCTGTCCACAGTGAAGTGGGGAATAAGATGATAGGAGCAAAAGTAAACGGTAAAATCGTGCCGATTGATTATAAATTATCTACTGGAGATATAGTTGAAATTAGAACGAGTAAACATTCATATGGACCGAGTCGAGATTGGTTGAAAATTGTGCGTTCTTCAAGTGCTAAAAGCAAAATTCGCAGTTTCTTTAAGAAACAAGATAGATCTGCAAACATTGAAAAAGGCAAGTTTATGATTGAAGCTGAAATTAAAGAACAAGGTTTCAACGTAGATGAAGTATTAACTTCTGAGAATATCAAAAATGTAAATGAGAAATATAATTTTTCGAACGAAGATGATTTATATGCAGCAGTAGGATTTGGAGGCATCACCGCGTTACAAGCTGTTAATAGATTATCTGAAAAAATTAGAATAGAACGTAAAAAACAGTCATTAAACCAAGTTCAAGAAGTCAGTAAGTCTATGCCGATTAAAAATGATATACGTACTGAAACAGGTGTTTATGTAGAGGGCTTGGACAATATGTTAATCAAATTATCGAAGTGCTGTAACCCTATCCCTGGTGATGATATCATCGGCTACATTACAAAAGGACATGGGGTAAAAGTACATAGAAAAGATTGCCCTAATATTATTAATGAAACCGAGAGATTAATTGATGTAGAATGGGTTAAAAATACAAATGAACAAAAAAGTTACCAAGTTGATTTGGAAATTACAGGATACGATCGAAATGGCTTGTTAAATGAAGTCTTGCAAGTTGTAAATTCAATTAAAGTACAATTAGTAAAAGTTTCAGGTAAAGCTGATATAGATAAAAATGCTGTTATAAACATAAGTGTTATGGTTAAAAACGTTAATGACGTTTATCGAATTGTTGATAAAATAAAACAATTAGGCGATATCTATACAGTTACCCGTGTATGGAATTAAGAGGTGATATTTTGAAAGTTGTTTTACAAAAAGTAAGTCAAGCTAAAGTGACATCTGAAAATATTCAAAATGAAATTAAACAAGGTTTTTTATTGCTAGTAGGAGTTGGTGAAGAGTCAACGTATAAAGATGCTGACGCCATTGCTAAAAAAATCGCCAAAACTCGAATTTTTGAAGATGACCAAGGTAAAATGAATTTAGATATACATCAAATTGATGGGGAAATACTATCTATTTCACAATTCACAATATATGCTTCAGTAAAAAAAGGAAATAGACCTGGGTTTACGAATGCTAAAGAACCAACCGAAGCTAACAATATATATAGATATTTTAATGAACAATTAGCTTCTTATGGTATACCTGTCAAAAGTGGTGAATTTGGTGCACATATGGATATATCACTTGTTAATGATGGTCCAATAACGATTATTTTCGAAAGCAAGGATGGTATTATTCAATGAACCGAATAAGCTTATGGTTTAAAAAAAAGAAACTAAAGCCAATACCGATTATTATCGTGGGATTAATATTATTAGCATTAATTATTATTATTATTATTAATCTCTTAACACAAGAAGATGAAGAACCTAAGTCACTTTCTATGATAGAAGATGGTGAACTGAGAACCGGTCCAGCTGCATTTTATCCAATTATATTTGATGTTAAAGATGGAGATAAGTTTGAAATCATAGATAGAGAAGGTAAATGGTTTGAAGTCATTAATAGTGACAATGAAAAGGGTTGGATTGCTGGTTGGCATACAAATTTAGATATTAAAGAAGATGTGGATCCAGTCCAAAAACCATTAAAGGGTAAAACCATTGTACTTGATCCAGGGCATGGTGGAAGTGATCAAGGCGCGGCAAGCTCCAAACACAAAGACGTAACAGAAAAAGTAATGACGTTAAAAACTGCTAAAGAATTGGAAAAAATGTTAAAAGATGAAGGTGCTAAAGTAAAATTAACACGTTCAAAAGATGAGTACGTTAAATTAAAAGATAGACAAGCTGATGGAGATGTATTCATAAGCATACATAATGACGCACTTGAATCTTCTAATCCACATGGTTTAACAGTTTATTATCATCATGAAAGTCATAAAGATTTCGCAAAAACTTTACACACTTCAATCAATCAAAAGTCTATCTTGTCTGATAGAGGGGTAAGAAATGAAAACTTCCAAGTTATTAGACAAGCTAAGTCACCTGCTGTATTATTAGAACTTGGATATATAAGCAACCCAACTGATGAAAACTTAATCGTTGATCGCAAATACAGACACATAGTTGAAACTGGTATTGTAGATGGTTTGAAAGTTTACTTTTCAAATTAAATGTTGACTGAAATTAATTATGGGGTTACTATTAATATAAATTACTAAATATAAACTTACCGTTTATTCTTGAATAGTATACACTTTAGGCTGAACACAGAGATTATAACATGTGCTGAAAGTTATAAAGATGCCACGTATACTTTTGAACACAAGAAGAGGGAATCTTATGAAAGTAAGATCGATTGACATCCGTTACAATGTTGTTAAGTGAGTATTCTTTTATAGAGAATACTAATTAGGGTGGCAACACGGAATCTTCGTCCCTTGTATGTTTATTAAGCATACAAGGGACTTTTTTAATTTTAAGGAGGAAATTAAATGATAAATATACCACGTGGCACACAAGATATTTTGCCGAAAGATAGTTATAAATGGCAGTATATTGAAAATAAATTACACGAACTGATGAAAATTTATAATTATAAAGAAATTAGAACACCTATATTTGAAAGCACGGATTTATTTAGTAGAGGTGTTGGAGATTCAACTGATGTCGTACAGAAAGAAATGTACACATTTAAAGATAAAGGTGATAGAAGTCTCACATTGAGACCTGAGGGTACTGCTAGTGTAGTGAGAAGTTTCATAGAAAATAAAATGCAAGGTAATGCGAATCAGCCTGTAAAATTATATTATACTGGTCCTATGTTTAGATACGAAAGAAAACAAAAAGGACGTTATCGTCAATTCGTTCAATTTGGAGTAGAAGCAATTGGATCAGAAAATCCTGCAATCGATGTTGAAATTATTGCAATGCTTGTACACATTTATCAGTCATTCGGTTTGAAAAACTTAAAACTAGTTATTAACAGTATTGGTGATGCTGAATCAAGAGCAGATTATTCTAAAGCATTACAAGAACATTTTGAGCCAGTCATTGATACATTTTGTCAAGATTGTCAAAACAGACTTTATACAAATCCAATGCGCATTCTAGATTGTAAAGTTGATCGAGATAAAGAAGCTGTAAAAAATGCGCCGAAAATTACTGAATACTTGAATGATTATTCAAAAAGTTATTTCGAAGAAGTTAAAACACTATTAGATGAAATTGGTATTGAATATGAAATTGATAGCAATTTAGTACGTGGTTTAGATTATTATACGCACACTGCATTTGAAGTAATGAGCAATGCAGAAGGATTCGGAGCTATTACAACTCTATGTGGCGGTGGACGTTATAATGGATTATTAGAATTATTAGATGGTCCAAAAGAAACAGGTATAGGATTTGCTTTAAGTATTGAAAGACTATTGCTCGCTCTAGAGGCGGAAGGCATTGAAATAGAACAAGAAGACTCTATAGATTTATTCATTGCTACTATGGGAGAGCAAGCTGATCATTATTCAGTAGAATTACTTAATAAACTAAGATTAGCAGGTATTAGTTGTGACAAAGATTACTTAAGTAGAAAATTAAAAGGCCAAATGAAACAAGCTGACAGATTAAATGCAACTTATACAATTGTTATTGGTGAAGATGAATTACAAAAAGAGCAAGTAGAAGTTAAAAATATGAAAACTGGCGAAAGTGAACCAGTAGCATTTTCAGAATTAGAGAATTATTTAAAGGTGGAATCATAATGAATAAAAGAACAACTTATTGTGGAAGTGTAACAGAAGAATATATTGGACAGACAGTAACTTTAAACGGATGGGTACAAAAAAGACGTGACCTTGGCGGACTTATTTTTATAGATTTACGTGACCGTGAAGGCGTAGTACAAATTGTTTTTAACCCAGATTTTTCAGATGAAGCTTTAAAAATTGCTGATAAAGTTCGTTCTGAATATGTTATACAAGTTAAAGGTCAAGTAACTAAAAGAGATGAAAAATCAGTTAATGATAAAATTAAAACTGGTAAAGTAGAAGTGCAAGTTTCAAGTATAGAAATATTAAATGAATCTGAAACACCACCGTTCTCAATTACAGATGTAAATGATATAGATGAAAATGTTCGTCTTAAATATAGATATATAGATTTACGTAGAGAAAGTTTAGCTCAAACATTTAAAATGAGACATCAAATTACACGCTCTGTTAGAAACTACTTAGATGAAGGAGATTTCTTTGAGGTTGAAACACCTGTTTTAACGAAATCAACACCAGAAGGGGCTAGAGACTACTTAGTTCCATCACGTGTCCATGATGGTGAATTTTATGCATTACCTCAATCACCACAAATTTTTAAACAGTTATTAATGATAGGCGGTTTTGATAAGTATTATCAAATCGTTAAATGTTTCAGAGATGAAGATTTAAGAGCTGATAGACAGCCTGAGTTTACTCAAATAGATATCGAAATGAGTTTCGTTGATCAAGAAGATGTTATGACAATGAACGAAGGTTTAATGAAACGTATTATGAAAGACGTTAAAGGAATCGATATTACGACACCATTCCCTCGTATGACTTACGCTGAAGCAATGGAGAGATATGGTATTGATAAACCAGATACACGTTTCGGTATGGAATTAATCAATTTATCACAATTAGCTTCACAAATGGAATTCAAAGTATTTAAAGGTGCTGTTGAAAACGGTGGGGAAGTTAAAGCGATAGTTGTTGAAAATGGAGCAGACGACTATTCAAGAAAAGATATTGATCAATTACAATCATTTGCAAGTATATACGGAGCTAAAGGTTTAGCTTGGGTTAAAGTAACTGATGAAGGATTAAACGGTCCAATTAGCAAATTCTTTAATGAATCACACACAGAAGAATTATTAAAAGAAACAGAAGCAAAATCTGGTGATTTAATTCTATTTGTTGCAGATAAAAAAGATGTTGTTGCAGCTAGTTTAGCTCAATTAAGAAATAAACTTGGTAAAGAACGTGGCTTAATAGATCCTAATCAATATAACTTCTTATGGGTTACAGATTGGCCATTATTTGAATATGACGAAGATACTAACCGTTATGTTGCTGCCCATCATCCATTCACTGCTCCTAAAAAAGAACACGAAGATATGTTAGAAACAGATCCTACAAATGTTGAAGCAAATGCTTATGACATTGTATTAAATGGATTTGAATTAGGTGGGGGTTCAATCAGAATCCACAAATCTGACTTACAAGAAAAAATGTTTAAAGCTTTAGGGTTTACAGATGAGGAAGCTCAAGAACAATTCGGTTTCTTAATAGAAGCGTTTAAATATGGAGCACCTCCACATGGTGGAATTGCTTTAGGGTTGGATAGACTTGTTATGTTATTGGCTGGTAGAACTAATTTACGCGATACAATTGCTTTCCCTAAAACAGCAAGCGCATCTTGTTTATTAACTGACGCACCAAGCAAAGTATCAAATAGCCAATTACAAGAATTACATTTACAATTAGATTTAGACGAAGAATAACAAAAGTATAAATACTTGTTATTTAAAAGAATTATGATAAAATAAATTTATAAGGTAGACATCTGAAGTGTTCGTGATACGCTTTATGTATTTTGACCTAACACTTTCGATCAAGGGAGCCTAATGGGTTTTCTTAATAGCGCATACGCCTCTTAAGGAGGACATGCAAAATAAGAAACAGGGCACCCACCTGTATTTAGCAGGCCAAAATGATCTAGCACGCAATATTACGGCACAATTGGATTCTATCGGTACGCAAGACTCTATGTCTTGCGTATTTTTGTGTAAAGGAGTTAAAAATATGACTAAACATCAATTCTCAAGAAATGAGTTAGCGATTGGTAAAGAAGGATTAGATTTACTTGAAAGCAAAACAGTTGTTGTACTAGGAGTAGGCGGCGTTGGTTCTTTTGCTGCTGAAGCACTAGCAAGAACGAATATAGGACATATAATTTTAATCGATAAAGATGATGTAGATATTACAAATGTGAATAGACAATTACATGCACTTACTACAACAATTGGACAATCTAAAGTTGATTTAATGGAAGAACGCATTAGATTAATCAACCCAGATTGCAAAGTCACTTCATTACATATGTTTTATACAGAAGAAACATACGAAGCATTATTTAATGAATACGATATAGATTATTTTTTAGATGCTAGTGATACAATTATGTACAAAATACATCTTATGAAAGAATGTTTAGAAAGAAACATCAACGTGATTTCAAGTATGGGGGCTGCAAATAAAACAGACCCTACTAGATTTGAAATTGCTGATATTTCAAAAACACATACTGATCCAATGGCAAAAATTATTCGTCTTAAACTTAGAAAAATGGGAATTCATAAAGGAATAAATGTAGTATTTAGTGATGAAAGTCCTATTGTAATAAGAGAAGATGTTAATGAAGTCGTCGGAGATAAAAATGCTAAAGTTAGAAAAGCACAAATGCCACCATCTTCAAATGCTTTTGTACCAAGTACAGTAGGATTGATTTGTGCTAGTTATGTAGTGAATGACATACTAAAAGATATTCATGTTAAGAGAGTTAAAGATAAGTAAAAACAACAGGCTGAGACATTTATATGTCCCAGCCTGTTTTTATTATATAAGTACGTGTAGCTTATTGTTTATAATGAATAAGAGAATAATGGATTCTCTAACGTGCATGAAATATAAGACAAGCTCGTTACATTCTCTAACGAGCTAGTGATGATAAACAAGCCTGTTAGAGTGATATTTCCTACGATTTTGTATAATGTTGACTCCGTTTATATTCTAGATGACTTTATTATAAATTACTTTTTGTTTTTTAAATTTTTGTAGACTTCTGCAAATTGTTGTTCAGCTTTGGATGTTAATTTTGGTTGGTAGTATTGTTTATGCTTTAACGTATCAGGTAAATATTGTTGTTTTACATAACTATTTTCATAGTTATGAGGATATTTATAGCCTATTGCGTTACCTAAATCTTTAGCACCTTGATAGTGTCCATCTTTTAAATGTTTTGGCACAAGACCTGCTTTACCATTTTTAATATCTGATAATGCTGAATCTATTGAGGTAATAGCTGAGTTAGATTTAGGAGAGAGGCACAGCTCTATAACTGCCTGACTTAATGGAATACGTGCTTCGGGAAATCCTAATCGTTCACTTGCTTCAATTGCTGATAATGTTCTTGCTGCAGCGCCTGGTGAAGCTAAACCAATATCTTCATAGCTAATAACTAATAAACGCCTAGCTATAGTAGGTAAGTCTCCAGCTTCTATAAGTCGTGCTAAATAATGTAGTGCAGCATCTACATCACTACCTCTAATAGATTTTTGGAATGCGCTCATGACATCGTAGTGTTGATCACCATCTTTGTCATGCTGAAAAGCGCTTTTTTGTATACATGTTTTTGCGTCTTCAACCGTAACGTGTCGAGTGTCATTTTCGATATCTGCGCTTAATACAGCTAGTTCTAATGCATTCAAAGCGCTTCTTACATCACCATAACTAGCTTGTGCGAAATAAGCGATTGCTTCTTCATCTACTTCAGGTTGATATGATAATAATCCATTTTCTTCATCGTTTAATGCACGATTTAAAGCTTCTATAATGTCTTCCTCTTCTAGCGGATATAATTCGAAAATTTGAGCTCTACTTCTAATCGCTGGATTAATAGCATGATATGGATTTGAAGTGGTTGCACCAATTAAAACTATTTTGCCCGATTCTAAGTGAGGTAATAAAAAGTCTTGCTTCGCTTTATCTAATCTGTGAATCTCATCTAACAGTAATATAACTTGTCCAGAAATTTTAGCTTCTTCTACGACAAGTTGCATATCTTTTTTCGTGTTTGTAACAGCGTTAAGCTGTCTAAACTTATATTGTGTACTACCTGCAATAGCTTGTGCAATGCTTGTTTTTCCTATTCCTGGGGGCCCATAAAAAATCATAGACGTTAATCTTTTAGTTTCTACCATTCGTCTAATAATGGCTTTAGGTCCAACTAAATGATCTTGACTAATGACATCATCTATCGTTTTTGGACGCATTCTATATGCTAACGGTTCGTTTTTCATCTGTGATCAACCTTTCTAATTACTCAAACTGTCAAAAAAATGATAAAATAAGTTAAACAATACTTTTTAAAGAAAACAAGAGGTGTAGTACATGAAAATTTCAACTAAGGGACGATATGGCTTAACACTAATGATATCGTTGACCAAGCGTTATGGTCAAGGATGTACATCATTGAAGTCTATCGCCGAAGAAAATAATTTAAGTGATTTATATTTAGAACAATTGGTAGGGCCATTAAGAAATGCTGGTCTTATTAAAAGTGTCAGAGGTGCAAAAGGGGGATATGAATTACAAAAATCACCATCTGAAATCACTGCTGGGGATGTTATAAGGTTATTAGAAGGACCAATTACACTAGTCGAAGGAATAGAAGATGAACCTCCAGCTCAACAACAGTTATGGATAAGAATACGTGACGCTGTTAAAGAAGTGCTGGATAATACGACTTTAGAATATTTAGCGAACTATACAAAGCAAGATGAATTAGAAGGTTATATGTTCTATATTTAAAAATAATTGAGATTGAACGCGAGCGTTCAATCTCTTTTTTTATGCCTAAGTGTACGATTTCAGTGCCCAACTGTAAAAAACTGCTATAAAAGTTAACAGTTGGGTATAAATAATATCAAAGTAGGGTATTTTTATCCTAGAATATTAATTTCATATTAAAATAATTGTACATTACAACAAAGGAGTGTTTTAAATGAATAGATTAAAAATATTTATGTTGGCCTTAGTCTCCGTTATTATGGTTGGTTTAGTTAGTGCACCATTAGAAGCAAATGCACATAATGAACCAAAACAACCAAGAGTCATATTACCTAAGAATGACCGCACGCAAATAACAGACACGACTTCTGGACATTACCAATCTGTAGCATTTGCTGATATAGGCGGTACGTCTATAGCATCTGGGGTTGTAGTAGGTAAAAATACAATTTTAACAAATAAACATGTAGTAGACTTTACGAATGGTGATGCATCTCAATTGAAATTCTCACCAGGAGCAAATGGCGAAGGAAATTACCCGTTTGGTACTTTCACAGCTACTGATTACACAACTGCTCCAGATGGAGAAGATTTAGCTGTGGTCCATGTTGGTAAGAATAGTAAAGGACAGTCTATTGGTGATGTAGTTCAACCTTCAAGTCCAGTAGATACATCATCTGTGAAAAAAGGTGATCCAATTACAGTTACAGGTTATCCTGGTGACAAGCCATTAGCTACTTTATGGGAAAGTAAAGGTAATGTATTATCCGCTTCAGGCAGTAGCATTACATATGATTTAAGCACATACGGTGGTAATTCAGGTTCACCTATATTTAACGCTAATAAAGAATTGATTGGTATTCATTATGGTGGCGTTACAGGTGAACATAACAGTGGTGTCCTATTCAATTCAAGTGTACAAGAATATATTAATAATAATTTAAAATAGAACATAAACACACAGTCCGAGACATTTAAAAATGTCTCGGACTGTGTGTTTTTATATCTAATTTACTCACTGTATATTTCGTCTACTACTTTTTTGAATGATTCAAATGATTTATACTGTTTATCTAAATCATAAATATAACTAACTGCCATAATTTCATCTACATTATATTTTTCTTGGAATGCTAAAAATTGTTTTTTAACTGTTTCTTCACTACCTATAAATGAAGTGTTTGTTTTATCTTGTGCCATATATTTTTCTTGAGGTGACCAAATATTTTCTAATTGATCTGTTGGTGGTTGTAATGGTAAACGTGAATTTCTAACAATACCTAAGAACATTAAATGCATAGTGGATGATAAATATGTTGCTTCTTCATCTGTTTCTCCTATTATGACATTTAAACATACTGTCACACGTGGTTTATCTAAATACTCAGATGGTTCGAATAAATCACGATAAATTTCTATAGCTTGTGCCATTTGTTGTGGTGCAAAATGAGCTGCAAACACATAAGGTAGACCAAGGCGAGCTGCTAAGTGTGCAGAATCTGTTGATGAACCTAACACGTATATAGGGATATTTGTATCTACACCAGGGTAAGGTCTTACATATGATTGATCTTCTTCAGGACCGAAATATTTTAATAATTGTTTAATGTCATCTCCGAATGTATATACACCTTTATGTGAATCACGTCTTAGTGCAGAAGCAGTCATCATATCAGTGCCGGGAGCGCGACCAAGTCCTAAATTAAGGCGGTTTGGAAACATAGTAGCCATTGTACCAAATTGTTCTGCTACGACTAGTGGAGCGTGGTTAGGAAGCATGATACCACCTGAACCTACCATGATTGAATCTGTATGTTCTAAAGTATGTTGTATTAATAAAGCAGTTGCAGAACTTACTAAATTAGGTGCATTGTGATGTTCAGCTATCCAATAACGTTCGTAACCTAATTTTTCTACATGTTGTGCAAGTTGTACCATATTTTGAATCGCTTCTTGCTCTGATTCTCCTTTTCTTAAAGGAACAAGATTCAAAGCAGAAATTGGGAAATGTGATTGCATGTTTAATTCTCCTTACTTATTTATATAATCGAAGTATAACAATAGTAAAGAAGGCGCTCTATGAAATTGCTCATTAAAAGTTGACTAATGTAAAACTTCTCGTTATACTATATGGAAATTTAGCGAAAGGTGGCATCAATATTAGACATGGACATCCAATAATTTTTACGCACTTAATTTGATTACGTAAAAATACCATTGTATTACACAATGATGATTGGATAAATATGTCTAAATATGATTGGATAAATATGTCTAAATATTGTAAGCCACCATTACTGAGAATAGTGTAATGGTGCGTCCTTGTATGTGTAATACATGGGTCGGGAGGCAACATTATGCTATTTTTATTTGAAGAAAAACCATTAGAAATTGAGAATAAACAGCTTATAAAACGTTTGTCATTTCATATCGAAGACCATGAGCATTTAGCCATTATCGGCGTTAATGGTGTTGGTAAATCTACGCTATTACATCATATTCATAAAAATGAATTGATTGATACAGCCATGATGGAACAAGATTTAAGTAAATATGATGATATTGATGTTATGGATTATGTCATGTCTGCATATCCAAAGTTAGTTGGATTGAGAAAAGATTTATCTGACATTGATTCTTTAAATAGTTATATAGAATTAGACGGATATAACGTTGAAAATAACATTATTATTGAAGGAAATAAATTAGGATTATCATCAACACATTTTGAGCAAAAGATAGGCACTTTAAGTGGTGGTGAGCAAACTAAAGTCTCATTTTTAAAAGTTATTTTATCAGATGCACCATTATTATTAATAGACGAACCAACTAACCATATGGATAAAGAGATGAAAGTGTGGCTAATAAAAGCTTTTAAATCAGAACAAAGAGCTATTCTATTCGTTTCGCATGATAGAGAGTTTTTAAATGAAACACCATATGCTATTTTAGAACTCACAAAAGATGGTGCAACTCGATATTCAGGTCATTATGATGATTATAAAAATCAAAAAGATATTGAAATTGAAACAGAAAAATTAAAATATGAAAAAGAACAGAAAGAACAAAAAGCAATAGAAGAAAGTATTAAGAAATACAAAGAATGGTATCAAAGCGCTGCTCAGAAAGCTTCTGTTCGAAGTCCATATGCTCAAAAACAATTAAGTAAATTAGCTAAAAGATTTAAATCAAAAGAACATCAGTTAAATCGTAAATTAGAAGAATCAAAATCTGATAATCCGTTAGAAGAAAATAAATCCTTTTCTATAGAAAATAATGAATTTAAATCACATTATTTAGTAAGATTCGAAAATGTTTCATTTTCATATAAGAGTCGTGAAATTTTTAAAGACACTTATTTTGAAATAAAAAGAAATCAAACTGTAATTATAGAAGGTAAAAATGGGTCCGGTAAATCTACATTGATACAATTAATTTTAGGTAACTTATTACCAATGAGTGGAGCTGTCAAAAAGCACCCTGACTTAGACATAGGATACTTCTCGCAAGATTTTCAAAATTTAAACCCAAACAACTCGGTATTAGAAGAAGTTATGGATATTGAGAATATGACGATAACAGACGCGAGGACTATTTTAGCGAGTTTTTATTTTGATAAAAGCAGGATGAATGATAAAGTTCGTCAGTTATCAATGGGAGAAAAGTGCAGGTTACAATTTGTAAAATTATATTTTTCTAACCCACACATCTTAATTTTAGATGAACCAACTAATTATTTTGATATTGGTATGCAAGAGAAAATCATACAATTAATCCAAAGTTTTAATGGTGCAGTAATTATTGTGTCGCATGATGAAATTTTTAAAGATGAAATAAGAGACCAAGTTTGGAAGATTGAAAACTGTAAGCTCATTCATGAAAATGTATCTATTAATACACCTATTGATGCTGAATCGATGAAGGATGAGTTAAAAATATTAGAGCAATATACAGATGAAAGAAATAAAGAAACAGACTTCTAGTCAATTTTATAAAATGGTGCTAGAATAGTGACATTGAAAACTAAGAAAGGACGTTCAAGATGAAAGTATATGCAGATTATGCAGCGACAACGCCAGTAAAACCTGTTGTTACTGAAA
This sequence comes from Mammaliicoccus lentus, assembly GCF_002902755.1. Classification (GTDB taxonomy): domain Bacteria; phylum Bacillota; class Bacilli; order Staphylococcales; family Staphylococcaceae; genus Mammaliicoccus; species Mammaliicoccus lentus. Next base: position 84,026 of record NZ_PPRS01000007.1, on the reverse strand, counting down.
AAATAACAGAAATATTATCAGAGCATTATGGAAATCCATCTTCTATACATTCTATAGGTAGAGATGGGAGGAAATATTTAGATCAAGCGAGAAGAGACATTGCATCTGTTTTAGGGTCTCAACCAAATGAAATTATATTTACAAGTGGTGCGACAGAAGCAAACAATACGGCAATAAAAGGCGTTGCGAGAAAAAAAGAAAATAAAGGAAAGCATATTATCACAAGCAGTATAGAGCATCATTCTGTATTGCATGTCTTTGAAGAACTTGAGCGTGAAGGATTTGAAGTCACTTATTTAGATGTTCATCCAAATGGTGTTGTAGATTTAGAACATTTAAAAGAGAGCATTAGACCAGATACAACTTTAATTTCAATTATGCTTGTTAATAATGAAGTTGGAACTGTTCAACCTTTATATGAGATTGCCGAAATAATTGAAGGACAAGAAATTACATTCCATGTCGATGCTGTTCAAGCAATTGGACATATGCCTATTGATTTTAATGAAATGCCTATGGATATGCTAAGTATTACAGCTCATAAATTTGGTGGTCCAAAAGGTATAGGTGCTTTGCTTGTTAAAAAGGATATTCAGTTTAATACATTTATTCAAGGTGGAGAACAAGAACTAAAGAGAAGAGCAGGTACTGAGAATGTTCCTTATATTTGTGGAATGGCAACGGCTATAATTGAAGCTAATGAAAATATGGATTACCAAAATGTACACTTAATGAATTTAAAGCAAAATTTAATCGTAGGATTACAACAAAATGCGATACCATTTGAACTTAATGGAAGTATGACAGATACAACCGGCCATATAACGAATTTATACTTTCCATTTATAGAAGTTGAAACAATGCTTACGTTATTGGATATGTCTAATATTTATGTTTCAAGTGGTTCTGCTTGTACAGCTGGATCTACACTACCATCTCATGTACTACAAGCGATGTTTGGCAATGAAGAAAGAACGAAAAAATCTGTAAGATTTAGTTTTGGATTAGAGACAACTGAAGAAGAGATTAACTATATTGTAAGTGCAATTATGAAAATATATCATCAATTTAAGGAGGAAGAAAATGAATAATCAATCTACCCGTGTAGTCGTAGGTATGAGCGGGGGCGTAGATAGTTCTGTAACTGCGCATATATTAAAAGAACAAGGTTATGATGTCGTAGGCATATTTATGAAAAATTGGGATGACACTGATGAAAATGGTGTCTGTACAGCTACTGAAGACTATAATGATGTTATTGCAGTATGTAACCAACTAGATATTCCTTATTATGCAGTAAATTTTGAAAAAGAATATTGGGATAAAGTGTTTACGTATTTCTTAGATGAGTATAAAAAAGGAAGAACACCAAACCCTGATGTTATGTGTAATAAAGAAATTAAATTCAAAGCATTTTTAAATCATGCTTTAAAACTTGGAGCAGATTATGTTGCTACAGGTCATTATGCTCGTGTAAGACGCGATAGCGATAAAGTAGAAATGCTTAGAGGCGTAGACAATAATAAGGACCAAACTTATTTCTTAAACCAATTAACAGAAGAACAACTTTCTAAAGTTATGTTCCCATTAGGAGAATTAGAAAAAAGTGAAGTACGAAAAATTGCAGAAGAACAAGATTTAGCAACTGCTAAAAAGAAAGATTCTACGGGTATTTGTTTTATCGGCGAAAAAAACTTTAAAACATTTTTATCTCAATATTTACCTGCTCAAAATGGTAAAATGCAAACACTTGAAGGCGTAGATATGGGAGAACATACTGGTTTAATGTATTATACAATTGGACAAAGACATGGTCTAGGAATTGGCGGAGACGGAGATCCATGGTTTGTTGTAGGTAAAAACCTTAAAGATAATGTGTTATATGTTGAACAAGGCTTTCACCATGAATCTTTATATAGTGATTACTTAATCGCTTCTGATATTTCTTTCATCAATGAATTAGATTTCAGCACACCAATTCAGTGTTCTGCAAAATTTAGATATAGACAAAAAGATACAAATGTTACAGTAGAAAAAATTTCAGATAACCAAATTAAAGTCATTTTTGAAGAACCAGTAAGAGCAATTACACCTGGACAAGCTGTCGTATTATATGATGGTGAAGTTTGTTTAGGTGGCGCTACAATTGATGAAGTATATAAAACTGAAAAGCAATTAGACTATATGGTATAAAATTTTTAGAGGTGATATCTTTTAAGATACACCTCTTTTTAATTTTGTTATAATGGTAGTCAATGATAATTTTAAAGGAGTTAAATCATGCATAACGAAAATGAAATCGTAGAATTAATAGAAAATAAAAAATTTGATGAAGCACTCAAATGTTTATTTGAAAATATAGAAGAGAATCCAAATGAAGTGACGAATTACATTAATGCGGGTACTATTTTGGCTGAAGCGGATGAAATAGAAAAAGCAGAAAAATTCTTCCAAAAAGCTATTACTATAAATGAAGAGCACGGTGGTGCATATTATAGTTTAGCGAATTTATATTACAATCAACAAAGATTTGATGAAGCTGTTAAATTATATCAATTTGCTATTCAAAAAGGTTTAAATGATTCAGATACTAACTTTATGTTAGGCATGTGTTTTAACGAATTAGGAGCACATACTGAAGCAATGCCATACGTTATGAGAGCTCATGAACTAAAACCAGATGACTTAGAAATAGCTTTTCAATATGGTTTAACACTTTGCCAAGTAGAAATGTTTGGAGAAGCCATTACGCAATTAGAAAATGTGCTTGAAAAAGATTCACAACATGTGGATGCATTATATAATTTAGGATTAGCAAAATATATGAAAAATGAAGATGCTGAAGAAGCGTTACAATACTTCAATAAAGCAGTAGAGATACAACCGGACCATTTATTAAGTGGACACGCAATTAAAATGTTTGAACAAATGTCAGAGGAGGACTAGCATTGGAAAATTTATCTTTATTTGATCTTTCACATGTTAAAGGTGAAGTTATTAGAATATTATTTCAAAATAGTGATAACTATTACACTGTTATAAAAGTTGATGTGATGGATTCAAATGAAGATTTTGACCATGAAGTCACTATAGTAGGGTATTTTCCTCAAATTGTAGAAGGTGAAACTTATCTTTTTAAAGGTAAGGTTATTGAACATCCTAAATATGGAAAGCAACTTCAAGCTGACACTTTCGAGAAAGAATTACCTCAAACGAAACAAGGTGTCATTCATTATTTGTCCAGTGATTTATTTAAAGGAATAGGTAAGAAAACTGCAGAGACAATCGTCAATAAATTGGGTGAAAATGCACTACAAAAAATATTGGATGATCCAGATGTATTAGAAGAAATACCTAAATTAAACAAACAAAAACGTAGTACTATAGTAGAATCTATAAGAGAAAATCAAGCGATAGAACGCATCATGATAAAGTTAAATGAATTAGGGTTTGGACCTAAACTAGCCATGAGTATTTATCAAACGTATAAAGAAGAAACAATGAACATCATAAAACAGTCTCCTTATCGATTAGTTATGGATATAAATGGTATTGGTTTTCAAAGAGCAGACCAAATCGCTGAACAAATTGGTATTTCAAAAGACCATAATGAACGTGTTGTGGCGGGTGTGAATTACTATTTAGATCAGCAATCGTTACAAAACGGTCATACATTTTTACCGATTGATATTTTGATCAATGGTGCATATGAATTATTAAATCATAACCAACCTGAAGTTGTAGCAAAAGAGCAAATTAATGATGTTATGGTTGAGATGAGTGAAGAAAGTAAAATTATAATAGAAGACAATAATTGTTTCATGCCATCTTTATATTACTCAGAAGCTAAAAGTGTTCAAATTATGCATAGATTGTATCAACACCAAGAAGATTTAAAAGAAATTGAAAAAAGTGATTTACAACTTCATATTGGTGAAATAGAAGACATGAATGACGTTTCTTATGCTGAAGGGCAGAAGAATGCACTCGAAACAGCCATCAATAATAAAATGATGTTATTAACAGGTGGTCCTGGTACAGGTAAGACGACTGTTATAAGAGGAATATGTGAGCTATATTCTGAAATTCATGGCGTTAGTTTGGATTATGATGATTATCAAGAAGGAACTGATTTTCCAATAGTTTTAGCAGCTCCAACAGGAAGAGCAGCTAAAAGATTAAGTGAATCAACTGGTTTAGAAGCCATGACTATCCATAGATTGATAGGTTGGAGTAAAGATACTCAACCTGATGATGTATTAGATAATGATATACATGCTCATTTAATTATATTGGATGAAATGTCTATGGTTGATACATGGTTAATGTACCAATTTTTAAGAGCAGTACCTGATTATGCGCAAATTATTTTTGTAGGTGATGAAGATCAATTACCTTCAGTTGGACCTGGTCAAATATTCAAAGATTTAATTGATTCAAAAGTCATTCCACGTGTGAACTTAACAGAAGTATATAGGCAACAAGAAGGTTCATCAATCATTGATTTAGCACATAAAATAAAAAATAATATTCCAGTTTCTATTAATGAAAAACATCATGACCGCTCATTTATCAGTTGTAACAGTAACCAAATTGCTTCAGTCGTTGAAAAAGTTGTTCAAGGTGCAGTTAAAAAAGGATATAATATGCAAGATATTCAAGTTCTTGCGCCAATATATCGTGGTCCAGCTGGTATCAATAAGTTAAATCAATTACTTCAAGACATTTTAAATCCTAAAACTGAAGAAACAAGGTTTTTACAATACGGTGAAGTAGAGTATCGTGAACAGGATAAAGTACTACAGCTTATTAATAGACCGGACGATAACGTGTTTAATGGTGATATTGGTGTTGTTATAGGCGTATATAAAGCTGAAGAAAATGCTTTAGGGAAAGATGTTATTATCGTTGATTATGAGGGAAATGAAATAACTTACACGAAACAAGATTTATCAGAGGTTACACATGCATATTGTTGTTCAATTCATAAATCACAAGGCTCGGAATTTCCGATTGTTATCATGCCTATTGTTAGACAATACTTTAGAATGTTACAGAAAAACATTTTATATACTGGTTTAACAAGAGCAAAACAGTCTTTAGTTGTCTGTGGTGAGGAAAATGCTTTTAATCAAGGTATTAAAACATTAGGAAATGGACGTATGACGTCTTTCGATACAAAACTTAAACTGTATTTTAGTAATGATGATACAGAGGAACCAACTGAAATCAAAAATTTGATACTGACAGAAGAAAATATGTATGAAATTGATCCAATGATAAACATGCAAAATAAAACACCTTATGACTTCATGAAATAATTGACATACAAAATAACTCTGCTTATAATCAAATAGAATAAGAAAAGAAGAGGAGTAAATAAATAATCGCTTAGAGAGACATGTTGGTTGGTGAAAAACATGACATTATTTATTGAACGCTGCTTCTTTGAACTATAATCAAATAAACTTAAAGTGATGACATTGTGTCATAACTAGGGTGGTACCGCGATACGTTCGTCCCTTTTTTAGGGATGGGCGTTTTTTATTTATTTTGAGGAGTGATTTGAATGAAAAATTTAAAAGCTAGTGAAATAAGACAGATGTACATTGATTTCTTCGTAGAAAAAGGGCATATGGTTGAACCATCAGCACCTTTAGTACCTATCGATGATGATACGTTATTATGGATAAATTCTGGGGTTGCGACATTGAAGAAATATTTCGATGGCCGTGAAATACCTAAAAATCCTAAAATTGTTAACGCTCAAAAGGCAATTCGTACAAACGATATTGAAAATGTAGGGTTTACGGCAAGACATCATACATTCTTTGAAATGTTAGGTAATTTCTCAATTGGTAACTATTTCAAAAAAGAAGCTATTCAATATGCATGGGAGTTTTTAACAAGCGAACGTTGGATGGCTATGGATCCTGAAAAACTGTACGTTACGATACATCCAGAAGATACAGAAGCTTATGATTTGTGGCGTGACATGATTGGTTTGGAAGAGAGTAGAATTATTAGAATCGAAGGTAACTTTTGGGATATAGGTGAAGGACCGTCTGGACCTAATACTGAAATCTTTTATGACCGCGGTGAAACATATGGACAAGAAGATCCTGAAGAAGAAATGTATCCAGGTGGAGAAAACGAGCGTTACTTAGAAGTTTGGAATTTAGTATTCAGTGAGTTTAACCATAATAGTGATCACACATATACACCATTACCTAATCAAAATATTGATACGGGATTGGGTCTAGAAAGAATGACATCTATTGCTCAAGATGTTCCAACAAACTATGATACTGATTTATTTATTCCAATTATTGAACAAGTAGAACTTATTAGTGGTTTGAAATATCGAGAAAATAAAGAACAAGATACAGCATTCAAAGTTATTTCTGATCATATTAGAACGATTAGTTTTGCTATTAGTGATGGCGCACTACCTGCTAACGAAGGTCGTGGATACGTATTAAGAAGGTTATTAAGAAGAGCAGTACGTTTTAGCCAAAGTTTAAAAATTAATGAACCATTCTTATATAAACTAGTTGATATTGTTGCAGAAATAATGGAACCATACTATCCAAATGTAAAAGAACAAAGCGATTTCATCAAGAAAGTAGTTAAATCAGAAGAAGACCGTTTCCATGAAACTTTAGAAGAAGGTCTTGCGATTCTTAACACGATGATGCTTAAAGCTAAAGAGAATAATCATATATTATCAGGTTCAGATGCATTTAAACTTTATGATACTTACGGTTTCCCAATTGAGTTAACAGAAGAAATCACAACTCAAGAAGGTATATCAATAGATGAAGAAGGCTTTGCGGATGAAATGCGTCAGCAAAGAGAGAGAGCAAGAGCAGCTCGTCAAAAAACGCAATCTATGCAAGTTCAAAATGAAGTGTTGAGTAAATTAACAACACCGAGCACATTTGTTGGTTATGATAAAACAGAAATACAAACAGAACTCACAGATATTATTCTAAACGGCGAAATATGTGAAGAAGCAGAAAGTGGAGAAACGATACAATTTATTTTAAGAGAAACGCCATTTTATGCAATTTCTGGTGGACAAGTTGCCGATACAGGAATCATTAGACATGATCAATTCGAAATTGCAGTGACAGAAGTTACTAAAGCACCAAATGGTCAAAACTTACACACTGGTCATGTTACATTTGGACAAGTTCATGTAGGCACTACAGTTGATGCATTTGTAAATAAAGATGAAAGAAGAAGTATTACAAAAAATCATTCTGCTACCCATTTATTACATGCAGCATTAAAAGAAGTATTAGGAAATCATGTTAACCAAGCTGGTTCACTAGTTGAAAGCGAAAGATTAAGATTTGATTTCTCTCACTTTGGACAAGTAACTGCTGAAGAATTAGAACAAATAGAGCAAATAGTGAACGAAAAAATTTGGGAAAACATTGCAGTCCAAATTGAAGAAATGTCTATCGATAAAGCTAAAGAAAAAGGTGCAATGGCATTATTCGGTGAAAAATACGGTGATATTGTACGCGTTGTAGATATGTCGCCATTCTCTATTGAGCTTTGTGGTGGTATACATGTCCAAAACACAAGCGAAATTGGATTGTTTAAAATCGTTTCAGAATCAGGTACTGGTGCAGGTGTAAGAAGAATAGAAGCAGTAACTGGCAAGGTAGCATACGAAACATTAAAAGAAACAGAGCAAATTCTTAACGATGTAATGAGTCATGTTAAAGTAAAAGAGCAAGATAGAACAATAGAAAAAATTGATCAAATTCAACAACAAATTAAAGACTTAGAAAAAGAACTTCAACATAAAAATAAAGTTATTACGGATTTAAAAACAGGTAATATTGAAGAAAGTGTAGAAGAAATTAACGGTATAAAAGTATTGTCTACACAAGTTGAAGCAGAAAATCCAAAAGTATTGAGAACAATTATGGATGACTATAAATCAAAAATGCAAGATACCGTATTGTTGTTAGCAAGTGTTAACGGCGAAAAAGTATCATTAGTAGCTTCAGTTCCAAAATCATTAACAGATAAAGTTAAAGCAGGAGATATCATTAAAGAAGCTGCTCAAATTACTAATGGTAAAGGTGGCGGTCGTCCTGATATGGCACAAGGTGGCGGTACTGATCCTTCCAAAGTAACAGAAGCATTACAGTTTGTTAAAAACTACATTAAAACTCTATAATTTTAAGTATTAAAGGAATATGATATAATTAATACTAAGTTAATGGAGTTAAGGAGTGTAAAAAAAGATGAATAATTTTGATAAAACAATGAAATTTAATTATGATGAATTTCCAAAAGAAGATGTCAAAACAGTACTACAAAATGTTTATCGCACTTTAGAAGAAAGAGGATATAATCCAGTAAATCAAATTGTTGGATATTTACTTTCTGGTGATCCTGCGTATATCCCTAGACACAATGAAGCTAGAAATCAAATAAGACGCTTAGACAGAGATGATATAATGGAAGAACTAGTATCAACTTATTTAAAGCAAGAAAATGAATTCAATGCTTAACAAGAGGATAATTGGTTTAGACGTTGGAAGTAAGACTATAGGTGTAGCTGTAAGTGACGCTATGGGATGGACAGCTCAAGGTATCGATACACTCCAAATTAACGAAGAAACAGAAGATTTTGGCTTTGATGAATTAATCAAAATTATAGATCAATATGATGTTGACACTGTCATTATTGGATTGCCTAAGAATATGAATAATTCAATCGGCCCACGTGGTGAAGCTTCCATCTACTTTAAAGAATTATTAGAGAAGAAAAGACCTGATTTGAAGTTGAAATTGTGGGATGAAAGATTAAGTACTGTCGGCGCTGAACGAACATTACTTGAAGCGGACGTATCTCGTAAAAAAAGAAAAAAAGTAATAGATAAAATGGCTGCAGTATTTATATTACAAGGTTATTTGGATTCTATTAAATAACGCATACAGAGGAGAATTAATAATGAGTGAACAAAATCATGAAGGACATTTAGAAATTAATAACGAAGAGGAATTACTAACTTTAATCGATGAGAATAATAACGAAGTTCTTTATCGTAAAGTGTTAGAATTCTACCATCCTGAATTCAAAAAAGAATATATCATCTTAGCAGAAGAAGGTTCGGATCAAGACGAAGAAATTGAACTGATTCCAATGATTAATGAAGCTAATGATGACGGTGAAGGCGGGAAATTATTACCAGTTGAAACAGATGAAGAGTGGGATATGATTGAAGAAATCGTAAACACTGAAATGGATGATATCTAAACTTCACTTGTAATAGTACACTTTGTCCCTAATGTGATATAATCATTAGGGACAATTTATTTATCTAAGGAGTAAAAGTGGCTTATGAAGAAAAATAGTATTTATAAAGATGCAAGGTTGTTATCTAAGTATATAAGTTTAACGATTTTAGTCATCCTTTTCTTATTATTTATACTAACAGTTTTAATAGGGTTAATTGTTGCAGGAGTAAATACGAGACCAGTAAATGCTGACAGCAATGAAAAAATTATCATAACTGTTAATCCAAATACTACGACTGAAACGTTAAGTCACCAACTTGCAGATAAAAATATTATAAGAAACGCTACGACATTCAAATATTATTTAAAATTAAATAATATTTCTAGCTTTCAAGCAGGTGAATATAAGTTTTCGCCATCTATGACGCTCAAAGAAATAGCGAAAAGTTTAGAATCTGGTAAAGTTTATTTAAAAACTGCAGTTCAATTTGAAATAAAAGAAGGTTCTACAATTGAACTAATAGCGGGAGTAGTAGAAGAGAACACTTCAATATCAAGAGAAACTTTTAAGAAGAAAATGCGGGATAGAGACTACATAAAGAAATTCCAAAAAAAATATCCTGACATGTTAACTGACGAGATAATGAATAAAGATATTAGATATCCTTTAGAAGGGTATTTAGCTCCGAATACATATCAATATTCAGAAAGTGATGTATCATTAGATGATATTATAGATGAAATGTTGAAGAATACTTATGACACTACATTTAAGAAATATAAAGACAATGGTGCTTTTAAGATAACAAAAAACTACCAAGAAACTGAAATTACATTCCATGAATGTATGACAATATCTTCAATAGTTGAGTCGGAAATGAAGAAGATAACTGACAAATCAAGATATATTTCGTTATTAATAAACAGAATAGAAAATAACCCGCAAAGTGCTTTAGATTCTGACGCGACTGTTAGATATGCAGTTAGAAAAGAACCAAATGAGGATTTGTCAGAAAGTGACTTTAATAATGACTCCAAATATAACTCTTATACACACAAGGGTATTCCAATTGGACCAATAAGCAATATTTCTGAAGAAACAGCTAGTACAACAATTAATCCACCAGATACGGATTACTATTATTTTACAAAAAACAATAGTGGTAAAGTATTATTCTCATCTAGTTTAAAAGAACAAAAAGAAAACCAATCTAAATAAAATATTAAAGCAAGAACGCTGAAACTGATTATAAGCGTTCTTGTTTTAAATTTACTCTTACTATTTATGTCATTATGTGATAAAATATCTAATGTTTATAAAACCATATAAATAAATGAGTGAGACATACTAACTAGTTATATAAACTAGTTGGGTTTTTTATTATATTCAAGTGTAAGGAAGTCATGACATGGATAAAGATATAGAGTATATTGAACAATTGTTATTTCAAAACTCATCTCAAATTGATGATTTGAGACCGTATGCTGCTCAACATAATGTCCCAATTATGGATAAGATATCGACCGAATTTGTAAAACAAATTATTAGAATAAAAGAAGCTAAAAATATTTTAGAAATTGGTACAGCTATTGGATATAGTGCAATGCATTTCGCTTCATGTCATAACGATATTAAAGTTTGGACTATTGAAAGAAATGAAGAAATGTATGAGCTAGCTGCTCGCAATATAAAACAATATGGTTTTGAAAATCAAGTTCATCCCATTTTCGCTGATGCTTTAAAAGCAGAAAAATTCATTCCAAATGAAATTAAATTTGATATGATATTTATTGATGCAGCTAAGGCTCAATCACAAAAGTTTTTCGAGCTATATGAGCCATTTTTAAAAAATGATGGGGTCATTATTACTGATAATATTTTATATCATGGATTTGTAAGTGATATCGATATTGTTAGAAGTAGAAATGTAAGACAAATGGTTAAAAAAGTTAAAAATTATAATGAGTGGTTAATAAATCGCAAAGACTATAAGACAACTTTAATGAACGTAGGAGATGGCATAGCTATTTCTAAAAAGGAGTTAGAAGTATGACAGAATTACTAGTTACGCCTAAGTCAATCAACCACATTGAGACTTTAATTGAATTAGGTGCAGATGCGTTTGTCATTGGTGAAGAAAAATTTGGCTTAAGACTAGCAGGAGAATTTAAAGAACCCGAATTACGTGAGGCTATTAAAATTATTCATGAACATGGTAAAAAAGCATATGTAGCTGTAAATGCTATTTTTCATAATGAACATATAGCTGATCTAGAAGCATATATTGATTTATTACATGAATTAAACGTTGACCGCATTATTTTTGGAGATCCTGCAGTATTGATGGCAGTAAAAGAACAAGAGAACCCAATACCTTTAAATTGGAATGCTGAAACTATTGTCACAAATCATTTCCAATGTAATTATTGGGGAGAACGCGGTGCTAATAGAGCAGTTCTTGCACGTGAACTAAGCATAGAAGAAGTAATCGAAATAAAGAAAAACAGCAATGTGGAAATAGAAGTGCAAGTTCATGGAATGACATGTATGTTCCAATCTAAACGTAAACTGCTAGGTAATTACTTTATGTATCAAGATAAAGTAATGAAGATAGAAAACAGAGAAGAAAATAAAGATATGCTATTGTATGATGAAGAACGAAGTAATAAATATCCAATTTATGAAGATAGCAATGGTACGCATATTATGAGTCCTAATGATATTTGTTTAATTGAAGATTTAGAAGAGCTATTAGAAGCAAATATTGACAGTTTAAAAATTGATGGTGTTTTACAAACAGAAGAATATATAAATGTAGCTACAGAGCAGTATAGACAAGCCATCGATTTATATTACGAAGACCCAGAATTGTATGAAGATGAAAAATTTATGTTATTAGAGCCTATTGAAGATGTTCAAAAAGATCATCGTCCAATGGATCAAGGTTTCTTATTTAAACAAACAGTTTACTAAGTTAGATTAAAGGAATGATTAAAATGAAAGTATTAGAACCTATTGGCGCTAGTCGTAAATCAAAATTGAAAAAACCAGAATTACTAGCACCTGCAGGCAATTTAGAAAAATTAAAAATTGCTGTCCATTATGGTGCAGACGCTGTCTTTTTAGGTGGACAAGAATATGGGTTGAGATCTAATGCTGATAATTTCACTATGGAAGAGATAGCTGAAGGTGTTCAGTTTGCTGATAAATATGGTGCTAAAATATACGTTACGACAAACATATTTGCTCATGATGAGAATATTCCAGGCTTGGAAGATTACTTAAAAGGATTAAGTAATACAGGTGCTCATGGCATAATAGTTGCCGATCCACTTATTATTGAAACATGTAAACGTGTTGCGCCTAATTTAGAAATTCATTTAAGTACACAACAGTCATTATCTAATTATCGCGCTGTTCAATATTGGAAAGAAGAAGGCTTAGAAAGAGTCGTGTTAGCTCGTGAAACTAGTGCTGAAGAAATGCGTGAAATGAAAGAAAAAGTAGATATTGAAATAGAAACTTTCATCCACGGTGCTATGTGTATTGCATACTCTGGCAGATGTACATTAAGCAATCATATGACAGCGAGAGACTCAAATAGAGGTGGTTGTTGTCAAAGTTGCCGTTGGGATTATGATTTAATAACAGTTGAAGAAGATGGCGAATTAGAGCCTTATTTTGGCGATGAAGATACAACACCGTTTGCAATGAGTCCAAAAGACTTGAAATTAATCGAATCTATACCTAAAATGATGGACATCGGTATTGATTCTTTAAAAATTGAAGGTCGTATGAAATCTATGCACTATATCGCAACAGTTGTATCCGTTTACAGAAAAGTTATCGATAGCTACGCTGAAGATCCAGAGAACTTTAAAATTGATCCAGAATGGTTAGTTGAACTTGATAAATGTGCTAATAGAGATACAGCTCCAGCATTCTTTGAAGGTGTCCCTCATTTTGAAGAGCAAATGTTTGGCCGCGAAGCAAATAAAAAAACACCTTTTGATTTTTGTGGTTTAGTGATAGACTATGACCCAGAATCACAAATTGCAACTATTCAACAAAGAAATTATTTTAAGCCTGGTCAGAAAATTGAATTCTTTGGACCTGAAATTGATAATTTCACACAAGTTATTGATAAAATATATGACGAAGATGGCGTGGAATTAGATGCAGCGAGACATCCACTACAAATAATACAAATTAAAGTGGATCATCCAATATACCCAAATAATATGATGAGAAAGGGATTAGTTTGATGGGAAAGACAACAATAATAGGTATTGCAGGGGGTTCTGGTTCAGGGAAAACTTCTGTAACATCCGAGATAATGAAAGATTTAGATGGATATAGTGTTGCTTTAATTGAACAAGATTACTATTATAAAGATCAATCACATATGTCTTTTGAAGATAGGTTGAAGACAAATTATGATCATCCATTTGCTTTCGATAACGAAAGGTTAGTGAATGATTTAAAAAATCTTAAAGAGGGAAATGTAATTGAAGTTCCAACTTATGATTATTCAAATCATACTAGAAGTGATAAGACAATTAGGTTCGAACCTAAAGATGTAATTATACTTGAAGGTATATTCGCTTTAGAAAATGAAGATTTAAGAGATTTGATGGATGTTAAGATTTATGTTGATACTGACGCTGATCTTAGAATACTTCGACGTTTAACGAGAGATATTAAAGAGCGTGGACGTACAATGGATTCAGTAATAGATCAATACCTATCAGTTGTTAGACCTATGCATATTCAATTTATAGAACCTACAAAAAAATATGCAGACATCATTATCCCTGAAGGTGGTAGTAATAAGGTTGCAATAGACATCATGACGACTAAGATTCAATCATTAGTCCAAAATATCTAAATAATTACAAAGTAAAGGAAGATGGAAGAATGGAAACACAAAAAGAATTTCCTATGACACAGGAAGGTTTTGAAAAATTAGAACAAGAATTAGAAGAATTAAAAACAGTTAAACGACCAGAAGTCGTTGAAAAAATAAAAGTTGCTCGTAGCTTTGGTGACTTATCTGAGAACTCAGAATACGATGCAGCAAAAGATGAGCAAGGCTTTATTGAACAAGAAATTCAAAAAATAGAAAATATGATTCGTCACGCTCAAATTATCGAAGATAATGGTGCTAAAAATGAAATTCAAATTGGTAGAACAGTTACTTTTACAGAAATACCAGGCGACGAAGAAGAAAGCTACAAAATAGTAGGTTCAGCTGAAGCAGACCCATTTGAAGGTAAAATTTCTAACGAATCTCCAATTGCTAAAGCATTAATAGGTAAAAAATTAAATCAAGAAGTAAATGTTCCATTACCAAATGGTAATGAAATGAAAGTTAAAATAGTAAAAATAGACTAAATATTTTTACAAAATATAAAAAGGCTGTTTATGCATTTCCATTAAATGTATAAACAGCCTTTTTGTTTTGATTTAATTCATGTTATTATAGTGAAGTATTAATTTAAATAGTCTGATTATTATGGCTAATAAAAAGGGGGGTAAAATTGAATATAAAAGCGATTAGCGAAACACATTTCATGATTTATGATAAAAATGAAATTAATCCTGATGTAAAAGAAAAAATTTCATTTTTAGCTATGCAACTAGAAGAATTAAATCATCCAGGTGTACTAAGTGTTACAACTTCGTATAATTCTATTATGGTTGAGTTTGATGGTTTGAATTTTACATATGAGCAATTGTTAGAAGACTTGAAATTAAACGAAATAGAAAAAACTAAAAAATCATCTAACCAATCTAAAAAGTGCATTACATTACCAGTTGTTTATGGGGAGCAATATGGACCGGACTTAAATGTAGTTGCAGATCATGCAAATATAACAAAAGAGGATGTTATTAATATTCACACTGGTGGGCAATATTTAATATATGCTATAGGATTTTTACCAGGATTTCCATTTTTAGGTGGATTAGACAAGAAAATACATACACCGAGAAAGGAAACACCGAGAAAGAAAATTGCAGCCGGATCTGTTGGGATTGCTAATAACCAAACTGGTTTATACCCTAAAGAATCTCCAGGGGGATGGCAAATTATCGGTAGGACACCTATAGATGTATTTAATTTAAATCGTGATCCAATGATTTTATATGAAGCTGGAGACTATATTTCTTTTGAATCAATAGACGAAGAAACTTATAACAAAATTGAGAAAGAGATATTAGATGGTACGTATGATTATAATCAGTTAGTTGGTGAAGTGAGATGAAAGTAATAAAACCTGGGTTGTTTACAACAGTACAAGATTTAGGTAGGTATAAACATGAAAAAGATGGTTTTTCAGTTGCTGGCGTTATGAATCAATATTTTTATAAATTAGCTACTGCATTGGTAGATAATGAAAATTCAGCTGTGTTAGAAGTTACTTTAAATGGTCCGACATTGAAATTTTCAGAATCAAACATTATTACATTTGTCGCATATGACGCTGAAATATATTTAGATAATTTAACTGTACCGGTAAATACTGCAATTTTTGTAGATAAAGGTCAAGTTTTAAATATTAAGCAAATCACTAAAGGAACAAGAGGATATTTAGCATTTCATAAATTGTTGAATATTGATCCTATTTTAGGTAGTTTATCAACTCATACACGTAGTGGTATAGGTGGGTACAAAGGTAGAACATTAAAGTCTGGTGACACTTTAAGCTTTAAAGATAAAAATTTAAACCACGACGTCATAGGTAATAAGTTTAATGTTGAAGAAGACGAGGAAAAATATATTATACCAATAATAAAAGGATTACAATTCGACCAGTTTACTGATGCTTCAAAAAGGTTATTAACAGAACAAGTTTATAAGATTTCGGATATGTCAGATAGGATGGGCTATCGAATAATCGGAGAATCTAACTTAGAACATCTGGATAGTGCGGATATTATATCTGAACCAATTGCACCTGGTAGCGTCCAAATACCAAGCAATGGCCAACCTATTATTCTTCTAAACGACAGACAAACAATAGGTGGCTACACTAAGATAGCTACAGTTAGTTTCGTGGGCAGAGAAAGATTATCTCAATTAAAGGCAAATGATGAAATAACATTTAAATGGATTTCAGTCGAAGAAGCCAATGAATCATACAAAGAATATTCAAACAAGGTGAAACGTGATTTAGACCTAATAAAGATTAAAAAATTCAAATCATTAGATTTTATTAGACCTAAATCTAAAAAATTAGGACAATTAATAAAGGGGAAATAAAAATGAGTATAGAAAAAGTAGAACAATTAATCAATTTAATGAAAACGAATGATATTCCTTATATGAAATATAAAGAAGAACAGTTTCAAGTTGAATTAGATTTAAATTCTCATAATTCAGAAGTAGTACAACAACCTAAAGAAACAACTAAACAAAATACTAATGAAGAATCTGAACCAAAATCTATAAATGCTGAAATTATTGGTACTTTTTATCTTCAAGATGAAGAAACGTTATCTAATCCATTAGTAAATATAGGAGATAAAGTAAACAAAGGACAAGTAGTAGGATATATAGAATCGATGAAAGTTCTTAATGAAATAACGAGTGATGAAGATGGTGTTATTGAAGAAATACATATTGACCATGGAGAACCAGTTGAATACGGACAAACAATCTTTACATTAAAGTAAAAAAGGGGAATTGTAATGATTAAACGTTTATTAATAGCTAATAGAGGAGAAATTGCTGTTAGAATTATCAGGACTTGTAGGATGATGAACATCACAACCATAGCTATTTATTCAGAAGCAGATAAAGATAGTTTACATGTACAATTAGCAGATGAAGCGTATTGTATTGGACCCAATCAATCTATAGACAGTTATTTGGATATCGAGCGTATTTTAGAAGCATGTAGAATGAGTAAAGCTGAGGCAATACATCCTGGTTATGGCTTTTTATCTGAATCAACTACATTTAGAAAAAGAGTAGACGAAGAAAATCTTATATTTGTAGGTCCAAGTTATAGCACTATGGATTTGATGGGAGATAAAATTAAAGCTAGAGAAACAATGTATAATGCTGATGTACCAATTATTCCAGGATCTATTGGGGAGGTTACAGATGTCGCTGATGCAAAAAACATAGCTAAAGAAATTAATTATCCATTTGTGATTAAAGCTGCCAGCGGTGGTGGTGGTAAAGGTATTCGAATCGTAAATGATGAAACCGAAGTAGAAAAATATTTTAAAGAAGCACAATCTGAAGGTGAAAAATATTTTAATGATAAACGAGTATATATCGAAGCATTTATAGATAAAGCAAGACATGTGGAAGTACAAGTTTTAGGAAGTAAACATAAAGAAGCTGTCCATTTAGGTGAAAGAGATTGTTCTATACAAAGAAAGAACCAAAAATTAATAGAAGAAGCACCTTGTGCGGCCTTAGACAAAGACACACGAGATTCATTACATGAAGATGCTGTAAAAGCTGCATTAGCTTGTGATTATGAAGGGGCAGGAACAATTGAATTTTTATTGACAGATGATGGTTATTATTTCTTAGAAATGAATACAAGAATTCAAGTAGAACATACTGTCACAGAACTATTAACTGATATTGATTTAATTAAACAACAGATATTAATGGCTAATGGTGAACATTTAAAAATCAAACAAGAAGATATTAATTTTAATGGACATGTTATTGAATGTCGAATTAATGCAGAGGATCCTGAGAAGAAATTTAGACCGGCTGCTGGTAAAGTGAATGCGCTTCACTTACCTAATGGATTTAATACAAGAATAGATAGCATGTTATATAATGGCTATGAAATACCGCCTTATTATGATTCATTAGTTGCTAAAATACTTGTTAAAGGGGCTAATCGTCAAGAAGCTATAGAAAAAATGAAAGGTACGCTTGAAGAGACTGTAATAGAAGGATTTCCTACTACATTAGACTTCTTGTATCGAGTCTTAAGTTATCAACCATACATAGACAATGATATAACAATTAAATTCTTACATGAACATAAAATAGTATAAAGGAGATGGGAATCATGCAAGTTGATTTAAATTGTGATTTAGGTGAAAGTTTTGGTAATTATAAATTAGGTGATGATGAGACGATATTACCTTTAATAACTTCAGCAAACGTAGCATGTGGTTTTCACGCAGGTGATCAACATGTTATGAATCAAACAGTTGAAATTGCTAAACAACATAATATTCATATCGGTGCACATCCGGGCTACCAAGATTTAATAGGGTTTGGAAGAAGAAATATTGATGTAACACCGCAAGAAGTATATGATTTGGTTATTTATCAATTAGGTGCACTGTCAGCATTTTGTAAAATACATGATACAAAACTTTATCATGTAAAACCTCATGGCGCTTTGTACCAAATGGGTGCTAGGGATTCAAAGATAGCTGATGCTATTGTTAAGGCTGTAAAAGACTTTGATGACCAGTTATTTCTCGTAGGATTGTCTAACAGTGAACTTATTAAATCTTGTAAGCGTCTTGATCTTAAATATAAAAGTGAAGTTTTTGCTGATAGAGCTTATGAAGACGATGCACAGTTGGTTTCTAGAAAGAAAGAAGGTGCTCTAATAACCGATACACAACAAGCGGTTAATCAAGTATTAAAAATGGTAAAAGAATCGAAAGTAACATCTATAAACGGTAAAGAAATAGATATAGAAGCAGATACAATTTGTGTTCATGGTGATGGTGAACATGCTTTAAATTTTGTAAAAGAAATAATAAAGCAATTTAAATCTGAAGGTATTGAGATTAAAGCGTTAAACTAGGAGGAATGTACATGAAAGAACAAAAGGGGTATGATGATTTAAGCAAGCCATTTGAATATACTAATAAACATCGTAGAATACTATGGGGTGCCGTATTCTTGATGGCCACATCTTCTATTGGCCCAGCATTTTTAACACAAACGGCAGTATTCACAGAACAGTTTATGGCTAGTTTTGCTTTTGCTATTTTAGCATCTATTATTATAGACATAGGTGCTCAAATTAATATATGGCGAGTAATTACAGTAGTCGGTAAAGGCGGCCAAGATATTGCTAATGATGTATTCAAAGGTTTAGGTACATTTATTGCGGTATTAATTGCTATTGGTGGACTTGCATTTAACATTGGTAACGTAGCAGGTGCAGGTCTAGGTTTAAATGCAATTTTTGGTATTGATGTACGGATAGGTGCCGGTATAACTGGTGTATTAGCAATATTAATATTTATTGTTAGAAATGCACAGAAAGTTGTAGATATTATTACACAAATACTAGGTGTTCTAATGATAGCAATTGTTGCTTATGTTATGGTTTTAACAAAACCGCCTGTAATGGAAGCAGCTCAAAAAATGATAGTACCAGATGATATTAATAAGCTGATAGTACCGATTATTACATTAGTTGGTGGTACGGTAGGTGGTTATATTACATTTGCTGGAGCACATAGATTACTCGAGGCCGGTATAACTGGTAAGCATTACATTCCTTTTGTTAACAGAGCTGCAATTTCGGGTATATTAACAACAGGCGTAATGAGAACATTTTTATTTCTAGCTGTTTTAGGTGTTGTAGTCACTGGATTTACACTTAATCCAGATAACCCTCCAGCATCGGTATTTGAACATGTCCTAGGTCCAGTTGGCAAACAAGTTTTTGGAGTTGTATTATTTGCAGCGGCTTTATCGTCAGTTATTGGTTGTGCTTATACAAGTACTACTTTTATACAATCGCTACATCCATCAATTAAAAACCATAAAAACTTAGTAATTATATTATTTATTGTAATTTCTTCTATTATTTTCTTAACGATTGGTAAACCAGTTAAGTTATTAATAATTGCAGGTGCTATGAATGGATTAATATTACCAGTTACTTTAGGAACAATCTTAATAGCGTCTCGTAAAAAGAGTATTGTTGGAGATTATAGACATCCAACTTGGATGCTTGTAATAGGTGTAATAGCTGTATTAACGACATTGATAGCAGGTGTCTTATCTCTACAAGGTCTACAAGATTTATGGAATAATTAAATTTATATCTATAATTAAGTCTATTATGTTAATATATATAAGAATGAACATGATGGAGTGATTTAACATGATAGGTATTATTGGAGCAATGGAAGAAGAAGTTGAAATATTAAAATCCGCTATAGAAAATAAAGAAACAATTAAAAAAGCACATGTTATATTCTATAAAGGACATTTAGAAGGAAAAGAAATAGTTCTTGCACAAAGTGGTATAGGTAAAGTTAATGCAGCAATTACTACCGCTTTAATGATTAATGATTTTAAACCAGATCTAATTATTAACACTGGTTCAGCTGGAGCTATTGATCCTAATTTAAATATAGGTGACATTATTATAAGTAATAAAGTTTACTATCATGATGTAAATGCTACTGCATTTGGGTATAAAATGGGACAAGTTCCTGGCATGCCTGAATCTTATACGACAGAAAATCATTTAATTAAAAGTGCGCGTTCAACAATTGAAGAATTAGAATTAAACGGAGTTGTTGGAGAAGTTGCAACAGCTGATAGTTTTATTGGTTCTTTAGAACAAAGAAGAGTAATAAAAGAAACATTCCCTACAGCTAGTGTCGTTGAAATGGAAGCTGGCGCTATTGCGCAAACTTGTTATCAATATGAAGTTCCGATTATAGTAACAAGAGCAGTTTCAGATTTAGCTGATAAAGAATCAGATGTGACTTTTGATGAATTCTTAAAAGTTGCTTGCGTGAACTCAAGTAAAATTGTAAAATTATTATTAAATAGAGTGGCATAAGGAGGCAGTAAAATGTTAATATTAATGGCTATCGCTGTCATTGCTACAGCACTTGTTGGATTTGTAATTTATGCGAATACAGATGTTGAAAAATCTTCTGACCGTGAAATTACAGAATAATATTGAGTGTTGCAAATCTTTAAAGGTTTGCAACACTTTTATTTTGTTTTATGTAAAAGAAATTTAAGTTATTTTTATGTTAGAATAAGAAATAATATAGAGGTGTAAACATGGGTATATTTACAAAATATTTTTTACCAAATGAATATGTAGAATCAATTTATCATATTCGTCCAGAGCATTTAAAAAGTAAAGGCATTAAAGCTATTATTACAGATTTAGATAACACTTTAGTTGGTTGGGATGTTAAAGATCCAACAGATGATGTGAGAAATTGGTTTGAACGAATGAAAGAAAATGATATTACTGTAACGATTGTTTCTAATAACGGTCAAAAGCGTGTAGAATCATTTTCAAAAACATTAAACATTGATTTTATATTTAAAGCTCGTAAGCCAAGAGGTAAAGCGTTTAGACAAGCTTCTCATCTTATGAATGTACAAAAATCAGAAGTGGTTGTAATAGGCGATCAAATGTTAACAGATGTATTTGGAGGCAACCGAAATGGTTTATATACAATTATGGTTGTTCCTGTGAAAAAAACAGACGGTTTAATTACTAAATTTAATCGATTAATAGAAAGAAGATTATTAAATCGTTTCAAAAGAAAAGGTTTAATTAATTGGGAGGAATAAATTTGACAGAAACAGCAAAATGTATTGGTTGTGGGGCAACCTTACAATCAGAACACCCGAACGAAGCGGGTTACGTTCCAAAATCCAGCTTGCATAAAGAAGATGTAATTTGTAAAAGGTGTTTCAGACTAAAAAATTATAATGAAGTACAAGATGTAGATTTAACAAGTGATGATTTTTTAAATATGTTGAAATCACTTCATAATGAAGATGGTTTGATTGTAAACGTAGTGGACGTATTTGATTTGGAAGGTTCAATGATACATCGACTAAAGGATATTGTAGGAAAGAAAAAAGTGATTTTAGTTGCAAACAAGATGGATATTTTACCAAAAGCCATTAATAAAAAGAGAGTAGAAATATGGCTGAGACAAAGAGCGAAAGATTATGGTTTAAATCCTGACAAAGTTGTACTTATTTCTGCCGCTAAAAATCAAGGAATTGATGAACTATTAGGCACAATAGAAGAAATCAGAGATAGAAAAGATGTCTTTGTTGTAGGTACGACAAACGTAGGTAAATCTACGCTTATAAATCGTTTGATTGAAAAGAGTGTTGGAGAAAAAGATGTTATCACAACAAGTCATTTTCCAGGTACAACTTTAGATATGATAGATATACCTTTAGATGATGATTCTTATATGTTTGATACACCTGGAATTATCCAAAGTCATCAAATGACTCATTATGTTACAGATAAAGAATTAAAAGTAATAATGCCGAAAAAAGAAATTAAACCTAAAGTTTATCAATTGAATGAAGAACAATCTTTATTCTTAGGTGGGCTAGTAAGAGTTGATTATAAAAAAGGTGGACGTCGTTCATTAACTTGTTTCATTTCAAATGATTTGAATATTCATAGAACAAAGCTAGAAAATGCTGATGATCTATGGGAACGCCAAATTGGGGAATTATTAAAACCACCATATTCTAAAGAAAATTTTAATTTTAATAATTTGAAAAACAATGAAATATTTGTTAAAGATGAAAGACGTGATATTATGATTTCTGGGTTAGGCTTTATTACAGTGGACGAAGGCGCAGAAATAAACGTAATAGCACCTAAAGAGGTAGAGGTTACATCAAGAAAATCAATTTTATAAGAGGTGAGCGACATGAAATTTGCAGTTATAGGACATCCAATAGGACATTCTCTTTCTCCAATTATGCATTTAAATAACTTTGAAGCGTTAGAAAGAGATGATGAATATATAGCACTTGATATAGACCCTAAACATATGCAGCATATAAGAGATATCATAAAAGAAAAAGAACTTGATGGATTTAATATTACGATTCCACATAAAGAAACGATTATTCCATACTTAGATGAAATTTCTACAAATGCTGAGCATATAGGAGCTGTTAATACTGTTCATATAGATGGTGATAAATGGACAGGTTATAATACAGATGGTATTGGATTTGTTAAAGGTTTACTAGATAATTATGGTTCTATAGCAGGCAAAAATATACTTGTACTAGGTGCTGGCGGTGCAAGTAAAGGCATAGTCGCTGAAATGATGAAGTATACTGAAAGGAAAATTTCTGTAGCAAATCGCAGTCTTGAAAGATTTGAAAATTGGAATTTAGATATTAATCAGTATCAATTAGATAAAATAAAGCCTATTTTGAACGAATTCGATATTATTATTAATACGACACCAGTTGGTATGAATGAATCATCGGATGAACTCATTATACCTATAGAAGAAATTCACGCAAATGCTTTAGTCTGTGATATTATTTATATCCCAGACAAAACACCACTTTTACGAGCATGTGAAAGTAGAGGATTAACTATATATAATGGTTTAGATATGTTTATATACCAAGGTGCAGAAAGTTTTAAAATATGGACAGGTGAAACTGCGGATATAAAAGCAATGAAAAATAAAGTTATAGAAGAACTTAAAAGGAGATAAATATGTTAACAGGTAAACAAAAGAGATATTTAAGAAAAGAAGCACATCACTTAGATCCAATATTCCAAATAGGTAAAGGCGGAATAAGTGAAAACATGATAGAACAATTAAACGAGGCATTAGAAAAAAGAGAATTAATTAAAGTACACATTTTACAAAACAACATGGATGATCATAAAGAAGTAGCAAATTCAATATCTGAACAAACTGAAAGTGAACTCGTTCAACTTATAGGTAGTATCATTATTCTTTATAAAGAATCTAAAGAAAACAAAAAAATAGAATTACCTTAAATAAAATGAAAAAAATCATGATATACGGTGGCCAATTCAATCCAATACATGTAGGCCATATGTTAGTTGCGAGTGAAGCCTATCAATTTGTTAAACCAGATGAGTTTGTGTTTTTACCAAGTTATCAATCACCTTTAAAAAGCCACAATGAATCTCAGTTGTTAGAAAATGAAAGAATTGACATGCTAAAGTTAGCAATTGAAGATTTAGAATTCGGCGTAATTGATAAAAGAGAAATAAACAGACAAGGAACAAGTTATACTTTTGATACTATTAGTGAAATTCAAAATGAATATCCAGAATATCAAATCTATTTAATCATCGGAACAGATCAATATGTAAATTTAGATAAATGGAGAAATATTGATAAATTGAAAGAAATGGTTACGTTTGTAGTGGTCAATAGAGAAGTAGATAAACAAAATGTTGATAGTGGTATGTTATCCCTAAATATCCCAAGGATGGATATAAGCTCGACGAGTATACGAAATCGTTGTAAAAATCATCATTCAGTCAAGATGTTAGTTACACCAAGAATTGAAAGATATATCAAAAGGGGACGGTTGTATGAAGATTAAAAAAGCAGTTAAACTCGTAGAAGAAACTTTACCCACAAAACGTTATAACCATTCAATAAGAGTAGCAGAAACTGGTAAGAAAATGGCGGAAATTTTTGATGGAGATCCGAAAAAAGTTGAGCTCGCAGGCATTCTACATGACTTATGTAAATATGAAGAGTTATCAGAGTTGTATCAAAGTGTAACGAAGTATGATTTAGGTCAAGATTTATTAAGCTATGGATCTGAGATTTTACATGGGCCAGTGGCAGCTGCAAGATTAAAAGATGAATATGAAATTGATGATGAGGAAGTATATTATGCGATATATAACCACACTACTGGTAGAGCGCATATGAATAAAACTGAGAAAATAATCTTTATCGCTGATTATATTGAACCTAAAAGAACGCAACCTGGTGTAGATGATATTAGAGATATCGTGTTTAAAGATAAAAATTTAGATAAAGCGATTTATGAAATATCTAAACGAACAGTGTTACATTTAGTTGGTAAAGATAAAACTGTACATTTAAAAACAATTGAATGCTTAAATTATTATAATATGCATACAGAACAATAAAGGAATGATTAAATGAATTCGAATGAATTAATGAAACAAAGTTTAATTGCATGTGATGATAAACGTGCAGAAGATATAATAGCAATCGATATGCAAGGTATTAGTGATGTTGCTGATTACTTTGTAGTTTGTCATGGTAATAGTGATAAACAAGTACAAGCTATCGCTAGAAATGTTAAAGACGAAGCGGAAATCAATGAAGTTAATGTCAAAAGACTAGAAGGCTTTAACGAAGCAAGATGGATTTTAATCGATTTAGGTAATGTAGTCGTACATGTATTCCATAGAGAAGAAAGAGATTATTATAACTTGGAAAGATTATACAAAGATGCACCAATCATTACCTTGAATGAGGTTATGTCTTAATGGCTTATAATAGAATGAGCGATTATTATGATTTGTTGACAGCTGATCAACCTTATCATAAGTGGAAATATATAGTTGAGCATTTTATAAGTAGCTCAGAAAATGAAATATTAGATATAGGTTGTGGAACAGGTACATTAACTTCGCAATTGACTGAATATGGTCAAGTGAGTGGTGTAGACATTAGTCAAGAAATGCTAGAAATAGCAGAGTTTCGTAATCCATCTATAAATTGGTATTGTCAAGATATGAGAGATTTAGAACTACCAAATCAATATGATATGATTACTATATTTTGTGATAGTTTAAACTATGTGACTGAACCGGAAGATATATTACAAGTATTTAATTATATAGATAAATATTTAAAAGACGAGGGTATATTTATTTTTGATGTCCATAGCATATATAAGATGAATCATCAATTTAATAACCAAAATTATATCGATGAAGAAGAACGCCTTACGCTAATTTGGCAGGCTATAACAGGAGAAGAACCTAATAGCGTTTATCATCAGATGTCATTTTTCGTAGAACGCGAAGATGGTTTATACGAACGATTTGATGAAGAGCACTACCAATGTACTTTTGAAATAAGTTTATACGAAGAATTATTAAAACTAGCAGGATTTGAAATTAAAACAAAATTCACTGATTTTGATATAGATACGTATAGTGAACAAGGCGATAGACAATTTATCGTTGCTCAAAAAATGAATAAGTAATTTTTGACACCTTTTACGTTTATATATGTAGGAGGTGTTTTTTTGGATAAAATCAAAATGATTAAGGAGTATTTTTCGCAATATTATCGTTATATTTTAATTGGATTTATAGCTTTGATTATCATACTGAAATTAATTTTTGGAATGAATGAACCAGAGGAAGAGCCAATAGAAACTATAAATAAAAATAATAGTGGAATGATTGAAAATGAAGAAAGTAAAGAATCAAAGCAAGAAATAGATAGGAGAGAAATATCATCTAAAGAAAATATTAAAGAAGTAATTGTAGATGTTAAAGGAGCTGTTAAATTTCCAAAAACATATGAAATGAAATCTTCAGAAAGAATAAATGATGTTTTAAAGAAAGCACAAATAAATGAGTAAGCTGACTTATCTAAATTAAATCTTTCAGAGAAATTAAAAGATCAAATGAGTATATATGTTCCAATGAAAGGTGAAAAAATACCTTCAAATTTGAATAAGCAAAGTAGTCAAAATGAAAATGTTGAAGTAAATATTAATACTGCAACTAAAGAACAAATACAGAAAATACCCGGGATAGGACCAAGTAAAGCCGACGCAATTATAAAATATAGAGAAGCAAAAGGAGATTTTAAATCTATAGACGATATGAAGAAGATAAAAGGATTTGGAGATAAAACAGTAGAATCTTTGAAAGAATATGTCATTTTAAATTGAAATTGCATTTCATAAACATAATACTTACAATAATAGTATATGAAAGGTTGGATGATTAATATGGAAAGAATCAAGTGGAAGGAATATTTTATGGCTCAAAGCCATTTGTTATCACTAAGATCAACATGTGAAAGGTTGTCGGTAGGTGCAACTATCGTTAAAGATAATAGAGTGATTGCAGGGGGATACAATGGGTCTGTTTCAGGTGAAGAACATTGTATTGATAATGGATGTTTAGTTGTCGACGGACATTGTATAAGAACAATCCATGCTGAAATGAACGCTATTATTCAGTGCGCAAAATTGGGTGTATCTTCAGAAGACGCAACAATATATGTAACACACTTTCCTTGTTTAAACTGTACTAAATCTATAATACAAGCTGGCATTAAACAAATTTATTATGCAGACGATTATCACAATCATACATATGCGATTCAGTTATTAGAACAATCAGGTGTTCATTTTGAAAGAATTGATTTCCATCCTGAAGATATTATGAAATATTTAAAATAATAGGTTACGCAGCGTTATGTATTTTTACTTAGCCTTATATTTATTATCAGGTATTTTAATTGTCTTTAATATTTATATCGGGATGATATTTTTAAGTATAGTCATGCTAAGTTGTATGATCAAATTGAAATCATATAGAATTGCGATACTTGGTATTATCTTTGTCGTAATTGGTTATTTAATTTTACCGTCAATACAACTACCACAATTGGATTCGTTTAATCATGAAAAGCGTAACAAAGCACCGTTACATGATTTTATAGAATTTAAAGATGATATGGTAATTGACGGTGATTTATTTAAATCAATTGCTCAACAAAAAGGTGAAACTTATCAAGTTTATTACACAATTAAATCTAAAGAAGAAAAAGATAAAATCCTTAATAACTTACCTTTATTTAAAAAATGTGAAGTTTATTATGATTATAGTAACCCTTTACCTAATACTAATAGTTTGAAGTTTAACTATAAAGAATATCTTATCCAACAAGATATTGAAGGCATCATTAAAATTAAACAACTGTTTCTCAAATCTTGTATTAATAGTAAATTGAATCTTTTAGAAAAATTGCAGTTTCATAGGGAACATCTTATTTTAAATTTAAAAAGGTTAAATTCAAAATATATTGAAGATATTATTGCATTGACTTTAGGAGAAACGAAGTATTTATCTAGCGAACGAATTGAAGAATTAATACATTTAGGTATATACCACTTGTATGCAGTAAGTGGTTCACATGTTGCTTTACTCAGTGTGTTTTTGTTTAATATATTGTTGAAATTTAAGCTAAGATATCATCAGGCAGAACTGATTATTTTTATTTTATTACCTATATATGCAGTATTAACAGGATTAAGTCCAAGTGTTATTAGAGCAGTAGCTGTTGTAATGTTATATCTTGTGATTAAAAAGTTTACACGTCTTGATTCACTACAAATTCTTTCAATTACCTTTATTTTGTCTGTCATGTATAAACCGTTTATAATTTATGACATAGGTTTTCAATTATCTTATTTAGTTTCTACATTTTTACTACTTACTATCCCCATTATTAAAACATTTCATTTCATTTATAAACTAATATGTATTAACTTAATAGCTCAAATTTCTACTTTTCCTATTCTTATTATGCATTTTAATACTTTTCAATGGTTAGGTTTATTAACCAACTTCTTTTTTATTCCTTGGTTTGAATTAATATTATTCCCTCTAGTTATGATTTTTTTGATTATCTATGTAACAATCGGCTTTGTACCTAATATTTTGATATATTTAACAGATTTAATGTTAAGTATAACTATTGATATTATACAAATAATAAATAATTTCAATATAGAAGATATTGTAGTAAGGAATCTTTCTCATATATCGTATTTTCTAATATTTATTATTTGTGTGATGATAAGTATGTATATTCTTAAAAAGAAAATTTTTAAAGCTATTATTATTTTTATATTAGTTATTATAACTATAACTTATGATTTTAAAGAAGATAGAGTGATATTAAGGTTTTTGGATGTGGGACAAGGGGATGCAATGGTTTCATATCATAAAGATACAAATCAAATTGTAATGATAGATACAGGCGGTAAAATGTTATCAAATAAAAAAGACTGGCAAATCAAAGATAATGAACTTTCTTGTACAAAGTCTGTATTAATACCTGAACTTCATGAAAAAGGCATTCGAAAAATCGATTATTTAATTGTATCACATCCACATTTAGATCATATGGGAGAACTAGAAGAATTAAGTCAAAAAATAAAAATTAAAAATCTAATAATAAATAAAAGAACTTGGGATAACAAAGAATTGAAGTTACTAATTAGTAGCCTTGAACAAAAAGGAATAACTATTATTGATAGTGTAGGGTTGAAAAATATAAAAGTAGGTAAAGCGATTTATAGGTTTTATAATCAAGATACAAAAAGTCATCCTGATAAAAATGAAAATTCAATCATAACGGAATTAGAAGTTTACAATAAGAAGATAATTTCTACAGGAGATGCAACGCAGAATAATGAACGAGCTGTTTTAAATAAAATTGATCATCAATATGATATTTTAAAAGTCGGACATCATGGTAGTTCAACGAGTTCAACTGAAGAATTTTTATCTTGAGTGAAACCTAGGTTATGTATTATAAGTGCTGGTAGAGGAAATAAATATGGCTTACCTAAAAAAGTAACTATTAAAAAACTTCAAAACCATAAATGTAAAATATTAAACACGCAAGATATAGGGGGAATAACCATCACATTGACTAAAGCTGGGATATCAACAACTAATGGTTTATACGATTACAATAAATCAGGCTGAGACATTATTATGTCCCAGCCTTGATTAAAAAATATAAATATGTACTATTAGTTAGGTAGTAAGCTGAATACTTGAGCAATGATATAAATCGCTGCTAAAAATAAGAAGCCTACAATAAAACCTAATCCAGAGTCTTTAACGTCATTGTTACGCCCTTGAGTATTTTCACCTTCAAATCTGTTCATATGACTCCCTCCTATACTTACATTCATTATATGATAATAAGCTTAAAAATGCTATACTTAATTAGAACTTTATAAGAGAGGAAGACTTATTTTGAAAGATAATATTGTATTAAATTATGGTGCAGTAGATGCATTAATAGAGAAAAAATCTAACGAAATTATCAATCAATATTTAAAAGAAGGGCGTGATGAATTCAATTACGCCAAATATGATTTATACGAAACACCCATTTCTAATGCAATAGAAGAAGCGTTAACTTTACCTTTCCTCTCAGACAAGAAAGTTGTTCATATTAAAAATGCTTACTTATTTACAGGTGAAAAAGTGAATAATAGCATTAACCATAGTACTGATGCTTTACTTGAATTTATAGAGCAATATGATGGAGATACGCTAGTAGTTTTTGATGTAAGTAACGAAAAATTAGATGAAAGAAAGAAACTCGTAAAAACTGTTAAAAAGAATGCAACACTAAATAAAATAGAGCAAATGTCAGAACAAGAAATGAAACAATGGATTAAGTCATATTTAAATGAGCAGTATAAAGACATTAAAGAAGACGCACTCGTCGCATTTTTAGAGTTAACTGGTATTCAATTTAATATTATACATGCAGAATTAGAAAAATTAATTTTATTTATTGGTGATGAACCAGTTATTAATAAAAAAGATGTTACTGAAATAGTTAGCCGTTCTCTTGAACAAAATGTATTTTTATTAACGGAGTATATACAAAAAGGAAAAAAAGAGAAGTCTATTGAATTGCTAAAAGATTTAATAAATTTGAAAGAAGAGCCTATTAAGTTGTTAGCATTAATAACAAGTAATTATAGATTGTACTATCAATGTAAAATATTAGCCGGCAAAAGTTACAGTGAGCAACAAATTGCTAAAACAATAGGAGTACATCCTTATAGAGTGAAATTAGCCTTAAGAATTATAAGAAATTTATCTTTAGAAAGACTGTTAAAGACGATAGATATATGTGCTGATACTGACTATGAATTAAAATCTTCATACATGGATAAAGTTTTAATTTTAGAGTTGTTTATCTTGAAAATTTAAAAATAAAAAAGCTACAGATGAACTGTAGCTTTTGTTAATTAGTTAGCTTTAGACATTAAGCTAGATTTAATTCTGTTAGCTTTATTTGAATGAATTAAGTTCTTTTTAGAAGCTTTATCAACCTTTTTGATAGCTAATGAAACTAATTCACCTTTGTTATCAGCATTATTTTCGATAGCAGTTCTTGCAGATTTAACAGCTGAACGCATATCATTTTTTTGTGAAATGTTTGCAGCGTCTTTCTTTTCAGTTACAGAAACACGTTTAATTGCAGATTTAATGTTTGGCATGAGAGTCACCTCCTAAATATGTTGTCCGTGATCAAATAATTTGATTGCAACAAAAAATATTTTATCAAATGTACGCCTTAAGTGCAATCATTATTTACATATTCCTTATAAAGCTTAACACTTTATGAACAGTTTGGTAATTGGTTTGCATTTATTCTATAAAGAAGGTATCATATCAAAGATGCTACTTACATCTGAAGATGTAAAATTAACGAGAAAGTTGGAGTTCAAATGGACAGAATGAAACGCCTAGAGCGCCAAAAGAAAATAAGAAACTTTTCTATTATTGCTCATATTGATCATGGAAAATCAACATTAGCTGATAGAATTTTGGAAAATACGAAAAGTGTTGAGACGAGAGATATGAAGTCTCAATTATTAGATTCAATGGATTTAGAAAGAGAACGTGGTATAACTATCAAATTAAACGCTGTTCAATTAAATTATACAGCGAAAGATGGGGAAACATACATACTACATTTAATTGATACACCGGGACACGTCGATTTTACTTATGAAGTATCACGTTCATTAGCTGCATGTGAAGGGGCTATTCTAATCGTAGATGCAGCTCAAGGTATCGAAGCACAAACTTTAGCAAACGTTTATCTTGCTTTAGACAATGACTTAGAGTTGATTCCAGTAATAAACAAAATCGATTTACCTGCTGCTGAACCGGAAAGGGTAAAGCAAGAAGTTGAAGATGTTATTGGTTTAGATGCGAGTGATGCGGTACTTGCAAGTGCGAAAGCTAATATTGGTATCGAAGAAATATTAGAGAAAGTCGTTGAAATAGTACCACCACCAGAAGGTGACCCAGAAAATCCACTACAAGCATTAGTATTTGATTCTACTTACGATGCTTATAGAGGTGTAATTTCTTCAATTAGAATAGTTGAAGGGTCAGTTAAAGCCGGAGACAAAATTCAAATGATGTCCACAGGTAAAACTTTTGAAGTTGCGGAAGTAGGTATTAATACACCTAAACCATTACCAGTTGAAACTTTATCAGTAGGTGATGTTGGATATATAATTGCATCTATTAAAAACGTTGCTGATTCTGACGTAGGTGATACGATAACAAATGCTGACAGACCTGCAGACAAACCACTTCAAGGTTATAAGAAAATGAATCCAATGGTATTCTGTGGGCTTTATCCAATAGACAATAGTAAATATAATGACTTAAGAGAAGCTTTAGAAAGACTTCAATTGAATGATGCTTCTTTAGAATTTGAGGCAGAAACATCTCAAGCATTAGGCTTTGGGTTCAGAACTGGATTTTTAGGATTATTACACATGGAAATCATACAAGAAAGAATTGAACGTGAATTTAACATTGAATTAATAGCAACTGCACCTTCAGTTATTTACGAATGTGAATTAACAGATGGAGAGAAAGTTGAAATTGATAACCCTTCACAATTCCCAGATCCACAAAAAATCAACACGATTTATGAACCGTATGTTAAAGCGACTATGATGGTACCAAGTGACTATGTCGGAGCAGTAATGGAATTATGTCAGAAAAAACGTGGTAATTTCGTTACAATGGATTATTTAGATGATATTCGAGTGAATATTATTTATGAAATTCCTTTATCTGAAGTTGTATTTGATTTCTTTGATCAATTGAAGTCTAATACGAAAGGTTATGCTTCTTTCGACTATGAATTAATCGGATATCAAGAAAGTAAACTTGTGAAAATGGATATCTTATTAAATGGAGACCAAGTAGATGCGTTAAGCTTTATTGTGCATAAAGAATTTGCTTACGAAAGAGGTAAAGCAATTGTAGATAAACTTAAAACATTAATTCCTAGACAACAATTTGAGGTGCCAGTTCAAGCAGCAATTGGTAATAAAATAGTAGCACGTACAAACATAAAATCTATGGGTAAAAATGTATTAGCAAAATGTTACGGTGGTGACATTAGTCGTAAACGTAAATTACTTGAAAAACAAAAAGCCGGTAAAGCTAAGATGAAGTCAGTCGGAAACGTTGAGATTCCACAAGATGCATTCCTAGCAGTACTGAAAATGGATGAAGATTAAACAAGAAACAGCTGCGTTTAAGTAGCTGTTTTTATTTTTAAAGGAGGATTTAAATGGCTAAAAGTGTATATATTCATATACCTTTCTGCGTTAGAATTTGTACTTATTGTGATTTTAATAAGTTTTTTATAGCCAATCAGCCTGTTGATGAATATTTAGATTGCTTAATAAAAGAAATGTCTACTCGCAAAGATAAAGTTGTAGAAACAATTTTTGTTGGAGGTGGGACGCCAACAGCATTATCAGAAGTTCAATTAGAAAAACTACTAATATCAATAAATGATTTATTTACTGTAACTGATGAATATACATTTGAAGCAAACCCGGATGAACTAACTGAAGGTAAAATTCAACTTTTAAAAAAATATGGTGTTAATAGGTTATCACTTGGAGTGCAAACTTTTGATGATGGTTTATTAGAAATTTTAGGACGTACACATCATAGTGACGATATTGAAAAAGCAGTTAAGTTATCTAGAAAACATAATATAGGCTCAGTTAGTTTAGATTTAATGTTTCACTTACCTGGTCAAACGTTGAAACAATTTGATGAATCAATAGATAAAGCATTATCACTTGATGTTGACCACATTTCAAGCTATGCACTTATACTTGAACCTAAAACTCAATTCTATAATTTATATAGAAAAGGAAAATTAAAATTACCTAATGAAGATTTAGGTGAAGAAATGTATCAACACTTACAAAATAAATTAAAAAAATCACCTCTACATCAATATGAAATATCTAATTTTTCTAAAGTAGGCCATGAATCACTTCATAACAAAGTATATTGGAAGAATGAAGAATATTATGGTTTCGGAGCTGGCGCACACGGATATATAAACGGTGTGAGATATAGTAATATTAATCCGGTTAATCAATATATAAATAAACTAACTAATGGAGAAATGCCTGTACTGCAAAATAGTGAAGTTACATTGAAAGAGCAAATGGAAGAACAAATGTTCTTAGGCTTACGCATGACTGAAGGTGTTTCAAAATCTAGATTTTATAAAAAATTTGATCAAACGATTGAAGAAGTATTTGGTCAAAAGGTTAATAATTTATTGGAAAATGGTTTGTTAAATGAAAATGAAGATTATTTATACTTAAGTGAACGTGGTCAAATCATTGGTAACGAAGTATTTGAGCAGTTTTTATTAACTTAAATAAAAGAATGAAAAATCTTTCAAAAATTCGAGGGTTTAATGTTGACTTACTTTGACCAATTTGATAAATTATAATTAGCACTTGGATAGATAGAGTGCTAATCGAGGTGATAACATGATTACTGAGAGACAATTACAAATACTAAATGTAATTGTTGAGGATTATGTTGAGTTAGGCCAGCCAATTGGTTCTAAGTCGATTATTGAAAGGCATCAATTGCCTATAAGCCCAGCAACAGTTAGAAATGAGATGAAACAATTAGAAGAATTAGAACTCCTCGAGAAGACACATACTTCATCAGGAAGAGTTCCTTCTGAAAAAGGAATTAGACATTATGTTGACCAATTACTAAAGGTTAAATCACGTAGTAAACAATCAATAGACTGGTTCAACCAATTTTATGATGATAATCAATATGATGTTAATGCAATGCTAAAATGGTTAGCTTTGGAAATATCCAATCGTTCTCATTATACGACTGTTGTATTAGGACCCAATAAATTTTCAAGACATATTTTTGAAATTCATTTCGTTAGAGTGAACCCTAATCATTTAATGAGTGTTATCGTTTTTGCAGATGGATATGTAGAGAAAGTTCATTTACAAATTTCTAAACTCATAACACATGAACAAATAGAAAAGTTTATGAATTACTTGAATCTACATTTTAAGCAAAATACTTTATCTACATTGATAAACACGTTAGAATCATTAACGTTGTCATTTATTGATCAACAATTTATAAATAATTTTAAGTACGCGCTAATTACACAAATTAATGATCAAAATGAAGAAATGTTTTTAGGTGGAAAAATGCACTTGATTGAGGCGTTAAACGTTTCGAATGTGTCCATGATACAGTCAATTTTAAAGTATCTGGAATCTGAACGAATTGCCCAATTTTTAAACGAAACAGCTAATGATTCCATTAGCGTAAACATTGGACAAGAAATTAATCAGGACTTAGAAGGTATTTCAATAGTAAGTACAAGTTATGAGATTTCGGGAGATATAAGCGGTCATTTAGCCGTTATAGGTCCAACTGCAATGCATTACAATAAAGTGATTCAACTTTTGAATCATTTTTAAATAAGGAAAGAAAATGGAGGGCATGAAATGACGGAAGAAAATCAAAATGAAAAATTCGACGAGTCGTCTGAACAATCTCAAAACGTTGCCACTGAAGAAACTAATGGTAACGAAAATGAAGAAGTTGAAAATGTAGAAGAGGTTGAAGAGACTGAAAAAACAGTCGAAATTCCGGAAACTGAACTCGAACAATTAAAAGAAAAATTAAACGAAGAAGAAGAAAAATACTTACGTTTGTATGCTGAGTTTGAAAATTACAAGCGTAGAATGAAACAAGAAGCTAGTGTGGCGAAAGATTACCAAGCGCAACGTGTTTTAACAGATGTGTTGCCAGCATTGGATAACATGGATCGCGCACTAAAACAAGAAGGCGAATCAGAAGATTTCGTATCATTTAAAAAAGGTGTACAAATGGTTTATGATGACTTATTGAGATCATTAAAAGAAAATGGTCTAGAAGAAATTGAGTCAGAGAATAAAGAATTTGATCCAACTGTACATCAAGCAGTTATGCAAGATAGCAATCCTGATTTTGAATCAGGTGTTATTACTGAAGAACTACAAAGAGGTTACAAATTAAAAGAACGCGTTTTAAGACCAGCAATGGTTAAAGTAAATGAATAATTAATTGAATTTAAAACGCAAATAAATAATTGGAGGAATTTTCTTATGAATAAAGTAATAGGTATAGACTTAGGTACAACAAATTCAGTAGTATCAGTATTAGAAGGTGGAGAACCTAAAGTTATTCAAAACCCTGAAGGTAACAGAACTACACCATCAGTAGTAGCATTTAAAGACGGTGAAACTCAAGTAGGTGAAGTTGCTAAGCGTCAAGCAGTAACAAACCCTAATACAATTCAATCAGTAAAACGTCATATGGGTACTGATTACAAAGAAAAAGTAGAAGATAAAGAGTATACTCCACAAGAAATTTCAGCAATGATTCTACAAAATCTTAAATCAACAGCAGAAAGTTATTTAGGCGAAAACGTAACTAAAGCAGTAATCACAGTTCCAGCTTACTTTAATGACTCTGAACGTCAAGCAACTAAAGACGCTGGTAGAATCGCTGGCTTAGAAGTAGAACGTATTATTAACGAGCCAACTGCAGCAGCTTTAGCATACGGTTTAGATAAAACAGAGCAAGATCAAAAAGTACTTGTATTTGACCTTGGTGGTGGTACATTTGACGTGTCTATTCTAGAATTAGGCGACGGTGTATTCGAAGTATTAGCAACTGCTGGTGACAATAAACTTGGTGGTGACGATTTTGACGACGTTATCATTCAATATTTAGCTGAAGAATTCAAAAAAGAAAATGGCATTGATTTATCACAAGATAAAATGGCTTTACAACGTCTAAAAGACGCTGCAGAAAAAGCTAAGAAAGATTTATCAGGTGTATCTTCAACACAAATTTCATTACCATTTATCTCAGGTGGCGCTAATGGCCCATTACACTTAGAAACTACTTTAACTAGAGCTAAATTCGAAGCTTTAACTAGTGAATTAGTAGAAAAAACTATGGGTCCAACTAGACAAGCTATGAAAGATGCTGGATTATCTAATTCAGATATCGATGAAGTAATTCTAGTAGGTGGTTCTACTCGTATACCAGCTGTACAAGATGCAATTAAAAAAGAAATCGGTAAGGATCCTAACAAAGGTGTTAACCCAGATGAAGTAGTAGCAATGGGTGCTGCTGTTCAAGGTGGCGTTATAACTGGTGATGTTAAAGACGTTGTATTATTAGACGTAACACCATTATCATTAGGTATTGAAACAATGGGTGGCGTTTCTACAGTATTAATCGAAAGAAACACAACTATCCCAACATCTAAATCTCAAGTATTCTCTACAGCAGCTGATAACCAACCAGCGGTAGACATTCACGTATTACAAGGTGAGCGTCAATTAGCAGCTGATAACAAAACACTTGGTAGATTCCAATTAACTGATATACCACCAGCTCCACGTGGTGTACCTCAAATCGAAGTATCATTCGATATCGACAAAAACGGTATTGTAAATGTTACAGCTAAAGATTTAGGTACTAATAAAGAACAAAAAATCACAATCGAATCTAGTTCTTCACTATCAGACGATGAAATCGACCGTATGGTTAAAGACGCAGAGAAAAATGCGGAAGAAGACAA
Source organism: Mammaliicoccus lentus (assembly GCF_002902755.1). GTDB lineage: Bacteria > Bacillota > Bacilli > Staphylococcales > Staphylococcaceae > Mammaliicoccus > Mammaliicoccus lentus. Next base: position 46,192 of record NZ_PPRS01000007.1, on the reverse strand, counting down.
AAAACGTCGTGAAGAAATCGATTTAAGAAATGAAGCAGACCAAATGGTATTCACTGTAGATAAAACATTATCTGACTTAGGTGATAATGTTGACGAAAGTGAAAAAACTAAAGCTGAAGATGCTAAAGAAGAATTGAAAAAAGCATTAGAAGGCGACGATATTGAAGATATCAGAACTAAAAAAGATGCTCTTGAAGAAATCGTTCAACAATTATCAGTGAAGATGTATGAACAAGCTGCTCAAGCACAACAAGGTGCAGAATCAGCTGAAGGACAAGGGAATTCAGATGATGATGTAGTAGATGCAGAGTATACTGAAGTTAACGACGAAGATAAAAAACAATAATATTACTCATTAAAAAGTCAAAGTCAATGTGATTGGCTTTGGCTTTTTTAATTCAAGTTTTTCTAGTAATATATCAATGTGTAAAGGAGAGATTTTTTTGGCTAAAAGAGATTACTATGAAGTACTCGGTGTATCTAAAGATGCTTCACAAGATGAAATTAAAAAAGCTTATAGAAAATTATCAAAAAAGTATCACCCAGATATAAACCATGAAGAAGGTGCTGACGCCAAATTTAAAGAATTATCTGAAGCATACGAAATTCTTAGTGATGAAAATAAACGTGCTCAATATGATAGATTTGGACATAATGCATCACAACAAGGATTTGGTGGAGGATCACAAGGATTTGGAGGTCAAGACTTCTCTGGCTTTGGTGGATTCGAAGATATATTTGGTTCATTCTTTGGTGGCGGTGCAAGAAGAGATCCTAATGCACCGAGACAAGGTGATGACTTACAATATAGCATGACGTTATCATTCGAAGAAGCAGTATTTGGTACTGAAAAAGATATTACAGTTCGTAAAGATGTAGAATGTGATACTTGTCATGGTAACGGTGCTAAACCAGGAACTAAGAAGAAAACATGTTCATATTGTAATGGACAAGGTCATGTAACAGTAGAACAAAATACAATTCTTGGTAGAATGCAAACGCAAAAAGTTTGTCCTGAATGTAATGGTACTGGACAAGAATTTGAAGAGAAATGTCCAGATTGTCAAGGTAAAGGTACTCAAAACAAAAAAGTTACAATCAAAGTTAAAGTACCAGCAGGTGTAGATAATGATCAACAAATTCGTCTAGCAGGCAAAGGTGGACCAGGTGTTAATGGTGGTCCAGCAGGTGATTTATATGTGGTATTTAGAGTTAGACCTCATGATAAATTCAAACGTGATGGAGACGATATATTCTACGACTTAAATCTATCATTCCCTCAAGCAGCATTAGGTGATGAAGTAACTGTTCCGACATTAAATGGCAGCGTGGCACTAACAGTACCTGCAGGAACACAAACTGGTAAGCAGTTCAGATTACGTGAAAAAGGTATTCAAAATGTTCATGGTTATGGTAAAGGTGATTATTTCGTAACTGTAAAAGTTGTAACACCGGATAAATTAACAGAACGTCAAGAAGAATTACTACGTGAATTCGCTGAAATTGGTGGAGAAACATTAACAGAACAACCTTCAAGTTTAAAAGATAGAGCTAAAAAGTTCTTTAAAGGAGAATAGCCCGTGAATTGGATTGAGTATTCTATAATGATAAATGAAGAATCAGAACCTGTCGTAACAGCACTATTAAATGAATTAGGTGCAAATGGTGTTGTTATTGAAGATTCATCTGAACTAGATAAAGAACACATCGATGTTTATGGTGAAATATATGAATTAAATCCTGATGATTACCCAGATCATGATATTAGAGTGAAATGTTATTTTAGTGAACTAGTATTTACTGAATCGCTAGAACAAGAAATAAAAAATACAATTTCAAATATTGATGGTATTAAACCGGAAGTATTGGCTTTTTCAAAGACGGTCATTCAAGAATCAGACTGGGAAAATGAATGGAAGAATTATTTTCATCCTTTTAAAGCTTCAGAACGCTTTGCGATTGTTCCTAGTTGGGAAGAATATGAAAACGCTGATGACAGTTTATGTATAGAACTTGATCCAGGGATGGCTTTTGGTACAGGAGATCATCCAACTACAAGTATGTGTTTAAGACACATAGAAGAAGTTGTAGAGCCAAATCATAAAGTGATTGATGTTGGTACCGGCTCAGGTATTTTAAGCATTGGGTGCTATTTATTAGGCGTTAAATCTATCAAAGCTATTGATTTAGATGACTTAGCTGTTAAAGTTGCTAAAGAAAACTTTGAAAAAAATCATTGCGAAAATAGTATAAAAGTTGAGACTGGGAATTTATTAACAGAAGAAACTGAGCAATACGATGTTATTATTGCAAATATTTTAGCGCATGTTATAGATTTAATGATAGAAGATAGTTACGATAGACTTAACGATGGTGGTTTCTTTATAACATCTGGCATCATTGATGAGAAATGCGATGAAATCACTAATAGATTAACCGAAGTTGGTTTTAAAATTGAGAAAGTTTTAAAAGAAAACGGCTGGGTTTCAATAAGAGCTAGAAAGTAGGAGAACAATGCAAAGATACTTCTTACTTGAAAACGCTGAGTTAAATCAGCGTTTTTTTCTACATAATAACGAAGACATACACCATATAAAAAATGTAATGAGAATGACAGTTGATGATGAGATTATCATCACTTTTAATGATCAAAAATCGATGATTTGCAAAATTATAGATTTTCATGAACAAAATATAGAAGTACTGACATTAGAAGATACGACGAGACAGACAGAATTACCTGTCGAGATTTCAATCGCTAGCGGATTAATAAAAGGCGATAAATATGAGTGGATGATTCAAAAAGCAACAGAAATGGGCGCACACCATTTTATTGCTGTTCAATCTGAACGTTCTGTAGTTAAATTAGATCATAAAAAGCAGTCTAAAAAGATTGATAGATGGCAAAAAATCATTAAAGAAGCAAGTGAGCAAAGCATGCGTTTGACTATCCCAGATATCAGGTATATGTCGAATTTTAATTCTGTTTGTGATATTATAAATGAATATGATTATGTATTAATAGCTTATGAAGAAGAAGCTAAACGTGGGGGAACAAGTAATTTACATCAAATTGGTTCTAACTTAAAAAAGGGACAAAAAGTTTTAATCATCTTTGGGCCAGAAGGTGGGCTTTCTGAAAAAGAAGTTGCTTTATTTGAAGATGGATATAACATAAGTCTAGGACCGAGAATATTAAGGGCTGAAACCGCTCCATTGTATGCTTTAGCTGCTTTAAGCTATCAATTAGAATTAATGAGGTGAATATAGTTGGCTACAGTAGCATTCCATACTTTAGGTTGTAAAGTTAACCATTATGAAACTGAAGCAATTTGGCAATTATTTAAGGAAAATGATTACGAAAGAGTAGAGTTTGAAACAAACGCTGATGTATTTATTATAAATACTTGTACAGTGACTAACACAGGAGACAAGAAGAGTAGACAAGTTATAAGAAGAGCTATTCGTAAAAACCCTGATGCAGTAGTATGTGTAACAGGTTGTTATGCGCAAACATCTCCAGCAGAAATCATGGCGATACCAGGAGTAGATATCGTTGTAGGTACTCAAGATCGTCATAAGTTAATTTCTTATATTGAAGACTATAAGACAAGCAGACAGCCAATAAATGGTGTTGGAAACATCATGAAGAATAGAAAATATGAAGAACTAGAAGTACCTTATTTCACTGACCGAACTCGTGCTTCATTAAAAATTCAAGAAGGCTGTAATAATTTCTGTACTTTTTGTATTATTCCATGGGCTAGAGGATTAATGCGTTCAAGAGATCCTAAACAAGTAGTTAGCCAAGCGACAACACTTGTAAATTCAGGATATAAAGAAATCGTATTAACTGGTATTCACACAGGTGGATATGGTGAAGATTTAAAAGATTATAACTTAGCGCAATTATTACGTGATTTAGAAGAAGTAGAAAACTTAGAAAGAATTAGAATTTCTTCTATAGAAGCGAGTCAATTAACAGATGAAGTTATCGATGTTATCGATAAATCTACAAAAGTCGTAAGGCATTTGCATATTCCATTACAATCCGGTTCTGATTCTGTATTGAAACGTATGAGAAGAAAATATACTATGGCTCATTTTTCAGAAAGACTACAAAAACTTCATAAAGCATTACCTGGTTTAGCAGTAACAAGTGATGTTATAGTTGGTTTCCCAGGTGAAACTGAAGAAGAATTCCAAGAAACTTATGATTTCATAGTTAAGCATCAATTCTCTGAACTGCATGTTTTCCCATATTCAATGAGAACAGGTACACCTGCAGCAAGAATGACAGATCAAGTAGATGAAGACATTAAAAATGATCGTGTTCATAGACTTATAGAACTATCAAATCAACTTGCAAAAGATTATGCATCAAAATTCGACCAAACTGTATTAGAAGTCATTCCTGAAGAAAAAGGCTCTAAAGATGGTAAATTAGTTGGTTATGCAGATAATTACATGAAGATAGAATTTGATGGAGATGAATCTCTAATTGGAGAATTAGTAAAAGTTAAAGTAATAGAACCAGGTTATCCAATTAATAAAGGAAAACTTGTAAAAGTAATCAATCATGCAACAAATAAAGACGAAAGATTAGTTGCATATTAAGATTCATTGCAAATGATTATTGACTTAAAAAATGACTTATTTTATAATGTTTAAGTACATAGTAATATATTTACTATGTAACTGACATATAAAGCTTTGTTGATATTTGGAGGGAGGGAAATACAGATGTCTAAAACAGTAGTTCGTAAAAACGAATCAATCGAAGATGCATTACGTCGCTTTAAACGTACAGTTTCAAAAAGCGGTACGATTCAAGAAGTGCGTAAACGTGAGTTCTATGAGAAACCTAGCGTTAAACGTAAGAAGAAATCAGAAGCAGCTCGCAAACGTAAATTTAAATAATTAATTTTCTATTGAACTCCCTCAAAGAATATTAATTAATTATAATGAAATCTACTTGCGTAAATTAAATGTTAAAGCAGTCCGAGACCTATAGGTTTCGGACTGCTTTTTTATATAGGCAATAGCTGACTTAAGTAAAATATAAATATATCAAGCTTTTTCAATCCTATTCATCGGTATACGATATTTTTAGAAAAATGAGTTTTCTATTCCTTTTTTCTAAATAAAATATAGTAAAAATTGAAAATAAAAAACTTTTCTATAAAATATTTAGAATAAAAGATATATACGTTTTAGTTCACTGGTGATTTATTGTATAATGAAATAGAGGGGTGGTAATATTGACATCAGCGTATGAATACATACTTATGTTTATTCAAAACAACATAAATTTAGGTATTGTTTCAAGTCAAAGTGTTTCTTCATTTGGTGACTTTATATCTTCGCCAATTATTACATTGATTTTGACTTGTATTATTTTTCTAGGCGCACTTTATCAACTATATTCAGAACGTATAAACTTTGCCGGCATTGCAAGTTTTATATGTACACTTATATTTTTTATAGGTTTTGTAATAGTTGATGAAATTAGTTTAATGTCCGTTTTATTGTTTTCAATTGGTGTTATTTTAGTCATTATTGAATTATTTGTTGTAGGCGCTGTACTTGGTATCCTTGGTTTTATTGCAATTATCGGCAGTTTTATATTAGTTGGTGATAATTTATTAATCATGGGCGCTATTATTGCAGTTGCTTTAATTTTAACAACTATAGAGTGGGTGATATTAGTGAAAGGTTTTAATCGAAAAATACCATTCTTTGAAAAAGTCATTCTTAGAGATTCTACAAACAAAGAGTCAGGTTATACATCACATGATGATAGAAGTCATTTAATTGGTAAAGTGTGTACAACTTTTACAGCGCTGAGACCCTCAGGTATTATCCTTGTTGATGATGATAGAATAGATGCTGTTTCTGATGGTAATTTTATTCAAAAAGACCAACAAGTTAAAATTGTACAGGTTGAAGGTACAAGAGTAGTCGTAAGAGAAATTTAAATTAAGGAGAGTTGCATATGTTATCAGGTTTAATCGCCATAATCATTATTGCGGTAATTGTTATTGTATTACTTATGATTCTATTCTCGTTTGTACCAGTTGGATTATGGATTTCAGCTGTAGCTGCAGGCGTTAAAGTAGGAATAGGAACATTAGTCGGAATGCGTTTAAGACGTGTTTCACCAAGACGAGTTATTAATCCGTTAATTAAAGCACATAAAGCAGGTTTAGCATTAACTACAAATCAATTAGAATCTCACTATTTAGCTGGAGGTAACGTTGATAGAGTAGTAGATGCGATTATTGCAGCACAAAGAGCTGAGATTAACTTAGCATTTGAACGTGGTGCAGCTATCGATCTAGCTGGTCGTGACGTTCTAGAAGCTGTACAAATGTCAGTTAACCCTAAAGTAATTGAAACACCATTTATTTCTGGTGTTGCTATGAATGGTATTGAAGTTAAAGCGAAAGCTAGAATTACTGTTAGAGCAAATATTGATCGCTTAGTTGGTGGTGCTGGTGAAGATACAATCATCGCACGTGTTGGTGAAGGTATTGTATCAACAATTGGTTCAAGTAAACACCATACGAAAGTACTTGAAAATCCAGACAGTATTTCACAAACAGTGTTAAGTAAAGGTTTAGATTCAGGTACAGCATTTGAAATCTTATCTATAGATATCGCAGACGTGGATATCGGTAAAAACATCGGTGCAGATCTTCAAACTGAGCAAGCACTTGCAGATAAAAATATTGCACAAGCTAAAGCTGAAGAACGTCGTGCAATGGCTGTAGCTACAGAACAAGAAATGAAAGCACGTGTACAAGAAATGCGTTCTAAAGTTGTTGAATCTGAAGCTGAAGTACCTCTTGCAATGGCTGAAGCACTTAAATCAGGCAATATCGGCGTTAAAGATTATTATAATTTAAAAAATATAGAAGCTGATACTGGTATGAGAGAAGCTATAAATAAGAGTACTAATCCACAAGACGCAAATTCACCGAACGAATAAGAGAGGTGATTTAAATGGAGATAGGCATTATAATCTTTGTTATTTGGATTATTATTAGTGTGATTAGTGGCATAGTTGAAAATGGCGCTAAAAATAAAAAGAAAAAGCAAAATACTCAATGGCCTGCACATCCAAATCCGAGTAAAAAGCCAGTCCAAAGACAAGCTAGTAATCAAGTGGATAATGCTCAACTAGAATTACAAGAATTAGTTAAAAAGTTCTATTCCTATAAAGAAAAGGCTGAAACTAGTTCGACTGATCGAATGTCTAACCACTATAAACAATTAGCTAAACAACTATCCAATCATCTAGAGAAACAAGGGATAGATGTTGAGCAAGTAAATACAAAGCAAAATAATAGTGAAACTCAGCCACAAACTCAAAGCCAAGCTCAGTCAACAGATGCTCATGAAAATGAATTGATTAATAAAAGAAAAGAAGAAATTCATAAAAATAAACCAATGCGTCAAAAAGAAGCAATCAAAAATTTATTAGAATTTAGTAAAGAAGAAAAACAATCTTTATCTAAAGTTCAACAGGAAAGCTTTGAAAAACTTGAAGAAGAAGCTAATGAGATTATTCATAATACTCAACTTTCTGAAAGAACTAGAAGAACGATGGTTAAACAACTCTACTTAAATAGTAAACATAAATTTAATGATGAAGCTGTAAATATTGACGAGAACAATGTTGTTAATGGTATTATTTGGTCAGAAATTCTTAAAAGACCAGAGGGCATCAAATAAGTTGAATAGCTAGAGATTAACATTTATTAGAGTAGCATAACTCAGGGGAAATTCTTACAACTAGAATTTTCTCTGAGTTTTTATTTTGATAATACCTTTAGTTTTTATTCACAAATTGTAGATTTAGAATTACAATAAACTTAGTAAGAACAAAGGTGTGATAAAAATGATATTTAAAAAGAAACTAAGTGTTTCATCTATAATGATATCAATTTTGCTATTTTTAATATCTTTAATTCCGTTACTTATAAGTAATAAATTACTAATTTTTATTACTTTTGTTCTAGTGTTTTTAATTATAATTAATATACTTCTAGAGAGATATAGTGTAAAAGAACACTTCTTGACTATACGTAGAGGTCTTTTCAAAAAAACATATAATATATTTAATATTGAACAGTTAAATATGGCGAAATCTATCGAAGGAAATAGTATGATAGAAATAGTATACAAAGGAGAAATTATAGAAAAAGTTTCTCCAATAGAAGAAAGAGAATTTATTATTACATTAATTCGAATCAATCCGGATATTAAGTTAAATAATAGTAATAGGTTACGTGAATTTCAAAAAATAAATAAAATGATTAAATCACAGGAAAACTTAAATAATATTCAAAATAAAGTGCATAAGATTGCACGTTAGACAAAGGTTTGGTACATTTAAAGTGGTAACAATTCAACTAATAAAGGAGTTATTTAATGCCTACACTAATTCAAATCGAGAGTATGGATCAAGCTCAAGCATTACTAGGTAATGGAGATGAGCATATAAAATATATTGAAGAAGAACTCGAGGTGGATATTTTAACACGAGGACAAGAAATAAGTGTTCGTGGTAAACGTTTAGAAAATGTTGAAAAAGCTGAACGTGTATTAATGAATTTACTTAAAGTAATTGAAAGTGGTTCGAATATAACGATAAATGATGTACAAGCAGCAGTGAAAATGGCTGAAAAAGGTACAATTGATAAATTAGTCAATTTATACGACGAAGAAGTTGCGAAAGATAGTAATGGTAAAGTAATTAGAGCCAAAACAATGGGCCAAAGAATATATATTAATAACATTAAGAATAATGATTTAGTGTTTGGTATAGGACCAGCAGGTACCGGAAAAACATTCTTAGCTGTCGTAATGGCTGCAAGAGCGTTACGCTTAGGTAAAGTTAAAAGAATCGTATTAACAAGACCAGCTGTTGAAGCTGGAGAATCTTTAGGATTCTTACCTGGCGATTTAAAAGAAAAAGTCGACCCTTATTTAAGACCACTTTATGATGGTTTGCACACTATATTAGGGACTGAGCAAACAGCGCGCTTAATAGAAAGAGGTACAATTGAAATTGCTCCTTTAGCCTATATGAGAGGGCGTACGCTTGATGACGCATTCGTTATATTAGACGAAGCCCAAAATACAACTTTACCGCAAATGAAAATGTTTTTAACAAGATTAGGTTTTGGCTCAAAAATGGTAGTCACGGGTGATAGAACACAAATTGACTTACCTAAAGGCGTTAAAAGTGGTTTAATTGAAGCGGACCAAAAGCTAAGTGGTATTAAAGGTATTGAAATTACTTACTTAGAACAAACTGATGTTGTCAGACACCCATTAGTTGGTAAAATAATTAACGCTTATGAAGAGGAGAAATAACATGTTAACAATGGATTTTATTGATGATCACAACGTCATTAATCAAGATACGAAAGAACAAATAGAATCACTATTAAAATTTGCTGCTAAAAAGGAAAAAATTGAAGAAGAAGCAGAATTATCTATTTCATTTGTCGATGAAAGCGAAATACAAGCAATCAATAGAGACTATAGAGATAAAGATAAAGTAACAGATGTTATTTCATTTTCTCTAGAAGAAGATGAACCAGAGATTGAAGGGTTAGATATGCCTAGAATATTAGGTGATATCATAATTTGTTTAGAAGTTGCTAAAGAGCAAGCAGAATCATATAATCATAGCTTAAGTAGAGAATTAGGATTTTTAGCATTACATGGCTTTTTACACTTACTAGGTTATGATCATATGACAGAATCAGAAGAAAAAGAAATGTTTTCACGACAAGATGAAATTTTAACTGAGTTTGGACTTACACGTGAATAAATTTTTTAATAGGTTTAAATTTCCTGTAGTAGGACTTTTTACGATTCTAAAGAAAGATAATAATTTTTTATTTCATTTATTAATGGCACTGATTGTTATTGTTTTGAGTTTTGTTTTTAAGTTAAATATGTATGAATGGTTATTTGTTTTAATTGCCATTTTTATAGTCTTAATAACAGAAGTGCTCAATACATCAATAGAATACATTGTAGACATGTACACTGATGATTTTCATATACTAGCAAAGCACGCTAAAGATACAGCTGCTTTAGCAGTATTATTAGCATCTATTATGGCTATCATTATCGGGATAATAATATTTTTACCTAAATTGTTAAATATTTTTTAAGGGGATGGAAAATATGGAATTTTTAAAAGAATGGTATGAAGGTGCTAGAGAAGCGCAAAAAAGAGCGTATACACCTTACTCTAAATTTAATGTAGGTGCTTATTTAATAACGAAAGACGGAAAAACATACTATGGCGCAAATATTGAGAACGCAGCCTATCCATCAACTATTTGTGCAGAACGATCAGCTTTAGTGGCGGCAATGTCAGATGGTTATAGACCCGGTGATTTCAAATGTATTACAATTACAGTTGATGCTGATGAACCTTCTTCACCATGTGGAACATGTAGACAAGTACTTAAAGAACTATGTGACGATGATATGCCAGTATTTTTAACAAATCAAACAGAAGAAAGAATTGAAACGACTGTTAATGAATTATTACCACTCGGTTTCTCAGGAAAGGATTTAGGATAAATGAGCGAATTCAAATCAGGTTTTATATCTATTATAGGTAGACCTAATGTCGGCAAATCAACATTTATGAATAAAGTTATAGGTCATAAAGTTGCGATTATGTCAGATAAAGCACAAACTACTAGAAATAAAGTACAAGGTGTATTAACAACGGATGATGCACAAATGATATTTATTGATACTCCAGGTATTCATAAACCTAAACATGCTTTAGGAGATTACATGATGAAAATAGCGAAAAACACTTTAAAAGAAGTGGATTTAATCATGTTTATGGTAAATGTTGATGAAAACATAGGTAAAGGTGATGAATATATCATTGAGTTACTTAAACAAACTAAAACACCAGTGTTTTTAGTTTTAAATAAAATTGATTTAATACACCCTGACCAATTATTAGTTGAAATTGAAAAATATCAAAAAACTATGGAATTTGCAGAAATTGTTCCAATATCAGCTTTAGAAGGCTTAAATATTGAAACGTTATTAGCTCAATTCAAAAAATATCTTGAAGAAGGTCCAATGTATTATCCAAAAGACCAAATTTCTGATCACCCTGAACAATTTGTTGTAGCAGAATTAATCAGAGAAAAAGCTTTGCATTTGACGAATCAAGAAATACCACATGCAGTAGGTGTAAATGTTGATAAAATGACAAAAGCTGAAAATGAAAAAGTTCATGTAGAAGCAACAATTTATGTAGAACGTGATTCACAAAAAGGTATTATCATCGGTAAAGGTGGAAAAATGCTTAAAGAAATAGGTAAACGGGCACGTAGAGACATTGAAATGTTGTTAGGTTCTAAAGTTTATTTAGATTTATGGGTTAAAGTACAAAAAGATTGGCGTAATAAACCTAACTTTATTAAGCAAATGGGTTATCGCGAAGACGAGTATTAATGAGAATGGAGGCGATGATAAAGTGCTTTATAAACAAGAAGGTTTTGTCATTCGCTCTGTAGATTACGGTGAAAATAATAAAATCATTACAATTTTAAATGAACATGGTCATAAAGTTCCGCTTATGGCTAGAGGTGCAAAAAAAACAAGTCATCATTTACAAGGTGCTACTCAACCCTTTGTACATGGCTTGTTTATTTTTTCTAAATTTAAAGGAATGGGCACTTTAACTTCTGCTGACATTATTAATAGTCATAGAAAGATGCAAAGTGATATATTTAAAAGCGCTTATGGTGCTTATTGCATAGAAGTAATAGATAAAGCACTTGAAGCTGAAGAGCATGATGCATTTTTCTATGAATTATTGCTAGGTGTTTTTCAAGCGGTAGAGAAGGGTGTCGACGCTGACACAATGAGTATGATTGTCGCTTTAAAATGTATGCCTAAATATGGTTATGAACCAAGGTTTAATGCATGTGTTGTAACAGGTGATATGGATCAACAACAACTTAATGCTTACAGCTTTATATATAATGGTCCCTTAAGTAATCAGGCATTAATTCATGATGAGCATGCATTTAGAATTTCAAATAGAGCATTGTATCTTATGAATTTAATGTATCAATTACCAATACAGAATTTAAATAGTTTTAAAATCAATGATGATATAAAAAAAGAAATACAAAACCTTAGCGATAATATGTACGATGAATATATAGGCGTTATTTTTAAAACCAAAAAGTTAATAAAGCAACTTGAAAATTTAAAAATATAAAAACACCCCTTAAATGAGCGTTTAAATTTCATTTAAGGGGTGTATGTTTTCTAAATTAAAAATTAGAATTTAATTTTTTCCGCTAAGAAGTTTTCAACTTCATCAATTGGCATACGAATTTGTTCCATTGTATCACGGTCACGTACTGTTACTTGATTATCTTCTAATGAGTCGAAGTCGAAAGTAATACAGTAAGGTGTACCAATTTCGTCTTGTCGACGGTAACGTTTACCAATAGATTGTGATTCGTCAAAGTCGATTGCGAAGTTTGCACTTAATTTTTCATAAACTTTAATAGCGTCAGGTGATAGCTTTTTACTTAATGGTAAAATTGCTGCTTTATATGGTGCTAGAGCAGGGTGGAAATGCATTACTGTACGTTGCTCTTTTTCACCTTCGTTTTCTTCTTCATAAGCATCACATAAAAATGCTAATGTTACACGGTCTGCACCAAGTGATGGTTCAATACAATAAGGGATGTATTTTTCATTTGTTTCTTGATCGTGATAATTGAAGTCTTCACCACTGAATTCACTATGTTGTTTTAAATCATAGTCTGTTCTTGAAGCGATACCCCATAGTTCTCCCCAACCAAACGGGAATTTATATTCAATATCAGTTGTAGCATTTGAATAGTGACTTAATTCATCTTCATCATGATCACGCATTTTAGTATTTTCTTTTTTAATACCTAAATCTGTTAACCAATTTGCTGCGAAATCTTTCCAGTAATTTTGCCATTCAATTTCAGTACCTGGTTTACAGAAGAATTCTAGTTCCATTTGTTCAAATTCTCTTGTTCTGAAAATAAAGTTACCTGGTGTTATTTCATTTCTAAATGATTTACCAACTTGTCCGATACCGAATGGTAATTTTTTACGCATTGAACGCTGAACATTTTTGTAGTTAACAAAAATACCTTGTGCAGTTTCAGGACGTAAGAAAATTTCGTTTGTAGATGATTCTGTTACACCTTGGAAAGTTTTAAACATTAAATTGAATTGTCTAATGTCAGTCCAGTTAGCTGTTCCACTTTCTGGACAAGTGATACCTTTGTCTTCAATTAACTGTTTCATTTCATCAAAGCTCATGCCATCAGCAATAAAGTTCTCATCGCCTTCAACATTTTGCATGTAATCTTCAATTAATTTATCTGCTCTATAACGAATTTTTGAATCTTTGTTATCAATCATTGGGTCGTTAAAGTTTGATAAATGTCCTGATGCTTCCCAAGCTTTTGGATTCATTAAAATTGCAGCATCTAAACCAACGTTATACGGAGACTGCTGAATAAATTTTTGCCACCAAGCTTTTTTGATATTATTCTTTAATTCTACACCTAGAGGACCATAATCCCATGTGTTAGCTAAACCACCATAAATTTCACTTCCTGGGAATACAAAACCTCTGTGTTTCGCTAACGTAACTATCTTATCCATATCTTTTGCCATAAAAAAATTCACTCCTCATTTAATTAAAAAAGCCCCAAGACATCAAGTATCAATGCCTTGGGACGAGTATATTACCCGCGGTTCCACCCAAATTAGTGTAGCCACTCACTTTATATATATATTTGTAAGCCAAAACTTTATTGTTAAGCTTTCACCGTCCTTAACTCGCTTTTAATTTCAAAGTTAATTAAAATATAGCACGCAATTTGGTACTAATCAAGTAAAAACAAGTATTCAAATTGAGTATATTTTATCAGTCATGTTATAATCAATATAACTGAGTTGTGTTTGAAGGGGTGAGAGAAATCGAATTAAATCAAAGACAAGAGCAAATCGTTCAAATTGTGAAAAATAATGGCCCGATAACAGGAGAAAAAATTGCTCAACGATTAAGCTTAACGCGAGCAACTTTACGACCGGATCTCGCTATTTTAACAATGGCTGGATATTTAGATGCCAGACCGAGGGTGGGGTATTTTTATACAGGAAAATCTAGTACACAATTATTAAGTGATTCTATCAAAAAAATAACAATTAAAGAATCTATGGCTATACCAGTTGTTATAGAAGAAAGTGTTTCAGTATATGAAGCAATTTGTAAAATGTTTTTAGAAGATGTAGGAACATTGTTTGTTATCGATAAAGAAGGTTATTTAATAGGTGTATGTTCAAGAAAAGACCTTTTAAGAGCAGCAATTGGTGGTCAAAGTTTAAAAGAGACACCAGTAAGTATAAATATGAGCCGCATGCCAAATATTACAGTTTGTTTAGAAGAAGATTTATTAATCTATGCTGCTAAATTATTAATTGATAAGCAAATTGATGCATTACCAGTAGTGAAAAAAGTAAAAGATAATAAATTGAAGGTTAAAGGTAGAATAACAAAAACTACTATAACTAGAGCTTTTGTTTCACTTATCGAAGACGAGTAGGAGGAATATTTCAAATGGAAGAAATTAGAATAATCATTGCATCTGATTCAGTAGGAGAAACAGCTGAACTTGTAACTAAAGCATGTACTTCACAATTTAAAACAGAAGGTAATGCATTGGATATTGTTAGATTGCCTTACATCGAAAATGAAAATAATATTAATGAAGTAGTATCACTCGCTTTAGAACAAAAATCAATCGTTGTATATACATTGGTGAAACCTGATATGAGAAATTACTTAAAGGAACAACTAGAAGAACATAACATAGAAAACGTAGATATTATGGGGCCATTAATGACAATACTGAGCAATGAGTTAAATGAAAAGTCTCTTAATGAACCAGGCAATATTCATAAATTAGATGAAGATTATTTTAAGAAGATAGAAGCTATTGAATTTGCTGTTAAATATGATGACGGAAGAGATCCACGAGGATTACCTAAAGCAGATATTGTACTAATAGGCGTATCTAGAACTTCTAAAACCCCTTTATCGCAATACTTAGCTCACAAAAGATATAAAGTGATGAACGTTCCATTAGTTCCGGAAGTAGCACCTCCAGAAGGATTATTTGATATTGATCCAAAAAAATGTATAGCGCTTAAAATTAATCAAAAAAATTTAAATGCCATTAGAAGAGCGAGATTAATACAATTAGGTTTAAGTGATGATGCAAATTATGCGAAAGATGACCGTATTGAAGAAGAGTTACACTATTTTGAAGAAGTAGTTGATAAAATTGGCTGTCCTGTACTTGATGTGTCAGATAAAGCAATAGAAGAAACAGCTAATGATATTATAAAAATCATTACTCAACAAAACCGCTAAAGGGTGAAATAATGAGAATTGAACAAGAAACAATAAACGAAATTCGGGAAAAAAATGACATATTAGATGTTGTAAGTGAATATGTAAAGTTAGAAAAAAAAGGTCGTAATTATATTGGACTTTGCCCTTTCCATGATGAAAAAACACCGTCCTTTTCTGTTTCTGAAGATAAACAAATATGTCATTGTTTTGGTTGTAAAAAAGGTGGTAACGTCTTTCAATTTATTCAAGAAATTAAGGATATTCCATTTGTTGAAGCAGTAAAAGAACTTGGAAGTAGAGTAGATATTCATGTTGAAAGTAATGAACCGAGTTCTTCTGAGGCAATAGTAGACGATCATATAAAAATGATTGAAATGCACGAACTAATGGCAAATAACTTTCATTATATTTTGAAACATACTGAAGAAGGAGAAGAAGCTTTAGCATATTTAAAATCTAGAGGATTTACAGATGAATTAATTAATGATAGAAAAATTGGTTATTCACCTAACCATTCTAAATTTACTCATGATTTTCTTGAAAAAAATGGATATGATGCAGTATTAGCGTTTGAGGCAGGGTTATTAAGTAGAAATGATGAAACTTTTGATTATTTCGACAGATTTAGAGATAGAATAATATTCCCGTTATTAAACTTTCAAGGTAAAACAGTTGGTTTCTCAGGGCGTACATATACAGATCAGACACCTAAATACTTAAACAGCCCAGAAACTCCTATATTTCAAAAGAGAAAAATGCTTTATAATATCGATCGAGCAAGAAAGTTTATTAGACAAAACGATGAAGTGATATTATTAGAAGGCTTTATGGATGTTATTAAAGCAGATCAAGCGGATATAAAGCAAGTTGTAGCAACAATGGGAACAGCTTTATCAAAAGAACATATTATTATGGTCAAAAAACTGGCATCTAATGTAACTTTGCTGTATGATGGAGATTTCGCAGGGAATGAAGCAGCTTTAAATGTAGGTAAAATATTATTAAATGAAGGTATAAATGTTTATGTAGTTCATTTACCTAAAAAAATGGACCCTGATGATTATATTACAGAGTACGGAAACGAAGCGTTTAAATCGTTTGTAGATAGTCAAAAACAATCATTTGTTGGATTTAAAGCACAACAATTATATTATGCTAATGAAAACAACGATTTAAAACACGAGCAACACTTAGAAGAATTAATTAATGATATAAATCTTATTCGCTCAGACTTTTTAAGAAAAAAAGTATTGCAACAAGTTGCTGATTTGTATAAAGTAGATGTTAACAGTCTAAAAAATCAACTCTCGCCTAATATAGTTCAAAATACTATCGATTACGACCAATATGTTCCGGATTTCAAGGAAAAAAAACTAGATAAAGTCGGTAGAGCTGAACAAGCATTAATAAAACATTTTATGAATCAAAAACAGTTATTTTTAGAATATCATTCTAGGATTAATCAAGAAGATTTTACTTCATTGAATAATAGAGTGATTTTTTCACGTTTAAATGGGTATTATAAGAATAACGATGTCTTTAATATTAGTGATTTTTCGAGTTACATTGAAGATCATAATATTATGGAAACCGTTATGTACCTCGATTCATTGCTTATTAATGACGATCCAGAAAGTGAAGAAATTGAAGACTATATTAATATAATCAGTCCTGAAGAAATTAAAGAAAATACAATCGAATATTTAAATGAACAATTAAATAAAGCAATGCAATCAGGTGATATGGCGTTGCAAAGACAGTATTTGGAACAAATTGTACAATATAATCGGAATAGAATGTAAGAGTTAAATAACCGGGAGGCCTATTCATGTCTGACAAAGAATTAAATAAAATCAATAGCGCTAACAATGAAGCAGTTTTAACAATTGAACAAGTTAAGCATCAATTAATTGAACAAGGTAAAAAAGCTGGACATTTAAGTCATGAAGAAATTGCTGATAAATTGCAAAATTATGAAATGGATTCAGATCAAATGGATGATTTCTTTGATTTGATCAATGAAAATGAAATCAATCTTATTAACGAAAAAGATTCTACTGATACTGATGATAAATTAAGTTTAAATGACTTAAGTGCTCCTCCAGGTGTAAAAATAAATGACCCAGTAAGAATGTACTTAAAAGAAATAGGACGTGTAAATCTATTAACAGCACAAGAAGAAATTGAATTAGCTAAAAGAATAGAAAAAGGCGATGAAGTAGCGAAGTCTCGTTTAGCTGAAGCGAACTTAAGACTTGTAGTAAGTATAGCTAAACGTTACGTTGGTAGAGGTATGTTATTCCTAGACCTTATTCAAGAAGGTAACATGGGTCTTATTAAAGCTGTAGAAAAATTCGACTTTAACAAAGGATTCAAGTTCTCAACTTATGCTACATGGTGGATTCGTCAAGCTATCACTAGAGCTATAGCTGACCAAGCACGTACTATACGTATTCCAGTACACATGGTAGAAACGATTAATAAATTAATTCGTGTTCAAAGACAATTATTACAAGATTTAGGTAGAGATCCATCACCAGAAGAAATTGGTGAAGAAATGGATTTACCACCAGAAAAAGTACGCGAAATCTTGAAAAATGCTCAAGAACCAGTGTCACTTGAAACGCCTATTGGTGAAGAAGATGACAGTCATTTAGGTGACTTTATAGAAGATCAAGATGCACAAAGTCCTTCTGACCACGCTGCTTATGAATTATTAAAAGAGCAATTAGAGGATGTTTTAGACACATTAACGGATAGAGAAGAAAATGTATTAAGATTACGTTTTGGTCTTGATGACGGTCGTACACGTACTTTAGAAGAAGTAGGAAAAGTATTTGGTGTAACAAGAGAACGTATTAGACAAATCGAAGCAAAAGCTTTACGCAAATTAAGACACCCATCAAGAAGTAAACGCTTGAAAGATTTTATGGACTAATTTGTAAAAGTTAATATTAATCCCAAAAAGCCTTTGACAATGCGTTGTTTTAATATAAAATATAATTGTATGAAGGTTTAATAAAAGGGAGGTTGTATGAATGAATCGTAATCCTGTTTTCCCGTTTATTCTGATTTTATTACTCGGTGTGGGATTAATATTCTTCATGTCAGCACATGGTGCTAACAAGGATGAAGAAAAAGAAGGCAAAGGTGGCGGTGAAAAAACTGAGAAGTTTGACGCTGCAACATTTGCAAAAGATAATTGTACAAGTTGTCATGGACAAAATCTTGAAGGTGGAATGGGTCCTAAATTAGCTGGTAGTTCTAATGACGCTGGTGAAATGAAAAAAATCATCCGTGATGGTAAAGGTTCAATGCCTGCGCATGACGAAGCGACTATTTCAGACAAAGATTTAGACACACTTGTCAAATATTTAAAAGAAGATGCTAAATAATAATAAAAAATCTTTTGCCTTGGCAAAAGATTTTTTTAATGAAAGGAAAATGTCATGATCCAAATAAATAAACGTTTAACAAAAGTTAGTGAGTACTTAAATCATAATAAATTAGCAGATATAGGATCAGACCATGCTTATTTGCCTATTTACGCCATTCAAAATAATTTAGTAAAAGAAGCTATCGCAGGGGAAGTTGTTAAAGGGCCATTTCTATCAGCTCAAAAAAACACCGAGTTACACGGACTTTCGAAGTCTATTGAGATAAAGTTAGGCGATGGATTAGAAGTTGTAAATGGTACGGTAGATGTTATTACAATATGTGGTATGGGTGGACCTTTAATTGCTCAAATATTAGATGAAGGTAAAGAAAAATTGATACATTACCCTGATTTAATATTACAAGCTAATATACATGCGTTACCAATTAGACAAGTATTGAAAAAGTTAGGATACAACATTGAAGCAGAGCAATTGATTAAAGATAAAAAGCATATATACGAGATTATTGTTGCTAAAAAAGGGAAAATGCAATTAAGTGAGAATGAATTAAAGTTTGGTCCTAAATTAATGATAGAAAAAGATGAATTATTTTATGAAAAATGGGAAAGAGAAATTGAATCTTTAGAGAATATTAGTAATCAGCTAAAAAATCATAAAGACCAAACTCGTTATAATGAAATACAGGCGCAAATAAAACAGATTAAAGAGGTGCTATGATGATTATTAAAGACTTATTACAAGTAATAGATAAGCATGTACCATTCTCAAGTAGTGAATCATGGGATAATGTAGGTTTGTTGGTTGGTAACCAAGAAAATGAAGTGAATGGTATACTAACAACTCTCGATTGCACGAATGAAGTAGTAGATGAAGCAATTGAACAAAATATCAATACGATTATCGCACATCATCCTTTAATTTTTAAAGGTGTTCAAAACATCACAAATGATAGTTATGGACCGATTATAAGAAAATTAATCCAAAATGACATACAATTAATTGCTCTTCATACAAATTTAGATGTGTATGATAAAGGTGTAAGTTATATGATAGGTCAGAATATAGGACTTACTAATGTGGAAATTTTAGATAAGCAAAATGAAACATATTATAAACTGCAAATATTTATACCAGATGAAAACGTAGAAGAAATGAAAAAGGCATTTGATAATCATCAATTAGCTCAAACAGAAGAATATAGTAATGTATTTTTCCAATCACAAGGTAAAGGCCAATTCAAGCCAAGTGAAAATGCTAATCCCCATATAGGTACATCTAATAAAACAAAAATAGTTTATGAAACGAAATTAGAGTTAATGATTGATGGGAAAGATAAAGCTTTAGCAACACGATTATTATACGAATATCATCCTTATGAGGAACCTGTTTTTGATTTTATTAAAATGGAGAAAGCTTCTTCAGTAGGTTTAGGTATTATAGGAGAATTACCACAAGAACTTTCTGTAGAGGATTTTGTTGGACATTATAAAACACAGTTAGATATACCAGCAGTTCGTTTTATAGGTGATAAAAAAGCTACTATTAAGAGAATTGCTATAGTAGGTGGAGCTGGTATTGGTTATGCTCATATCGCTAAAAATAAACAGGCTGATTTATTTATTACAGGCGATGTGAAACATCATGAAGCTTTAGATTCAATAATGGATGGTATAAACGTATTAGATGCCAATCACTATAGTGAATATGTCATGAAAGACGGATTAAAATCATTACTAGAAGATTGGACTAATGGTGAAATAAACGTTGTATCATCAAATATTAATACTGATCCTTACGAATATATGTAATAAACTATAAGTACAATTAATAGGTTTAATCAATTAGTCTGGGGCATTTGTTTGTGTCGCAGACTTTTTTTATTTAATTAATCCAATAAAACTTATCTATTTAATACTTACCCTATAAAAAAGCAGTGAAAAACTCCACCGATTTGAAATCTTTCACTGCAACTTATAATATTTAATCATTATTACTTCATAATTTCTACAGGCTTTGGTTTTTTAATTTTTGGTAATATTTTTTCAACTGGCACATTACTTTTAAGTTTTTCAACGTCAATATTTGTTGGGTCATAATTTTTAATATAATCAATTACTTCTTTAACAATTGGTGTAGGAGTGGAAGCACCTGCTGTTACTGCAACGGTACTTACACCTTGCAACCACTCAATTTTTAGTTCGCTTATATCTGAAATTCTATAGGCATTTGTATGTGCAATTTCTTTAGAGACTTGTGCTAATCTATTAGAGTTGTTACTTTTTGGGTCGCCAACAACAATTAATAAATCAGCTTGGTTTGCTTGGTTAGCAACAGCTTCTTGTCTAACTTGAGTCGCTAAGCAGATTTCTTCGTGTATTTCGATATTTGGATATTGTTCTTTTAATTCGTCCATAAGGTGTTTAACATCCCACTGAGACATTGTAGTTTGATTAGTTACGATTAATTTTTTATCTTTTAAAGACTCGGGTAAAGCATTAATATCATCAATTGTTTCAACTAAATGTACAATATCTGGTGCTACTCCTACTGCACCTTCTGGTTCTGGATGGCCTTTTTTACCTATATAAACAACGTTATAGCCATTTGATTTCATATTTCTAATTAATTGGTGTGTGTTTTCTACATCAGGACAAGTGGCATCAATACATACAAGCCCTTTTTCTTTGGCGCGACGTTTAACTTCTGGAGAAACGCCGTGCGCAGTAAATATAACAGTTCCATCGTTGATTTGTTCTAAAATTTCTAGTCTGTTTGGGCCATCTAAAGTAATAATACCATCAGATTCAAAAGC
This sequence comes from Mammaliicoccus lentus, assembly GCF_002902755.1. Lineage (GTDB taxonomy): Bacteria > Bacillota > Bacilli > Staphylococcales > Staphylococcaceae > Mammaliicoccus > Mammaliicoccus lentus. The sequence continues at coordinate 24,498 of NZ_PPRS01000007.1, read as the reverse complement.
TTCAGTCACATGTTTATTATGAACAATCATACCTAAAATATATATCGGACGCGGTAACGTTTTATCTAATGAAGCATTTCGTGCAATAACCATGGCATCTACAACACCATAACAATATCCTCTAGGCGTTATTTTAACGATTTCCATACAAAGCCCCCCTTATTCTTAATCATTATAACAAGTGTCAAGAATGATTGAAACTAATTAAAGTATCAAAATAACCTTAAACTCTATCATATTACTTTCATTTACTATATAATATATGAAGTGAAAAAGAAACGAGGAGGGTCGCTTATGTCTAAGCATCCGTTTGAACATTTTCAATTAGAAAATGAATTAGTTGAGGCAGTTAAAGATTTGAAATTTAACCAGCCGACAGAAGTACAACGACGTGTAATACCAAAAATTAAAAAGGGTTCAAATATAATAGGACAATCACAAACTGGTACAGGTAAATCTCATGCATTTTTATTACCACTATTTGATAAAATAGATGTAGATTTAAAAGAGCCACAAGTTATTATATTAGCTCCAACAAGAGAGTTAGCTAAACAATTGTATAACGCTGCATCTCATTTAGCGGAATATAAAAAAGGTATAAAAGTCAATTTATATATTGGTGGTACAGATAAATCAAGAGATATAGATAAGTCTAAGAACACGCCACAAGTTGTGGTAGGAACTCCAAATAGAATTGATGATATGGCTGTAGAAAAAGCATTAGATTTACATTTAGCAAAATCAGTAGTAATTGACGAAGCGGATTTAATGATTGATTTAGGATTTATGCCTAAAGTAGACAGCATTGCTAGCAGACTTGATAAATCTGCTCAAATTTCTGTGTTTAGTGCAACTATACCTAAAGCATTACATCCATTTTTAAATAAATATTTAGATAAACCTGAATTTGTTGAAATAGAAACAGAATCATCTAATAAAGATAATATAGATTTTTATTTAATACCTACTAAAGGTGAAGAGAAACAAGCGAAAATGTTAAAAGTAATGGACGTTATTAATCCATACTTAGCAATTATTTTTGCTAATAGTCGTGATAGAGCAAATGAGTTAGTGGCTTATTTATCTGAACATGGTTATAAAGTTGGTGTTATTCATGGTGGATTATCACCAAGAGAACGTACACAACAAATGAAACGTGTTAAGCAGTTAGACTTCGAATTTGTTGTTGCAAGTGACTTAGCTTCAAGAGGTATCGATATTGAAGGTGTAAGCCATGTTATTAACTATGACTTGCCAAAAGAAATTGACTTCTTTACACATAGAGTTGGTCGTACAGGTCGTGGAGACTATAAAGGTATTGCTATTACTTTATATACGCCTGATGAAGATGATTTAATTACGCAAATCGAAAAGAAAAACTATAAATTTAATCACGTTGATATAAAAAATGGTGAATTTGTCGAGATTAAAGATCGTCAAAAACGTACAAGACGTGTTAAAAAAGAAGATAATATAGAACAAAGTTTAAAACAAAGAATTAAACGTAACAAAAAAAATAAAGTAAAACCAGGATATAAAAAGAAATTCAAGAAAGAATTAGATGAGCTGAAATTCAAAGAGAAAAAAGCACATTCTAAACGTACAAAAAAGCAAAGTAGAAAAGGATAGGTGTCAGATATGTTAATTGGATCTCACGTTTCTATGAGTGGTAAGAAGATGTTACTTCAAGCAGCAGAGGAAGCTGCTAGTTATAATGCTTCAACATTTATGATTTATACTGGAGCGCCTCAAAACACACGACGCAAAAAAATAGAAGATTTAAATATTGAAAATGGTCAAGCAGCTATGAAAGAGTATGGCCTTTCAAATATTGTTGTTCATGCACCTTACATTATTAATATTGCGAATACAACGAAACCTGAAGTGTTTAATTTAGGCGTAGAATTTTTACAATCTGAAATTGAACGTACTGAAGCACTTGGGGCGAAAGATATTGTTTTACATCCAGGCGCTCACGTTGGGGCTGGAGAAGAAAAAGGTATTAAAAAAATTATAGAAGGTTTAAATGAAGTTTTAACTAACGATAATGATGTTCGTATTGCTTTAGAAACAATGGCAGGTAAAGGTTCAGAATGTGGTAAAACTTTCGAAGAACTTGCTCAAATCATTGATGGTGTAGAACATAACGAAAGGTTATCAGTATGTTTTGATACATGTCATACAAATGATGCTGGATATAATGTTAAAGAAGACTTTGACGGTGTATTAAATGAGTTCGATAAAATTGTAGGGCTTGATAGAATTAAAGTGCTACATGTTAACGATAGTAAAAACCCACAAGGTGCGAGAAAAGATAGACACGAAAATATAGGTTTTGGTTCTATTGGCTATGATGCATTACATTATATTGTAAACCATGAAGCTTTCAATGACGTGCCAAAAATATTAGAAACACCATATGTCGGTGATGATAAGAAAAATAAAAAACCACCATATAAATTTGAGATTGAAATGATAAAGAATGGTACATTTGATCCAGATTTAAAAGATAAAATATTTAATCAATAATAAAAAAAGAATGCTAATCATATAGCATTCTTTTTTATTCGTAAACATTACTATTTACATTTATAAATAATCGTTGTATAGTAATCTATTGACGAGGTGAATAATGTGGAAAATGAAACACCAATTTTCGAATTAAAAAACATAAGTTATAGTTATCCTAGTAAATTAGCATTAAGAGATATTAATATCCAAATATACAGAGGAGACTTTTTAGCTATTGTAGGTCCGAACGGATCAGGTAAGTCTACGTTATTAAAATTAATTTTAGGATTATTACCTTTACAAAAGGGTGATATATATATAAGTGGTAAAAAAATAAACCAATATAAATCATGGGAAAAAATAAGTTATGTATCTCAAAAATCTAACGCATTTAGTTCAGGATTTCCTGCAACTGTAAAAGAAGTTGTTATGAGTGGATTAACTAAAAATAAAGGTTTGTTTAAATGGTTTAATAAAGATGATGTAGCAAAAGTCGATGAAATATTAGAACGTTTAAATATAAGTAATTTAAAAAATGAAAATATAGCCCAATTATCAGGAGGGCAACAACAAAGAACTTTTATCGCACGTGCTTTAATATCTAAACCAAGCATTTTAATATTAGATGAACCAACTGTTGGTATAGATGCACGACACGTATCAGAATTCTATCAGTTATTAACACAACTGAAAGAAGAGGGAATCACAATTATTTTAGTAACACACGACATTGGTGTAGTTGCAGACACGGCAAGTAAAGTAGCATGCCTAAACCAACACATACATTTCCATGGAACAAGCGAATCATTCAAATCATTAGATGAAGTAGCTATTTCTAAAATATATGGACATCCAGTCCAGTTCGTAGACCATCAGCACGATAGAAGTTGTTGTGTTGAAGAAGAAGCCATAAGCGAATAGACAAAAAATATTGCGCATTACAAAATGTAATGTTACTATATAAATCTAAAAACACTCAGTAGCTTTGGGTGGTGTACTAAGTGTAAAATGTTAGGCCATAGATAATAATAGGTCTACTTTACCATAGCTTATTGAAGTTTAGTCGTTTGTGGTGCTACACAAGCGGCTATTTTTTATTACTATTTTAAAATAATACATTGAGGTTAAAACTTTATTTTATAAAACAATTAAGGTTGATTTAGTAATGAATACGATTTACACTACTAATAGTACTTTAAATGACTATAAAAATTATTAATAAAAAAGTAAGAATTGTGTAACTTAAATGAAAATGTTAGTTAATAGGATAAATATGATTTTAAGTGATTAGCTTCTTGCTACATAAACTAAAGTATAATAAACAAAACAAAAATGGTTAGGAGTTATGATATATGGAAGGTACACCCAATGATTCTAATGCGTATTGGGTTACGTATGAACAGCATACACAATCATATGAGCTCGAAAGGTCGTGCTGTGTATGATCGATGCTTTTATGAATTTTGATTTTATAAGATATTCGTTTATTAGTGGTATTCTTGTTGGGCTAATTGCGCCTTTAATTGGTGCTTTTATCGTTGTAAGAAGATTATCTCTTATCGCGGATGCATTGAGCCATGTGACGCTTGGTGGTATCTCTATGGGACTGTTCTTTATGAGCATTAGTCCAGTATTTGCTGCTGTAAATCCTATATGGTTCGGTATTATCTTTTCGATAGCAGGTGCTTTATTAATTGAAGAGTTAAGAACTGAATACAAACATTATCAAGAAATCGCGATACCAATTATTATGAGCGCAGGTATTGGAATAAGTGTTATTTTTATTTCTTTAGCTAGTGGCTTTAATCAAGATTTATTTGGTTATTTATTTGGATCAATTAGTGCTGTAAATTTAAGTGACTTATTTACGATATTGGCTATAACAATCATCGTATTAATATTTGTTATGTTACTGTATAAATCGCTTTTCGTTTTATCATTTGATGAAGAATATTCTCGAGTAATAGGGATGCCTAAGTGGATTCAATTATTATTCATTGTCATTGTAGCGCTAGTTATTTCCGCTTCAATGAGAGTTGTAGGAATATTATTAGTCAGTAGTTTAATGACTTTACCAGTTGCTACGAGTATGAGACTAGCAAAAGGCTTTAAACAACTAATAGGATTAAGTATCTTATTTGGTGAATTATCTGTAATACTGGGATTAATACTTTCATTCTATTTGAATATTTCTCCGGGTGGTATTATAGTAGGTTTATTGATAATAGAGTTATTAGGAAGTATTACTTATAGTAAAGTATTGATAAAAAAAGGAGGCTATCATCTTGAAAGTAGAAGAGGCCATTCAAATCTTGAAGAGTGAAGGACATAAATATACAAATAAACGCCGCGATATTATTTCATTATTTGTTAATGAAGATAAATATATAACGGCTAAATATATTCAAGAAGCTTTGAAAGATGATTACAAAGGTTTATCGTTTGATACTATCTATAGAAACTTATATTTATTTAAATCTCTAAATATTATAGAAAGTACGGAAATAGATGGAGAAATGAAGTTTAGAATTTCATGTCAGGATCATCACCATCATCACTTTATTTGTGAATCATGCGGAAACACAAAAGTTATTGATTTTTGTCCAATGGATGTAATCAAACAACAGTTAGGAAATGTTGAAATTACTTCACATAAATTAGAAGTATACGGTAAATGCGAAAATTGTAAAACGGGATAAATTAAAAGGACTTCTTCATTAGTTGTTAAATCTAGTGAAGAAGTCCTTTTTTATATTTTACTTAAAATGCTTGATACGTCATGCCAATTATTAATTCTATATATGCCTTTATTAAGTGATTTTTGATTATAAGGCGTATCGAATAAAAAGACCGGGATATTAAGCTTTTCGTTAATATCTAAAGCATTATCTAATTTATCTTCAAAGAATACATCAATACGTTGTTCTTTAGTAACCTTTAATTTATCGTGGCTCCCTGTTAATATGATTTGATCAAAAGGAATATTGTGTGTATCAAACCAAGTCTTAGTTATATCTTCTAAATAGTGGTGTCTGGCACTGATGTAATATAATTCATATTCGTGTTTTAGCTGGTTTAATATATCTTTAGCGCCTTCAGCAACTGGGGAATTTTGATATATATAAGATTCATTATTTTTGAACCAGTTTAACATTTCTTCTTCCTCACACTTTAATACATTAGCTAAATTGTATTCAGTTATATCTTCATAACGTAATTTCTCATTAAAATCTTTCTGTAAATAAGGAACGAAAGTTTTGGGACATGTAACTGTACCATCAATATCTATTCCTAATCTTGGTTTCCGAGTCATTTAAATCACCTTTTTATAAATTTAATAAAAACACAATAAATAAAATTTATTGTGCCTTAATTTGTTTTTCCTGTTTTGTTGAACTTTATGCTTTTTCCATTTCTATTGCCAGTTTATCGATTTCTTTTTTTAATTCTTCCACCATTGTTTCTTCTGGCACTTTTCGAACTGTTTTACCTTTCATGAATAAAAGTCCTTCTCCACGTGCTCCAGCTATACCTATATCAGCTTCACGAGCTTCGCCAGGACCATTTACTGCACAACCCAATACCGCTACTTTTAAAGGTACTTGAAGGTTAGAAATGTATTCTTCAACTTCGTTGGCAATGGATATTAAATCAATTTCAATACGTCCACAAGTAGGGCATGCAATTAAAGTAGCCGCATTACTAGCTAAGCCGAAAGCTTTAAGTAAAGATTTAGCTACTTTAACTTCTTCAACTGGATCGGCAGATAATGAAATTCGACAAGTATTTCCAATGCCTAGACTTAAAATAGCCCCTAAACCTGCTGATGATTTAACAGTACCATTAAATAACGTACCACTTTCTGTAATACCTAAATGTAATGGGTAATCAAAAGCTTGTGCTGCTTTAGTATAAGCTTCTATAGCTAAGTTAACATCACTAGCTTTCATAGATACGATAATATCATGAAAATCTAAATCTTCTAGTATTTTAATATGGTGTAATGCGCTTTCTACCATACCATCTGCAGTAGGGTAACCATATTTTTTTATAATATGTTTTTCTAAAGAGCCTGCATTAACGCCAATTCTTATTGGAATATTTTTTTCTTTACATGCTTTTACAACGGCTTCTACCTTTTCTCTTCTACCTATATTACCAGGATTGATACGAATCTTATCAGCACCGTTTTCAATTGCAATTAATGCTAATTTATAATTGAAATGTATATCTACGACAAGTGGAATGTTAATTTGTGACTTTATGTCTTTAATAGCATAAGCATCTTCTTCGTTAGGACAAGCTACACGGACTATTTGACAACCTGCTTCTTCTAAACGTTTGATTTCTGCTACTGTTGCTTCAACATCATGTGTTTTAGTAGTCGTCATACTTTGAATAACGACTTCATCAGAACCGCCTATTGTTAAATTGCCCACTTTAACTGGCTTCGTTTTAGTACGATGAGTGATTTGTGACATGATAAGACCCCTTTATTTAATTTATTATTGTTTAAGACTAGCACGTTTCTTTCCGTTTGGTAAATAATACGCCGTAACAATAATGCCCACAATTATTATACACCATGATACAAACATTAATAAAGCGTTCCCAATAAGAATACCTAATAATAAGACTAAAGTAGGGATAGATATAATAAATGTTATCATTTTAAACCAAGTCATATATCTAGATTTTTTATTTAACAGGATACTAATTAAGTGACCTATAAAAGCAACTATAGCAATTTTAAATGAAATACTCATAAATTGTATAAACAATAATAGTAAGATAATGATAGAGAAATAAAAATATTTGGAAGCATTAATAGTATCGATAAAACTAGATAAATCCTTTTCATCATGAATTACACTTGATAAAGAACCATAACTTATTTTAGTATGATCATTATAATTTGAAATTTCTATGTCCTGTGGTTTAAAGACGACTAGATGTTCGGGTTTCATTTTAAATTGTTGTGATTTAGTAAATACAATAGAATGTTTATCATTTAGTTTAATGATTTTTTCTTCAGACAGTTTCATTTCATTATTATGTATTTTAAACTTAGGAATTTCATCAACTTCTTCGTGAGCTAATGTAGATATATTTTGAGTGATTTGAAAATACTGAATAGTATTCGGTATAATTAGAATTATACTCAGTAGTAATATATGTAGAAAAACATATCTCAATTTAGTAATTCTATACATGGGATATTTTTTTGGATGCTTAATCAATCTCTTTAATTCATTAACATATTGCATGCGTTCACCTCATTCTTAATTAATAATAATGATAAATCGATTTAAGTGCAACATGATTAAATACTAAACTAAATATTTTGAATATTAATAAACAAAAGATTTGTTTAAATAGAATAAACTTGATAAGATAAGTATGTAAAACAAATGAGGAGGATGATTATTTATGGCTTTTGAATTACCAAAATTACCATATGCGTATGATGCATTAGAACCACACATCGATAAAGAGACAATGGAGATTCATCATACGAAACACCATAACACTTATGTAACAAAACTAAATGATGCAGTTAAAGGTACTGACTTAGAAAGTAAATCTATTGAAGATATTATTAAAAACTTAAATTCTGTACCAGATGATATCCGTACTGCAGTTCAAAACAATGGTGGCGGACATTACAATCACTCATTATTCTGGGAGATGTTAACTCCAAATGCTTCTGAACCATCAGGCGAAGTAGTAGATGCAATCAGTTCTACTTTCGGTTCATTAGACAAATTTAAAGAAGAGTTTGCAGCAGCAGCAGCTGGACGCTTCGGTTCAGGTTGGGCATGGTTAGTTGTAGATAACGGTGAATTATCAATCGTTTCAACTCCAAACCAAGATAACCCATTATCTGAAGGTAAAATTCCTGTATTAGGATTAGATGTTTGGGAACACGCTTACTACTTGAAATACCAAAATAAACGTCCAGATTATATCAGTGCATTCTGGAATGTTGTAAATTGGGATAAAGTAAACGAATTATACCAAGCAGCAAAATAATTTATTAATAGAGTCCGGGGCATAATTAATTGTCCCGGACTTGTTTTTTATTGGCAGTAGTTGATTGGATTGAAATTCTCTTATATCAAGCTTTTTTCATTCCTAATCATCCAAGCTGGGGTGAGATAACGAAATCTTTTTAGAAAAAAGAGATTTTCCTCTCGCTCTCTTTTTTTATAAAATTTCAACTATATCAATGGCATTGTTAGCTATAATCATATATTATGAAAGTATTATATTAGAGTTGAAAAGGTAGGTTTAGTTCTTGAAACGATTAAAAAAGAAATCTAAAGAAGAAGAATTTCGACTTTTAATGAATAAACGCGTAAGTATCATCTTAGGGATAGTTGTCATTTTATTCTCAGTCTTAATTATGCGATTAGGGTATTTACAAATTGTAAAAGGTGCTGAGTATAAGAGAACAATTGATAGTACAGAATCAATAACTGTGAACGAGTCGGTCCCTAGAGGTCGAATTTACGATAGAAATGGAAAAGTACTAGTCGATAATGAATCTAAGAAAGCAATTACATATACAAGAGATAGAAGAACGAGTCAGGATGATATTTTAGATATTGCAGAAAAATTATCTCATTTAATAAAAATGGATACTTCTCGTATCACAGATCGAGATAAACAAGATTACTGGATTATCAAAAATCAAGATAAAGTGCAAAAACTTATGAAAGATGAACAAGCACTTTTCTCTGACGGTAACATAAGTCAAGATGATTATGATGAAGCTTTATACAATAAAGTGACGAAGAAATATACAGATGAATTATCTAAAGACGATTTACAAGTTTTAGCTATTTTTAGAGAAATGAATTCAGGTTCTCAGTTAAGCCCGGTAGTCATAAAAAATGAAGATGTAGGCAATGAAGAATATGCAGCAGTATCTCAACATTTATCTGAATTACCAGGTGTTAATACGACAATGGACTGGGAAAGAAGATATCCATATGAAGAAACACTAAGAACATTATTTGGTGATGTTTCTAGCAAAGAGGAAGGTTTACCGAAAGAATTAGTAAACGACTATTTATCAAAAGGATATTCAAGAAACGATAGAGTAGGTAAATCATATTTAGAATACCAATATGAAGATATTCTAAAAGGTTCTAAGAAAAAAATGAAATACGTTACTGATAAATCCGGAAAAATAACAAGTTCTGAAGTTATATCTGAAGGGTCTAGAGGTAATGATCTTGTCTTAACAATCGATATAGATTTACAGAAAAAAGTTGAAGAATATGTTGATAAACATATAGAATCATTACGAAATAAAGGTGCCAAAGATATGGATCGAGTGATGGTTGTTGTACAAGACCCAAGAAATGGTGATGTACTTGCAATGGCAGGTCGAGATATTGATGAAAATGGCAAAATTACTGACAATCATATCGGAAATATTACAAGTCAATATACAGTTGGTTCATCTGTAAAAGGCGCTACTTTATTAGCGGGTTATCAAAACGATGCATTAAAAATTGGAGATTCAATGGTCGATGAACCATTAAAATTTAGTGGTGGTTTAACAAAACGTTCTTACTTTAACCAAGATGGTACGAAGAGAATAACAGATGCTGAAGCACTTATGCATTCATCTAACGTGTTTATGTATAAAACAGCATTATTATTAGCGGAAACACCATATAATAGTGGTATGTCATTACCATCTGATGTGGAAGAAGCCGGTATTAAATTAAGAAAAGGGTTAAACCAAGTAGGGTTAGGTGTTAAAACAGGTATAGATTTACCAAATGAAACAGCAGGTCAAATCGAACCTATTAAAGATAATCCAGGTAATTATATTGATTTAGCAATTGGACAATTTGATACTTATACACCAATACAATTATCACAATATGTTTCTACAATAGCTAACGATGGTTACCGCTTAAAACCACACTTAGCAAAAGAAATTAGAAATTCTACTAATGAAGATTCACTTGGACCTATTAAGAAATCATTTAAAGGTGAAGTGATGAACAAAGTAAACAATAATGATAAAGAAATAAAACAAGTCCAAAAAGGTTTCGATATGGCATTTAATAAAGAAGAAGGAACAGGGTATTCTAGTTTCCATGATACTGTAGTTAGATCAGCAGGTAAGACTGGAACAGCAGAAGTATTTAAAGATGGTAAACCACAGGTTAACTCAACATATGTAGGATATGCACCAGCTAAAGACCCTGAGTTATCATTCTCAATCACATATACAAACCAACCAGTACCAGAACCATGGTTACCAGGTGGGGACTTAGGTAGAGATATCATAAATTATTACTTTAAAGATAAGAAGTAATTCATAAAGAGGCTGAGACAAATAAATTGTCTCAGCCTCTTATTTGTGTAAATAAAGTAGCGAATGTTGCAAGACGAGGTCCACGTGCAACATAATTAACCAATCTATTACTCGCACTTATTGTTTATGAAGAAATAAGAAGAGAGTAGATACTCTAGGCAAGCATGCACGAACAAAATTGAAGTTTATATAAAAATAATATCTCATTTCTAATTGAATAAATCAGTAAAGTGAGGACTTATTTATTTTGAGTGAGGATTTATATTCCAAGCTCCTCTTTTATTTTATCAGCTATATTTAGCTGTTTTATGCCTTTTCGCCTTATATTTGTCACAACTAATGACGATATAAACGCTTTCATAACGTCTTAACACAAACTTTACATTAGGTTTATTTGTAATTAATAAAGTAATTGTAAAGTGAAGATGTAATAAAGATTAAGGGTGTAATTAATAGGAGGATTTGACATGAAAAAATGGCAATTGATTGGAACTACAACTGCATTAAGTTCTGCACTATTATTAGGTGCTTGTGGAGGCGCAGCAGAAAAATCTAGTTCAGGAGAAAGCAAATCTTCTGGAGACGATAAATTAAGTGGTGAAGTTAAAGGTGATGGTTCTTCAACAGTAGCACCTGTAATGGAAAAAATAAATGAAGAATTCTCAAAGGATCAGCCTGATGTGTCAGTATCAATCGGGGTTTCGGGAACTGGTGGAGGATTTGAAAAATTTATCGCTGGTGAAACAGACTTTTCGAATGCATCTCGAGAAATTAAAGATGAAGAAAAAGAGAAACTTAAAAAAGAAAACATAGAATATACAGAATTTAAAGTAGCTCAAGATGGTTTAACAGTAGCAGTTAATAAAGAAAATGATTTTGTAGACGAATTGAGTAAAGATGAACTAGCAAAAATTTATAATGGTGAAGCTAAAACTTGGAAAGATGTAAATTCTAAATTCCCAGATAAAAAAATAAAAGCTTTTTCACCAGACCAATCTCACGGTACTTACGATTTCTTTAGTGAAGAAGTATTAGATGAGAAAGATTTAAAATCAGAAAAAAATGCTGATACAAACGTTATTGTTAAATCAGTGCAAGATAACAAAGATTCAATTGGGTTCTTTGGATATAACTTCTATCAAGAAAATAAAGATTCATTAAAAGCAGTGAAAATTAAAGACGATAAAGATAAAGCAATAGTACCAGAAGAAAAAACAATAAATGATAATTCTTATCCTTTAAGTAGACCATTGTTTGTATACGCTAAAAATAAATCACTAGAAGAAAATGATGCATTCCACGGATTTATGGAATATGTAATTGAACATTCTAAGAAAGCATCTAAAGATGCAGGATATGTTCCACTTAAAGATGAAGAATATGACAAAGATAAAGAAACATTAGAAAAGTTTAAAAAATAAATAAAAATCAATCAAAGCTAAGGGCGTCTTAATGTCGCCCTTTTTCAAAATGAAGGAGTCAATTGTATGAAAGAACAAACTTCTGTTCAAGAATTAATAAAGAAAAATAATAATAATAAAGGAAAAGTATTTGCTGATAAAGCAGTTCCAATTGTATTGCTACTTATTGCCTCTGTTTCAGTACTTACAACTATCGGGATATTATTTACACTTTTAACTGAGACAGTAACTTTCTTTACAAGAGTAAATCCAATGGAATTCCTACTATCAAAAGAATGGGCGCCGTTTTCTTCTGATCCTAAATACGGAATTTTCTCTCTAATTCTCGGTACTTTAAAAGTAACTGCAGTTGCAACAGTCTTTGCTGTACCAGTTGGATTAGGAGCAGCACTGTATTTAAGTGAGTATGCATCGGATAAATCAAGAAGAATTATTAAGCCGATTTTAGAAATTTTAGCGGGTATACCAACTATTGTTTATGGTTTCTTTGCTTTAACTTTTGTTACACCAATATTAAGAAGCGTTTTCCCAGAATTAGGCAGCTTTAACTCAATTAGTCCAGGTTTAGTCGTGGGGGTCATGATTATACCAATGATTACAAGTATGAGTGAAGATGCTATGAGTTCAGTACCTGATTCTATTAAAGAGGGTGCATTAGGTTTAGGAGCTACTAAATTTGAACTTGCTACAAAAATAGTGTTTCCTGCAGCGTTATCAGGCATCATTGCTTCAATTGTATTAGCGATTTCTAGAGCAATTGGGGAAACAATGATTGTTTCACTAGCAGCTGGTAGCACACCGGATTCATCATTTAGTTTAATAGGTTCTATACAAACCATGACAGGGTTTATTGTTCAAGTTGCAACTGGTGACGCAACATATGGTTCTGATATTTATTACAGTATATATGCGGTTGGTTTCACATTGTTCTTATTCACATTTATTATGAACATCATTTCTCAGTGGGTAACGAAGCGCTTTAGAGAGGAGTATTAATATGTCGAATACAAATTTAGTAGATCAATCAATAGTTCGCAAAAAATTACCTACTAGGCTAATGAAAAATAAAGTTATTAAAAGTGTATTTTTAATTTGTACACTAATAGGTTTAGTCGTATTAGCTATTTTGTTATTTGATATATTTAGAAAAGGAATGACACATCTTAATGTGGATTTCTTTACTAATTTCTCATCTACGACACCAAGCAGTGCAGGTATTAAAGGTGCGTTAATTGGTACACTTTGGTTAATGATGACGATTGCACCAATATCTATCATTCTTGGAGTAGGAACAGCTATATACATGGTGGAATATGCTAAAGAAAATTGGTTCACAAAATTCATTAGAGTGAACATCTCTAACTTAGCAGGTGTACCATCAGTAGTCTTTGGTTTATTAGGGCTAACAATATTTGTTCGAGGCGCAGGATTTGAGAATTTATCATTAGGGAAATCGGTAATAGCAGCAGCACTAACGATGTCTTTAATGATATTGCCAATTATCATTGTAGCTAGTCAAGAAGCGCTAAAATCAGTGCCTTCGTCTATTAGAGAAGCTTCTTTAGGCTTAGGCAGTACTAAGTGGCAAACAATTAAAAATGTTGTATTGCCAGCTTCTATACCAGGAATATTAACTGGTACCATATTAGCTTTATCGAGAGCGTTAGGAGAAACTGCTCCATTAGTAGTAATCGGTATACCAGCCATATTAATGAAAACACCAAATAGTATATTTGATTCATTCCAGGCCTTACCAATGCAAATATACAACTGGGCTAAACTGCCACAAGCTGAATTTCAATTGGTCTCATCAGCGGCAATTATTGTATTGTTAATCATACTCATAATAATGAACTCAATAGCTATATATATTAGAAATAAATATCAACGTAAACTTTAAATCAAAATGAAGAGGGGTCATAATGATGACAGACGTTAAAATAAGAGAGTTATCTCAAAATGCTACATCAAATGAAAACTTAGAAAATAAAAAGATTATAGAACAAGAAAAAAATATTGTATACAAAACAAACAATTTAGATTTATGGTATGGTGATTTCCATGCTTTAAAAAATATAAATTTAGATATTGCTGAAAATGAAGTTACAGCAATTATAGGACCATCTGGTTGTGGTAAATCAACTTATATCAAAACGTTAAATCGTATGATTGAATTAATTCCAAGTGTAAAAACATCTGGAGAAATTATTTATAGAGATAAAAATATTTTTGATAAGAAATATAGTGTTGAAGAATTAAGAACGAATGTTGGTATGGTGTTCCAAAAGCCAAATCCATTCCCTAAATCAATATATGATAACATAACTTATGGACCTAGAATTCATGGTATTACAGATAAAAAAATTCTTGATGAAATTGTAGAACGTTCTTTAAAAGGCGCTGCAATTTGGGACGAGTGTAAAGATAAATTAGATCAAAATGCTTACAGTTTATCTGGGGGACAACAGCAAAGAATTTGTATTGCACGTTGTTTAGCAATAGAACCTGATGTTATTTTAATGGATGAACCTACATCGGCTTTAGATCCAATATCAACTCTTAAAGTTGAAGAGTTAGTACAAGACTTAAAATCAAAATACTCTATCATTATTGTTACACATAACATGCAACAAGCAGCTAGAATTTCTGATAAAACAGCTTTCTTCTTAAATGGATACGTAAATGAATTTGATAACACTGACAAAATCTTTTCTAATCCGGCTGACAAACAAACTGAAGATTACATTTCAGGGAGATTTGGTTAATATGGTTATAAGAGAAAAGTACGAAGGCGAACTGAAAGCACTTATAGAAGATTTATTTGAATTAGGTAAAGAAGTATATAATATGATAGAACAGTCTGTGTCAGTGTTAAGCGATGAAGATAAAAAAAACGCTAGAGCACTTATTGCTTATGATAGTAAAATTAATAAAATGGAATATGATATTAATGAAAAAGTAGTAATATTAATTACAAAACAACAACCAATGGCTACAGATTTGCGCGTTATGATTTCTGCACTTAAAATTGCTTCTGAACTAGAAAGAATGGCGGACAACTCAACGAACATTGCTCAAATTAGGAAGCGTGTTATTATTACTGATTATTTTATTCTTACAAGATTAAAAACAATGGGTAAATTAGCGATGTTAATGTTAAAAGATTTAGAAAATGCAATTCGAAATAAAGATATATTATTAATCAAAGAGATTATTGAAAGAGATACAGATATTGATGATTTGTATAGAGAAATTAGTAATACAACTTATTTAATAGATGATGATCCATTTATTTCGACTCAAGCACATTTAGCTGCAAGGTATTTAGAAAGAATAGGCGACCATATAAAAAATATAAGTGAAAGTTGTTATTACTATATAACAGGTGAACACTATGAATCTATTGAAAAATAATACTGGAATTCTGTAACCATAGATGGTATTATAAAAAGGTCGTATATTAATTGAAATAAGAACAGGAGGGTTCATCATGCGCGTAAACGTAACTTTAGCATGTACTGATTGTGGTGAAAGAAACTACATCTCTAAAAAGAATAAACGTAATAACCCAGAGCGAATCGAAATGAAAAAATATTGTGCTCGCGACGGTAAACACACTCTTCATAGAGAAACTAAATAATAAAACGAATGAAAACACATGGCTATTTTATAGTTATGTGTTTTTTATTTTTATATAATGAAAATGAATTTATAAGGTGCAACAACTACCTTACCCTGTATTTCTTATGTTATTATTAAAGGTGTCTAACGTGGTTTTAAATAATTTATTTAGGAAGTGTAGAAGACCATGACTACTAAAAAATTACTTAGAAAAAAAGTGCTTCAAGAAATGAAAGAACAAACTAAAGCTCAAAAATTAACTTTTGATGAAGATTTATATGAACAATTATTTAAACATGATTATTTTATACAAGCTAAATCTGTAGCAATTGTTTTGAGCATGGACCATGAAGTGAATACGGATCCTATTATCGAAGAATTGCTTAAATTAAATAAAGAAGTTTATGTACCGACGACAAATTACTTAACAAAAGAAATGAAGTTTCAGCGATTATACGATATGAATTCTATATCATTCGATTCAAAAGGAATAAGATTTATTACTAAAGAAACGGAAATAAGTGATGATATCGATTTAATTATTGTACCTGGTGTTGTATTTCGTCATGATGGTTATCGGATTGGTTATGGTGGAGGATATTTTGACAAATATCTTGCGGATTATACTGGTTCAACTTTAAGTTTAGTATATCCAATACAAATTCATGGTTTTGATATAGAAAGTCATGATGTACCAGTACAAGAATTATTATTACCAAGAGAAGTATATGGAGAAAAATAAATGGAAAAATTAAAAAGAATGTGGAAGTCGATTTATTATTTAGTGTACACAGAAGGTTATACAATATTATCAATTGATGAGAATAATGACGAAATTTGGCTGACTCATGAAGCTAAAAAAACAGTTAAACGATTTATACATAAAACACCAACTCATCAAGAAGTGGACTTTGACTTTAAAAAAGTCACAGACCATCTTAGTAATTTAATAGAGTTTATAGGGTTTAGTTTTGAACAGTTAGATGTATTTTATATATCTGATAAAGAGATGGACTTAACAGAGTTTAAGCAAACTAGTCGTCCTAAAATTAAATACTATGTTATTAATGAAATTAAAGATTTTGAGAAAGTAACATCACATGTAGTGACAAAACATCAAATTAAACGTAATAAATTAATGTCTGTTACAACATATAAAAATAAATTATTAAACGCTAGTTTTATAGATAAATTTATGTTGAAATTTTCACCAGTAACATATTTTTTAATCGCAACTAATGTCATTGTATGGTTATCAATAGTTCTAGTGTTTAAGCGAGATTCACAAATTAGCTTAATAGATTATGGAGGACTCGTTCATTTCAATGTGGTGCATGGCGAATGGTATAGATTGTTTACCTCCATGTTTTTACATGCAGACATCACACATTTACTTATGAATATGTTCTCGTTAATCGTATTTGGTAAATTGATAGAAGGAGCCATAGGTTCTATAAAGATGGGGACGATATACTTAATTTCCGGTTTATTCGCTGGCATCGTTTCTTTAAGTATTGATACAACTTCTATTTCGATTGGTGCTAGTGGCGCAATATTCGGGTTAATTGGTGCGTTTATCGTTTATCTATTTACTAAAAGTAATATTAATAAACAATTTGTTTTACAAACATTTATAGGTATTTTGATTATTTCATTATTTACGTTATTCATAAATAATGTTAACCATTTTGCTCATTTAGGTGGATTTATCGGTGGTGCTATCATTATGTATTGCATTCAAAAATGGATGGACAACGATAAGCGTAAATGGTTATATTTCATTGGATTTTTCGTATTAACTATTATTCTCATAATCGTAATTTTTAATAGGCAACAACATTATATTTATGATGAATTAACGAAAGATGCTATGAATCAAGGGAATTTTAATAGCGCTGAAAAGATGATTACACATATAAAAAATAAGCACTTTGAGTCAGATGAAACATATATACTTAGCGGTCTAATTAAAGCTAATGATAAGTCATTAGACGAGGCTATACTAGAATGGGAAAAAGGATTAAAAGCTTTTCCAGACTCAGCAGATTTAAATTATCAACTCGCATTAGGTTATCGTGCAAAAGATGATTACGATAAAGCAGAGAAATTTAATGATAAAGCGATAAAATTAAATGGAAATAATAAAAATTACAGTGCTTTGAAGAAAGAAATCGCAGCATTTAGGAGTTAAAGATGAATAATTTATATGATGTACAACAATTGTTGAAAAAATTTGGTTATATAATATATTTTAAAAATGAAGATGATCAATTAGAAATGATGGAGCAAGAAATTAAAGATTTATACAAATCGATGTTAATTTCGAAGGAAACATTTTTACAAGCAAGATTAATTATAAATCAGAGAAGGATTGAAAATAAATGACATATATACTATCAGCTGATATTGGCGGAACTACTTGTAAATTAGGGATTTTCGATGAAAAATTAGACATAGTTGAAAAATGGGAAATAGCGACTAATAAAGCAGGGGAAGGAATATTAGAGAATATCTCCGATTCTTTCAACGTACATTTAAAAAAACATGATATTACTTTATCAGACGTACTTGGGATGGGAATTGGAGTACCTGGGCCAATAGATTTTGATAATGGCATAGTTCATGGAGCGGTCAATTTAAATTGGACAGGTAAAATTGAAGTTAGAAAAATCATGCAACAATATTTTGATGGCCCAATTTATGTAGATAATGATGCTAATGTAGCTGCTTTAGGAGAGAAGTTTAAAGGTGGCGGACAAAACGAAAGTGATGTTGTTTGCATCACATTAGGAACTGGCGTTGGAGGTGGAATCGTCTCTAACGATGAATTAGTTCATGGACATAATGGTTCGGGAGCTGAAATTGGGCATTTCGTAGTAGATCATGAAAAAAGGTTCCGATGTAATTGTGGTATGAAAGGTTGCTTAGAAACTGTAGCTTCTGCTACTGGTGTTATTAATTTAGTACACCATTATTATTCAAATATGAGTGTTAAATCTAGTATCCACGACTTAATCACAACTAAAAATGTTTCAGCAAAAGATGTTTTTGATGCAGCAAAAATAGGAGACGAGTTTAGTTTATTTATAATTGATAAAGTTGCTAATTATATTGCGTATGCGGCAAGTATTATGAGTGTCATGAGTAACCCTAAATATATTATAATTGGGGGAGGCGTTAGTAAAGCCGGTGATATTTTAATTGAATATATCAATGAGCATTATGAAAAAATGACGTTCAAGCCTGCTAAAGAAGACACAGAAATTGTTGTTGCGAGTTTAGGTAATGATGCAGGGATTATTGGTGCAGCAGCATTGATTAAAACATATGTAATAGATAAGGAGAATGCATAATGGCAATTGTAGATGTCGTAGTAATTCCAGTCGGGACTGGAGGACCAAGTGTAAGTGAGTATATCGCTGATATTCAATTAATTTTGGAAAAACATAAAGAAGCTGGTAAAATAGATTTTCAATTAACACCAATGAACACATTAATTGAAGGTGACTTAAAAGATTTATTAGAAGTTGTACAAGAGATTCATGAAAGTCCATTTAATAAAGGACTAGATAGAGTTTGTACAAATATTAGGATTGATGATAGAAGAGACAAATCGAGAAAAATGAATGAAAAATTAGATTCAGTACAAAGACATTTAGACAAATAAAAAAAAGACGAGTTTTAACTCGTCTTTCTTTAATGACTTAATATTGGATATCCATATGTGAATATTGTAGCAAGTGAAAAGAAACCAAATGCTACTACTGTAATCGCACCAAAAAGAATGCCTAAAACATTTTTGTTTTTGAATGCTGAAATTAAACCGAATATTCCGAGTATAAATACCGCTAGCATTAACAATGAGAAAATATTAACACCGATATGTATCTTTACTCCGAATAATTCAAATAGTTCCCCTGTGTCGATAAATGGCATTCCATTACCCCCAATACATTTTTCTTTTATTATCATATTAATTGTATAATTAATATTGTGTTTTGTCGAGATACTTTTTACAAGAGGAGGAAAGAAAATGAAAGTCCATAGTTATTCTTTAGGAATAGTTGAAACAAATTGTTATATAATTGAAGGTGAAAGTGAACTATTAGTTATCGATCCAGGTGATAACGGTGAATTTATAAATGAACGTATAAAAAAATTTAATAAAAAATTAGCTGCCATATTATTAACACATGCACACTTTGACCATATTGGTGGAATAGATGCAGTGGTCAACAAGCAGGGCGTTGAAGTTTATGTTCATAACGAAGAAAAATCTTGGTTAACTGATACTGTAAAAAATGGTTCTAAAAAGTTTGAAGCATATCAGTTACCTCAAGTAGTACAAAAAACAATACCAACAGTGATTGATGAAGGACATCATGTTATAGGTGAGTTTGAGTTTGAAGCTCTGCATACACCTGGTCATTCACCAGGCAGTTTAACGTTTGTATTTGATGACTTTGCAATCGTTGGAGATACACTGTTTAAAGGTGGAATAGGTAGAACAGATTTATATAAAGGAGATACTCAAACTTTATTAAATTCTATTGAAGATAAACTTCTATCTTTAAATCCAGATACAACCGTGTTCCCTGGCCATGGTCCAGATACTACAATAGAACAAGAAGAAATGAGCAATCCTTATTTAAATGGTTTTAGTTAAAGCTATAAAAAACACCAATTCGTTAAATAACGAATTGGTGTTTTTAGGTTGAGATAAACTTCTATTAACCATGATGTCCGAAACTTGGCTCTAGTAAGAATGTTGAATAATATGTAAATCCAACAAAGCATACAACTAAATATAGTGCGAATATATACATATACATTCTTTCTGTTAATTTTAAGTATCCCAACAATACGAAAAATCCTGTTTGAGCTACGAAGAAATAAGCCATCATGTTCATACCGCCAACATAAAACATTGTAGCAAATATAGCAGTCCAGAAGCCTAGAGTTTTAAAAACTTTATCCATCTTCTTATGAACCCCCTCTGTGTTTACTTTCTTAGTCACTTACAATTATAAAGTTACTATGTGTAAAAGTAAATAGGCATTACTACAAAATATAAAGTATATAGTAAGTAAAACAAGGTTTTCATTACGTTTATATATATTAGGAGGCGATTATGGAAACTTTATTTAAGACAATTATCAAAGATGCTATTATTTTGAAAGCAACTGACATTCATTTTATTCCAGTGAAAGAGGATCGAGTCAAAGTTCAGTTGAGGATAAGTGGTGAGAATACGATTTATGATTGTGATATTAATAACGCTTTATATAACCGTTTATTAATTTATATGAAGTTTATTGCTTATCTAGATGTAAGTGAAAGGAATAAAGCTCAAAGTGGTCAATATATATTTGATGATATATATAAATATTATTTAAGAATATCCACTTTACCTTTAAGTCTAGGAATTGAGTCTTGCTCAATTAGGTTAACGCCTAAATATTTCGAAGAATATATTGACCATAATATTGATGACAATTATAAAATGATTAAAGAAGAAATGTTTAATTCCGAAGGCTTATTTTTGTTCACAGGACCAACCGGTTCGGGTAAATCGACGATTATGTACCAATTTTTATATGACTTACAACAAATTAAAGATAAACATATTATTACGATTGAAGACCCAGTTGAACAAGTTTTAGATGGTGTAGTACAAGTTTCTGTAAATGAAAAAGCAAACATAAATTATCATAATTCTTTTAAAGCCATTTTAAGATGTTATCCAGATGTTGTCATGATAGGAGAAATTAGAGATGAAGAAACAGCCAAGCAAGTTATACAAGCAAGTTTAAGTGGTCATTTAATATTATCTACAATGCGTGCGAAAGATAATTTAGGGGCTATTTATAGACTTTTAGAACTTGGAATATCTAAAGAGCAAATAAAACAAGGTATCGCATGTATAGCCAATCAAAGACTTTTAAATGACCAATTAGGAAATAGATATAGACAAATGACTTATATATTTAGTCATGAAATTAATCTATATTTAGAAAATAAATCATGATGAAGAAAGGCAATATATTAAAGAAAGACCAAATACTATTTTTAACACGCTTATCAGATATGTTAAAGCAAGGTTTCACATTAATGGAATCAGTACAATTACTAACTGATCAATTTTCGCAATTATCAAGGTTACGTATTAAGGAAAAGCTTATTGAAATAGTAAAAAATACTGGTCATCTTCATGAAGTTGTTTCATTTTTAAATTATCCTCAAGTTATTATCACTCAAATTTATTTTGGTGAACAATATGGCAATATGATTGATTCTATAGATCACTCAATTTTGTATTTAAAATAGATAGAACAAGTGAAACAAAAATTTATAAAAACGATTCAATATCCAACACTTTTATTTTTTATATTTTTCATGTTACTAACCGCAGTTAATCATACGATTATCCCTCAATTCAATGAAATTTATCAATCAATGAACATAAATGTCTCTACCTCATTAAAAGTATTATCTACAATATTTTCTTACTTACCAACTTCGTTATTAATTATATTTTTAATCGCAATACTCACATTGTTATTAGGTTATTTTTTCTATATAGGTATAGAAGTATCAAAGAAAATCTACTTTTTTAATAAAATTCCTATTTTGAATCAATATATTTCGATGTATCGCTCATATAGATTATCTAGAGACTTTTCATTTTTTATTCAAAATGGCATACCGCTTCATAAAATAATTGAAATTTATATTATGCAGACTAAAGACGATGTATTAAAATATATCGGATTATTTATTCAACAATCGATCAAATCAGGAGACTCCTTACCTCAAGCGATTAATAACTTGAATTGTTTTGATAGTACTCTGATTCAATATATTACACATGGAGAACATAAATCTAAATTAGACTTAGAATTATATTATTTTAGTGTATATATGCTTGAGAAATTAGAAAAATCTATTATCAAACATTTAAAGTGGGTACAACCCATCGTCTTTGGAACTTTGGCATTCCTAATCGTCACATTATATTTAATTATTATTTTACCAATGCTACAAATGGTTGATGGCATTAAATGAAAGAATGAAAAATATAAAGTTTTTTAAAAAAGAAGAAGGCTTCACGTTGATTGAGATGTTAATCGTATTATTAATTATAAGTATTTTACTTATAATTATAATCCCTAACATAAGCAAGCAGTCTGAAACCGTGAAAAGTACTGGTTGTCAGGCACAAGTTAAAATGGTTGCTGGCCAAGTAGAAGCATATACATTAAAACACGATGCTAAGCCAAATTCAATTAATGATTTAGTAAGTGATGGGTTCATAAAAGAGAATCAATTGACTTGTAAATCTGGTCAGAACATTGTTTTAAATAACGGAGAAGTAGTAGCTCAATAATGAATAATAAAGGCTTCACGTTAATAGAAATGGTAATTGTGTTGAGTATTCTAAGTATTATTGTTCTCATAACAATACACATTTCAATTAATTCTGTAGATAAATTTGGTTTAACAAGTGGCATTAATGATTTTGAAACAAAATTAGAATATTTAGAAACCAAATCTTTATCAACTAAACAACCTATACTTGTATGGTTTAAACCAAATTCAACCAAAATACAATATCAAATTAATAACGGAAATATAAATTCAATTAATCTATATAAAGGAAAAATATCTAAAGATAATAAATTCACTACATTAGTTTACGATGGAGAAGGTAATATCAATCAATTTGGAACATTAAAACTAGAGTTTAATAATAAACGTTATCTTGTCATATTTCGTATTGAAAAAGGGAGGTATAGAATTGTTGAAGAAAAATAATGGTTATGTATTTATAGATTTAATGTTATCTATATTTATTATCGTATTGTTAGGAGGCACTTTATTACCGATAGTTCATACATTAAATAAACATATACAAAGTGAACAGAAACAAATTAAGCTTTATCAAATTCTATATCAATCAGTACAATCCAAACAAATAAAGTACGATACTACTAAAATAAAATTAAGTCATTTGAATGACAAAGTATGCTTGGAAGACGTGTATAGTTATGAAAAAGTTTGTGTTCAGAAATAACAAAGGGTTTACGATGTTAGAAATGTTATTATCTTTATCATTTTTAATGATTATATTAGCGTTAATACCATTCTTAATTCAAAGTATATATGCTCTGAAAGAAAATGCTTTTAATCATAGTGAATATGAATTAATAATGTTTAGAAAAGATATTATAGAAGAGAGCAAAGAGGCTGAAATCAAACTTAATCAGGTTCATAATAAAATAATTTTTACCCATAAACTCTCGAGTTCTGAGTATACCTTATTAAATTCTAAAATTTATAAAAGTATAAATGGCAGAGGATATATAACTTTATTAAATAAAATTAAATCTTTTAAAATCAATAAAAACGATAATGGTAATATACAGATTGACTTAGAAATCATTAAGGGGAGAATCACAATTCGTGAAACGATATTTATTTAAAAATGATGGATTTATTTTACCATTTCTTCTTAGTATATTATTTGTCTATTCTGCTTTTTTATCATTTTATCTCGTTCAATATAGTTATAAAATAAAAATCTATAATCATCTAGAAGAATAC
>NZ_PPRS01000068.1 GCF_002902755.1 Mammaliicoccus lentus | reverse complement strand
GATCGAAGACTTAATCAAATTTTTAAAATCGGTTTTGCGCCGTAAAATCTGCTTACTATCTAGTTTTGAATGTGCAATACATTCTTAATAAGTTTTTACTATTTGTCTGGTGACGATAGCAAAGAGGTCACACCTGTTCCCATGCCGAACACAGAAGTTAAGCTCTTTAGCGCCGATGGTAGTTGGGCTTACGTTCCGCGAGAGTAGGACGTTGCCGGGCAAA
>NZ_PPRS01000067.1 GCF_002902755.1 Mammaliicoccus lentus | reverse complement strand
TGAACCTTTCTCATTTCACTTTCCTATACACGGTTTCAAGAACCCAACATACTACAATCGAATTTCAAAAGGCGAGAGTAAAGCTGACTAGTTTTTTTTACGGATTTCAAACCCAAGAGATCGCACAGTCTACTCCTCTCTATAACTATAAAAAATAGCTATGAAAAAATCTATCGTCATAGATTTCTTCATAGCTAATCTTAGTATGTTT
>NZ_PPRS01000066.1 GCF_002902755.1 Mammaliicoccus lentus | reverse complement strand
TTTCATCTAGAATTCGAAAATGAACAAAATCGATTGAAAGTTGAAATTATTGAGATACTTCATCAAACATTTCCTGGCTTAGAAAAACTATTTAAAAACCGTTATTCAATGATTGCCTTAAATATCGCTGAAATATTTACTCATCCTGATTTTGTTCAACAGAATGATATGGAAAGTATCATTTCTACAATTTTAAAATCTACAGATAAAGGGTTATCTCAACGAAAAGCAGAAAGTTATGGAGAAACACTTTTTAAATTAGCGAATGATAGTTACCCTAACGTCAATTCATCTTCGTTCCTAGTTAAAAAAGCACAATTATTAATTCAAAAATTGAAAAAGTCCATTGGACAATTATCACAATTAGATAAAGAAATGATTCAATTAGCTCAAGAACTTGACTGCTTTGAAATTATTTATTCTATACCAGGAATTGGAGATCTAACTGCAGCCATGATAATCGGTGAGCTTGGAGATATATCTCGATTCAAATCAAATAAACAATTAAATGCTTTTGTAGGAATTGATATCAAACGATATCAATCTGGTGGGACACATTATAGAGATACCATCAATAAACGCGGTAATAAAAAGGCGAGACGCTTATTATTTTTGGTAATAATGAATATTATTCGTGGACAACATCGTTATAATAATCATATTGTAGATTATTACTATAAATTAAGAAAGCAGCCTAATGAGAAATCTCATAAGACTGCTGTTGTCGCATGTATTAATCGACTATTAAAAACATTTCATTATTTAATAATGAAACATAAACTATACGATTACAAAATGTCCCCACATTAAATCGTATAATCACATATAGTCTAACACCTTATTCAAAAAAATAAAATTGGACGGTCTTATTAAGTGATGACTATTTTAAACTTAAGCACTTGACTAATCGTAGGAAGAGGGAGTGGGACAGAAATCTTATTTTAATAAATAGATTTCGTAGTCCCATCCCGGCAAGGATGACTAGGGTTGGAAAAAGCTTGATATAAGCGCATTTTCAATCCAGTCAGCTACTGCCATTATATTAAAAGAGGCTGAGACACGTATTTATGTCCCAGCCTCTTTTTTGAATATAACTTATAAAACAAGAGCTATTATTCCTTATTGGATTAACTATAACATTAACTTAAGAATGAACTTTTATCCCCTTGCTCAACTACAACTAATATAATAGAAGAGCCCGAAACAAATTCATGTCCCGGACTCTTTTTACATTTTATAAATTAAATAAGTGGAAGTATATGTAGTTTCGTTTAGATATTACATGTATTAACTATAGATTTGAATTGCTCTTCAAACAAAGTTTGTCTTTTTTTAATTTCCTCACAAGCATATTTAATTAAGTCATTTTTATGCTCGTCAAACTCTTGATTAACTTCTACGATAACTGTTCTTTCATCATCTTCCGGCCTTGTCTTTTTAATCCAACCTTTTTTAACTAAATTATTATATAACCTAGTTCTTTTATATGGTTTGATATCAATGTGTTCGTCCAATTCTTTTAAACTCATTGAACCTTTGTTCCATAAAACTACTAATGTTAAAAATTCTTCTTTTTCAATTTGAAATTCCTCTTCAATATTATCAAAAATATTATTTATATTTTTTTGAATATCATCTAATAAGATTAAGTCACTTATATCGCCCTCTTTATATCCCATAAGCTCTCCTCCAGTGTGTCATATAAATATAATATACCCACAATGATAGGTTTAAATCTTATTATGTATGATTATTATTTCTTATTCTTTATCTTCTATAAGTAAGCCTACGTAATGAATTCGGTTATTCATAAATGATATCAAGTATCTCATGACATTTTCTCGTTCAGGCTCATTGTGTATTTCATGATTTAAACCATGCCAAGATTTATAATAAAGCTCATTTGTATTAATGTGTCTTGCTACTGATTTAATAGAATCTAAGTCAGCAATTTTATCTTCTGTACCTGACATCAATAGTAATGGAATAGATGATATATGTTGAAGATTTTCCATTGTCGTCTTCATCGTTTCTAAAATTGTCTTATACCAATGATAGCTAACTTTATTAAGCATTAAAGCATCGTTATTTGTATCATCGATTACTTCTTTATTTCTAGTTAAACTTTCAATAGTAATTCCAGCGTCAAATTTTGCATCTTTTGCAACTGTACCGAAGCTAGAAGCTAAAAAGTTTCTTCTTGTCGAAATATTTTGTTGAAAAGCTACTAATGGAGAAATAAGTAAAACACCTTCAACTTTTAAGTCTACTTTCTCTAATAAATTTAAAAGAATCAATCCACCTAATCCAACGCCTAAAGTGAAAACAGGTAAATGGTATTCCTCCGCTATTGATAACCATTCTAAAACTTGCTCATGATATTCTTCAAAATCATCTATGTGCCCTCTATGTACTCTTGAAGTTTGTCCTTGACCTCTTAAGTCACCCATAATAACGTGGTAACCTTCTCTACGTAGCTTTGTAATAACGAACGCGTAACGTCCAGTATGTTCAAGCATATTATGTACGATTACTACAATACCTTTAGCTTCTTTTTCAGTTTCCCATTTCCACATAATATATTACTCCTTTTACCTAAATAGCTACTTTTTTGTTAAACTTAGTATAACAAATTTTTTTAAAAGAATGGAGAATCTTGAATGATAAAATCTTTTAACAACAAAACACCTCAAATTGATTCTAGTAGTTATATTGCAGAAAATGCCACAATTATCGGGGATGTTGAAATAGGTAAAGAAAGTTCAGTTTGGTTCAATGCTGTTATTAGAGGTGATGTAGCACCTACAAAAATAGGCAATGGTGTTAATATTCAAGATTTAAGTTGTCTACACCAAAGTCCTGATCAACCATTAATAATAGAAGATAATGTTACAGTAGGACATAAAGCTACATTGCACTCTAGCATTATTCGAAAAAATGCACTGATAGGAATGGATTCTACTATATTGGATGGAGCTGAAATTGGAGAATATGCATTCATTGGCGCAGGTTCACTAGTACCACCTGGCAAAAAAATACCTCCGCGCACATTGGCATTTGGTAGACCAGCAAAAGTAGTAAGAGAATTAACAGACAAAGACTATGAAGAATTAGATAGAATAAATCAATCGTATATAGAAAAGGGAAAAATATATAAAGAGAATCAATAGTTTTTGACATGCACTGACAGAAGATGAAGACGATAAATTGAAGTTGTTGCTTGCGTTGCACGTGAACCGCGTCTTGCAACATTCGGAGACATTATGTTGCACGTGCACCTCGTCTTGCAACATTCACAATAAAAAAAAAGAGGCTGTGACATTAATACAAGTCTCAGCCTCTTTTATTATAATGGCAGTAGCTGACTGGATTGAAAATGCGCTTATATCAAGCTTTTTCCAATCCTAGTCATCCTTGCCGGGTTGGGACTACGAAATCTATTTATTAAAATGAGATTTCTGTCCCACTCCCTTTTTAATTTAAGCAATTTTAAATTTACTGTGCATATACGGTAACTTAACAACGATATAAGAAATTATAATTTCATAGAACATTGAGAAGAATTTTTGGAAGAAGAACAATACATTTTGAGATAGGATTATTCCAAGCCCCTGTCCACTAAATTGATATGTTACTAATAAAAAGTTATCTATTAAATTTAATACAATAACTGTTACAAATACTGTCCACGATTTCTTTGTTATCATAGCTATTAAAATTGCAATAACACTTATTAAAATAGGTTCAAATACGAATAACTGTAAAAAGCTATCTAACGGTTTCCCAAATATATAAAACGCCATATCCCTAAACATAACGATTACTCCTTTGTTAACAATTCTATTCTCATACATTGTAACACGTGACATGGCTATGTTTTATTAAGTTATTCTAAAGATTTAAACCATATCTTAACATTAAATTAATAATTGTATAAATTGAATCTTAACATTAACTTCGCAACAACTTCATAATCGAATGTTATATTGAAAATGTAAACAACGTCATGATTTAAAGGAGCATTAACCTATGCGTTTCTTTAAAAAATTCTTGTTATCTGTTCTAATACTTACGTTTCTCCCTCATGCCATTAGCATAGCATCTGAACCAATTTCTCCTACAATGGATCAAATTAAAGAATAACACCCTTTTCTAGGTTGTTATTTATGTTATTTTTATGTCTTTTTCTTTTATTAGTGTAAAAATATATTTTATTGGTATGAAAACGCTTAACTAAATTATATTATACATGATAGAATAAAAGAAAGAAGATATTTGATTAAGGAGGACTTGCTATGCCTGTCGTTAAAGATTTTTTTATTGCATTATCTAACAATAAGTTTATGAATGAATCAGCTAAGAGAATGGGTCCTGCACTTGGTGCGAAAAAGGTTGTAGCGGGAGTTGATATTGATTCAACAATCGATACAGTAGAGAAATTAAATGAAAGAGGAATTTCTTGTACGTTAGATAATTTAGGTGAGTTTGTAACTTCACGCCATGAAGCTTTAGAAGCACAACAAAATATCGTCGAAATAATGCGACGATGTTATAACGCTAATATTCAAGCACATGTTTCAATTAAGTTAACACAATTAGGGATTAATATTGATAAAGATTTTACTTATCAAAATACTCGGGAAATTTTATTAAAAGCTCAAGAATTTGATAATTCATTTGTTAACATAGATGCTGAAAAATTTGAAGACTTAGTTGGCATTACTGAAATACTTGATAAATTGAAAAATGAATTCAATAATGTCGGCACAGTAATTCAAGCATACTTACACGACGCAATGAATATTATGGATAAGTATCAAGATTTAAGGCTTCGCTTAGTAAAGGGTGCTTATAAAGAAGGCTCTCACATCGCTTATCAAACTAAAGAAGAAATAGATAGAAATTATATAAAGTTAATTGAACACAGACTGTTAACGGCTAATGCTTTTACATCTATTGCTACACATGATCACAACATTATTAATCATGTTAAACAATTTGTAAAAAACCATAATATCGATAAAAATTCATTTGAATTCCAAATGCTATACGGTTTCAGAACTGACTATGCATATGAATTAGCTGACGAAGGATACAACTTTACTATGTATGTACCATTCGGGGAAGATTGGTTCGGTTATTTCATGCGCCGTTTAGCAGAGAGACCTCAAAATATTAATCTAATGCTATTAGATATATTCAGTGCAAAAAACAAAAAGACATTTATCACGGGAGCGGCAGGAGTTGCAGCTGCATCATTGTTAACAATTGGTAGTATTGCATTGTTTAAGAAAAACAAATAAAACAATAATCATTACACGGTTTTAATTATATTTAATAGAAAAACTCCTAATACATCGGTTTATAACCAACATGTTAGGAGTTTTTTTATGAACTATTTTATATTGTTTTTTCTATATTTTTTAATAAGTTAGCCATTTCAATAGCTGCTAGAGCTGCATCTCCACCTTTATTACCAGCTTTTGTACCTGCTCTTTCTATTGCTTGTTCTATTGTTTCCGTAGTTATAACACCAAAGATAACAGGTATATCTGTTGTATCACTTACTTTAGATACGCCTTTTGCTACTTCATTACATACGTAATCATAATGTGTTGTTGCGCCTCTAATTACACAGCCTAATGTAATGACAGCATCATAATTCCCTGAGTTAGCTAATTTTTTAGCTACTAATGGAATTTCAAAAGCACCCGGAACATAAGCTACATGTACATTTTCTTCTTCGACATTATGTCTAATTAAAGTATCTTTTGCACCGTCTAATAGTCTTCCTGTAATAAAATCATTAAATCTACCTACTACAATTGCTATTTTTAATTCTGATCCATTCATTTTACCTTCAAATTTCATTTAAATTCTCTCCATTTCAATTATAATAAATGACCCATTTTTTCTTTTTTTGTATCAATATAAGATTGATTATTAACGTTAGGATTCATCACTACTGGTATTCGTTCTGTTATTGTAATACCTAAGTCGTTTAGCTGTTGAAACTTATCTGGATTATTGCTAATCAGTTTAATACGATTTATATTAAAATATTTCAATATATGAATAGCTTCTGTATAATCTCTTAAATCCGCTTCAAACCCTAAAGCTTTATTAGCTGTGATTGTATCGTAACCTTGTTCAATTAATTCATATGCCTTTAATTTATTAATTAAACCAATACCTCTACCTTCTTGTGGTAAATATAAAATAATACCACCATGCTCTTTGATGTATTTCATCGCATACTCAAGTTGTTCACCACAATCACATCTCGCACTGTGAAAAATATCTCCAGTTAAACAAGCTGAATGAATACGAACGTTCGTATCATTTTTTATGTCACCTGAAGTAATCGCTAAATATTCTTTGTCGTCCAATTGTGATGAAAAACCATACATATCAAATTCTCCAAAAGATGTTGGCAATTTAATTTTCGATTCAAATTGTACGATTTGATCATGTTTTTTTCTATATTTTACTAAGTCTTCTATCGTTATCATTTTCAAATCATGTTCTAATTTAAATGTATATAGTTCTTCACGGTTAGACATAGTTCCATCATCATTCATTATTTCACAAATTGCACCAGCTGGTTTTGCGTCAGTTAATTTTGCTAAATCTATACAAGCTTCCGTATGCCCTATTCTTTCAAGCACACCATTGTCTTTCGCAATTAACGGAAAAACATGTCCTGGTTTAACAAAAGCATCGCCGGAACTTTCACTGTTTAACGCTTTAATTGTATCCGTTCTTTCAAATGCACTAATACCAGTAGTTGTAGATATGTGATCAACACTTACAGTAAAAGCTGTTTTGAATTTATCATTAGTACTTGTCATAAGGTGTAAATCAAGTTGAGTTGCAATCTGTTGACTAATAGGCGCACAAATTAATCCTCTAGCAAATTTAGCCATAAAATTAATTGTATCAACAGTTAAATATTCTGATACTGCTATTAAGTCGCCTTCATTTTCTCTATCTTCATCATCCACTACAATAACAGGGTTGCCTAACTTCAAATCTTCTAATGCCGCTTCAATACTATCAAACATAGTTAGCCTCCTAAAATCCAAAATTCAGTAATTTTTCTTGTGATAATTGACTGTTATTTTGATTCGTTATTTTTTGAACATATTTAAACAATAAATCCGTTTCTATGTGTACAGAATCACCTTGTTTTTTATTTACAAAAATCGTACGTAATCTTGTTTCAGGTATGAGATGAATTTCAAATGAATTTTGATTTAACTTGAATATCGTTAAACTTACTCCATCTACAGTTATCGAACCTTTATCAATCATTTGATTTAATAATGATTCATCTACATTAATTTCGATTAACCATTCATCATTTCTTTTAGTGATGCGCTTTATAATACCTTTGCCATCAACATGTCCACTAACGAAATGTCCTCCGAATCTTCCATTCGCTAACATTGCACGTTCCAGATTCACTTGATCATTTACCGTAAGATTTTCTAAATATGTCACAGAAATTGTGCCTGTAATTACTTCAACTTTAAATAATGAATCATTTCGTTCTGTAACAGTTAAACAAACACCATTGACACTTACTGAATCTCCTAGTGACAAATCATCACATATTTCTGGAGCTTGTATTGATAATGACTTTACACCACTTTTTGTGCTCACATTTTTAATCGTACCTACTGTTTCAATTATTCCTGTAAACATACACTCACTACTTTCTTAAAATTAATTTAAGATCTTCGTCAATGATTTCTGTTGATATAAATTTAAACTGTTTAATTTTGGATAAAGGATAAACATCATTTGTTTGATAAAATTGATATTTGCCTTGACCACCAATTACTTTCGGGGCTTGATAAATAATTAATTGGTCAGCTAAATCTTGTTCTATAAATTGACTAACAAGTGTTGGTCCTGCTTCTACTAAAACACTCGCGTAACCTAATTTATATAGAAGTTGAAGCATGTTTTCTAAATTTGATAAATCACTTTTATATAACTCAATATTTTGTGTGTCTTTAATTTCAAAATTTGGGTGGTTTGTTACTACTATTGCAGGATTATCTCGATCTTTGAAAATTTGTAAATCTTCATCGAAAGAAGACTGTTGGGATAAAACAATGCGTTTTGGCTCTTTGAAGTTTGGTTTTCGTGATGTTAGTAGCGGGTTATCTTCTCTCACTGTGCCGCCACCCGTAATAATTGCATCATTTTCACTTCTTAAATGAAGTACATCTTCTTTCACTGCTTTACATGTAATCCATTTACTTTCCTTAAAATCAGTAGCAACTTTCCCATCTAGACTAGTTGATATTTTTAATGTTACAAAAGGTGTCTTCTTCTTTTGTTGAATAAAAAATTCTTTATATAATTCCTCCGCTCTACTTGAAGGCGAATGTATTACTTCTACTCCTGCCTCTTCAAGCATATCGTGTCCACTTTTACTCAGTGATCCATCTTTCACAGCATATTCTACTCTAGAAATACCACTTTCTATTATTGCTTTAGAACACGGCGGTGTTAAACCATAGTGTGAACACGGTTCAAGAGAAACATATATTGTTGCACCTTCTGCTTCTTTACCAGCCATATTAAGTGCTTGAATTTCGGCGTGTGCTTCACCTTTTTTTAAATGAGCACCAAAACCGATAATTCTATTATCTTTTACGATAACAGCACCAACAGAGGGATTCGTACTAGTTTGTCCTTTTAATTGTTCAGCTAATTGAATAGCAAATTCTAAATATTGATTCATTTATATACCTCCTAAAAATGAAAAAAAGACACCGAAAATTAACATTTCGGTGTCTTGGGAGTAAAAAATGTATCAAGAAATAAGCCTTTAATAGATTAAAGACAAAAACATTTTTGTATAACGAAATAAGCGTATTGTATACGCTTCGTCTATTCTTTCTCCCATCCAGACTATACTGTCGGCTTCAGATTTTCACTGAATCAGCCACAAATGCTAAGCAAATGCAGGTCGCGGGCTTGATTTACCGCCGGTTGGGAATTTCACCCTGCCCCGAAAGAATATTATTAAATTATAATCATCAGTAATCACTGATGACCATATTCTATACTAAAATAGTATGGTTTACAAATATATTACTAAATTTAATATATTTATTTATTTTTCTTCTTTTTCGACTTTTTCTTTTTATTATTATTTTTTAAGTTTCTTTCTTCTAGTTCAATATATAAATCATTAACGGCTCTAACTGTTTCATCCACTAATAATGAAACGCCATTAACATCAAAATTTACACCACTTGTAATTTGTCCTATTGCTTTTAAATTTGGCATTGTTCCATATTTAGGGCTAATTATTTCATTAGAATATGGCACTACTAAAATACCACCAAAAGGATGAGGCGCAATGATTTGTTTATTTTCTAAACCTTTTATAAAATGCTCATCCTCATTTAATTCAGATAAATGCATTTTAGGACCTGTTGCATTAATAACATAGTGATAACTATCTTCATTTTCACTATTTTTATATTTTAGTCTAAATTTCCCATAATATTTACGAACGTTTTCTAATCCTTCTTTTACAACTACATCTCCACTTTCTATCCATTCAATTAATTGTTTAGCTGAAGATTGTGGCATGGGGTTAGCGTTTCTTTTAAAATGCTGACCGTATTTAGATAAAAATGTTTCTTTATCTTTTATAGTCATTGCGTTCCATAGTGGAATCATATTATGTTTTACTTCTTCAACAAAGGATTGGAAGTGCCCAACTTCGTCTTCATGCTTTAAATCATATTTTATATTGATTACATTATCTTTTTTAAATCGATGTAACATTTTCTTTAAATCAATATTTTGATATGCACACTCTTTTTTAAACAATTCTTCTATTTCAAATAATGGTGCTATTCCTTTATGAATTTTTTTGATTTTTTCTACTTCTTCAACACAAATATACTTTAATTTAATATGATGATTAATACCACGAACTGTAGGAAACTGAGCATGTCTAGAAGTCACTACAATCGGAAATTGTTTATGGTTTTCCATAACATATCGAATAACATCAACTGAACTTAATCCAGTACCAATAATAGCAATATCGTCATTTTCTTTAACGCCTCTCAAAGATTGTACAGTTGGATAAGGTGATTCTATATATCCTTTCACACCTTTTAATTTATAAGGATCTTTGTAAGGTAAAGTTCCAATCGTCATAAAAACATAATCATATTTTTGACATACCGCTTCATTATCTTCTATATAACAAATATCTATTTTATATTGTCCTCGCTCATCTTTAATTTCTTCAACATAGCAACTATCAACTTTGTATTTGTGAACGAAGATATTATCATATTTGTTTAAAATATTATGTAAAATAGATTTCATATAATGACCAAAAATTAATCTTGGTAAATACTTTGCTTTTCCATAATCAAAAATGTCATTGTTTTTATACCATTTTTTAAAATCTTTTTCGTCATCTGGATCTAATGACATTTGATTAGCCGGAAGATTAATAAGTAAACGATCGCTATCATTTTGAAATGGCTTCCCCATCCCCATGTCTTCTGAACTATCAAAAATATCCACGGTGATGTTTTTAAAATTTTTATGTTTAGTCAATTGGTTTAAAGTGCTTACGCCAGCAGTTCCCATACCTATAATTGCTACTTTCAAATTTTTCTCCTCCAAAATAACACAGTTTATAATACTTTAATTTTACCATTAGTATTTAAAATAAATGTATGATTTCTCTATTCTTTATATTATATTATTACCTCATTTCAAATTTCTAACCGTAATATGCCTTAAACACTATTGTCCATGCACTATATGCAAGATTTTAGCATACGATTTCTTGTCACTTTTTTATTCTTTACATATATGACAATATTCTAACTTTAATATTTTTTCGCGATTTTACGCTTTTTATAAATTTTCTTATTTTTTATAATATTCGCTTTTCAAAAACCTTAGCACATGTAAATTTTATAAATATGCAAATAATATGCTATAATGATAAACGTTGTTATTTTACATATTAAAATAAAGGAGAAGTGTTATGTTATCAATACAAGACTTAACTAAAGTTTATCGTGGCGGTAAAAAAGCTGTAGATAGTATCAGTATGGAAATTGAATCTGGTGAATTTATAGCATTTATT
This sequence comes from Mammaliicoccus lentus, assembly GCF_002902755.1. Lineage (GTDB taxonomy): Bacteria > Bacillota > Bacilli > Staphylococcales > Staphylococcaceae > Mammaliicoccus > Mammaliicoccus lentus. The sequence goes on along the minus strand of NZ_PPRS01000066.1, from coordinate 79,212 downwards.
GGTACGAGTGGTAGCGGTAAAACTACTGCTTTAAGAATGATTAATCGCATGATTGAACCCACTGGTGGAACAATCACTTTAAACGGGAAAGATTTAAGCAAGATGAATGCAGTAAGTTTAAGAAGAAGTGTAGGATATGTCATTCAACAAATTGGTTTAATGCCACATATGACAATTCGCGAAAATATTGTTCTAGTTCCTAAATTATTAAAATGGAATAAAGAAGAAAAAGAAAAGAAAGCAAAAGAGCTTATTAATTTAGTTGATTTACCTGAAAGCTATTTAGATTTATATCCCTCTCAATTATCTGGAGGACAACAACAACGTATAGGTGTCGTTAGAGCGCTAGCAGCAGATCAAGACATTATCCTTATGGATGAGCCGTTTGGTGCCTTGGACCCTATTACGAGAGATACACTCCAAGATCTTGTCAAAACGCTACAACATAAACTAGGAAAAACAATTATCTTCGTAACACACGATATGGATGAAGCTATTAAGTTAGCAGATAGAATTTGTATCATGTCTGAAGGAGAAATTGTTCAATTTGATACACCTAATAACATTCTTAAACACCCAGCTAATGATTTCGTTAGTGAATTTATCGGTCAAAATAGATTGATACAAGATAGACCTAACTTAAAAGTTGTAGATGACGCTATGATTAGTGCTATTACAATTACTTCTGAAAAAACAATAGACGAAGCTGTAACATTAATGCGTGATAGACGTGTCGATGTTCTATTTGTTACGAATCTCAAAGGTAAATTAGTAGGTTGTATTGACATTGTAGACTTAAATGAAGGCTATCGAAAAGGTAGCGATATTATCGATATGATGGACCGAAATGTTTACACTGTTAAAACAGGTACGATGCTTCAAGATTCAGTGCGTACAATACTTAAGAGAAACGTTAGATTAATTCCTGTTGTCGATAACCAAAACTTAATCAAAGGTGTTATAACAAGAGCTAGCCTTGTTGATATAGTTTATGATTCAATTTGGGGATTAAATGAAGAAGAAGCAAAAACAAGTGATATTAAATAAGGAGTGAACAATTGTGATAGAATTTCTTCAAGTTAATGGACAAGAACTATTTCAAAAAACAATAGAACACTTCTATATCTCTTTCGTTGCGCTTTTACTAGCAATGGTGGTTTCAATACCTTTAGGTATCGTGTTAACACGAACGAAAAAACTTGCCAAAGTAGTATTGTCAATAGCTAGTGTTCTACAAACCGTACCATCTTTAGCGGTATTAGCAATTATGATACCTTTCTTAGGGGTCGGTAAATTACCTGCAATTATTGCATTATTTATTTATATTTTATTACCTATTCTAAACAATACGTACATAGGCATTAATAATGTTGATAAAAACGTTAAAGGTGCCGGCATTAGTATGGGAATGACTAAATTCCAAGACATGTATATGGTTGAACTCCCTCTAGCCATTTCTGTAATCATGAGTGGTATACGCTTATCTAGTGTATATGCTATCAGTTGGGCAACTTTAGCAAGTTTCATAGGAGCAGGTGGTTTAGGTGACTTTATCTTTAACGGGTTAAACCTATATCAACCAGACCTAATAATCGGTGGTGCAATTGCGGTTACAGCAATCGCGCTAATTATGGATTTTGTACTTTCTAAATTCGAAGAATGGGTTACACCTAAAGGATTAAAAGTTTCAAGATAAGGAGGAAACATAAACATGAAAAAATATTTTAAATTGTTTATTCCGATAGTTACGCTAACAGTAATTTTATCCGGATGTTCCCTACCTTTTCTTGGAGGAACTGGTGATAAAAACTCTGTAAAAATCGGAATGCAAAACACAAGTGAATCACAAATAATAGGTCATATAGATAGACTAATGATTGAACATGAAGCAAAAAAAGATAATGTTAACGAAAATAATATTCAAATGATTAATAATTTAGGTTCTTCAACTGTTACATTCAACGCAATGAATACAGGTGACGCTAATATATCCAGTGCACGTTACACAGGTACAGATTTAACTGGCGCTTTAAACATGGATCCTATTACAGATCCTGATAAAGCTTTGAAAGTTGTAAGAAAAGCTTTCGATGAAGATTATAATCAAAAATGGTACGGTTCATATGGATTCGAAAATACTTATGCCATGATGGTTACAAAAGAAACAGCTGAGAAATATAACCTTAAAAAGGTATCAGATATGAAAAATGTTGCAGATAAATTAGAGGCAGGCGTAGACTCTTCTTGGATGAAACGACCTGGTGATGGTTATCCTGCTTTCAAAGAAAAATATGGTTTTGACTTCAAACGTACAAGACCTATGCAAATCGGTTTAGTATATGATGCATTAAATACTGGAAAAATGGATGTAGTCCTTGGATATACAACTGATGGTAGAATCGCAAGTTATGACTTAGTTGTATTAGAAGACGACTTACGTTTCTTCCCTCCATATGATGCAAGTCCTCTAGTTACTGAAGAATTAATTAAAGAAAAACCTTATGTAGATAGAGCGATGAAAAAACTTGAAGGAAAAATTTCAACTGAACAAATGCAAAAATTAAACTACGAAGCTGATAATAACTTAAAAGAACCAGCTGTAGTTGCTGAAGAATTCCTTAAGAAACATAATTATTTTGACGACGAAAAGGACGGTGAGTAAATTGACTAATGGAAATGTATTAACACAATTAATTGAATACTATAAGTATAATGGTGGTTATATTTTTCAACTATTCTTAGACCATTTACTCATTTCTGTTTATGGCGTATTATTTGCGGTTATAGTAGGTGTACCTTTAGGTATTATTATTGCAAGATATTCTAAATTATCAGGTTTCATCATAACTTTAGCAAATATCATACAAACCGTACCTGCTTTAGCACTATTAGCTATTTTAATGCTAGTTATGGGATTGGGTTCAAATACAGTTGTTATGACTGTCTTCCTATATGCCCTACTCCCTATCATCAAAAATACTTATACTGGTATTAAAAACGTAGATAGCGGAATCAAAGACGCAGGTAAAGGTATGGGAATGACTTCTAAACAAGTATTAACGATGGTCGAACTACCATTATCACTTTCCGTAATGATTGGTGGTATAAGAATTGCGTTTGTAATCGCAATAGGTGTTACAGCTATAGGATCATTCATCGGCTCTTCATCCCTTGGTGATATAATCATTAGAGGTACAAATGCTACAGACGGTACATCACTTATCCTAGCTGGTGCAATTCCAACAGCTTTACTAGCAGTACTAAGTGATATTGTGTTAGGGTATATAGAAAGAAAATTAGATCCTACTAAACGTAAGCAAAAGGAACCTCAACCACAAACACTTTCGGAGTGATAAAATGAAATTTATATTAAAAATACTCGTTGCATTTCTTGCAATATTAATACTTTCACCCAAGAAAAAACTTAAATAAATGTAATAAAATGGACATAAATATAATAATTTTTGCAATTAAATTATATTTAATGTTACCATGTTTAAAACAAGGGAGGAAGCCAAATGAAATTCAGAGTATTAGGCAGTTTATTTTTATCTTCATCTCTATTATTAGCAGCTTGTGGAAATAGCGGTGATGATGATTCAGGAAAGAAAACTGAAAAAAAAGAAGAAACTAAAAGTGCTAGTCAAGTAATATCTGATTTACAAGACAATGCTAAAGACGTTAAAAGTTATCATACAGATAATGCGATTGCAATGAAACCTAAAGACGGTGAATCACAAAAAGTCAAAGTCGGCATGGATGTTGACGAAAAAGAAACAGCAAAACTAGTAACAAATCAAGCCGGTCAAGAAATGACGATTTACGTACAAGGTAAAAAAATGGTAGCTAAAGCGAACGATCAATGGATAGATTTATCATCTCAAGTAGATAACATGGATATAGACAGTTCATTAGATCAATTAAACTATGAAAAATACGTTAAATCATTAGATGGATTCAAGGATGCTAAAGCTAAAAAAGTCGATGATGGATATGAATTAAAATATAACATCAAAAATAAAGAAGACTTCAAAAAATTAGCTAGCTCATCAGGTAATAAAGACCAACTTGAACAATTTGAAGATCAAATTGATGACGTTTCTGGTGATGCAGTTCTTAAAGTAAATAAAGATAATGAAATTGAATCATATATTTTAGATTCTAAACTTAAAAAAGACAAAGATACAGCAAACATCAAGACAAAAGTTACTTATGATAAAATCAATGATATAGATGAAATTAAAATTCCAGACGAAGCAAAAGATGCTAAGAAAATAGAAGACTTACAAAAAGAGCAATCTTCTGATCAGAAATCTTCTGAAAGTTCAAATTCAGAAGAAGCATCATAATATAACGATAGAAAGTCCGAGGCATATATAATATGTCTCGGACTTTTTTAATTATATTAGCAGTATATAATTGGACTAACAATACGCTTATATCAAGTGTTTCGATATTAGGCATCTGTTGCTATCTAGACATACTCTTATCGGATTAAGCATGATATTTTAGCTCACATGGACACTATCTTCTACTAAAATTGATTTATCATATAAAAAACAGCCAATCCTTTTGGCACTGCACCCTTACTAAGGGAGCTCAATAAAAACACTATTTTCTAGGCTGCTAATTTCCTATATTCTATAGGGGATAAGTAGCCTAGTTTTTGTTGAATTCTAATTTTATTATAGTTTTCAATGTAATTTTCGACAATATCTATTACAATGGTATTAGAGCATCTAAGCTCACTGTTTAAGTAGAATGTTTCACACTTTATAGAGGCATGAAAACATTCTATTGGGGCATTATCAGCTGGCGTTCCCTTACAGGACATGCTTCTGGTAATGCCTTTTTCTGTACATAGGGCATAGTATTCATAAGAAGTATACACACTTCCTTGATCACTATGTAATATAGTACCTGGTTCCAATTGAAGTTGTTTTAATGTCTCATTTACTAATTCTTGATTTTGTTTATTACCGATTTTATATGCCACAATTTCACCATTGTAAGCATCCATGATAGATGAAAGATACAACATTGTATTCCCGAAGGGTAAATAAGTGATATCTGTTAAAAGTACTTCTAAAGGTTTCTCTGCTTTGAAGTTTCTATTTAATAGATTATGTGTCTTATAATATGCATTCCCTGGTCTTTTCGATTTCTTCATTCGTACTTTACAATTTAAATTATGTTTTTGCATAATCCTTTGTACTTTTTTGTGATTAATTGGTTTATTATTTTTTCTATTTAATAAGGCAGTTATTTTTCTATAGCCATACGTAAAACGATGTTTCTTACATAATTCTATAATTTCACGTTCATCCTCAGATATACTGAAATCTTTGTTTTTCCATCTGTAATAATTTGATTTTGGAATATCTAAAGTTTCTAAAATGAGTTTTACTGTATATTTAGATTTTAATTCATTTACTAATTCAACAACTACTTCTGGGACCACTTCCTTTCCAATTCCTTGTACTTTTTTAAAATTTCATTTTCTACTTCTTTGCGCTTTAATTGAAATTTGAGCGATTCAACAGTACTTAACTCTTCTATACCTTTTCCATAGGAATATTGTTTACCCACTTGTTGATTAAACCTATGTGTTTCACCATCTCTATACCATTTCCACCACTTATTAACTTGAGATTCATTTTTAATATTTAAAGTATCCATTATTTCTCTTGTGCTAAATCCTTTGAGTTTCATTTCTACTACTTTATATTTTGTTTCAACTGAATATGCCACTCTTTTCATAGAAAAAACACCTCCGTATAAATTCATTTTAATATGAATTCAACGAAAGTGTTTTTATTTTACTCCCACATCATGGGGTTAGTGCATTTTCCTGGATTGGCTGTTTTTATAGAGTTAGACTTTATTTTCTAACCTCTTCTTGTTCTAATTTTTTATCTAATTCTTTTATAGAAAGTGATTTATCAGTATCTTTATATTTATAAACAATATAGTACTTACCTTCTGTTTTTAAATCTGAATAGAATTCTGCAATAATACGTGCGTTACTTTGTGCCCATTTAATATCCGTTGCATATTGATGTACACCTGGCTTCTCAGGATTCCATCTCATACTATATAAAGTATTTTGCTCTGGATTTGATAAATAGTGATCATGAATAAACTTAGCACCGCCTGATATTGCTTTATGTGGGGTATCCCAACCTTTTTTCTTAGCATATCTAGCTCCAGTACCTATTGGATCTTCATCTAATGCGCCTACACCATAGAAATTGTAGTATTTCTTACCATCAGATTCTTCTTTAGAATTTGTCACTTTTCCTTTATCCGTTAATAATACACCATTAGCTAGTTTACTCTTATTATTACCTGTTTCTAAAATAGCATGACTAATTAAGTACACCTCATTAACATGTTCTTGTTTAGCAGCATCTAAAAATTGATTTGAGTATTTCTCAAGTGCTCCTCTTTCTCTTAGCATGTGGTGGAATCGTTTTTCATCAATACCTTGATACTCTGATAAATTTAAAAACTGATAAACTTGTTTTTTATCATTTAGTATCTTTTCAACATCCATTACATCATGTATTTCACTTCTTGACGCATTCTTCCAATTGCCTGACTCTGTTGCTACCTGCATTTTCGTATCATTTTTATATTGTTTTTCAACGGCTTTACTTAAAGTTAGTGGTACCTCTACATTTTCTTCTTGTTTATCTACTTCGTAAAACTTTAAATGATTTGAAATTAAATAATAGAACAGGCCAACAATTATTGCTAAAACTAATAATAATACGACTATATTTTTAATTGTTTCTAGCCTGGCATTCTTCATCGTTTCACCTCTAAATTTGTAAACTTATAACCGATATCATTTTGATTAACTATTTTTAAAAAGTTTACCTCTTATATTTTAAAGGATTACAACGGAATATTCAAAATTTAAATTATTAAGTTTTAATTACTATTATATTTCAATTCAAATAAAAAAAGCAGACATACTATAAAAGCATGTTTGCTTATTTATAAGGTGTATAGTCCATGAAAATAAATGACATTGCAGCTGATCTATTTTTATAGTTGTAATGACTTAGATTAATCGTTCCTTCTTCTTCGCCATTTCTATAATTCATAAATCGGTTTACATTGTTAATCATTACAAAATCAGCATTATCTCTAATATTATTTAGTTCATTGTTTCTCGCAAAAAAATGTTCTAAATTTAAGTGTTCATAATCCATAAGATGAACCTCCTAGTCTTTGCCCCAATAAAACATATGTCCATATATATCCAAATATACACGTTATTATGGCAATTGTAAATCATTTAAACGTATAATTTTTAATGTGCTTTTTTATGTTTTATTTCGGCTATATTTTTATATTTTTTACGTAAATTTACGTTTTATTTTGTTTAATCTATATTAGACCTTTATATATGTTGTTTTCAAATTAAACGCTTGTTCCTAAAATATATATAATTATTACATCCGGAAATACTAGTGTGCATGCCCACAAAAAGAGGCAACCATGTTAGACAAGCAATTCAATTTGAATTATAAAAAATATGAAAAGATGATACATCATCTTTTGCATCAACACCAAATTAAATATCATTATGATGATTACTTTCAACTTATGGTTATAAAACTATGGGATTTATTAAAATCCTATGATGAATCGAAATCTACAAATCAGGAAAAATACATTTATTTAAAGTTAAAGTATTATTTAATCGATTGTCTAAGAAGAAATATTAAAGAAATAAACCGTTTTTTGCCTACGTCTGATTATACACTACTTGATCAATCGTACAGTGATTTTTATCAATATGAATTATATAGTTTATTGGATATTTTAAATGAAGAGGAGTTGACTTGGCTCAATTTAACATTACAAGGTTTTTCTACAAACGAAATAAGCATATATATGAATAAGAGTCCTTCATCAATTAAAAGATATAGAAAATCAACTAGAGAAAAATTGAAATCGGAATTCTTATTTTAGATTTTAACAATGAGCTATACACTGTCAGCATTTATATATAAAATATTAAGTGTTAGGAGGTGTAGTTACTGAAGACATTAATTTGTGCAGACATGACCTTTTTTAAACGTTCAGAAAATCCTATATATAAATACCAAATAGAATATATACAGCATCCAATCCAATACACTAACCTTTCTGTTAAAACCCTTATAGACGATGCTTTAAAAATTGAGGGTGCTAATATGCGCACTCGCGAACAATATGCTAAATATATTTTGAAAGTTCATAAACTTATTCCTCTCATGATTTACGCTACACAAGACTTTGTTCTATTCCCTACTACATCAAAATCTCACTTTGATTATATGTTAATCAATGCTAAGCAAATACAACATATTGAACCATTGTCATATCATACAGAAATAAAATTCAAGAATAATAATACTATCAATATAGATCAAGATTATCATCTGATTAGTAAAAAGTTTGGTGAATCCTTAAGACTCATACACTACCAAAAATATCATTTAAGGATTTAAAAAAGAGTGGGCACATGAAATCTTATAATAAAATTAGACTCATTACCCACTCTCTTTAAAATGCATTTTATTATTTTGTTAATTTACTACTCACACCAGAAAGTAAAGCTTGATAAGCACTATTAAAGAAAGTTAGTAATACTTCATCTCTTCTCATAATACTTTCTAAGTCTTCTTCATAAATTAAAAAGCTACCATCTTTACCGTTGTATTCAGCATAAGAGGGTTCAACTTGTTTTAAATTTATTTTATCTTTTTTAAATGGATTAATCTTCAGAACATAGTATGGTGACTCTCTATACTTATCTCCAAAATAATAACATAATGAAACTGTATATTCATCATTACCTTCAACATAAAAAATAGAAGTAACATCAAATTTATCCCAGAATAAACCTGTTTTTACATCTTTAATATTTCTTGAATGTAGAAATTGATAATGATCGTATTGTGCTTGTTGCATCAAGCGAAGTGCATGATAAGCTATTTTAGGATTAAAAGTACGTTCTTTATCATCCTTATCTAATGTTGTTTCATAAGGTATACTATAAGGTTTCGTATTAATTTTAATTGTTATATCATGTTCTTCTAATATTTCGAAAATAAATTCATAATATTCCTGAATTGTTTGTCCTGTTTTTATTAGTAATGAGTGCTCTTCTTTGTCTACTTTCACAACCAATGTTTGATCCAATAAATCTAAAGTTATTTCAAATTCATGACCATTACTTTGTAATACACCTGTTGATAAACCCACTTGATTAACTGTCAGCATGACATGTTTATATAGTGGCTCTGGTTCTTTTGTTTCTATACAACACTTACCCATTATTTGTGCTATATATCTTATAGTTGCTCGTGTTTCACGCCACTCGTCAAAATATAATAAACTCATTCATGACACCCCCTACATATGCTACGATAAATCTTTGAGCCATTTGGCTATTAGTATTCTTTTTGTGAAGTAAGCATTTACCCACTTTATGCCTTTATAACCAATGAAAAGTAATACGACACCTAGAATGATGTAGAGTAGCTGAAATAATAGCGCCTCACTTAATGGTTTTGTAAAGTATAAAGTGAATGTACCTAATATTAACAATGCTGCCGTAATGAGAATACCTACCATGAGGACATTACCAAATAGTAGTCCACCTAACGTCATAGCTTTATCTATTGAACTCGGTGGTTTAGCTTTATCTATAATTTCTTTCTCAAGAAAATTAGAAACAAAATGACTAGGTTTACCATGTTGCTCTAATAGATTTTCATTGCTATTTAGCATCTCTGTAGCAACTTCTTTTTCTTTATTGTTTATAAACCACAATTTTTTATAAACAACTGCTTTATATTGTTCGTTATTCATGCAACACCTCTAAATGTCATTAGTAAATTTATTATAACATTAATCAATATACGTTGGGATTAAATTAATCTTAGATTTAAACTATTAAATAAAACCTATTTTATGCTCGTTCAAGATAACGTTCTATAATTTCTTCAGCCTTTACATTCTTATCTAAAATATTTATATGACTAAAGTCCAAGTCTTCTGTAATATCATGTGTTATAACAATAACGTCCATTCCAGCATCAACAGCTGCTTGAGCTCCATTAGGTGTATCCTCAATTGCTAAGCACTTATCAGGTTCTACGTTTAATTCATGAGCTGCCTGAATATATAATTCCGGATTAGGTTTTACAAATGCTACATCTTCTCTTCCTTTTATAACATTTATATTTTTATTCAATTCTAAACGTTCAACGTTATGTATTATATCTTTTTTGTAACTACTAGTAGCAATACCCATCTTCAAATTAGTTTCCACACTATAATCGTATAATTTTTTAACTTCTGGTTTTAGTGGTAAATTGTATGTGCCTTTATAATGATCTTCAAACATTTCTTTTAATGCAATTTCTGAACCTAGTGCATTAAATATTTTTTCATCTAATTCTTTTGATACTGATCCGATTGAGGCTTTATATTCATCTAAAGATATAGGTGGATTTTTATAATTTTCAATATGCTTATTTAGTGTATTAAATAAATGAATCTCTGTATCTATAATTGTACCGTCAAAATCGAAAATAATTGCTTCGTACATATTTAACACTCCATTCTAAAAAAATAAAAGTCACGAAATCGTGACTTATTTGTATTTTATAAACCTTCTGATTTTAGAGTTAACTCTAAACGATCGATAATATTCTCCAATTGTATAATACTTAACCCTTTTTCTTTAGCAATTACTTCTTGATTAGATGCTAAATATTGGACAATAAGTTGTAAAGGGACAATTGCTCCACACTTTTTATTATCCTCATTAATAATAAATAACCCGTCTGATTTACTTAAATTTAAATCTTGTTGTTCTTCCGAACTAAGATCGCCTTGAAAGTAAACTTCACCATGCTCAAAATTTTGATGTTTTCTTTCTTCTAAACTTATAACGGCTTCGTGAATACTTTCTTGATTTAAGCCTTTATAAAATTTATTTATTATATTTTTTCGACTTTTTTTGTCATTGATTAAAGTTACATTTGTAAGCACAGTAATTCACCTCATCTCATTTATTCAATTTTAACATTTTATTCTGAATTTTTAGAGTGTTTTAATATTACATTTTGGATACATTTATTACATGGCTTTTTCTAAATTCACTAAAGTTTCATAATTTTCCACTTTTTCATATTGTATTTATTTTCTTGAAGTTATACCTTTAACTAGGCGAGAATAAATAAAGAAATCGGGGATGTTATTGTGAAACAAGTTTATAACCCATTAAGACGTTTACATTTTTATGCAGCATTTTTTATTACGCCTTTACTTCTAACTTTATCTTTAACAGGCATTGGTTATTTATTTTTTACCAATGTAGAGAATCATATATATGAGGATGAATTTTTCTCAAATAGCGAAACAAAAGGTCATCAATCATTAGATGGTGCAGTTAAAGAAATACAAGAAGTTTATAAAGGATACGAAATCAAAAAAATAAGTATTATGGAGGAACCTTACAATAACCGTGTCACAATCGGTAATGACAAAGGAGACTCTAGATACATATTTTTAGATGAACATAATCAAAGAGTGGCTAATCAAAATGCTAAATTCACTTATTCAAATGTACTTAGAGAATTGCACAGCTCTTTATTTGTTGGTGGTACAATCGTAAATTATTTAGTTGAATTAGCAGCATGTTGGACAATCTTTATGATATTATCTGGTGTTTATTTAACTTTCAAATCAAAAGCATTAAAGAATACTAAAAAGAAAAACGCATTCTTATTTAATAGACGACTACATGCAATAGTTGGATTAATCATAGCTATACCTATTTTTATAGTCGTCTTAACAGGCTTACCTTGGTCGGCGTTTATGGGGAAACAAATTAATCAGTTTGCAGAAGATCATCCAAAGTTAGGATATACAGCATTAAAATCTAACCCTCCAAAATCTGAGGATAATGAATTACCTTGGGCAACTAGAACTAAAGAAAAACCGAAATCGGAAAAGGATGCACATGCAGAGCATCATGGTAATTCAACAAGTATGATTGGTACAAATGGTCAACAAAGCTTAGAGAACATTATAACTCAAAGTAAACAAGATGGTATTAAAGAACCCTTCTCAGTAGTATATCCAGGAGATAAAGATGGTGTCTTCACTGTTTCTAAAAGCAGTAACAGTGGTGTAACTGGTCTAGACGTTCCACCTAAAGAAGAAACTACTGCTTATTATGATCAATATTCTAGCAAACAATTAGGTAAAGTTGACTATCAAGATTATGGAATTGTAGGGAAATGGTTTAGCTATGGTATTCCCCTTCACGAAGGTCATCTATTCGGTACAGCAAATAAAGTAATGAATTTACTAGTTTGCATCACATTCATAGGTGGCATAGTATTAGGTTTTATCACTTGGATGAAACGACGAAAAACTGGTACCTTTGGTGCTCCTCCAATTGTTAAAGGAAAGTGGTCACTTGGATTAATAATACCACTAGTGTTGTTAGGCATAATAATGCCGTTGTTTGGAGCTTCATTAGTGATTGTAGCAATAGTTGAATTTATATTATGGAAAAAAACTCAAAAAACCGTTACCTAAATATAACTAATAAAAAATAAGCATATCACTTTCAAACTGAGATAATCAGTTAAGTGATATGCTTATTTATTTTGAATTAGGATCTAGGTCCCGAACTCAATCTTTATAGTAAATATTCTTAATGGCTTTCATCATAATCATTACAAACCGCTTCTAATAAATATCTTAATTCATCATCATCCATATCATCTGGTACTCTCACTTTGATTAAATGGTTTTGATTTGTTATGACATGAAAGTAATGATGATCATTTTCATAGCCTTTTCCTAATATTTGCATGCATAACATCCCCTTTTGTTTTTATCGAACGCTATGACCATAATATACCATATTAATATGATTATTATTATGAATTAGTTTTAATTTATAGTAAATAACACAAGAATCAATCTATACTTTTGATTATCTTAGCTGGATTTCCTCCGACTACTTTATTAGAAGGAACGTCTTTAATCACTACTGCTCCAGAGGCAATTACTACATTATCACCGATAGTGACCCCAGGATTAACAACAACGCTACCGCCAATCCAAACATTATCACCAATTACTATCGGTTTAGCAAATTCTAATCCGGAATTTCTTTCACCTGGATCAATTGGGTGTGTCGCTGTGTATAATCCAACATTAGGACCAAACATACAATTATCACCGATATGTATTGTAGAAACATCTAACATTGTACAGTTGTAGTTAGAATAAAAGTTTTCTCCTATAAAAATATTATATCCATAATCAACATTAAATAGTGGATTAATTTCAAAGTTTTCTTTATAACCACCTAATAATATTTGTAGTACTTTTTTTCTTTTGTCTTTTTCTTTAATCGGTAATTGGTTAAACTCATATGTTAATTCGCGTGCTTTTTTTCTATCTTCTATTAATTCATTGTCACTCGGTAAATATAAGTCCCCTCTTATCATTTTCTCTTTTTCAGTCATATTATCGTTCCTTTCTATTAATGAAACATCATTTTACATTATACATTTAATATAAACAAATAGAGAGTAAGACTAGAATTGAAAAATATTTTCAATCCAATCAACAATTGCCAATGTAATGAAAGAGCTGGGAACATAATTCCTTAGTTCGTTTTTGGATGGGACTGATCAAAAAGCAAGAGTTGATATAGTTATTGGATTTTCTATCTCATTAATCCAAATACACACTCCTTTATTGGATTTTCTATGACAATAATCCAACTAACCATACCTTTATGAAGTGCACCACAAAAGTTGAACCAAAAATAAAGCACTTTTGTAAATCTTCACGAGAAAAGTCTAAAATGAAACATGATTTAATTGTTGCTATAATAGCAACAATTTTAAACATTGGCAAAACGAGTCTGAGACATATTTATGTCCCAGACTCGATAAGTTTTTTATAAATTAGGTTCAGGGTGAACATAAGACGAATATACCCCTGATTTTTGTAATTCTTTTTCAACTAAGTCACATATATCGTGAGCTTCGTCTAAAGAAAGTTTTTTATCTACAACAATTGTAACATCTAAAAACACACTATTTCCGTGGTATCGGCCTTTAATCGATGGAACATCTATTACACCAGGTATTTTAGATATATCCTCACTATAATTGTTTAAATCTTTTTCGTGAAATCCGTCACTAAGTGTAAATATAGATTCTTTAAATATTGAAAAACCAGTAAACACAATAATCACACCTAAAATAACTGCTAAGACAATATCCACTATAGGAAATCCAATTTGTGTGAATATTAGACCTATACCAGTACCAATACTGACTAATGCATCGGATAAGTTATCTTTAGATGCAGATTTTAAAGATGTACTCTTTGTTTTCTTTGATAACGAATCATTAAATTTATATACGAGAAGCATGACAATACCACTGATGAAACTGACCCATATTGTTAAAGTGCTAGGTTGACCGTACTCTCCAGTGAAAAGTATAGGTATATTAGATGATATAACTTGAATACCTACGAACATGATTATAAATGAAACGATTAAAGTTGTGATATTCTCAGTCTTCATATGTCCATACGGATGATTCTTATCTGCTGGCTTTATAGATATTTTTAATCCTACTAATACAGCCACTGAAACGAAAATATCCGTTAAGTTGTTTAAACTATCTGCTCTTAAAGCAGAAGAATGATAACTGGTACCTACTATATATTTTATAATTGAAAGAATGATATACATAACAATACTAATATATGCACCCTTTTGAGCTAGTCTTAAGTTGTTTGCCATATTGTCCACTCCATTTTTGTCATTGAAATATGATTATATAACAAAACAACAGACAAGTTAATGAATTAGCTATCGTAAAATAATATTAATTTAGTGGGTTAATTCTAGTTTAGGTCTACCTATAATTTAATATTTATTTCAGTAAAAAGGAGCTTGGTATATTATGTACCAAACTCCTTTTTTATAACTTCACAATATTAATTATAAAATGCTTAAACCACTTGCTTTAATATCTTTAGCGAAACCTTTAACTGTATCTACTGATAATTCATTTACATCTCTTCCAATGTTAGGAACCTTAGCCACTACATCTTTTGGACATGTAATAATATCAACACCAATTTCATCTGCTTGAACGACATTAAATAATTCTCTACAGCTTGCCCATAACAATTTCACGCCTTCTTTGCTATGACAAACTTTTTCTGCTTCTTTCATTAAAGGAAGTGGATCTACACCAGTATCAGCAATACGTCCTGCAAATACAGATACGTATGTTTCAACCCCCGGTTTAATCACTTCAACAATTTCTTTTACTTGTTCTATTGTATATACTGCCGTAACGTTTACTTTCACGTCATTCTCTGACAGTTTTTTAATAAGTGAAATCATCGATTCACCTTTAGTATTAACGACAGGAATTTTTACGAATACATTTTCACCGTATTGTTTTAAAATTTCCGCTTCTTTTTCCATAGTTTCTATATCATCCGCAAATACTTCAAATGAAATTGAAGCGTCTGGGATTGCTTTAACTGCTTCTTCAGCAAATGTTTTATAGTCAGTAACGCCTGCTTTTTTCATTAAACTAGGATTTGTAGTAAAACCATCTACTTCATTATTTTGGTATGCTTGCTTCATTTCTTCGATGTCTGCACCATCAGCAAATACTTGTACTTTTAGATTACTCATGCTATTCATTCCTTTCAATTTATGTAACATTATCGTACCACAATTTGCAATCGCTTACTAAATTATTTGATTTATATAACATTTGTTAAGCTTCCTTAAATGTAATTTCAATAGTTTTATGTCATAATATACATAAGTATAAGTTTAATTATAAATATGATTTATATATTTAAAATATGGATTAACTAGGCGGTGAGTTACGATGATTGACAAGCATGAAATAATTAAACACTTCAAGCTATATTCAACGGGCTCCTTTCTAGGAGACGAAGCCATCATAAATAATAGAAAGAAAAGTTTAGTCGAACGCTATTATATCTTTTCTTATTATTTAGAAATTAACGATTTTAAAATTTTAATCAATACTGGTTTTTCAGAACGCGTTAAGCCTAGCACCGATTTAAAAACTTTAAAACTTTTTCATAGACAAGATTATAAAGTTTTTGAAACGTTGCCAAGCCAACTTATGAAAGAGCATATTCATCCTGATCAAATTGATTACTGTATTATTACAAATTTCGCTAGTCACCACATTGGATATTTAAATGCTTTTAAAAACGCTACGATTATCACTTCTCATGAAGCTTATCATGATTTCATAACACAACAAGTTTCAAACAATAGCCTACAATTGAGTTTCCATGTTATGCCTGATGACTTTAAAGATCGTATAGAGTTTATAGAAAATTTTTCGAAAGTTGATGATTCTGTTCTTGGTAAAGGATTTAAAATTTTTAATAATGATTCACTAATCAGTTATTATTTACCTGGAGCAATGCCTGGTCAATTTGGCTTAATGATGAAATTTCAAGATTTAAATATATTCATGTGTAGTGACGCTGCATGGTGTCGTTCAAATTTAGACAAAAATGAACTTCCTACAAAACGATTACTTAAACAATCATACAATGGCGAGCGTTTTATAGAAACCCATATGAAATTAATTGATTTTAAGCATAGCAGTAACAAAAAGTTATTTATTCTTCCAAGCCACTGTAAAAAGATGGATGATTTTGAAGAAGTATTAAAGTTATTAGATGCATTGAATTAACATTTATGATAACATAAGCGATTATATGGAAATTTTGGAGGCCATCATGGATAAAGCTAAACGCTATTTTTATATATCAGTTGTACTCATGATTATTAGTTTATTTTTAAGTGCACAGAATCCTCTCATAGAATCATGGTTTGGATCTCTAGTATCACTTGTATTAATCAGCAGTATTTTAAACGGTATTCTATTACTTATTGCTGTTATTACAACTGATAAGTCAATTAAATATCAAACTGAAAAGCATAAAATTATTGCGAAAATCAGTAAATTTTTACCAATTTTATTATTTGTAGTTATTATTTACCACATTGTCGTTATAGTGAAATTCTTTGGTATAATTTAAGGTTAGGATATTATCAATGTCTCAACCTCTGTCATGATATTGACAGTAACTGACTGGAATGAAAAATGCGGTTATATCAAGCTTTTTTTACTCCTAGTCACCCTTACCGGGGCGGTACTACGAAATCTTTTTTGAAAAATAAGATTTCTGTCCCGCTCCTTTTTATTTTGGAGGTTTTTTTATGATTTATGTCGTAATATTTATAGGTGGTGCAATTGGAGGTGGATTACGCTATCTTTCAAGTTTTATTATTTCAAGTAATACCTTCCCCTTCTCGACTTTATCAGTAAATCTAATGGGTGCTCTTCTTATGGGTATTTGCTCTACTTATTTTATAAAATATTTTAAAAAACACCCTTATATACAGAAAATGATAACAACTGGTTTCTTAGGTGCGCTCACTACGTATTCTAGTCTAAGTTTAGAAACAATACACTTGTTAAAAAGCGGACAATTTATATTAGCTTTTACTTATGTAACTATAAGTATTATCTTAGGATTTATATTTGTTGCTCTCGGATATAAGAAAGGGACAGAGGAAAAATGATATTAATTTTAATAATGATAGGCTCTGGTGTAGGAGCAGTACTTAGACATATGACAAATCAAATTATCAGTAAATTTTTCACGCAAAGTTTCCCCTTTGCTACATTAATCGTTAATGTTGTTGGAAGCTTTATTATTGGTCTTTGTGCACAATATATAGCAGAAAGTTCACATATTTATTCGATATTAGCTATCGGTTTTTGTGGAGGTTACACAACTTTTTCAACACATATACTTGAAGTATATGAACGTTACTTATTAAAATCATATAAACAAATGATATTATATATAGCATTAACGGTTATATTATCATTAACTGCTTGTTATTTAGGCTATATCATTTAACAAATTTCAAAGTTTTTTAAAGTAATAACACCTATACTTAGGCATTCATACACTTAAAAATTCGAAAAAATTCTCCCAATCCTAAATTTTAAAATCTAACGGATTAGGAGAATTTTATTTATATTTTACTTATTCACCTTATTTACCAGTAAATTTCTCTGGGTCAGGTCCAATTCTTTCGTCTTTATTTAAATTATTTAATCGTGACAATTGATCTTCATTTAATTCAAAATCAAAAACATTTAAATTCTCTTCAATTCTTGATGGTGTTACTGATTTAGGTATCACAACTATATCTTCGTCAATATTCCATCTAATGATAACTTGAGCCGGTGTTTTACCTATTTCTTCTGCTATCTCTTTAACTGTTTCATCTTCTAAAATTTGTCCATTCATTAATGGAGACCATGATTGAGCTACAATTTTTTGTGCTTTTAAGTATGTTCTTAAGTCTTTTTGAGTTAGATATGGATGGCATTCAATTTGATTAATCACTGGTTTAATAGATGCTTCTTGTAACAAACTTTCTAAATGTGAAACATTAAAATTACTCACACCTATATTTTTAATTTTTCCATCGTTATATAAAGCTTCCATTGCTTTCCACGTTTCAGCAATTAATTCTTTATCGTCTCCAGGCCAATGAATCAGATATAAATCTACATAGTCTAGCCCAAGTCTTTGTAATGAAGCTTCATATGCATTTTGGACATTTTCCATACCGTAATCCGTCATCCATAATTTAGTAGTTATAAATAAATCTTCTCTATTTAAGCCTGCTGATTCTAAACCTTCTTTAATACCTTGGCCTACTTTTTCTTCATTTTTGTAAGTTTGTGCTGTATCTATATGACGGTAACCACTTTCTATAGCATGTTTAACCGCTTCTCTACATTCATCATTGTTTTCAACTCTAAACGTTCCTAATCCTAGTGCTGGTATTGTATTACCATTGTAAAATTCAACTTGTTTCTGTGTCATGTTATTTCCTCCTGGTTTTATCTTTATAATAGTATTGAAGCTACTTTTGTTTCTAGATATGGCTCAATACCTTCTGAACCGCCTTCTCGGCCAAAACCACTTTCTTTCATACCACCGAACGGGATATGTGTAGCACTTGGACCTCCATCATTCCAACCAATCACACCATAATTTAAGTTTTCATATAATTCTATGCCAGTTGCATAATTTTCTGTAAAGAAATATGCTGCTAAACCAAATGGTGTATCATTCGCCTTCTTGATTACTTCTTCTAATGAGCTATATGTTTGAATTGGTATAACTGGTCCAAATGTTTCTTCAAACATAATTTTCATATCATCAGTAACTTCAGATAGAATAGTTGGCTCTACAAAATAACCACCATCTTTATAACTATCTCCTCCAGTTACTACACGGGCACCTTTACTAGTTGCATCATCAATATGTGATTTTATTTTCTCAAATCCATCACTATTGATTACAGGACCAATGTCAGTAGATTCATTTTGCCCGTTACCTACTTTCAATTTGTTCACTTCAGATTTTAATGAAGATTCAAATTTATCTTTAATAGATTCATGTACATATATTCTATTAGCACATACGCAAGTTTGACCAGCATTTCTAAACTTAGATGCTATTGTACCTTGTACGGCTTTTTCTATATCAGCATCTTCATGAACAATTAAAGGTGCGTGCCCTCCTAATTCTAACGTAACTTTTTTAAGAGTTGAACTAGATTGCTCCATTAATTGTTTACCTACTGGTGTAGAACCAGTGTAAGTGATTTTAGAAATTAATTCATGGCTTGTAAAGATTTTACCAACGTCTTTACCTGAACCATTAACGTATTGTATAACATCTTTATCAAAACCAGCTTCATGAGCTAAATCTACAAATTTCATTGTTGTTAATGGTGTATCTTGTGCAGGTTTACAAATAAATGTACATCCTGCTGCTAGAGCTGGCGCTGCTTTTCTTGTCATCATTGCTGCTGGGAAATTCCATGGTGTAATACTTGCGACAACACCCACCGGTGCTCTAGTAACGATTAATCTTTTATTATCTACATGCTCTGGTATTGCTCTGCCATAAGTTCTTTTAGCTTCTTCAGCAAACCATAAAATGTAATCTGTAGCATACTTTACTTCACCTTTTGATTCTTTTAATGGTTTACCACTTTCTTTAGTCATAATTAACGCAATTTCTTCTTCTTGTTCTAAAATGAGCTCACGCCATTTATATAGAAGTGCACTTCTTTCGTGAGCTGTTGTTTTTTTAAATTTTTGAAAAGCATGATGAGCATTTTCAATCATTTCGTTAATCTCTTCTTCACTATTATTGTTCAAAGTTTCAATAATTTCTTCCGTAGCAGGATTTCTAACATCAAATTGTTTCTCACTCATTTTCACAACCACCTTTTCATATTATTTATAAAAAAAGAAAACGCTACTATTATTGTAGCGTTTTCTGCTTAAGGATTAAACTTTTCTAACTCGTCCATTATTCTTTCTAGATCTTCAACACTGTATTGGAATCTTCCATGGAATACAAATTTATTGAAGAAATGTTGTAATTGTTGTTCACCAACAAGCACTTTAATATTTGGATCTTGTGAGTAATTACTAATTGTGGCTTCATCCACTTCATCAGGATGGAAATAGATGATTGGTGTTGGCGTATATTTAAGTTCGAGTTGTCTTTGTAATTCTTCAGATGTTTCGTCCACTTCTTTAACTTTATCAGTATAATCATGAAATGCAGCTGATTTTTTACTAGCTTGTTTTTCAAGGAGTAAAGTTTGTTCTTTTTTAGGATTTAAATCCAATGTTTCAAACACTTGCCCAAGTACAGGGAACTCACTAAATTGCTGTTCAGTTATACCATGATATATATGGCCGTTTACCAAATTAGAGTCAATAACATAAATACCAGTTCTCGTTAAAACAATATGATCGATTTGATGTACCTTACCTAAAGGATCTTTAGGTAAAAAGATATTTGCCATTATATGCATATCTTCAGGTCTTATTCTTCGTTCATTAACAAGTTGATCACGGAGATCTAATAAATGTCTATCAGTTATATATTCTCCTTCATTTTTTGAAAATATTTTTAATGAGTCAATTTCTCTTTCTTTTTGAGAAATTTCAACTTGATACTCTTCTTTTTGTTTAGATAGAACCTTTTTGTTTTCTACTCGTTCATGGTCCAATTTTTCTTTGTGTTCAGATTTAAGTGACTCATTTTGCTTCTTATGTTGTTCCTGAACTTTCGCCAAAGAATTCTTTCTTTGTTTTAATGAAACAAAGAACAATATGATAAATATTATCGCAATAACGACAGCTGCGATTAATCCATAATGAATCGGTTCTAATTGACTCATATTTGCTGATCGCTCCCTTTCTTATGTATTACATCTATTATAGTAAATATTATAAATAAATTCAGTATATATCTTCAATATTCTTCTCTAATTTAAGTATTATTTTTTGATTTTTTAAATACATCGTACATTTCTATAGTTAATAAACACTTTATTAGTAAATTAAAATTCTCAGATATCTAAGAATATATATAAAAAGAATCTCACCACTAGATCATATAACTAATGATGAGACTCTTTTTTGATACTGATTTTACTTTTAGGTTTATTTATTTACTAAATCTTTTAATAATTCTACTTTATCTAATTGTTCCCATGGTAATTCTACATCAGTTCTACCAAAATGACCGTATGCTGCAGTCTTTTTATATATTGGTTGTCTTAAGTTTAGCATTTGAATAATACCCGCTGGTCTTAAATCAAATAATTCTCTTATTTTTTCTACTAGTACATTTTCTTCAACTTTACCAGTACCAGCAGTGTCAACTGCAATTGAAACAGGTTGTGCTACTCCAATTGCGTAAGCAAGTTGAACTTCACATTTATCAGCTAGGCCGCTAGCTACGATATTTTTAGCTACATAACGAGCCGCATAAGCACCAGATCTATCAACTTTAGTTGGGTCTTTACCACTGAAGCAACCTCCACCGTGTCTAGCATAACCACCATATGTATCAACGATGATTTTTCTACCTGTTAAACCTGCGTCTCCTTGTGGCCCACCAATAACAAATCTTCCAGTAGGATTAATAAAGAATTTTGTTTGATCATCTAATAATTCCTTAGGAACGATTGGATATATAACATGATCTTTAATATCTTGTTGAATTTTTTCTAATTCTATTTTTTCATGATGTTGTGAAGAAACAACAATAGTATCTACTCTTAAAGGTTTATCATTTTCGTCGTATTCTATTGTTACTTGTGTCTTTCCATCTGGACGTAAATATTCTAAAGTGCCATCTTTACGTACATCAGTTAATCTTTTTGACAACTGATGAGCTAGATATACTGGTAACGGCATATATGTTTCAGTTTCATTTGTAGCATAACCAAACATTAAGCCTTGGTCTCCAGCACCGATAGACTCAATTTCACTATCTGTTAAATCATCTCTATCTTCTAAAGCACAATCAACACCTTGAGCAATATCAGGTGATTGTTCATCGATAGCTGTTAGTATTGCCATTGTTTGGAAATCATAACCATACTTCGCTCTAGTATACCCTATATCTTTTACAGTCTCTCTTACTACTTTCGGAATATCTACGTATGTTGAAGTTGATATTTCTCCTGAAATTAAAGCCATACCTGTAGTTACAGTTGTTTCACAAGCGACTCTCGCTTTTGGATCACCTTTTAGTAATTCATCTAAAATTGCATCAGATATTTGGTCGGCAATTTTATCAGGATGTCCTTCTGTTACTGATTCGGATGTGAAGAGTCTTCTGTTTTTTGACATAAAAAATCTCCTTTAGATTATGTTGTACGGTCTCTTCCTCAGTGCAAATAAAAAGTGCCTTCTCTCTATAAAACAATAGAGAGAAGGCACACTCGTGTCCATTCGCTCTTATCGTTCAGACAATATTGGTCTGCAAACGGTTTGGCACCTTCCTTTCATTTAGAAAGAGGTTGCTGGGTTTCATTGGGTCCATGTCCCTCCACCACTCAGGATAAGAGAATCCGTCAGAAATGATAATACTAAAGTTTTAGAATTATGTCAATGAAACACGAAATAAATATTTTGTCATAAACTTTTAACAATAAATTCGTTTATTAGTATAGACTATTTATCTCAATGTGTTATACTAATTCCATGAAAATGCTTACAAAATAATTTTTAGACATGGGGGTAGTCATTTATGGCAATACAGTCAATTACAGAATCAATCGAATTAACTAATCTTCTTAGCAAAGAAACAACTTTAAAACAACTTTCTAGATCTGAGTTGTACAAACACATTTTAGAATCAGGTGAAGGTGTGTTAACTGAATCCGGAGCTATTAGAATGGAAACTGGTAAATACACAGGTCGCTCACCTAAAGACAAATTTATTGTTAAAGAAGAGGACACGGAACAAGATATAGATTGGGGTTCTATAAACCAGCCTATTTCTGAACACAGTTTTTTAAATTTATATGATCAAGTTATTGACTATTTAAACCAAAAATCACAACTTTATGTCTTCAACGGATATGCGGGTGCCGATGAATCTACTCGTTTAGATTTACGTGTTATAAACGAACTACCTTGGCATAATTTATTTGCACAAAATATGTTTATCCGCCCTGAAACAAAAGAAGAGGCTTTAAATATCAATCCTAATTTCACAATAATAAGTGCCCCTGGTTTCAAAGCAGACCCTGAAAAAGATGGAACAAACTCTGAAACATTTATTATTACTTCTTTTAAACATCGTGTAATTATAATTGGCGGAACAGAATATGCTGGAGAAATGAAAAAAGGTATTTTTTCAGTTATGAATTACCTTCTTCCTAAAAAAGGTATCATGAGCATGCACTGTTCTGCAAATGTTGGATACAATAATGACGTTGCTTTATTCTTTGGTCTATCTGGAACAGGAAAAACAACTTTATCAGCTGATCCAAACAGAAAATTAATTGGTGATGATGAACATGGTTGGAACGAAAATGGCGTATTTAATATTGAAGGTGGCTGTTATGCTAAAACTGTAAGTTTAAGCCAAGAAAAAGAACCTCAAATATATGATGCTATTCGTTACGGTACAGTCTTAGAGAATGTTGGTGTGCAAAAAGATGGTACGGTTGATTATGACGACACAACATTAACTGAAAACACACGAGCTGCATATCCAATTGACTTCATTGATAATATCGTACAACCGTCAATTGCAGGTCATCCAAATACTATTATTTTCTTAACAGCTGACGCATTTGGTGTGTTACCACCTATTTCAAAACTTGATAAATCTCAAGCTATGTATCATTTCTTAAGTGGTTTCACTTCTAAATTAGCTGGTACAGAAAGAGGCGTAACGAGCCCTCAACCAGTGTTTTCAACATGCTTCGGTTCACCGTTCTTACCATTACATGCAACAGAATATGCTGAGTTACTCGGTAAATTAATTGATGAACATGGCGTAGACGTTTACTTAGTAAATACAGGATGGACTGGCGGAGAATATGGTGTTGGTTCTAGAATGGAATTAAAATATACTCGTTCTATGATAAGACGTGCAATAAGCGGAGAAATTAAAAACTCCGAATTTATTCAAGATGAAATATTCGGTTTTAATATTCCTAAACATGTAGCTGGCGTACCTTCAGAAATTTTATATCCTCGTAATACTTGGGTATCTCAAGAAGCGTATGATGAAAAAGCTAAACAACTTGCAAAGGACTTTAAAGAGAATTTCTCTAAATTCGGTGAAGCCTCTGAACACATTCAAGAAGAAGGCGGATTTAATTATAATCGAATTTAATCTTATATTAGAACAAAAAACTGAGCCCATTTATTTATGGCTCAGTTTTTTGTTCACATAAATTCATCCAATTTTGTAGTTCGATTAAAGTTTCTTTTTCTGTTTGAGGTCTAAAAACGTGACCTTCCCCTTGTTTATAAATCGTTTTGTGAAAGACGGTTTCTTTTATTAAATGTTGTTCTAAGTGGTAAGCCATTTCTATTCCTACTTGAGCATCCTCATCTCCATGAATAATTAATATAGGCGGGCTGTCTTCATGAATCATTTTAAGGGCATCACGCCTTTCATAAGCTTCCGGTTGCTTCTTGGGGTGACCTACCATACGACGCAGCATTCCTCTCAAATCAACACGTTCTTTATACATCATAAGCATATCTGTTACCCCGCCCCATATAATATAACTAGATGCTTTTACTTTTTGATACGTAAGCAGACCTTGTATTCCACCTCTTGAAAAACCTATCATATGAATAGGTGCTTCTGGATATTTTGATTTTAAAATATTAATGCCGGTAATAACATCATTTAAATCATCACCACAAAACTCATCTCTTCCTTCGCTACCGTTACTTCCTCGATAATATGGTGCAAAAACAAGTGTATTTGGATTTTTAAATTGAGCCATTCTACCTGGTCGAACTCTACCTACTTGACCCTTACCACCTCTTAAATAAACAACAATGCGTTTCACTTTGGCATGGGGAGTCATGAGCAAGCCTCTCACTTTTAAGTCATCTACTGAATAAGTAACTTCTTCAGTGCAATGATTGTTAAAAAATATAGGCATTCTTTTTCTATTTAAGAAATCCAAGTTCATACACCCTTTCTAAACATGTTAATATTGCTTTATCTTTAAGTAAAAAACTTTTATCTTCTTCGTTGACTTCATTTATATTATCTACAATTATAGGACCATACGTCTCTAAATAATCATTTTTTTCGAATATTTCTTCAACATTAACAATATATACATCTTTATCAAATGGAATTTTATCATGGACGATATATGAGGCAATAAACATGGCACACTTAGCTTTAGCGCCCGTTTCTTCGTATAATTCTCGAATAACTGCTTCTTTATTCTTTTCATTTTTTTCAACTTTTCCACCAGGTAACTCTATACCTCTTATTTTATGGTGTGTTAGAACAATTTGATTGTTATATATAGGTATCGCTAATACATGCTTTGCATGTTGGGCTTCTATTTGTTCTTTAAATTGTAGATCAACAAACAATCCATTTGGATCTTTATAACGCATGATACACGACCTCTTTCATTGATTATGATAAACTGTATATATATTTTATTAGAAAGGTAGAAACTATTGAAAAAGTTAATTTTTACAACCCTTGTTATGACAATTACTCTTATTCTAGCAAGTTGTAGTCAACAAGGTCAAAATAATTATAAAGATAGCTCAGATGCTATTGAATCTTTCCAGAAAAACATTAAGAAAATTGATACTCATTCAATTCATTCTAAAAATGTAACGACGGTTGATTATCAAGATAAAAAGGTAAAATTGAATCAAGAATCGCACGGTCGTACTAATCACCACGATAAGCTAGCTTTCAATATCGAACAAGAAAGTAATAGTAAAGCATTTAAAACGATGAACAAAAGTATATATGTTGACTCAAACAAACTCAAATCTTCACCTAAATCTAATTACTTAAATTATCATACACAAAATGCAGAAGTTGATTATTATCAAAAACTTGGTCAAGATTGGTTTGATTTAACAACATTTAACCAAAGTTTACTAAAACCTATTGAAGATGATATCAATTTAGAAGATAGAACATTGTCTTACGAAGGTACAGGTAAAGTTATGAAATACTTATATGATTTTGGTTATAGCCAATCACCTTTAATTGACCAAAATTCATTAAGTAATATAAGTGATTTAAAAATTAAAAAAGGTAACTTTAAATTATCATTCCAAAAGAATAAAAGCTTGCCTAAACAGCTTACATTTGACATAGAAGCTACTGGAAAAATTAAAAATGAGAATATTAAAATCCACATGAAACAAACGACAGATTTCTATAAATTTAACAGCACAGATGTGAAGCCATATAAAAATTTAACAAACAATCAATATAAATAGGAGCTTAGCAATGAAAAAATTATTTATTAAGCTAATTCGATTATATCAAAGATATATTTCGCCTCTTACGCCTCCAACATGTCGCTTTCATCCGACATGTTCTAATTACGCTATAGAAGCAATTTCCGAATACGGCGTTCTCAAAGGAACTTGGTTGGCTATTAAAAGAATACTAAAGTGCCATCCATTTCACCCAGGCGGTTTTGATCCAGTACCACCTAAAAAAGACCATAAACATTAATATTTATATATTATAAGTCCAGTTAGCTGCTGTAAAAATACTAATTAAGTCTGAGACCTTTCTACATCTCAGACTTAATTTTTTTTAATTTATTATATATAACAACAGGCGGTGAATATAACAAGCTTTGATTTATTAACTTTGAAGATGTATAGACAAAGTCATCTTCAAAATAATAATCACTTGGCGTTATATCACTTGGTAAATCACTATATTGTGCCAAATATGCTGTGAAATAACTACTTAAACCAAATTCATACATACCACCTATAACGACTTTCAATTGATTTTCTTTACAATATTGTATAATTTCTAAAGCTTTGTCTATTCCACCTACTCTTGATGGTTTAATAACAACACCATCAATTACGTTTGATTCTCGAAACTTTTGTATCATTTCTAAACTTGTAGCAGACTCATCAATAAAAACAGGTATTTCTAATTTATTAGTTACTTCTTTGTATTGTTTAAGTTCTTTAAATGGTTGTTCTATATAAATAAAATTTTCATCATAAAAACTATTTAGCACTTTTATAATATCTGTATTTAAAACACCATTCGCATCGATTGCTCTTTTAACTTCAGGATAATTCATCTTCAAATATTTCATATCCTCTTTTATATTATCATTCCATTTTACTTTGATGCGCGATGGCAATCGACCGTTGTAGCTTTTAAAATATTCTTGAAGGTTCCCACTAATTGTTGCACCATAATCTACTTCTATCTCTTGTAACTTATGAAATTTTTGAAAGAATATCATAGACATGACGCTTCTTGCATTGGGATAGTCGTTTAAAGACTCTAATGACAAACTAGCTTTATCATAACTATCAAGTTGGTTGTATTTATTATTTTCATACCATATGGTTAAAATATTTTGAACAGATTGTATCGTCTCGTAATGGTACCAATTAGTAGAAAAAGCATTACATTCACCGTAAAAAGTATTTCCTTCATAATCTTTCCATTCAACTACTAATACTTCCCTACTATCAAGTTCAATTAAAGGTGTTTTAATGGGAATCTTAAATTCAGCAGTAAACGTATAAAAGTTCATTTCATTTCCTAACATAATCTACCCACGCCTTTACTTTATGTCTAGATAACTTGCCCGTCGAAGTTCTTGGAATTTCTTTAATTTTATAAAAATGTTTAGGATGTTTATACTTGGCTAAATGATTATTTAACAAGTTGATCAATTCCACATCTTTAATTTGTTTAGATGATTCATATACAAGTGCAGGAACTTGCCCCCATTTTTCATCTTCTACCGGAACGGCTACACAATTAATGATGTCTATATGGTTTAACACAACATGTTCAATTTCAAATGGATATATATTTTCGCCACCACTTATGATTAAATCTTTTCTCCGATCATAAATAAAAATAAATCCTTCGTCATTAATAGAACCAATATCCCCCGTTTTAAAATATCCATTTATAAAATCTTCTTCAGGATTATTAGATGTTAAATAACCATTCATTACATTTTCACCCAATACAGCTACTTCCCCGTGGCCTTGATCATTACTATTTATAATTTTCAACTTAACATTTGAAGGTACTTTTCCTACAGTTTCTGGTTCCTCTTTCAACATATCAGGACTTGCTGTAACGAATTGAGAACACGTTTCTGTCATACCAAATGAATTATATATAGGTAACAATCTACTTAAAGACTCTTTAATAAGTGAAGGAGATAATTTTGCCCCTCCTAATAATATTTTTTCTAAATTGTATGGTTGGTCTAAATTTGATTCCATTAACCATTGCAAAGTTTGAGGTACGAGTGATATATGAGTTATATTATTGTTTTTTATAAGATTCATTACACGATTTGTCTCAAATTTCGGTTCAATGATTATCGTAAAACCAAAGATTAAACTTCTAATCAATACACTTAGGCCTGATATATGATAAATAGGTAACACTGAAAGCCACCGAGTTGATTCACCAAAACCTAAGCTTTCTTTACAACCAAGTGCACTATAATAATGATTGTTAAATGTTTGAGGAACAGCTTTAGCAGGTCCTGTTGTGCCAGAAGTGAACATAATTGTGGCAATTTTATTTATATTAAATGGCTTAATTTCATATACTTCGTTTCGCCCTTCAATATCATTTATATTGATTACTTTTTGATTTATTTTTAAATCTTGATAACTTAAAATTGTTTGAACATCTATGCAGTTTAATTGGTTTTCAATTTCTTTAGCAGTTAATTTCGTATTGATCATAACAAGCTCAACATTTTCCAACCATGCACCTATAATAAGTGCAGCATGATGGATATCATTTTTAATATATAAAGCTAATCTTTCAAGATTTAACTCATTCAAAAATTGCGCATATTTTTTTGCATCTTTTAATAATTCTTTATAAGTTAAAATGTTTTCTCCTTGCTGAATCGCTATTTTATGAGGTGTTTTAATTACACGTTCCTCAATCCAATGTCTCATTTGTTATTTGACCTCCTTACAACAATATATATTATACCTATAAATTAGTGGTAACACATAAAAAAAGCTTAAATATGTATGGATAAAAACATGAATGTTGCATGACAAGCCCCACGTGCAACATAGTATCTCTGTCAACTACTGCCAATACAAAAAGAAAGTCTGGGACAATTATTTATGTCCTAGACTCCCAATAAAAAATTATGCAGTTTTTAAAGCTCTTTTTTTAGATAATGCTTGCTCTAATATTAAGAATATTAAACCAATAATTGTTAGGAACGGCGCAACTAATGCTAAATTTTCTGTTCCTAATTGGCTCACAACTACACCACCAATAGCTGCACCTAATGCATTCCCGATATTAAACGCTGATTGGTTTAACGTACTTGCTAGCATCGGAGCATCTTGAGAGACAATTGTACTCTTAAATTGTAATGACGGACTCATACTAAATCCAATCAAACCAAATACAAATATTCCTACTACCATTAGCACGCTATAGTTTTGAATGTAATACATTAAGAATATATAGATAGGAAATATAACGAATATAATTTGTAAGGCTTTGTTTAAGTTCCAATCTGCCAATCTTCCACCAATAATATTACCTAATGTAACCCCTACACCAAAGATAATTAAAACAAATGATATCCAACGTTCTTCAATATTAGAAACATTAATCAATATTTGTGAAATGTAAGTGAAGTAAGCAAATACACTACTAAATCCAAATAGTGTCACACCTAAAGTTAGCCATAATTTTAAATCTTTTAACACATTCAATTCATTCTTAATCGAAATTGGTTGTGTTTCTTCTTGATTTGGAACATATTTGATAATCCCTATAAGTGTAAATAAGCCTAAAACACTTATAACAACAAATGTCATTTTCCAGCCTAATAATTGACCAATAAATGTCCCGAATGGTACACCGATAATATTACTTAATGTTAATCCCATAAACATTAAAGCCATAGCACTTGCTCTTTTATGAGGTGCTACCATATTTGCTGCGAATAATGATCCTATTCCAAAGAATGACCCATGAGCTAAAGCAGCTATAACCCTACTAATCATAAGTGAACCATAGTTAGGGGCGAAACTACCAATACCATTACCTATTATAAATATAGCCATTAATAAAATAAGCAAGTTCTTTCTAGGTAATTTATAAGTTGCTAGTACGATAATTGGTCCACCAATTGCTACACTCAGAGCATACCCTGTAATAAGTTGACCCGCATCAGATACAGAAACATTTAAGTCTCTCGCAATGTTTGGTAAAAGTCCCATAATTACAAACTCTGTCATACCAATTGCAAAAGCTCCTAAACTTAATATCCAAATCGCTAAAGGATATTTTTTCATTTATAGTCACTCCTTAATCATATTATTTTAATCAGATTTATCTATGATAGTACTTTTACAAAATTAAAACAAGAGTATATTTAATATTTCTCAAAATAAAAAAGTTGAGAAAATATTCTCAACTTTTAAAATATTTATTTACTTGTTTGTGTTAATCCATCCAATTGCTATTGTTTCATATCCCGTGTGTACACTTGCCACTGGTACAAGAGGTTCAACTGATACTTGAATATTTCTATTCAATGTAAGAATACGCTCTTTCCAAATATGTGCTTCTTTTTCATTACCAGCATGCAATACACCAATTCTTTCAACACCTTTAGCGATTGCTTCATCAATATGACGCACTAAATAAGCTTCTATCTTCTTCATACCTCGAGACTTAACTTCTAAATCGATTTTCCCATGTTCAAGTTTCAATAAAAGTTTAATATTCAATAAACTACTTAATAAATATTTACTATTTGTTACGCGACCACTATTTTTTAACTGCTGTAAATTTCTAGGCAATAAATATAGTTCACTTGAGTCTTTATAAGATTCTAATTGATTAACAATTTCATCAAATGAACACCCGTCTTCAGCAAGTTTTCTACCCTGTTCTAATAAATCTTTCTGTGGAAAACTTCCCGTGCCGCTATCGATTACATGTATTTCCATCGGGAATGTCTGTGCAGTAGATAACGAAGAATTATAAGTACCAGATAAAGCGCTAGAAGGATGTATTGCTATAACATGCGTATAACCTTCTTCTTGAATATGTTGGTATGTTTCAATAAAATCTTGTGGCGTTGGTTGAGCAGTTTTTGCACCATTCCCATTTTCTTTTAACATTTCAAAAAATACATTTGAACTTTCAAATTCCGTATCTTTATATGGTTTTCCATCGATAATTGTTGATAAAGAAACAACAAACACATCTTTGCTATCAACATTATCATCAATATAAGTTGTAGTATCTATTAACCAAGCTAATTTCATACTTCCTCCAAAAAAACGCATCACTATCACGCTGTTTATTTAAGTTAATGGTATATCCCACTATCTCATCTTCATTTTTACCACAAAACCTATAAATTAACAATTAAAAATGTATGCCATAAATTTTTATGATTATACAATAAAATACATTTTATAATATCAATATATCTTTTATAATTATATTAATCGAATAACACCTATTTTTACAATTTCATTAAAAATTATTAATTATATTAATATATAAAGAGAGAGGTGCATAATTCTTTTTTAAAGATTTCATAGTCCCACCTCGACAAGGATGACTAGAATTATAAAAAGCTTTGTATAAGCACATTTTCAATCCGGTCAGCTACTGCCAATATAACAAACGAGCCTTAGTCATAAATGTCCTAAAAAACCTAAAATACTATTATTAGTTGGATTAATGACGGGGTAAATCCAATAAGAGTGTGTGTAGTTGTATTAATGAAGCAGAAAATCCAATAAAGGTGTGGGTACTTGGATTATTGTAGGAGTAAATCCAATAAAAACGTGTGTAGTTGGATTAATGAGGTAGAAAATCCAATAAAAGTATGGTTAATTGGATTATTGTCATCGTTAATCCAATAAGAATATGTGTACTTGGATTATTGTTGGAGTAAATCCAATAAAGTATGTGTACTTGGATTATTGTAGGAGTAAATCCAATAAAAGTATGTGTAGTTGGATTAATGAAGCAGAAAGTCCAATAAAGGTGTGTGTACTTGGATTACTGTAGGAGTAAATCCAATAAGAGTATGGTTAATTGGATTAATGAGGTACTAAATCTAATAAGGAGCCACTACTTGGATTTATATAACGCTTAATCCAACAACAATATCAACTCTTGCTTTTTGATCAATCCAAAAAAAGAGCTAAGGTTTTATGTCCATAGCTCTTTTTCTTATATTTATTTCTATTAAGTCAAGCCTGCACGAACAAAATGGAAGATTATATAAAAATAACATCTCATTTCTAACTGAATAAACAGTGAAATGAGATGTTATTTTGAGTTAGGATTTATGTCCCAGACTTTTTATTCATTATTTATTTAAAAGTTCTTTCTTAAAGAAATCAGATTGTTTTTCTAAAGAAATAGGATCTGAATACAAGAATTCATTAATTGAGTAATAAATGACATGGTCATTTTTAATTGCGTCAGTATTTTTCCAAACGTTACTCTTAGTAAATGCATTATTAGGAGCTTTGCCATCTTGAGTCGGCACTAATAGGTAATCGCCAGTGTACTTTTGGAAATCTTCTTGTGAAACTTCCATGTATCTTTCCTTAGGAATATCTTTCTTAGCATCTGAATCTTGTTTCAAGCCATAACCATTATATATGACATCACTACCTCTACCAAATCCAGGGCCGAACAAATACATAAGTTTAGGTTGGATATCCATAATCGTATAAGTATTATCTTCCCCTAGTTTCTCTTTAACTTCCTTACCATCATCTTTCATTTTCTTATCTAAATCTTTAATCTGTTGTTTTGCATCATCTTCTTTACCAACTAACTTGCCAATATCTTCATGCATATCTTTATAAGTTAAATCCTTAACTCTAAACGATACAGTTGGTGCTATTTTTTTCAATTTATTTATATTTTTATTCTCAGCATATGCAATAATTAAATCAGGCTTCAATTTAGCAACAGCTTCAGGATCTTCAGGATCTACCTTTTTAATATCATCTTGTTTTAAGAACTTTGAATCAGGATATACATTAGTAATTGCTATAGGTTCAACACCTAATTTTTTAAAATTACCATAACTAGCAGTTAAATCTACAATTCTTTTAGGTTTATTAGGAACCTTAATTTTATTACCATCTTGGTCAGTATATGTAACTTCCTTACTATCACTACTATCTTTGGAATCTTTACTATCATTATTGCCACACGCAGCTAACAAGAATACTAAACATGCCATAAATAAAAATAAATATCTTTTCAATTTTTACACTCCTTTATTGAGAATCTTTATCAATTATACTATTAATTTAGAATTCTACAATATAAAATTGTAAAAAAGATATATTATTCATATTTTGATTAACTAAATAATTTATAAAAGTAAAAAAAGAAACCCTAATGTACAGGGTTTTAAATATTAAAATAAAGTATATTATTTATCTTTGTTTGAATAATCATCAAAATATGGATGTACTACTGTTTTTGTTTTTTCTTCTGCTTGAGTGTATATTTCAATTGTAAATTCTCCTGGTGACTTAAAGTAAAATGTATATGAACCATGTGCTAAAGCTGGTTCCCACACTTCAAAACCGTCTTCTTTGAGTGTCTCATATATTCTGTCTACACTTTCTTCATCTTCCTGTGGAAAGCCTATATGGAACGTATCTGGATAACTTGCATTTTCATCTTTTATTAAATTGAATAATAAACCATCATCGTCATTTAATGCTGCAAACATATTTCCAGCGGAAGCAATACATTTTAAACCAAAATATTTTTCTAAAAATTCCTTTGTCGTCACAACATCTTTAACTGCTATATTTATATGATTAAGTTTCATTTTTTTACCTCTTTCTCTTCTTTTGAATTCTGAATTTGAGTTTCTAATAACTCTGTAAATCCCCCTAAAAAACTTTTAATTGTTTCTAATTCTTGTTCATTATAGTTAGAGCTTAATCCTAGCAAATTCTTATTTAAATCTGAAAAAACCTCTTGAACTTCAACTTTTTGTTCATATTGTGGAACGATAATAACTTTACGGCGATCTTCAGGATGCCTTTCTCTTCTCACGTAGCCTACTTTTTCTAATCTATCTACTAATGAAGTAACACTTCCAGTTGTTAATCCTACTTTATTAGCCAACTCGCCTGCTGTGATAGGCCCAGTCTCTCGTAATAAATCTATCGAAGTAAAGTCATGACTGTAAACTTTCAATAATTCAGAAACACGTTGTTGATATAATACAATGCGTGTTCCTAAACCTCTCACCAGAGAAACTAATTCTTCATCAGAATTAGTTATTTCATCTTTATTATTTTCTTTCAAAAGTGCACCTCCTTTTATCTTGATAATCAAGATACTTTGTTGTCTAACTAACTTAACACGTGTGATTTTATATTGCAATGATTTCTGTTTACACACCACTTTCTAAAATTATTTAAAAAGTAAAAAAGACCTTACCTAGCGTTAACTAAGTAAGATCTTTAAGTATGAAATATCTTAAAAGATAGTTATCAATGAATATTGAATATCCCCTAAAATGTATTAACTATAGTAATTTTAGTTCAGTATATAACAATATGTTGCATTAATTCATATTTGCTTTAATCCAATTATATATTTCATCGTTTATCGATATGTATGTAATTTTTCCTTCTCTTGGCCCACTTAAAACACCTAATGTGTGTCCATCTTTATTAAGCAGCGGACCTCCTGATTGTCCAGGATAAGTTTCTAAATCCGTCTCAACGAAGTATTTTGAAGACCCTATTATTTTACCTACATCTCCCCATTGACTTACACCTTCTTCTTCTTCTTTAAAGCCTGGATATCCTACAGAAGAAACTTGTGTGCCTACTTTTTATTTGAATCTTTCGTCTCCATAGACACTGGAGGAACAACATCACCTATATGTTGATTATTTTTATTAGGTTTTACCTTTATTAACGCAATATCATAACTCCAGCGAGTATTTTGATCTAACCAACCTTCATGTATGATGATGTCTTTTGATTCAAATACACCATACGGTTTTTCATCTTTATTTTGACCAGGCGTTATTTTTACTTTAGTAGCCTTGCCAGCGATGTCATGTTTATAGAGACAATGAGACGCTGTTAAAACTGTATCTTTAGAAATAACAGTCCCTGTACAACCCGTATGCTTAACTTTCTCTATCTCCCCATTATAGTTTCCAAAATCTATATTTAATTTTGTTACAGATTGATTGACTGGTGATACTAAATTAAGTTCTGCTTTTGCTTGTCCAGACATAAAGCCTGAAGCAAGTAGCATTGTAATTATAGTGCTCAAAAATAATGTTTTTTTCATTTTTTCTCCTTCTCTCTCTTTTGATGTATAATTTTTGATATGCAAACATTATTATATACTGAATTTTATCATACTAAATTTTCAATAAATATTCCATATATTTCAAGTTAAAATTCTAATAAATTTTAAAATATACAAAAAACACCACAATGTTACCTTATTAACATTGCAGTGTCTTAAAAATATTGTAAATATATAGTTTATAGAAAAGAACTCCATTAACTTTTTTTAATAAAGTATAAAAAACGTAATAAAACAGTTCATATTATTAAATAAATCTATTCCAGTTAAATTCATCAGTAAAAAATTAAGAGGTTCTAATATTTCAATCCCCTCGATATTCACTATCGTTTATTTCATGAACAAAAAAAGAGCAAGGTCAACGTGTCAGAGAATTATTCTCTTGACACTTTTTTGACACTTGCTCTTTATAAATTTCCTTCAAATAATGAAGAAAGCTAGTAATATCAACGTCTTGGAGTTGTTGATAATTAAGGTACAAACGGAGAGTGAGGGATTCGAACCCTCGAGACGCTTGTGACGCCTACACACTTTCCAGGCGTGCTCCTTCGGCCAACTCGGACAACTCTCCACATAAAAAAATCAGAAGCGATATTTCACCTCTGATTATATGACCCCTACGGGACTCGAACCCGTGTTACCGCCGTGAAAGGGCGGTGTCTTAACCGCTTGACCAAGGGGCCTTATGGCTCCACAGGTAGGATTCGAACCTACGACCGATCGGTTAACAGCCGATAGCTCTACCACTGAGCTACTGTGGAATAATAATGGAGCGGGTGATCGGAATCGAACCGACATCATCAGCTTGGAAGGCTGAGGTTTTACCACTAAACTACACCCGCGTAGTAAAAATTTATATGGGGCGACTGATGGGAATCGAACCCACGAATGTCGGAACCACAATCCGATGCGTTAACCACTTCGCCACAATCGCCATACTTGTAAAAAAGTATGGCTCAGGACGGAATCGAACCGCCGACACAAGGATTTTCAGTCCTTTGCTCTACCGACTGAGCTACTGAGCCAAATTTATAAATGGCGGTCCCGACGGGAATCGAACCCGCGATCTCCTGCGTGACAGGCAGGCATGTTAACCGCTACACCACGGGACCATCATTGAAAAAAAGTAATTGCGGGAGGCGGATTTGAACCACCGACCTTCGGGTTATGAGCCCGACGAGCTACCGAACTGCTCCATCCCGCTTTAATATTAAATAAATCGGCTACCCTTTTAATATAACACAATTATTAATACTATGTCAAGAAAATATTAAAATTATTTTGTTTAAAATGGTGACCCCTACGGGACTCGAACCCGTGTTACCGCCGTGAAAGGGCGGTGTCTTAACCGCTTGACCAAGGGGCCTCTCCATGAGAACTACTTTATTATATATAGAAATATAGAAAAGGTCAATGCTATTTCTTTACTTTCTTTAATAAAAAACAAGTACTTTTAACATCTTCGATACAATTTTCACTAAAGGGAAAAATAGACTTGATTTTTAAAGATTTTTTAAAGATTTTTTAAAGATAAAGCTAAAAATTATAATGTGAATTACATAAAAATATAGCCTTATCTTTAAATATAAATCCTTAATTAATTTAAATAATTTATCATTTTATCACTTGCATTTTTCGCCATTTGAACACAATCTGGTAAACCTACCGCATCAAATGATGCTCCTGTAAGAATTAAATTGTTATAATTATCTTCAATATGTTTTTGAATATGACGAATACGATCAATATGCCCTACTTCATATTGCGGCATACTATTAGGTAATTTCGTTACAATGAAGAATTCAGGTTCACCTTTAATCGTCATAATTTTATTTAAATCATTTAGTGCTACTTGTTTAAGTTGTTCTTCATCTTTATGATGAATAATATTTGACCCAGGCTTACCTACATAACCTCTTAGTAATACTTTGCCTTCAGGCGTCGTATGTGGCCATTTTTTATTAGTCCATGTGCACGCAGTTATAGCAGTATCGCTCGTTCTAGCTATTACAAAACCAGTGCCATCTTTATCATTAAGTACTTGTTCTTTATCAAAAGCCATCACAACTGTAGCAACACTTGTAGAAGGCATATAATTGAAATAATCTAATTCTATATCATCTTGGAACCACTTCACAAAATGTTGGTGTGGCGTTGTTACAATGACACCATCATAATGATGATTTTTACCATTAACTGTGACAACTGTTTTTTTGCCTTTTTGTTTAACATTTTGAACTTCTGAATTTAAATTTATTTTTACATTTCTATCTTCAAGGTTATCTTTTAATGTATTAACGAAAGATTCCAAACCATGTTTGAATTGTTTGAACTGCCCTTTAGGTTTTACAGTAACATTTTGATTCGCTTTATTTTTTGCTTTTTGTGCAATCATACCTTTGATGAGACTACCTTCTTGTTCTTCTTGCTCTTTAAAATGTGGGAAAGTAGTTTTCAAACTTAATTTATCAATGTCTGCACCGTAAATTCCAGACATTAACGGTTCAATTAAATTTTCAAGTACTTCATTTCCTAGTCGGTGTCTAAAAAAGTGACCTATTGATATATCAGTATGCATTGGTTTAACTGGCAAGAAATAATCTAACCCAGCTCTAGCTTTAGCGAGTGGAGATATTAATTGGGTTTTTAAAAATGGTTTTATTTCTGTAGGAATACCCATAATAGAACCACCTGGTATAGGATATAGCTTGTTATGACTGTATATATAAGATTGACCTGTTTTGTTTGTTACTAAATCATCAGCAATCCCTATTTCTTCTGCTAGTTCTGTCATAATAGTTTTTCTACCGAGATATGATTCTGGTCCTAATTCTATTGTATATCCATCTTTACGGTAAGTTTTAATTTTACCGCCAACTCTATCTGATTGTTCATAAACATCTATTTTTAAATCTGAATCTTCTTTTCTTAAATAATGGGCAGCAGATAACCCAGTTATCCCTGCCCCAATTATTGCAATTCGTTTTGACATATTTCACACTTCTTTCTTCTTCGAGAATCGAATTAGAATTTTTTATTTATTGCGGAAACCATAGCCTCAATGAATTTTGGATCGATATTCGGCATAGGCGGTCTATGATAATTTACGCCTAATTCATCACATACTACTTTACATTCATAGTCATTATCATATAAAACTTCTAAATGTTCACATACAAATCCTACTGGCGTATATATAAAGTGCTTATAACCTTTTTCATTATATAAATCACGTGTTAAATCTTGAACATCTGGTCCTAACCAAGGTTCACCTGTCTGTCCTTCAGATTGCCAACCTACTGAAACATGTTTAATATCTGATTCTTCAGCTAAAATACGAGCTGTTTCTTCTAGTTGATCTGGATAAGGATCATTAGCTTTTTTAATTTTTTCCGGTAAACTATGCGCTGAAACGATAAGTACAGTTTCATCATGACTTTCTTTAGGAATCATTTGTAACGTATCGTTAATCATTGTAGTCCAATATTCAATAAATGCTGGTTCATTATAAAATTGTTCAACATGATGTAGTTTAATACCATATTTATCCGCTTCTTCTTGAGCACGTTTATTATAGCTACCTACTGAGAAGTTTGAATAATGTGGAGCCAATACGATTGTAACAGCCTCATCAATTCCATCTTTATTCATTTGTTCAACTGCATCTTCAATGAAAGGATTGATATGTTTTAGGCCGATATAAAGTTGGAATTCTACATCTTTATAATTTTCATTTAAAGCTCCTTGTAAACTTTCAGCTTGCTTTTTAGTTGTACCCGCTAAAGGTGAAATACCACCAATTGCTTTGTAACGGCTTTTCAAATCTTCAATTTGTTCATCTGAAGGTTTGCGCCCACGTCTAATATGTGTGTAATAAGGCACGATATCACTTTCTTCATAAGGTGTACCGTATGCCATAACTAATAATCCTATTTTTTTACTCATTTTCCTTACTCCCTCTAATAAAATTAAAGCTATTTAATGTGATTACTGTTTTGATTTATATTCTGCTGAATAATCATGTACAAATTTTGCTACGCGTTGTAATGTAGATGGTTGAACTTCTGGAAATACACCATGACCTAAATTAAAGATATAGTTATCATTCATTAAGCCTTGATCTAATATTTGTTTTAATTTATCTTCTATTATTTCCCATGGAGCCATTAATACAGCTGGGTCTAAATTACCTTGTAGCGCTTTTGTTATACCTTTTGCTCTTGCTTCTTTAATTTGTAAACGCCAATCTAAACCAATTACATCTATAGGTAATTGATTCCACTCTTCAATTAAATGACTAGCTCCTACTCCAAATGTTGTAACCGGTACATTTTTCTCTTTAATTGCGCTGAAAATTTTATTCATAGATGGTCGAATAAAGTAATGATAGTCTTCAGCATTTAAAGCCCCTACCCATGAATCAAACACTTGAATCATCTTACAACCTGCATCTATTTGTGCATGTGTATAGCGTATAGACATATCTGCTAACATATCCATCAATTTAAACCATGCTTCAGGTTGCTGATACATAAACGCTTTTGTTTTATTATAATTTTTTGAAGGTCCACCTTCAATCATATAGCTCGCTAAAGTGAAAGGCGCACCTGTAAATCCTATTAAAGGAACATTTAATTGTTCTTGAGTTAATATCTTGATAGTGTCTAAGACATATTTAACATCTTCTTCAGGATTAATTTCTCCTAATTTGTTTATGTCTGAAATGTCCTTAATAGGATTATGAATAACTGGACCTATTCCAGCCTTGATTTCTACATCTACACCAATACCAGTTAATGGCGTCATTATATCCTTATATAAAATTGCTGCGTCCGTATTGTATTGATCAACAGGCAATTTTGTAACATAAGCACATAACTCAGGTTGATGTGTAATTTCAAATAAAGAATATTTTTCTTTAATCTTTCTATATTCAGGTTGAGATCTCCCTGCTTGTCTCATAAACCATACTGGTGTATGCGTTGTTTTTTCTCCTCTTGTTGCCTTTAAAATTGTATCGTTAAACGGTACACTCATTTATTTCACCTCATTATAATCATTACAATCTATTCTAACATATTCTGTTATAAACACATCATTGTGTGAAAAAAGTCATAAATTATACAAAACATTCAGATATATGTTTTATTTTACCGCTTACATGTTTATAATTTAATTAAAGAGATAGGGGGTAAAAAATTATGAACTTTTATATAACAACAGGAACATATCATTTTCTTCAAAACATAATGAAGAAGCATCCAAACGAAAATATTCATCATTATACTAGACAAGATACTACAGTTCTTATTCACGAAACAAATGGTGAATCTGTATTTGCACAACCAAGAGAATATAGTGTTATCGAATCTCGAGGTGAGTTTTATGACCATGAGTTCATAGCAGCAAGCTACATTCCTGTTTCAGAAGAAATGAGACATCGATTTGAAAATCATTATACTAATATCGATAGTGAGTTCGACAGATTTGAAGGTTTTGAATCCTTTAGATTATTACGTCCTAAAAAAGGTGATACTTACATGATTCTTTTAGGTTACGATTCTAATGAATCTTATGAAGACTTTACGAAGTCAGCATTTTTCGCTGAATATTTCTCAAGAGAAGCAACACGAAAATTCTCTGGTACAGAACAATATTCAACTGCTAACTATACGAAATATTGGTATAGACCTGAAGATGACGAATAAAAATAATAAGAGTCTGTGACATAATCAATGTCACAGACTCTTTTGTTATATTGGCGGTAACTGACTAGATTGAAAATGCAATTATATAAAACTTTTTTCAATCCTAGTCATTCTGTTCCGTTCCTTTTTTAATCTCTTAATAGTTCTTGATGTTTTTTTATTTTTTTAATAGAGGAATCGATAGTTAACCAACCTACAATGAAGAATATTATAAAGAAATATGATGTCGTAACAAATTTCACTATATAAATAATTGATAAT
This sequence comes from Mammaliicoccus lentus, assembly GCF_002902755.1. Taxonomy (GTDB): domain Bacteria; phylum Bacillota; class Bacilli; order Staphylococcales; family Staphylococcaceae; genus Mammaliicoccus; species Mammaliicoccus lentus. The sequence goes on along the minus strand of NZ_PPRS01000066.1, from coordinate 37,120 downwards.
ATAGCACCTAGTACCCACATCATAGATATTAAAAATTGATGATAACCTTTAATGACTTTACCTTCATTTACTGGCCATACTTGTGGCCATAGTCCATACGCTTGTTGTTTATAAAACTGCGATAATTGTAAAATGAGTAAGTACATAATAAGTGCGCCTAATATTGCCGAAATAATAGCCTGATCAATCCACCATATAAGTATTAGTCCTATAATAAGAAATCTCAATACAATAAAGAATGCATCTTTCCCTCTCGCAAAACTTCTTATAAATAGAAATTTGTACATATAATTTTCATTGAACTTCTTAGAAGATGGTATTCTTAAGAATAAATCTAAATACTTTCTTCGAACTGTTCTTTCATTTAATACTTTCACATCTGTGAACATATTTACAAGCTTATAATAATTCATCTTATGATTATACTCAATTGCTATTAATGTTTCCCATTGATAGAAAGTTCCTCTATTAATACTCTCCATTAAAATGACTAATGAAATTAGTACTAATATTGTCGTAATTCCTGAAAATAGCCCTACTTTTAACGTTATAAAATAACCACTGGCATAAACAATGAATAATAATATGTTTGCCCCCCATACTTCAAGACCATACTTTAACCAAAACCATTTAATAATGAGCCCCATTAAAGGATAAATAAAACTTAATACTATAACCGTAATGTATAAATAAAATTTACTCCCTAATAATTCATAAAATAATGGAAACCCTACAATTAATACGATTATAGGTAGAAACAATCTATTGATATAACTATATATTATTGCTTTTTTGATATAAATACTTAAATGTTTTTCAAATGGTAATAAATATAACTTATCCGCTTCTCTGAAAAGTGTTCTAAGTGGAAATATAGAAACAACTGCTAAAATTACGCTTAATATCAACCTATAATTTATATTTTGTGGTATATCTTGTAGCCAATTACTATAACCTAAAGCAAACGCACCAAGCATAATTGTTAAAAATATAAGAAAGTGACCGTTAAATATAAATTTATTATAATTTAACTTCTCAATTAACTCTTCTTTTTGTCTTGTATTAAATAAACTTTTAGCATCATACATATGTCTCACCTTGTGTTAAATGAATATAAATATCATCCAAAGTAGCATTTGTAAGTCCTGTCTTTTCCCTTAATTCATCTAAGTTTCCCATCGCGATGAGTTTACCTTTATGCAATATAATAAAACGATCACAATATCTTTCAGCAGTTGCTAATATGTGAGTAGACATTAACACTGATGCACCTTGATTTCGTCTTTCAACAATAAGATCTAACATAGTTTGAATACCTAGAGGGTCCAGTCCTAAAAATGGTTCGTCGATAATATATTGTGCTGGTTCAACTAAAAATGCACATACAATCATGACCTTTTGTTTCATACCTTTAGAAAAATGTATTGGGAATACTTTCAATTCATTTTCTAGTCTTAATCTTTTTAATAACGGCATCACTCTATCTAGTGCTGTTTTCTTATCAATTCCATATGCCATAGCAGTCATATAAATATGTTCTTCTAATGTTAATTCATCATATAATACTGGACTTTCCGGTATATATGTAAGATTTCTTCTATATGATTCTATATCAGATTTTATATCAATATTATTAACAGACATCTCACCTTGTTGTGGTGTCAATAATCCTAATAAGTGTTTAATAGTAGTACTTTTCCCTGCTCCATTTAAACCGATAAGCCCTACTACTTCATTAGCTTTACATTCGAATGAGATATCATGGATGACAGCTTTCTTGCCATAGCCGCCTGTTAAATTATTCACTTTAATTGCCATGTGAACGCACCTCCAAAATACATTGTAGCATGTTCTTATTGTTTCGTTCATCAAATATTATCTTAATCTAATGAGAAGAAACTTTGAGCATGATATAATAAACATAATATTTACATAGGAGATGATAACATGTCAGAAACAATATTCAGCAAAATAATCGACGGAGAAATTCCTTCATTTAAAATTTATGAAAATGAACACGTGTATGCATTTTTAGATATTTCACAAGTTACTAAAGGTCATACGTTATTAATTCCGAAAAAAGCTTCACCAAATATTTATGAAACAGATGCAGAAACGATGAAACATATTTCTGAGGCGTTACCAATTGTTGCTAATGCCATTAAAAAAGCATTTAATCCTGATGGCTTGAACATTATTCAAAATAACGGTGAGTTTGCTTCACAATCTGTATATCATATACACTTCCACCTTATTCCAAGATATAAAGATGATATCGATGGATTTGGCTACATTTGGGAAACAAATGAAGATAAATTAGACGATGCTAAAAAAGAAGAAATTGCAAAAGCTATCCAATCACAATTTTAATAATTGTGCTTATCTCTTCTTTAAATGGGTAAGTAAATAACTAAGAGTACTAAGGAGGAAAAATTATGAAATTTACAAGATTCGCTTTAGGTGTAGGTGTTGGACTTGCAACTGGTTTTGCAACAGCAATACTTAACACTGATCGTTCAGGTGATGCTTTACGCACAGATTTAAAATCAACTGCTGATGGATCAAAAGTTCAAATAAATGAAATTAAAGATAACGTAGCAGAAATTAAAGAATATGTTTTAAAAACTAAAGATGAAAGTCAAATAGCTATTCAATCATTAAGTGAAGAAATAAAAACGATGATTAGTCAATTTAAGGCTGATATCGATCCGAATATTGATCGCATTCAAAAAAATATTGAAAATATAAGTAATCGTGGTAATGAAATTCAAAAAGAAATTCAAAATACGAAACTACCATTTCTAAAAAAATAGAAAACATGTTAAAATTATTATATTATTAAAGTGTTACATCTTAGCATGATACATAAGTATCATGCTTTTATTTTACAAATAAAGGGGAGATTGTTATGACGAATGAACGGGATATGATAGAGAAAATGTTATTCACTCATAAAGTTTCACAATTATCGAAAGCTTTATGGAAAACAATCGAAAAGGATTGGCAACAATGGATAAAACCTTTTGATTTAAACATCAATGAACATCATATTTTAATTATTATAAGAAGCTTAGATGAAGCAACTATTTCAGAAGTTAGTAAATACGGTGTTATGCACGTTTCTACAGTATTTAATTTTGCTAAAAACTTAGAAAAACGTGGGTATTTAACAATGCCTAAAAGCCAACACGATAAAAGAACTACTTATTTAGAGTTAACTGATAAAGGATTGTCAGTATTACGTAAAACTTATTTTAGTTATTCAAATGACACAAACAGACTATATGATATAGCTACTGATTATGAGAAAGTTATGTTCAATATGCCAGAATTTACCGATGTTAAATATATCGTTGGTCAAATTTATGGTAGTGACTTTATTAAACATATTGAAGATAACCACGAACAACTTAAAAAATATCTACTTGACGAACAATCAGAAGATGATGCATAATATCAAGATAATTATATCTGAGAAGGTGACATACTTATGTTTCTATGTTCTAAATCCATCAATATACAATCTCGGTATGGACTACAGAGAATTGTATTAATTAGTACTTTAGTTTCATTTTTAACATTTATCGTCACTTACGAAATATTCATGTATTTACAAATTCAACCATTAAAGGACGATAAGTTTATTTTATTCTTATTCGTCCTTTGCTTAATTTATCCAATTCATAAATTTTTGCACCTGATTGTACTCATTTATTATCGTAAGTCATTTAAGATGAATAAAACGACTAAAGCAAAACGTGGTCTACCATTATATAATATACGTGTAGATCAACCAGTAAATAAGATTGTATTTTGTTGTGCACTTATATGCCCTATTGTAACCATAACTGCACTTTCTATTTTTCTAATCAATATCATCCCTCAATATGGACATTATATTTTATTTATTATGTCAGTTAATATAGGTATATCTATTATAGATTTACTTTATTTAAAAATTATATTGTTTACTAAAAAAGGGACTTATATAGAAGAAAGAAAGAATGGCATCGAGTTGTTAACAAAACGTTCACTAAATACAGAACATTTATAGGATATTTTTTGTAATCAATTTCCTAAATGTGCTATATTTATCATTGTATTCTTACAAAAGGAGTTCTAATTTATGAAATCAATTAAAAAATTAGTGTTACCCGTAACACTTTCAGCATCAGTTTTAACATTAGGTGCCTGTGGTAATGGTTCAGATAATTCAGGCGAAACTTTAATCGAAACAAAAGCTGGCGATGTATCATCTCAAGACGTATTAGATAAAATGGGTAGCGATGAAGTCGCTCAAAATGCTTTTCAAATTGTTCTTAACAAAGTCTTAAAAGATAAATACGAGGACAAAGTTGACACTAAAAAATTAGATAAACAAGTTGATAAGCAAATTGAACAATATGGTGGCAAGAAGAAATTCGAAGAAGCATTGCAACAAGAGAAACCTGGTGCAACTTTAAAAGACTTCAAGGAATCACAAAAAACTTCTAAATATCAAGAAGAATTTATTAACGATTCTATAAAAGTTTCTGATAAAGAAATTGAAGAAAATGCTAAAAAAGGCTCTCATATATTAATAAAAGTTAAATCTGAAGATTCTAAAGATGGCTTAAGTGATAAAGAAGCTAAGAAAAAAGCAGACGATTTACTTAAAAAAATCAAAGATAACCCAGATGACTTCGATAAAATAGCTAAGGAAGAAACACAAGACGAAGGTACAAAAGATAAAAATGGTTCATTAGGATTTGTACTTAAAGGTCAAATGGATGAAGCATTTGAAAAATCATTATTTAAACTTAAAGACGGAGAAATTTCTGATGTCGTGAAATCTCAATATGGTTACCATATAATTAGAGCTGACAAAGGCGAAGCTAGTAAAAAACAAAAAGAAAGCCTAAAAGAACAATACCGTCAAATGAAAATTCAAAAAGAACCAAAACTTATCATTAATGCATACAAGAAATTATTAGATGAGTACAAAGTAGACTACAAAGATAAAGATATTAAAAAATCAATCGAAGATAATATCTTAAATGCTAAAGCTCTACAACAGCAACAAATGCAAGCTGCACAACAACAAACGGCTCAATAAATAAAACTACTAAATCCGGCTGGGACATAAATACATGTCTCAGCCTTTTTTATTATAATGAGATTTTTATCCCACCCCCATTTTTTATATGAAGTGTCGCTTTATGTTGCACGTGGACCTTCTCTTGCAATATTCCACGTGCTTTACCTCATAAAAAAGAGTCTGAGACATTAATAATTGTCTCAGACTCTTTTTTTTGTATTGGCAGTAGCTGGCTGGTATGAAAATGCGCTTATAACAATCTTTTTTCATACCTAGTCATCCTTGCCGGGGGTGGGACTACGAAATCTTTTTAATAAAATGAGATTTCTGTCCCACTCCCTATTTCTCGTTATATTAATCTAAAGTTTCAGGTTTATAGAACTGTCTATTTTCTAATGCAAAAATACGTTCTGTAAATTGTCCTTTTTCTACTTTTTTAAGATGTTTTTCAAACATCATCATTCTCGCATCTAAATTATCAATGAAGTGAAGAACTTCTGCTTCTTTGACCATTGGCAGTTTAGGCGATCCATATTCTAATTTACCATGATGACTTAAGACAAGATGTCTAAGTAACATAACTTCTTCGCCTTCTATATTATGTTCCTTTGCAACTTGAGATATTTCATCACTAATAATTGAAATATGTCCTAATAAATTACCTTCCACTGTATAAGTTGTAGCTACTGGCCCTGAAAGTTCTTTAACTTTTCCTAAATCATGCAAAATAATGCCACTGTATAATAAACTACGATTTAAAATAGGATATATATCACATAAGGCTTTTGCCTGTCTCAACATCGTTACAACATGATAACTTAGTCCAGATACAAAGTTATGATGGTGTGAGCTCGCTGCTGGGAAAGTGAAGTAATCTTTTTGGTATTTTTTTAGTAAAATACGTGTGATTCTTTGTAATTTAGCATTTTCAATATCTAATACATATGTCATGATTTCATCTGACATTTCTTCAATTGTTAGAGGTGCTGCTTCTAAAAAGTTTTCTAATTTTACATTGTCTTCTTCAGTAGCTACTCTAAACTTATTTACTTTCATTTGTTTACGTCCACGGTAATCTATAACATCACCTTTAACGCGAATAACTGTTTCTGGAACAAGTTGTTTTATGTCTTCATTAGTGACAGTCCACACTTTTGCTTCGATATCTCCGCTTTTATCTTTTAAATAAAGTGTCATATATGGCTTACCTTGTGCTGTTACGCCTTGAGTTGCACGATGTATTAAGAAGTAATGATCAACCGAATCTCCTGGCTTTAGTGTTTCTATCGTTCTCATTAATTCTTGCCTCCTTCTATTTTTGTCAGAGTTATTGTTTGTTTTTGTGGAACAGAATTATCTTTATTACACGTAAAGTATAACACTTGTATATCTTTAGACATTGACATTAAATATTTAATCATTATTTCTTTACGTTGTTTATCAAAATGAACAAATGCATCGTCAACAATAATTGGAAACGGATAATATTTGTGTAACGACTTAATTAAGCTAAATCTTAAAGCAATATACAATAACTCTTTAGTTGATTGGCTTAATTCAGTTGGATGGAATATTTGACCATTCTCATGCCTTACACTCACCGTTTGTTCATCATATATAACTTGATTATATCTACCTTCTGTTAATGTTTTTAAGATATCCGTGGCATCTTTCACTACAAATGGTAAACGTTTATCTTTAATTTGTTTAATATGAGCTTCAACTAAGCTTTGTAAATAACTTAAAGCTGCCCAATCTTTTGCTGTTTCGTTCACTTTTTCTTTTAATAAATGATATTCATGTCTTAAATTAGATAATGTTTCATCTGTTTCCATCTGGTTAATTTTTGCGGTTAAATCACTAATTTCAGCTTGTACTGATAAATATTTATCATTATATTCATCGACTTGATGTTCTAATTGAGTTCTTTCATTTTCTAAATCTGTTTTCGTCATATAACTAAGTTGCGTATTTTTGTCGTAATCATAGTTTTGATTACTTAAATAGTTTGTTAATTGAGAAAATCTATTTAAATTCTCATGGTACGTTACATACTCTTTATGATGACGATAATAAGATTCTTCATCTTGTACATTAATATAATCGAACAGAGTCTGTATAACATTATTATTTTCTTCTAATCTTTCGTTTAAAGCGTTAATTTCATTTGTGAGTAAAGCTTGTTGTTCGATATTTCTCGCTTTAATATTAGATTCTTTTTGTTGTTCGTCTAGAGTTTGTTTGACGTCATGGAATAAAGAGATTTCTTGATAATGAATACCAGCATGACTGACAATACTATCAGCTTCTCTGTAAAATGCATTTATTGTTTCTTCTTTTTCATTTCTTATTTTAGATAGCCTATCTATTTCGATTCTGTTTTGTTTAATTTTCTTAATTGTATTTAGAGCATCATTTAATAACTGAGAAGATAATTGATTTGAAACGTGTAGACTTGATTTTGTTTCCTCAATCGCTCGTTCTTTTTTCGCTATGATATCTTCCACTTTTTCTAATTCTTTAGTTAGTTCTGCTTGCTTTGTAGCAAGTATTTCTTGTGATTGATAATAACGATCTAATTCTTGTCTTATTTTTGTTTGTTCTTCTAAATTAAAGTCCAAACTATAAAACTGTTTAAGCTGAGACACCTTCTCCTCAAGTTCATCAATTTCTCTTGAAAATGCTTCATCATGATCTAACTCTTTTGTTTTAATGAAAAATGATAGTACAAGAAGTAATAAACCAACAACGGCAAATATACCACAAAATACAAATTGAGATATAACAAATGCATATATTGCTATCGCAACAAACAGAATTCCACAAATTACTGAGCCTAAACGATATTGTTTTGTTCTTTTCTCATTTTCTTCTTTTTGCTTTTTAAAACTGTCTTCCATCTTTTGATAGAGTGAACGTTTTTCCCCGAGCTCTAAAGCCTTTTGATTATATACTTTCTTTTGTTCATAATTTTCATCTGAAACTAAGTCATTGTGTAATCTTTCGATGCTATGATTATAACGCTCTTGTTCAATATCTTGTTGGTTCATCGCACGTTTAATTTGTTCACGTTCAGCGATATTTTCATCTTTAATTCTATTTAATTCAGCAATATGTGTTTTCATTGCTTCAGATGTGTCTACAGATAAATATTCTTCATCCCAGCCAATATCTTGACGTAGTAACGTATTATCACGTTCTGTATCTTCAATTTGTTTATTTAACTGCTTTAATTCTTGATGTCTTTCTTTAATATCAGTTTCTCTTTGACGAATGCTATTTAATGCCTTTTCATCACGTTCTGACATCACTTTGACTTGATTTAATGTATGATTTACTTGTGTAAGTTTTTCATTTCGTAAAGTTAAATCTCGCTTAATACTTTCTTTAGCTCTAATAGCGGATTCATAACGCTCTATCCCCTGCTCAGGGAATGTATATGGTTCGATGTTTAATTTTGTTTCTAAATCTTTCCATTCAGCTACATCTTTATGTAAAGATATTTCTTTTTCTTTACTAGATAAACGATTTGTAAGATTACCTAAATTATCTTTTAGTTGGTTTAACCTTCTAGATACTTTATCTTTTTCATCTTGTAACCGTTCATATTCCGCCATTTTCTTTTCTTCGTTTTTAATTTTTATTTCTATATCATTTAACTGTTCAAGTTGAACGTTTAAAATTGGGTTTTTCCCATTTTTCTTATATAATGCATCTTTTTCTAACTGCATTAAATTACTCATACCAGTAAATTCTGTAGAACCTAAAGCACCAGCCTGTAATAAATACATTTGCAATTGATCTTCAGTTAAATTTTTATGAATGTCTTGTAATCCTAAAACATTAAATGAAAAATACCTTGATATGTTTTTTTATTAATGAAATTTAGTTTTTGTTTAAGCCATTCTTCATCTTTAACTTTACCGTTTGGGAGATAAACTTTAACGTCTCCAGTAACACGACCTTTAACGCGTTCAACTTCTACACTTTGACCATCAAAATCTAGTTCTAATTTACCGCCGTATTGATTGCCTAATCGTGGCTCTAGTCTCGGTTCATTTTCTTTCTTTGTTGGAAACCCAAATAGAATAGAATGAATAAATGCTTGTATAGTGGATTTACCGGCTTCATTCTCTCCATAAATCTGCATAAAACTTTGGTCAAATTTAATTTTACGAGACATGAGTTGGCCATAGCCATAAATTTCTAATGATTTTAATTTCATCGCTTTAACCTCTCATTCTTCTTTTTAAAATTTCTTCGCCACGTTCAATGAGTGCTTCTTTATCAATATCACTAAACGGTTCTAGGAAACGATTTGCTTTAGGATTCATATATAAATCGCTCAATGCATCTTCTAATATTTGGTCATCTTCTAAAATATCATCATTAAATTCGTTAGCTAACATCACTTCAGAATCTTGTTCATAAAATACATTTAATTCTTCAATAAAAATAAAATTAGTTTGATTTTCTTCATACTCTTGAATCAATTGAATAACTTGATTAATTTCTTCTTGCTTAAGTACTTCATCATGCTTTACATATACGTCTAATTGGTAGAAGGCTTTCCCTTCAGTTCGCACACTATCTTTGAACTTTTGAATCGCTTCGTACAATGCATGTTTACCTTTAGCTTTTGTTTCAATTATAGCTTTTTCAAAACGTATATATTGTGTCGGTTTAAATCTGGCTTCTAACTTCGCCTCATCACCTTCTACTAATAAATAGCCTTTTTCGCCTTTTTCTTTAAAATGACGTGCTTGAATATTACCTGGATAGTGAATTTGAGATAGTTCACTAATCATTTGGCGCTCGTGTATATGTCCTAAAGCCCAGTAATGATAAAGTTTACTGTTTAAGTCTTCCACATTAAATTCAGTATATCTGCTTTTGACATTCGAAGCTTGAGAATAAGTTCCATGTAGTAATCCAATATGTATACCTTTATTGCCAGTTGATTCAGGGTATTCATCAACTTTATTTTCATAACTTGCATCTTTTTGATAACTAAATCCATGTAAATAAACGACTTGACCATTTTTTGTGATAAGTTGATATGTTGAAACTTTATCACTAAATACCGTAACGTTTTCTGGCCAAACAGTATGAACTGAATCTGATAATGGGTCGTGATTACCATGGATAATATATACAAATATTTGTTCTTGTTCTAGCTTTTTAAATTGTTCTCTCAAGTAAACTTCCGCACGTAAAGTTCTGTTATCTTGATCAAATAAATCACCTGAAATAATAACAAAGTCAACTTGTTCTTTTATTGCATCATCAATAATATTAGTAAAACTATTATAACCACTCTGTTTAACATCGTTTAAAATAGAAGGGCTTAAATAATGTCTAGATTTAAATGGACTATCAAGATGTAAATCTGCACAATGTATAAATTTAATCATTTAACTAACCTCTTTCACTATTAGTTCATTTTCTTAATTATTTTATTCAAGCACAATTCAATAGAATAATCAGATTAATAAGTAGTCTTTTAATGTATTAATTTTACCATATTCAAGGCATATACGATACATGACAAAGCTAATAAACAACGGTTTAAACCTAAAAAAAGTCTTGTTAGATACGACTACGTACCTAACAAGACTTTTGAAATTAAGAATTATTGTTGACCTTCTTGATTATCTTCAAGACTACCATAAATATCTTCTAATGGTTTCATGATAACACGGTTTAAATCTTGAATAAGTTGACTCATAGCTTGTTCAGCTTGCATTAATTCAGAAATTGTTTCGTTTTGCTCAATTTCTTGTGCTGACTTTTGAGCTCTAGCGATATCTACTTCTGAGATTTCTTCGCCTTGCATTTGTTTGTTTTGTAAATCTAGTTGAACTTCACGGAATTCATCGAATAATTTTTTAGTTTCTGGGTCAGCATTTACTTTTTCGTATTGCTCTTTAATTTTGTTATATTCGTTGCTTTCACGTAAAGTTTGTTCTAGTTCATTCGCTTTGTCATAAATATTTACTTCTGCCATAATAAATTCGCTCCTATAATTAAAAAGTGTATTAGAATATCAATTCCAATAATACTGTATCACACTTCGAAAGCTTATACAAAAATAGCGATTATACCTTGGAACAAGCCTATTATGCCACCTAATACAAATCCTAGTAATGTGATTAATTTCAACTCTTTGTTTGAAATTTCTATTACTAACTTTTCAAGATATGACAATTCGAAGCGATCAATTTGTTCTTTAATCAATTCTGCTAATTTCATTCTTTCTAGAATTAAACTAATATTATCTCCAACTTTTTGAATCATATAGTCAATAAATCTTTCTGTACCTTTACCTTCCATATATTCAAATAAACTTGGTACAAGTTCATATAATGGTGTGTTTAAATATTTATGCACATTAACAGATTCAGTTATTTCTTCAGCGATAAGAACTTTTGCCTTATCTTTCCTTCCAAGTGTAACAACTTCATCTAATGATTTTGACATCCACTTTTCATATTGTGTTTGTACTTGTAAATCAATCATATTATGAATTTTTTCTTGCTTAATTACATTTCTCAGTTCTTTTCGAACCTTATATACAATGTCTTCAGTAGTCATAAACATTTGAATCATGCCCACCATTTTTCCTTTTTGTTCGAAAAATTCTTCTACCATTGTATATATATCATTTTTGCCTTTATCAGATGCTAAATAAATATCCATTTCCGATAATATCTCAGGTGTAACACGATTCACTTGTCGACTTAAATCCTCATATATTTCTTCAGGGATTAAACTATGAATTGCATCTTTTTGATGAATTTCATAATATTTATCCACTTTTTGTTCTATTGTATGTTTTAAAGTTTCATTTAATTTTTCTTCCAATGGATAATCAATTCTATTTATAAAATCTTGTGGTGTGTAGTTTTTTTCTTTTAATGTTTTAAATTGAACTTTAATTGTATCTTCAAGAACACTTTTAGTATTAGGGTTAACAAGTTTTTCTTTAAATACTTCCGGAGTCAATAAATGGTTTGTTACCATCTGACCTACTTTTTCCGATAATTCATTTCTTCTTTTTGGAATAAGTCCTGGAGTAAATGGTAGTTTATAACCAAAAATTTTCTTTTCATGGTATGGATGAAATAACATTTTAATAGCGACAAAGTTAGTAAAGCCACCAATAATTGAACCTATTATCATCATTCCTATTATTGTTAATATAATTGTCATATCTGTTCTCCTTTAAAAAAAGCTACTTCTTTAGAATAATCTAAGAAGTAGCTTTTCACAAATATTAAACAAATAATGATTGAGTTTTACGTAAGAAATATGTTTCTGCTTCACGTTTCTTCGCAGTACCAAATATTGGTTGACGTTCGTCATTTAAAACTCTATACAAATCTGTTTTTTTTATTAGATTGTAAAATGTAGCCTGATTTTGCATCAATAGTAGTCCAATAAATATCACTCGTATTATCATGGTTTGGATATGCACAATGATGACGAGAAATAATTTGAATTACCTCTAGAGGGTCACAACCAAATGTTGTGTTTAAAACGTCTGAATCTCTGAATAATGCACAGATAGATACACAAGTTGTCCAGTTTGGTAATACACGTTCTTTTTCTATTTGTACTAAAGTTTTTTTAGATAATCCTACTGTATTCGCCATTGTATCTTGAGTATAACCTGCCTCAATACGAACCATTTTAAATTTTGTTTGAATTATCGTTGTAAAAGTTTGTTTATCCATCAATAACTACCTTTCTATTTAAATTCTATTATTAATTTATTATATTATGTTGCAAAAATACACGATTTTTTCGAGCACAAGTATCATCATAATACATTTTGCATAAAAATAAAAGAGATAAATTGATTTTTTATCAATTTATCTCTTTAATACGTTGAAATGTTAATTTTTCGCCAATTTTGACTTTTCTCTCTCAGAAAGAATTAATGCACATGCTGCATCGCCTGTAATATTTACTGATGTACGTGTCATGTCTAATAATCTATCTATACCGATAATCATACCGATTGCGGCTGGGTTTATACCGATTGATGTTAAAATCATAGCTAACATCACTAATCCCACCCCAGGTACACCAGCTGTACCAATAGATGCTATAACAGCTATTATAACTACAGTAACCATTTGCATTACTGTCAAGTCTATTCCAGATACTTGAGCAATGAATATTGTAGCTACACCTTGCATTATGGCTGTCCCATCCATGTTGATTGTTGCACCAAGTGGTTGAACAAATGAACTAACTTCCTTTCTAACTCCCATATCTTTTGTACATTCTAGAGAGATAGGCAACGTTGCATTTGAACTAGATGAACTAAATCCTACAGCAATTGCTGGTAAGAACTTTTTAAAGAACCATAAAGGATTTTTTCCTGCTAAGAATTTGACTGCTCCACCATAAACAACAAAGAAATGGATGAATAAAGCCAACAATACAATGACGAAGTACATACCTAGTTGCTTGATAGCTCCAAAACCGGCATTCGTGAATGCCGTTGCAACTAGGCCAAATGTACCTATTGGAGCAAATACATTCATAATCATTGTAACGATATACATGAGTATATCATTGGTCTGTTCGAGAAAAGTCCTGACGACTTCAATTTTATTACCTAATGCTATCATTCCTATACCAATGAAAATCGCAAATGTGATAATTGGTAACATATCTTGTTCAACCATAGACTGCATTGGATTTTTAGGGAATAAATTAATGAGCGTTTGATCGAATGTTTGATTTTCTGGTGCTTCAGCATCCCCAGATTTAGCTTTCTGTTCAGCTCCATATTTCTTAACTTCGTCACTATTTAATAAGTCTCCTTGGCCAGCACCTGGTTTAAATACAAGTGCTAAAGCCATTGCGATAATTATTGCAATAGCTGTTGTTGTTAAGAAAAAGATAACGGTCTTTAAACCAATACCACCAAGCAGCTTAGGATCACCGACACCTACAACACCTAATACGATAGAAACAAACACTACTGGTACTACTAACATGAATATTAGATTCAGAAATATTTGCCCTAGTACATTAAATACATACTGATTAGTATTTTGAACAAAACTATTACCTTCGAAAATATTAAATATAGATCCCACTGCTATACCTAATATTAACGCTATAACAATCTTTAAAGTTAAATTCTTTTTTACTTTCATATTTATACTACCCCCAATTGTTAGCGTAAAATAATTTCTCCATGTTATCATTATATAGTAAGCGCTTTCTTTTTGTAAGACTTATTTAAAATTTTATACAAAAAAATGAGTTAATATCAAAATTTTGATATTAACTCATTGAAATAATCAAGTATTTAATTGATTAATTGGTGTTCCATAGCGTAAACAGCAGCTTGAGTTCTATCTGAAACTTTAAGCTTATTTAATATATGGCTAACATGGGTTTTTATCGTTTTTTCAGATACAAAAAGTGTTTCTGCTATTTCTTTATTAGTTTTCCCTTTTACCATCTCTTTTAGTACTTCTATTTCCCTCTTTGATAATTTATTAGCTCTGTGTGGTTTTTGTTCACTTTCAGAGATAACAGATTGAACTTTAGGGTGAATTTTTCGTTCACCTTTTAATACGTCTCTTATTGTTTGTATCAGTGCTTCTGGTTCTACATCTTTTATTTCATATCCATCCGCTCCTTTATCAAGCGCGGATATGACATGTTCTTCATCAAGAAAGCTCGTTAAAACTAATACTTTTACGTTTGGATATTTTTTCTTTAGAATACCAGTTATTTCAATACCGTTCATCTCAGGCATTACTAAATCTAGCAATATGATATCTGGTTGTTCATTTTCTTCTAAATAATCTAACAATAATTTTCCAGTTGGAAAATCTGCTACGATATTAAAATCTTTTACTGTATCAATCAAAAATCTTAACCCTTGTCTTACTATATGGTGGTCATCCACTAATATTACTTGATAATTCATTTTTACAACCCCTAATCACATTTAAAGTGGTATTGTTAATTCTATTTTGGTACCTTTATTTGTACTAGAACTGACTTCTATATGTCCTTTCATAACTTGTGCACGCTGTTTCATATTTCTTAAACCATTAGAAACTGTTTTTTCTGTTTTACTACTTTCAAATCCTATGCCTTCATCTATAATAACCACTTTAAATTGTAATTTGTTTTGTTCCATATAAATGTTGGCATGATGTGTTCCAGAGTGTTTCTTAATATTATTTAATGATTCTTGAATAATGCGATAAACATTCTCTTCTATTGTATTCGGTAAGTCAATTAAACCTTCAACTTCAAATTCAGATTCAACGTGAATAAATTGACTGTATTGTTTAATTGCAGAAATAAGACCGTTTTCTAGACCAACAGGTTTTAATTGCCAAATTAAAGCCCTCATTTCATTTACCGCACTTTGACTTGTTTCTTCAATTGTTTGGAATGCTTTTCTAGCCTCTTCGTGATCTGTGATACCTTTAGCAGCATGAGCTGTAATCTTTAAAGAAAATAACATTTGATTTACTGAGTCATGTAAGTCTCTCGCTAATCTGTTTCTTTCATTTATTCTTGCAGCTTCTTTTTCTTGATCTGTTAATATAATCCTTTTGATTGCTGAACCTATTTGAAAAGCTACTGATTCTAATAATTCTAAGTCTTCTTCAGAATATCTTTTTGTTTCTGGCGTAGCAATGTTTAATAAGCCAAATTGTTCATTTCCTGATCTTAAAGGCACTGTAGCGTGATGAGTAATACCATCTGTTTTATCATGATGTTCTCTAGTTGCCTTAACAATTCTAGAACAATTAATAATATTAGAGGCTTTTGTTAATTTTTTATTATGATAAGCTGTGACACACCAACACGTACCTTCAGTCATATATTGACAATCATTATGTGTTAAAGCAGGCGGTAATGCTTCTTCTGCAACTAATTCATGACGTCCTTCTTCATCAATGAAAAAAATCCACCCTGTATGAAAATTACTTCCATTCACTAATTTTTTAAGAGCACCATGCATCATACTATACATTTCTGTTTCTTCATTTAAAAACTCTGCAATTTCTTTCAATAAACTTGTACGTGTCGGTTTCTCCATTTACATCACCTTTATCATCATTGGTTATACACCTATTATACATACCATCTCTTTATCATTTAAATGTTTAAATTAAGCGGTAAAGATACTTCTTATGTAATTTTCTTGTTATACTAATTATAACTTAAATTTAGTTATAACATCATTTTTCCGATTTTAAGCTAAATATTCTTGGAGGATATCATGAAAATAATAATACCATCGAAATACGAAGGACAAACAATAGAAGAAATGTTTAAATCTTTGCAATTACCTAAGAAAGAATTACATTTATTGAGAATGTCTAAAGAAATAACACTTAATAACGAACCAAGCACGTTACGTAGTCATGTGTCAAAAGGAGATAAACTTCATATTCCTGTCTTAAATGAAACAAGTCAGTATGTATCAAGCTATCGTCTTGCTGAAGTTAAATATGAAGATGAATATTTTGCAATCGTTGTAAAACCTAAAGGCGTTAAAACTCATCCTAACGATTTACAAGAAGCAAATACTTTAATGAACCATGCTATTTATACTATAGATTCTGATTATGTAGAGCCCGTGCACAGATTAGATCAGGAAACAGTTGGGTTATTACTAGTAGCAAAACATCCTATTGCTAAAAAAATATTGGATCGTATGCTAGAAGATAGACAAATTACGCGTACTTATAAAGCACAAGTAGATAGTTTATTGCCTTTGAAACCACAAACAATCGATATGCCTATCGGTAAAGATAAGTTTCACCCTAATAAACGTCGCGTATCACCTACTGGTCAGCGCGCTGTAACACATATTCTTGAAAGTCATATGCTTGATGAGCACACAGCAGAAGTCGAACTAAAATTAGACACAGGTAGAACACACCAAATCCGTGTACACTTAGCAGAGATTGGTCATCCAGTAGTTGGAGATCCACTTTATAACAATAGTAAACTGAGACAATTGAAACTGCACAGTTACAAAATTGAATTTGAACATCCATTTAAAGATGAATTCGTTTCAGTTACGCTTGAAGATTAAAATATAAAATGAATTAGGGGGTGGGACAGAAATCTCATTTTATTAAAAAGATTTCGTAGTCCCACCCCGACAAGGATGACTAGATATGAAAAAAGCTTGATATAAGCGCATTTTCATACCAGTCAGCTACTGCCAATACAAAAAGAGAGTCTGGGACAATTATTTTATGTCCCAGACTCTAATTATATGTTTTCAAGGATACATTACTTATAATTATTTATCTTTTAAACCTTCGTTTGAATTTATTAAATAAATTAGATTTTTTACTTCTTATTGGTTTTCCTATTTTAATTTCACTTTGCTGTAATTGTTTAGCCTTAAGAATTGCTTCTTCCATCAATATTTGTTGAGAACTAGCTTGTTTGTTTCCAGCATCATTGTAATGATACTTTCCATTTGAATCTTGGATCCTTCCCTTCAGTCCATCATCAAGTTGTAAATTCAAATAGTCTTTTAATCTTTTAACGATGCTTTCATCTAAAATTGGAAATAAAATTTCAACTCGTTTTATCATATTTCTTGTCATCATATCTGCTGATGATAAGTACATTTTTTCTTCACCGTTATGATAAAAATAATATATTCTAGAATGTTCTAGATATCTCCCCACAATGCTAATTACTTCTATATTTTCACTTACACCTTGTATACCTGGCTTTAAACAACAGATACCACGAATTATCAGTTTAATTTTCACTCCATTTTGAGAAGCTTCAAATAATTTCTTTATGACCTTTTTATCTGTTAAAGAATTCATCTTAGCAATAATAAGTCCATTACCATGTTCTTTATGAGCTTCAATTTCTTGATCTATGTGATCAACAAATACATCTCTTATTTCAAATGGCGCTACAATCAGCTCATTATAATTTGGCTTTAATGAATAACCACTTAAATAATTAAAGAAATTAATCGCATCTTCTCCTATATCTGGATTAGTAGTAATGATGCCCATGTCTGTATATAATTTTGCAGTTTTATCATTATAGTTACCTGTTCCTAAATGTACAAACGGCATAACTTTACCGTTAACACGCTTTATCACGAGAGTAATTTTACTATGTGTCTTTAAAAATGTCATTCCATAAATAACATTACAACCTGCATCTTCTAGCATTTTAGCCCACTGCACATTATTTTCTTCGTCAAACCTTGCTTTTAATTCTACTAATACAGTAACCTGTTTACCATTTTCTGCAGCATTTTTCAACGCTTGAATAATAGGTGAATCACTACTTACACGGTAAAGTGTTTGTTTAATGGCAAGTGTATCAGGGTCTTCAGAAGCTTCTTTAATAAACTCTACAATTGGTTTAAATGATTCGTATGGGTGATGGAAGAATATATCTTTTTCTAATGCTAACTCATATATATTATTTTTATTTAAAGACGCAGGAATTTGAGGCGTATGTGGTTTGAATAATTCATTCGGTAACAAATCCTCCAATTGACTAACTAACGAAAATAAAACAGTTAAATCTACAGGCCCATTTACCCTGTATATATCATGATTATCTATTTCAAACTCATTCATGAGAAATATACTTTTTACTTCAGAATCAATATGTCTACTGTCAATTTCTAATCGGACAGCCACACCACTTTTTCTTTCTTTTAAAAATCTTTCAATTTCAATAAGTAAATCTTCCGCACCATCTTCATGTATCGTTAAATCTGCATTTCTTGTAACTCTAAAAGTATAAGTATTAATGACTTCATAACCATTGAATAATTGTTCGATGAATAAAGAAATCACATCTTCAAGAAATACAATATATTTTTTACCTTCGTGTTCAAGTTTAATAATTCTGTCCAATAGAACTGGAACGGGTACAATTGCTGATCTGATTTCTCCATCATCTAGTTTTATATCCACAAATAAATTAAGCATTTTATTATTTAATTTGGGTAATGGTCTATATGCATCAATGCCTAATGGTGATAAAGTTGGCAGTATTTCTGAGTTGAATTGAGCGTGTAATTGTTTAATTAGAATGTCTGGTAACCTTTCTGGTTGAGTAATATAAATATTATAAGTTTTTAATTTTTCTTTTAATTCATTAAATCTTTTATATTGCAAATCGACATTGATTCTATTTTTTTCTTCAATACAAATAAGTTGTTCTTTAGGTGTTAATTGCGCTTTGTTCTCAGGTTCATTAAAGTTCATTTTAATTTGGTCTTTTAACCCGGCCACTCTCACCATAAAGAACTCATCTAAATTAGAACTGTGAATTGCTATAAATTTTAATTGTTCAAGTAATGGATTATTAGAATCAAATGCTTCTTCAAGAACACGGTAATTAAAGTCTAACCAACTAAGTTCTCTGTTATTATAGTATTTTGAATTATCTAGATTATATTGTTTAGCTTGTTCTCCCATAATTACCACACCCTTTACAAATTTGCATCGTTTAAAAAGTTAGTACTGTTCTATTAAAACGTATAAACATTAATCTTGAGTAAATTTTATATTAAGTTTTTTTGGTAATAATTTTTCTATATGTTTCTTCTGTCTTTCAGATTGATATTGCTCCGCTATTGGATCTGTTACATATTGTACTTCTAGTACATATTCATCTTTAGATTCTGTCAATGTTAATGAATCAACACAGTCTGTATTTGATACATTAAGTGCATGAGCAAATTTAATTAAACCGCCTAGCTTCTGTATTTGATCTATCTCATTAGTTTTGAACCAATTAGTTTCTTTTGCATAAAATTTTAATAAAGTTTTATTTTTAAAACTTGCTAATAAAGCTAATTTCACTCTCTCTTTATGTGACAATCCATTGATACTACTATTTGCGATTATATAATATGTGTGTTGAGAACTGGAATCTGCATCAATAAATGAACCTAAATAGTATAAATAAGCAGCATCTTTAAATAATGATTTATCACTTTCAGAAATAGTAATATCATTTATTTCCATTACTTTATTTAGTAGAGTTTCTGCAAGTTTTACCCGTTGTCGTCCATTAGAAGGATTAATATTGTACTCATTTGCTAAATATTTAAGTGCATCAGTGGCCACATTATCTTTATTAAAAGCTTTGGAAAAATCTTCTTTTAATATGGTCATAACAAGTCCTTCTCTTAAACCTTTTCTAGAGAAACTAAATTCTGTTGCATCTACAACCTCGAATAATGTATTAAATACAATTGAACTTGGCATAATAATATCTACTCTATCTCTACTTAATCCATCTAAATCTTTCAAATCGTTTTTGTCTGATTTTTTCAATACATCAAACACTTCTTCTAAACCTTTTTTATTCATGTCATAACCATGAACACCTGCTATCGGATAATTATGTAAAGATTGATGAATTCTCGCATTATTTCGTGCAGAACCACCGATACCTATAATTGGTAATTCTTTATTTTTAATCCATTTTTCTGATTCAAATTGATCTTTAACATATTTTTCACATTTTTTTATAGCGTTCTTATCGTTATGATTTTTTCCTTCAAAGAACATTTTTTGTAGCGTTACAACTCCAAATGGGAAACTTACTGCATTCATTAGTTTTTTATTTTCAAAATGTGTAATTTCTGTTGAACCACCACCGATATCTACGGTGATTCCATTTTGAATATTAAGCGTATGAGTAGCTGCAAAGAAACCATAAAATGCTTCATCTTCATCAGGAATGACTTCTATATCTAAACCTGTTTTAGTTTTTACTTTTTCTTTAATCTCATTTAAATTATTCGATTGTCTAACAGCTGCAGTGGCTGCAGGAACTAATTCATCTACATTGAACTTCATAGCAACTTTTTTGAAACTATATAATGTTTCACTTAATATTTCGATACCTTCTTCAGTCATAACTTTATCTTCTGTTAAATATTGACTTAATCTAGCTGGGGTTTTAATGTTTTGTAATTCATTTAATCCTGTTTCATCTGAACATTCAAAAATAACGAGTCTAATAGTATTTGAACCGATGTCAATTAAACCTATTCTCTTCATATATACCTCCGAGTGTATCTTTTGATATGCAAAAAGGTGCCTATAGCACCTTTTTGACTTCTTTATATTTCTAATAGCTGCTATTATTCTTTAGAGCTTATCATGTCTTCTGGTTTGATCCATTCGTCAAATTGTTCTTCTGTTAATAGACCAGACTGTACTGCAGATTCTTTCAATGTTAAACCATTTTTATGAGCATTTTTAGCTATTGAAGCTGCATTTTCATATCCAATATGTGGATTTAAAGCAGTAACTAACATTAATGATTGATTTAAATATTTATCAATATTTTCATCAATAGGCTCAATACCTATTGCACAGTTATCATTGAATGTTTCCATACCATCTGCTAATAAATAAATTGATTGTAATGTATTGTATAATATTACAGGTTTGAATACGTTTAATTCAAAATTACCTTGTGATGCTGCTATTCCAACCGTAGTATCGTTACCCATTACCTGAACTGATACCATTGTTAGCATTTCACATTGCGTTGGGTTTACTTTACCCGGCATAATTGAAGATCCAGGTTCGTTTTCAGGGATTGAAATTTCCGCTAGACCTGCTCTAGGACCTGAAGATAACCATCTTACATCATTCGCTATCTTCATTAAATCACTAGCTAATGCTTTAAGTGCACCATGTACATAAACAACTTCATCATGAGCTGTTAAAGCATGGAATTTATTTTCAGAAGAAACAAATGGATAACCTAATTGTTCAGCAATTTGTTTCGCAACTTTATCTCCAAATTCAGGATGAGCATTTATACCAGTACCTACTGCTGTACCGCCTATTGCTAAGTTAAGTAGCTGACCTTTAGATTCATTTAATAAAGATTCACATTTATCCAACATGTATCTCCAACCGCTTACTTCTTGTCCTAAAGTTAATGGTGTTGCATCTTGAAGATGCGTTCTACCTATTTTAATAATGTCTTCGAAAGAAGTTTCTTTCTCTTTAAATGTATCTCTTAACTTACTTAATGCAGGTAATAATTTTGATTCTATTTCATGATATAATGCCACATGCATCGCAGTTGGATATGTATCATTCGAACTTTGAGACATGTTGACGTGGTCATTTGGATGTACATTTTCCTCTGAACCTTTTTCTTCTAAATAGTTGTTTGCAACGTAACTAACAACTTCGTTAACGTTCATATTACTTTGTGTACCACTACCTGTTTGCCATACAACTAATGGAAAATGTTCATCTAAGTTACCTTTTAAAATTTCATCAGTAGCATATACGATAGCATCTTTCTTATCATCTGATAGCTTACCTAGTTCATGATTAGCAATAGCTGCCGCTCTTTTCAAATGAGCGAATCCGTATATTACTTCAATTGGCATTTGTTCCTTACCAACTGGGAAATTTTGTTTACTTCTTTGTGTTTGTGCTTTCCAAAACTTGTCACTCGGTACTTTTATTTCACCAAAAGTATCATGTTCAATTCTGTAATCCATTTACATTACTCCCCTTTATTACATGTTTAAATCAATTTAACTTCACCTTTATTATAGCCTATAAATATAATGAATAAAACTGTTAGTAGTCTGATAATTCAAATTTGTAAACAATATACAATCGTAAAAGTGCATAATTCAATTTTTTACAAATAAAGATTTTGATATTTGATATTTTTAAAATAAAAAAAGAATTTACGCACTAAGTTCTCATGCATAAATCCTTTTTTGAAATGTTTGAAGATATATCAACACTAAATTATTTTTCTTCTTCTTTTTCTTCGTCATTTTGTTCAGAGATTTGTTCCATCTCTTTACCTAGTTCTTTGACGTCTTCTAAATCTTGAACCATTTCATTTTCTTCTTCATTTTCATTATGATCAATGTGTTTATCCAAATTGTTCACCTTCTTACGAAAATTGAATTGAGAAGTAAGATCTTACATCTTCAGGTAGACCTTGCGCCGCTTCATTATCTAGTACAACAGTAACCATTCTATGTTGTTTTAATTTTGCTGAATCAACAGAACCATTAGCAGGTTCTTCATATAATTGTTTTACTGCTTTAGCTTTTTCTTTACCCGTAACAAGTAATACGACTTCGCGAGCAGGATGTATCGAAGAATCATAATCTAAACCGATTCTACTATCGTCAGTTAATGTTAAAACATTTAACATTAATTTATTTTTCTTCTTATCAGTATTTACTTTATCTTTAATCACTGATTCAACATCGCCACCAACATCAGTTTTTATGACTTGCTTACTAGGAACACCTAATTCAGTGTAATAGTCTTCTTTATCGTCAAAATCTAAAACATGAATTTGACTAAAATTAACTGGACTCTTTTTTACATTATCGAATAACTCATCAAAAAATGTTGTGTTTTCGTCATTTAGATGTACGCCTACTACTGATGTACTGTCACCATTAAATTGTTTACGTACAATATCAGCGGCATAACGTGCAGCTATACTTTTTGTTTCGAATACTTTAAAATTTAAAGCCATTTTCTCCACTCCTCATTTCAACTTATCTATTATCATGTCAATAATCATTGTTCATTATCTATAATATACCCTTTTTTAATCGTTGTTAAAACATTTATTTCTGAATCAACTATAACAAGGTCTGCTTGTTTACCTTTTTTGATTGAACCTAGCCTATCTTCTACGTTTAATCGTATAGCTTGATTTAAACTAGTTGTTCTCCAAGCTTCTTCTAACGGGATATTTGCGTAGTTCATCAAATTTTTCAATCCTTTATTCATGAGTAAAATACTTCCAGCTAATGAACCATTTTCTAATCGCGCCTCATGATCTTTCACGTGAACATTTTGTCCACCTAAATCATATTCTCCATCTTTCATACCTTTTGCTCTCATTGCATCAGTAATCACGCAGAAATTTTTGTTGCCTTTCGATAAATAAGCTAATTTAACGGACGCTGGATGTGAATGTACACCGTCTACAATAACTTCTGTCGTTAACCTTTCATCTGTCAATGCAGCTCCAAAAACGCCCGGCTCTCTGTGAGTAAATGTAGTTTGAGCATTATATAAATGAGTAATATGCTGTAAGCCATTATCAACTGCTTCTTCTATACCATCATAATCCGTAATCGTATGACCAGCAGAAAAAATCACTTTATCATTAAGTGCCTGTATTGTTTCTTTAGCACCTTCTACTTCCGGAGCTATTGTTATAATTTTTATTTTATCTTTAGCTACTGATTGAAATGCTTCAAACTTTGCAACTGAAGGTCTTGCTACATATTTAGGATTTTGCGCACCAACTTTATGCTCAGAAATAAATGGACCTTCTAAATGTACTCCTAATATTTCTGCGCGTTTATCATCTAAAGGCTTATACTCTGCTACATTTTTTAACGCTTTATTAATTGCTTCTGATGATTGTGTCATTGTAGTCGCTAAGAAACTTGTTGTTCCTTCTGATAAAAGATTTTCAGATAGTATATTCAATGTTTCCGGTGTTGCATCCATTGCATCCTGACCATATCCCCCGTGTATATGTATGTCAATAAAGCCTGGAATAATATGTTGACCATTTACATCAACAACTTCTAAATTGCCGCTATATGAACCTTCTTGTATATCTTGTATATATCCATCCTGTATTTCAATATAACCATTTTCTATTTTTCCTTGTTCAGTATAAATTACTGCATTATCTAAAATATAATGTCCCATTTTAAAGTCTCCTTAAAAATTATATTTAAATATTCACCTAATTCGTATATAATAAAGATAACATAACATTACTGGGGGGCTAATTAAATGAATACATTACTAATCTGCATGGTTGGTGTAGCGTTTCTTACTTCAATGTTAACAGCTGGTCGTGATTCTAAAGACTATGGACTTAAAGAAGAAGATTTAAACAAAGAGCTTGAATCTTTAAAACAAAATAATCAATAACTGAGACCCCTACGGCCTCAGTTTTTTTATTTTAAATTTGGATAATCTTGTTGTCTTAATGCTTCATAAATTAATATAGCTGCTGTATTAGATAGATTTAAAGCTCTTACATTATCATTCATAGGTATTCTTAAAGCTGTTTCTTTATATTTTTCTTTAACCCAATCAGGTAAACCACTTGTTTCTCTACCAAACACAAAGTAATGATCTTCATCAGTATTGCTGTAATCAAAATCAGTATGCGGCTGTGTACCGAATTTAGTTAATAAATAATAGTGACCACCTTCTGTTTTTTCAAAAAACTCTTCAATGCTATCGTAATAAGTGATGTTAACGAATTTCCAATAATCTAATCCTGCTCTTCTCAACATCTTATCGTCAGTGCTAAATCCTAATGGTTTAATTAAATGTAAATGTGTGTCTGTAGCAGCACAACTACGTGCAATGTTTCCTGTATTAGCTGGTATTTCTGGTTGATATAAAACTACGTGGTTCGTCATAATTTATTGTCTCCTCATTTCTAATCCTTTAATCATTTCTTCTTGTACTTCTTCAATTTCATGTTCATAATGCGACATAATAAAGGTTCTTGCCTCTTCCCCTTGAATTTGGCCAATCGCCCAATAAGCAGTAGCTCTAATCATTGGTCTAGGGTCTGTTAAAGCAACATCTTTCAATTCAGGTATAGCACTTTCTTCGTTAAAATGTACCAATGCAACAATCGCATTTCTTTGAATAGGCTTCTTACCTCTCCATGCACCAGCTATATGTCCATAAGTATTTTTAAATTCTTTATTAGACATCTTTAATAACGGTACTAATCTCGGCTTCAAAATTTCAGGTTCTAGCACGATATCATCATGTTGAGTGTTTATACCTCTATTTCTTGGGCACACTTGTTGGCATGTATCACAGCCATAAAGACGATTTCCTATCTTATATCGATACTCGTCCTTTAAGTATCCTTTAGTCTGTGTTAAGAAGCTTATACATTTTTGACTGTTTAATTGACCATTACCTACTAGTGCACCTGTAGGACATCTGTCTACACATATATTACAATCTCCGCAACTATCTATCACTGGATCATCGGGCTTAAACGGAATGCTCACAAGCATTTCTCCTAAATAAGTCCAAGTCCCTAAATCCTCATTAATTATGAAACCATTTTTACCTGCAAAACCAAGTCCCGCTCTTTCAGCAACAGCTCTGTCAGATAATACACCTGTATCTACCATTGATTGGATTTCAACATCTGGTACTTTTTCTTTTAAAAATTCTCCAAGTTTATCTAATCGATTTCTCATAATTGTATGATAGTCTTGTCCCCAAGAAGCTCTCGCAAACATACCTCTTCTATCACCACGCACACTTTTTGGAGCGCCTTTTAATTTGTTAGGATAACCTACTGCGATAGCGATAATCGAACGTGCTGAAGGCAGTGATAATTTTGGTTCTGTTCTTAAAGCTATATCACTTTCTTCAAACCCAGAAGCATAACCTTTGTTATGGTAATCTGCTAGTTTCTTTTTTAACTCATCAAAAGGATCTGCAGTTGTAAACCCAATGCTATCTATTCCCATTGAATGCGCATAATCTATCACTTCTTGTTTTAATTGATCTAAATTCAAATTTACTCACCTCACTATCAAACATGCCTATATATTTTAACATATTTAATTCTTAAAAATTGCATATCTTTTATGAAACAAAATTAAAAATAAGTCCGAGACAAATATTTATGTCTTGGACTTATTTTAGCATTTATTTTTAATTTTTTTGTAGTAAATAACTTAAGAAATAATTGTAGTACCAATTGAATTTGAATTAGAACTATTTATTAAAGCGTGTTTAACTGTGCCTGGAATAATTTTAACACTACTACATCCATCTTTAATAGCCGATACAGCACCACTCACCTTTGGTATCATGCCTCCATATATTTCAGTAGTTTCAATATAAGTATTAATTTCTTGTATGCTTAATTCAGATTTAACTTCATCCTCTATTAATACACCAGGAATATCACTTACTAAAAATAAATCTGCATTCATTTCGCTCGCTATTTTATATGCTAAACTATCTGCATTAATATTATATTTTTGACCATTTTCATGATTAATACCAATCGGTGCTATTACAGGTATAGCTAACTTACATATATCTGCTAAAACTGGTTTGTTTACTGAGAGACATTCTGCAACGTATCCATACTTTTCATTTATAGGTTCAATCTCAAATAAGTTAAGATCTATTCCGTTTAATCCTATAGCTAATGTTTCTTTACGGTTCACTTGATGTACAATTTTTGGATTGACTTCACCTATCAATGTATTTACAGTTTGAAGCAAAGTTTGTTCATCAGTAACACGTAAACCATCTAAAAACTTACTTTCAACCCCTAATCTATTGAGCTGTTTTTTAATAAATGGTCCTCCACCATGAACAATAATAGGTGTGTAATTATCTTTTCTTAAAGCATGTATATCTTCTATAATCGTATCGCAAAGGTCACTTAATATGCTACCGCCTATTTTAATTACTGCATACTTCATTTTAAAAACTCCTTATTAGGTGCTATATAAAGCATTAATACGCACATATTCGTATGATAAATCACAACCAAATGCTGTAGATTTAAATAAGCCGTTACCAACTTTAGCTTTAATAACAATAGTGTCCTGTTCCATATTTGCTTTAAGGTCTAATGCATCAAATGGAACTGGCATACCTTGTTTCACAATCAAATGATCACAAAGCCACACGTCCACATTATTTGGTGAAATTGTATTGTCTGCATATCCAATTGCTGTTATAAATCTTCCGAAATTAGGGTCGCCACCATGAATAGCTGTTTTAACTAAACTAGAGCCAACGATTGTTTTGGCTATAGCATTATTTTTTTCTTTTGAAATTGCACCTTCAACTTCAACTTTTATTAGTTTTGTAGCACCTTCACCATCTTGGGCAATGCTTTTTGCAAGATGCTCACAAACATAGCGAACCGCTTCAACAAATTTATGCCATTCAGGATGTTCTTTAGTTAACTGTTGTTTACCTACCATTCCATTAGCTAGAAGTAACACCATATCGTTTGTACTCGTGTCACCATCTACAGTAATCATGTTAAAGGTATCATCTACTGTAGGCTTTAATATGTCCTCTAAATCCTCAGCTTGTACGTTAGCATCTGTCGTCATAAACCCTAACATTGTCGCCATATTAGGATTTATCATCCCTGAACCTTTACTAGATCCACCTACAGTTATAACTTCACCATCTATGGTTACTTGAACAGCGATATGCTTCGTTTCTTTATCAGTTGTTAAAATAGATTCATTAAAATCTTTAGAACAAGTTGCACCTTCAATATCTATATGTTCAACGCCGTATTTAATTTTATCCATAGGTAAAAATTCTCCGATTAAACCTGTAGATGCGACAGCTATTTCATGTTCTGGAAGTTGAAGTTTTTCAGAAATCCATTTTTTTGTTTGTATTGCATCCCTTAAACCACGTTCACCTGTACAAGCATTAGCTATTGCTGAGTTAATAACCACTGCTGATAATTGTTTTGAAACATTTAAACTTGCTTGTGTAACTTGTAAAGGTGCAGCTTTAAACGCATTTTGAGTATATACTGCTGCGCATTGAGCAGGATTTGATGAATATAACCAACCAAAATCTTTCTTTGCTCGACGTAATCCAACATGTATTCCACCTGCTGTGTAACCATTAGGAGATGCGACATCCCCGTCTTGCAAAATCGTTATTTCAGAGTCTATAACTTGCTTAGTTTCTTCAATCATCAAATTCCTCCACTCTATGGGTATATTGGTAATAAATCTAAACCTTCCATCTCATCAAAGTTATATAGTTTATTTAAATTTTGAATTGCTTGTCCACTAGCACCTTTTACAAGGTTATCAATTACTGAAACAATAATAGCTTTATTTCGTTTTTCATCTACATAAATTCCTATATCACAATAGTTACTCCCAAGAACTTCTTTAGTTTTGGGAAAATCTCCTAAATCTCTAATCCTTACAAAAGGCTTATCTTTATACATATCTTTGTATAAAGCATGTAGACTTTCTTCTGTGTAATCTTTTGTTAAATCAATATAAATGGTTGATAATATACCTCTTGTCATTGGCACAAGGTGTGGTGTGAAAGTTACATTAACTTCGGTATTAGAAAGATTCGTGAGATATTGTTCTATCTCTGGTATATGTTTATGTCCACCTAATTTATATGCTGATAAATTTTCATTCATTTCACCATAATGAACATTTTGACTTAAACTTCGACCAGCTCCTGATACACCAGTCTTTGCATCAATAATAATAGAATCAAGTTTAATTAACTCATCAGTTATTAGCGGATGTAATGCTAATAAAATAGATGTAGGAAAACAGCCGGGGTTTGCGATAATTTGGTTATTTTCATTTACCTCTGACCATTCGGGTAAACTGTAAAATGCTTGATTCAATATAGATTGTTTGGCTGGTTGTTCTCCATAAAATGATTTATATACATTTGGATCTTTTAATCTAAAATCACCTGATAAATCAATTACTTTAATGTCTCTTTCGATTAAGTCAGGGATAAAATGTTTACTAACATTTGAGGGAGTTGCAAAAAATATTAAATCACATTCTACATCTTTTACATCTAAGCTTGAGAATTCTGCCTGAATACTGTTTTGTAAATGAGGATACGTGTTTTTTATCGCTTCTCCTGATTTAGAATGTGAAAATATATATTTAATTTCAACTTCTTTATGTTGATTTAATAATCTAATTAATTCCACTGCTCCGTATCCACTTCCGCCGACAATTCCAATTTCAATCATTACGACACCTCTTTTTTATATTTGTATTATAAAACTTTTGACAAAAATTGCTTTGTTCTATCATTTTGAGGATTATCAAATATTTGTTCGGGAGTGCCTTCTTCTTGTACTATTCCTTCGTCCATAAATATAACGTGATCACTTACATTTTTAGCAAATCCCATTTCGTGCGTCACCACTACCATAGTCATACCTTCTTTAGCCAAATCTTTCATAACACTCAATACTTCACCTACAACTTCGGGGTCTAATGCCGAAGTTGGTTCATCAAATAATATAACTTGAGGATTCATTGCAAGCGCACGTGCTATTGCAACACGTTGTTTTTGTCCGCCTGATAGTTTAGACGGGTAAACATTATATTTATCTTCTAGTCCAACTTTATTTAATAATTGGATGGCTTGGTCATCTAATTCTTTTTTGCTTCCTTTTTTTAATGTTAATGGTGTTAAAGTGACGTTTTCTATTACTTTTTTATGTGGGAATAAATTAAATCCTTGGAAAACCATCCCCATTTTTTGTCTTAATTGGTCTAACTTTGTCCCTTTAGCATTCGTTAAATCATTATTTTTAAATAATATCTGTCCTGAGGTTGGTTCTTCTAATAAGTTCAAACATCTTAAAAGCGTACTTTTACCGCTTCCTGAAGGTCCAATAATAGCAACAACTTCACCTTGTTTAATATTTAAATTAATGCCTTTTAATACTTCGTTTTTTCCAAATGTTTTGTGTAAATCGTTAACTTTAATCACTTACACTGAACCTCCTTTCAGCGAAATACATTACTCTTGATAATGTAAAGGTTAATATGAAGTATAATACCGCTGCGACTAGTAACGGTGTAAATGGATCGAACGAAGCACCTTGTACTACTTGTGCATTAAACATCAGTTCGCTTACACCTATTACAGATACAATTGATGATTCTTTAATAACAGTTACAAATTCATTACCTAAAGCAGGTAAAATATTTTTAATAGCTTGTGGCATAATTACTTGCTTCATCGCTTGAGTTCTATTTAATCCTAATGACCTAGCTGCTTCCATTTGTCCATTATCTACAGCATTAATACCTGCTCTTATTATCTCTGCAATATAAGCACTACAATTAATGATTAATGCGATAATACCGCAAATAAGTGCTGATAAATCGAGTCCGAGTACTGCGGTTGTACCGAAGTACACTAGAAATACTTGTACAAGTAAAGGTGTACCTCTAATAAATTCTATGTACACTGAAGCGATAGACTTAAGTATTTTGCTATTACCTAATTTCATTAGTGCTAATACGCAACCAATAATTGCACCTGCTACTACACCTAAGAAAGATAATAGAATTGTAATACCGATACCATGTAAGAAATAAGAACCATACTTACTAAAGAATGAACCATCATCAAACATAGCTTCTGTTGCTTTGTCTTGATAATCCTTTATCAAGTTATTATCTCTCACATCTTTTACGCTTTTGTTTACTCTATCCATTAATTCTGGCGAGTTTTTCGGTAAAGCAATCGCGGTTGTTTTATCGGCATCAGAAAATTCAACATCAGAATAAGTTAAATTAGGATTTTTCTCTAGATAAGCGTCTGCAACTGGACCTTCTATAATCATTCCGTCTATTTTTCCAGAATTAAGTGACATGATAACTTCGGGTACCCTAGTAAGAGAGCTAAGTTGTGATTCAGGCATTTCAGTTTTTGCAAGTTCTTCTTGAGTCGTTTGCTTTTGAACACCAATCATTTTACCTTTAAAATCATCGACCGTTTTTAATTTGTCTTTATCTTTTTTCTGGACAATCATCCTTTGTTTGACTTCCATATAATAATCCGAAAAATCTACTTCTTTTTTTCTTTCAGGAGTTGGTGCCATACCAGAAATAATCATATCGATTTTTCCAGTTTTTAATGCGCCGAGTAAACTATCAAATTGCATATTCACAATTTTTAATTCTATATCGTTATCTTTTGCTATTTTTTTAGCGAGCTCGATATCAATCCCGGCATATTCTCGATTACCGTCCTTAGTATGTTCGAATTCATATGGTGCATAATCAGCTGATAATCCTACTCTTAATTCTCCACGTTCTTTTGCTTTCTCCCATTGATCCGTTTGTGCTGCATTAGCTTGGCTTATACTAATGTTTGGAATCATAAGTGATAAACAAATGATGGTGAAGACAATTTTTAATAATACATTTCTTTTCACAGTTCCAACCTCCTGAATTAATAATATTCATTATTATACGCATTATTGTAATTTTATGCAACAGTGTTTTTTAAAAAATAGTATGAATGTTCAAACACTCATACTTGATTATCATTATATTTCGTTTAAGCTTTTCCCTGTGTTTATTACTTCAAGTGCGCTATCAAGTGATATCTCAACCATATTCTGAACAGCTGTTTTTGTATAAAATGCTATATGGGGTGAAATTAACACATCATCACGCGACAATAAATCTTTTAATATTTCATCTTCAATAGATTTATTTGAATAATCATATGCAAAATAATCAAATTCATGTTCATATACATCTAAAGCAGCGCTATGTATTTTTCCTTCATTTAATCCTTTCAATAAGGCTTTAGTATCAACTGTAATACCTCTTGAAGTATTCACTAAATATGCACCATTTTTCATATAACTTATCGTTTCTTCATCGATCATATGCATTGTTTCATCATTAGCAGGAACATGCAGAGTTATAAGGTCCGCTTTAGATATAGCTTCTTTTAAGTCATCAAAAAATTCAACATTATCACAACTTTGGTCATAAGGGTCATAACCTATAACCTTTGCACCAAATCCATTGAATAATTGAGCTGAAACTTTTCCTATTCGACCTACTCCAATAACAAGTATGGTCATACTTCTTAATTCATTAGCAATAACATTTTCATCCCATGTAAAATCTTGATTAGTAACACGTTTATGTATTTTATTAATGTTACGAACTAATTCTAATGCTCTACATACCGCAAACTCTGCTATGGCATTAGGACTATATGCTGGTATATTAGTAATTTTAATATCATGTTTAGCTGCTTCTTCTTTATTGAACATATCAAAACCTGCAGTTCGGCCAGCTATTTGCTTAATTCCTACCTTATTAAGTGCCTCATATATATCATCATCATATTTATGTAGTTGTTGAGTACTAATAGCATCAAATGCTTTTAATGAAGATACATTATCTAAAGTTAAATGTTCTTCAACACATACTATTTCATGATTATTCACTTTCCCCCAGTTATAAGCAAAATTTTTCTCGTCTTCTCTTATATCAAATAATTTTATTTTCATCATTTACTTCCTTTCAATATGCAATATTGTGAATAATCATTAATTGTACAAGAAAACAAAGAAACAAACAATCTA
The DNA here is from genome assembly GCF_002902755.1 of Mammaliicoccus lentus. GTDB lineage: Bacteria > Bacillota > Bacilli > Staphylococcales > Staphylococcaceae > Mammaliicoccus > Mammaliicoccus lentus. The sequence goes on along the minus strand of NZ_PPRS01000066.1, from coordinate 3,822 downwards.
TTTTTCAATATATTCTTACTATTCAGAATATAATATGTAGTTTTAGGGCTTATTCTTTTTTACATAAATAAAAGCCAAGGACATAAATCCTTAGCTCAAAAATGGACTACGAAATCTTATTTAACAAAATGAGGTTTCTGGCCCTCTCTCTATGCTTTATTATTAAAAGCAAATATATTTTTTTGATATTTTGGTAATACTTTCAAACATAGTGTGTGTATAATGTATGCACTTATTAAAGGTATAATGAAGTATGCTAATAACAATAATAATACGTTAACTATAAACTGTCCGTCCATATATTTTATAGCATTAGCTGGTCCGACAAAACCTGTGTAGCCAAAACCTGTAGACATTGGTGTTCCTTTAATTCCAACAAAGTAAGTTAATAGTCCACAAATTAATCCATTAAACAGTAACGGTACTGCAATTATAGGATGTTTAAAATAAACTGGTATCATTAGTTTTGCTGCACCAACAATCAATACAATATTTGTGCCTCTATTATTAACTTTCCATGATCCTATTAAGAACGTCATACAAGCTGCTACAATACCCATATTACCTGCGCCAGAGCTCAAACCTTCTAATCCTACAGCAGTAGCAATAGCAACTAAGGAAATAGGTGTTACCATTAATAAAGAGTATGTAATTGCTATTAAGATACACATTAATAATGGATTTAAAGTAGAAAAATGACCAATTAAATTGCCAATACCTTTAGTTACAGTACTTACATAAGGCAAAGTTAACATGCCAATAAATCCACTCACAACAGAAACTAAAATTGGTAATATAAGCATATCTAATGAACCAAATTTTCCTTTTAATTTAATCATTAAGAAACAACTTATTACCAATACAACGATTAAATTTACTACATCCCCAATACTTGCAAATGTATATGTACCATTCTCTATTTTAACAGCACCTGATCCAATCAATCCTGCAGCTCCAATCATAACAGCATCAGTAGCTTGGAATTTAAATTGATTTGCTACAATCACTCCTATTATAAAGCTCATACCAAACTGCATTAACAGTAAAGCTTGGTTAAACATTTCTAATATAGGATGAAACTGTGCTAAGTATGTAAAAAGTACGCCAAGAATAGCATTTGGTATTAAAGCAATAACGATACCAACACCAATACCATTTAAAATATTAGAAAAAAATTCTTTTGCAGTGAAATGTTTATCCATAGTATTCCTCCAGATGTAAATATGTATTAATGATATAGGACTTTATCTTTTTAAACAATCGTATTTTCACATTTATCCTAAACTTCTTAATATTATATAAAATAAAAAAGCCATAAACCTAAGTTTATGGCTTTCAATATAGTACCGGCGGTCGGGCTCGAACCGACACGTCCGCAATGGACACGGGATTTTGAGTCCCGCGTGTCTGCCAATTCCACCACGCCGGCATAACTTTATCCTATAAAAAAATCTTCCCTATGGAAGAAATAATGGAGCGGAAGATAGGATTTGCACCTATATCTCATTCCGGGAAGGAATGTATTCTAAAAGTTGAAATACTCCCGCATTTTAATAATTAATCATTTAGGAAAAATGGAATTGGAGCGGAAGATAGGATTTGCACCTATATCTCATTCCAGGAAGGAATGTATTCTAAGAGTTGAAATACTCCCGCAATATTTATTAATGGAGGCGGCAACCGGATTTGAACCGGTGAATAGAGGTTTTGCAGACCTCGGCCTTACCACTTGGCTATGCCGCCAAACAACTGGGCTAGCTGGATTCGAACCAGCGAGTGACGGAGTCAAAGTCCGTTGCCTTACCGCTTGGCTATAGCCCATTAATAAAAATAAGGGCGGCTGATGGGAATCGAACCCACGAATGTCGGAACCACAATCCGATGCGTTAACCACTTCGCCACAACCGCCATGGCAGGGGTAGTAGGAATCGAACCCACACCAAAGGTTTTGGAGACCTCTATTCTACCGTTGAACTATACCCCTATAAATAATAATGGTGGAGGGAGGCAGATTCGAACTGCCGAACCCGAAGGAGCGGATTTACAGTCCGCCGCGTTTAGCCACTTCGCTATCCCTCCGATAGATGGTGCCGGCCAGAGGACTTGAACCCCCAACCTACTGATTACAAGTCAGTTGCTCTACCAGTTGAGCTAGGCCGGCTTAAACTTTAAAAGATGGCTCAGGACGGAATCGAACCGCCGACACAAGGATTTTCAGTCCTTTGCTCTACCGACTGAGCTACTGAGCCATACATTAAATTTTTAAAAATGGCGGTCCCGACGGGAATCGAACCCGCGATCTCCTGCGTGACAGGCAGGCATGTTAACCGCTACACCACGGGACCTAAAAATAATAATTGCGGGAGGCGGATTTGAACCACCGACCTTCGGGTTATGAGCCCGACGAGCTACCGAACTGCTCCATCCCGCTTTAATAATAAATAATTAGTGTACAAATATAATGGCGGAGGAAGAGGGATTCGAACCCCCGCGAGCCGTTAAGCCCCTGTCGGTTTTCAAGACCGATCCCTTCAGCCGAACTTGGGTATTCCTCCACTATATAAGTATGGACCTTGCAGGACTCGAACCTGCGACCCAACGGTTATGAGCCGTTTGCTCTGACCAACTGAGCTAAAGGTCCAAAATCAAAATATGTATGACATATTTAATTTTAATGGCGGCAGAGGGGATCGAACCCCCGACCTCACGGGTATGAACCGTACGCTCTAGCCAGCTGAGCTACGCCGCCATAATGGTAATGTATTAATTTTAAATGGTGGAGACTAGCGGGATCGAACCGCTGACCTCCTGCGTGCAAAGCAGGCGCTCTCCCATCTGAGCTAAGCCCCCATTTAATATATAACTTTTAAAGAGTCGGGAAGACAGGATTCGAACCTGCGACCCCTTGGTCCCAAACCAAGTGCTCTACCAAGCTGAGCTACTTCCCGTAACCTTAACTGGTCATTACGCGCCCGAGAGGAGTCGAACCCCTAGCCTCTTGATCCGTAGTCAAACGCTCTATCCAATTGAGCTACGGGCGCATATTAAAATGGTGCCGAGGACCGGAATCGAACCGGTACGATAATCACTTATCGCAGGATTTTAAGTCCTGTGCGTCTGCCAGTTCCGCCACCCCGGCAAATAATGGAGCAGAAGACGGGATTCGAACCCGCGACCCCAACCTTGGCAAGGTTGTATTCTACCGCTGAACTACTTCTGCAAGATTAAATGCTTAATTTCTTTAAATAATGCGGGTGAAGGGAGTCGAACCCCCACGCCGTAAGGCGCTAGATCCTAAGTCTAGTGCGTCTGCCAATTCCGCCACACCCGCTAATGGTGAGCCATAGAGGATTCGAACCTCTGACCCTCTGATTAAAAGTCAGATGCTCTACCAACTGAGCTAATGGCTCTAAAACATGGTGCCGGCCAGAGGACTTGAACCCCCAACCTACTGATTACAAGTCAGTTGCTCTACCAATTGAGCTAGGCCGGCTAAATGGTGGAGAATGACGGGTTCGAACCGCCGACCCTCTGCTTGTAAGGCAGATGCTCTCCCAGCTGAGCTAATTCTCCATTTAATATATGTAATTTTTATATTTGCCCGGCAACGTCCTACTCTCGCGGAACGTAAGCCCAACTACCATCGGCGCTAAAGAGCTTAACTTCTGTGTTCGGCATGGGAACAGGTGTGACCTCTTTGCTATCGTCACCAGACAAATAGTAATAAAAACTTATTAAGAATGTATTGCACATTCAAAACTAGATAGTAAGCAGATTTTACGGCGCAAAACCGATTTTAAAAATTTGATTAAGTCTTCGATC
>NZ_PPRS01000065.1 GCF_002902755.1 Mammaliicoccus lentus | reverse complement strand
TAGAAGAATCTATTAATAAATTAAATGGTTTGAAGGATGAAATAGGTCAAATTAAGTGAGGTATTATCTGAAATATGATATATTAAATAGACTAATAAACTAAGGTGAGATTTTATGAAAAAGTTTTTGTTTTATTTAATTATAATAATTGCATTGTTTGGATTAATTATGAATCTTGATTTCTTTATTATGGGATTCATTAGAATGGTTATTTCATTAATCATATTTGGTATTATCATTTATTTAATTTATTATTTCTTCTTCTTAACACCCGATCAAAGAAAATACAAAAAAGCAGTTCGTAAAAACAAAAGAAAAAATAGATAAATATGAAATCGGGAGATAAATTCCCTTCTCAATATTAAAATCCCAATCCGTTGATTTTTTTTACTTCGGATTGGGATTTTTTTATTTTCTATAAGTCCATTCTTCTGATCGATATTTATCTTCTAAGTGTTTTATTTCTTCTTTTTGAGATTCTGTGAATTCTAATGGTTTAAATTCAATATTTAGTCCTTTTTTAAAACCTTCATAGAATGCTGTTTCCATTTCTTCTAATGTAATGTGACGATCTGAAATATCATTTATAGCGATTGCTTTATCCATAAATGCAGCTTTCATTTTTTCTTTTAATCTATCATTTCTATATGTAAACATATCGAACAATTCATCTACATTAATATCTTGAAGAATTGAACCATGTTGTAAGATAACACCTTTTTGTCTAGTTTGGGCGCTACCAGCTATCTTTCTACCTTCAACTACAAGTTCATACCAACTCGGTGCATCAAAACAAACTGAGCTTCTTGGACTTTTTAACTTTTCTCTTGCTTCTTTAGATTTCGGAACCGAAAAGTAAGCTTCAAAACCTAATGCTTTAAAACCTTCGAGCAACCCTTCAGATATAACTCTATATGCTTCAGTTACAGTCTGAGGCATGTTTGGATGCGACTCTGGTACGATAACACTATAAGTTAATTCTTTGTCATGTAAGACACCTCTGCCTCCTGTTGCGCGTCTTACTAAACCAAATCCTTTTTCTTTAACCTTTTCAATATCTATTTCTTTAGTGAGTTTTTGAAAATAACCGATTGATAAAGTTGCTGGATTCCAAGTATAAAACCTTATTACAGGATCAATTTCCTCCCTGCTTACAAAATTCATAAGCGCTTCATCAACAGCCATATTATAAAACGGATTGCTAGATTTTGTATTTACAAAATGCCAAGTTTCTTTCACAATAAAAACTCCTATTCGATAAATTCTATATACTTTATTATTTTAGCAAATATATTTTGATAAATCTCACAATAAATCTTATAATAGTAGTTATAGAGTTAAATTGGGAGGAATTAGACCATGAATTATTGGTACATCGCGCTCATCGTCCTAGTTTTGATTATCATTTATATGGCAATAAACTACACATTAAATAAGCGCGCAGTCACAGAATTAGATCAAAATGAGTTTCACAAAGGATTAAGAAAGGCGCAAGTCATAGACTTAAGGGAAAAAGCCGATTTTGACTATGGTCATATCGTTGGTGCTAGAAACATACCAATGAGTGTTTTCCGCACAAGATATCAAGGGTTACGTAAAGATCAACCTATATACTTTTGTGATGCCAATGGCGTAGCAAGTTATAGAGCCGCAAAAATGATGAAGAAAAAAGGTTACACAGATCTTTACATGTTAAAAGGCGGATATAAAAAATGGACAGGAAAAGTTAAATCTAAATAGATTAAAAACGTCCAGATTAAAAGCTTTAATATTTAAAAAATAGCAGTGAAAAATTCCGTTTTTTTGGAATTCATCACTGCTATTTTATTTTATCATTATACTTTTTCTTCTTTTAAAAGTTCGAATTTTAATACTGGTTTTCTAGCTGCTTGAGTTTCATCTAGTCTACCAATAACAGTTGTATGCGGTGTATCTAATACCAATTCAGGATCTTCTTCAACTTCTTTTGAAATTTGAATTAATGTATCACAGAATGCATCTAGTGTTTCTTTTGATTCTGTTTCTGTTGGTTCAATCATCATACATTCCTCAACATTTATCGGGAAGTAAATTGTAGGTGGATGGAAATTGAAATCAAGCAAACGTTTTGCCATATCTAAAGTTCTTACACCTAGCTTTTTCTGTCTTGAACCACTAATTACAAATTCGTGTTTACAATGTTGCGTATATGGTGTATCAAAATGATCTTGTAATCTTCTCAACATGTAATTAGCATTTAATACTGCTGCTTCAGATACTGCTTTTAGACCATCAGGACCCATAGTTCTAATATAAGTATAAGCACGTAAATATATACCAAAGTTGCCGAAGAATGGTTTTACTCGACCAATAGAATTTGGCATATCATGTTCAAATTTATATACATCATTCTCTTTAATAACAGTTGGTTTTGGTAAATATGGAATTAAATCAGATTTGACTCCAACCGGACCTGAACCAGGACCGCCACCTCCATGAGGACCAGTAAACGTTTTGTGTAAGTTTAAATGAACAGCATCGAATCCCATATCTCCCGGACGTACTTTACTCATAATTGCGTTTAAATTTGCGCCATCATAATAAAGTTTACCGCCTGCTTTATGAACAATTTCTCTTATTTCAAGTATATCTTCTTCGAATAAACCTAAAGTATTCGGGTTCGTTAACATAATAGCTGCAGTATCATCACCTACAACCTTTTTCAAATCTTCTATATCGACTAATCCTTTATCATTAGATTTTACAGTGACAGTATCAAAACCTGCGACTTTTGCAGAAGCTGGGTTCGTGCCATGAGCAGAATCTGGTACGATAACCTTCGTTCTATTATAGTCACCGTTTGCTTCATGATAAGCTTTAATCATTAATAATGCAGTCCATTCACCATGTGCACCTGCTGCTGGCTGTAATGTTACTTCATCCATACCTGTAATTTCTTTTAAGTGTTCTTGTAAATCATAAATGATTTCTAAAGAACCTTGAACAGTTGATTCATCTTGAAGTGGATGAGCATTTGCAAACCCAGACATTCTTGCTACTTTTTCATTAACTTTAGGATTATATTTCATCGTACATGAACCAAGTGGATAAAAACCTGTATCAACCCCATGGTTTTTATTAGATAGCTCAGTATAATGTCTCATTAAATCCAATTCACTAACTTCAGGTAACTCGGCTTTTTGTTTTCTAGTGAATTTATCCCCTAAAATTTCTTTTATGTTTTGATTGTCTACTTCTTTTTCAGGTAATGAATATGCAAATCTGTCTTCTCTTGATCTTTCAAAAATTAATTCACTTGATGGTTTACGCATTATATTCACCTACTTTTTCAATAAATGTATCTATTTCATCTTTCGTTCTTAGTTCAGTTACAGCAATTAACATATGATTTTTTAAATTGTCATCTACAAATCCTAAATCAAAACCACCAATAAAGCCATCTTGCAATAGTTTTTCATTAATTTCTGCAATAGGCTGGCTAAATTTAACAACAAATTCATTAAATGAAATGCCTTCTAAAACTTCAAAACCATTTTCTTTCAATTTATTTTTCATATAATACGTGTTTTCCATGTTCATTTCAGCCATTTCATAGACGCCATTTTTGCCTAATGCACTCATACATACTGAAGCTGCTAATGCGTTCAATGCTTGGTTTGAACATATATTAGAAGTTGCTTTATCTCTTCTAATATGTTGCTCGCGAGCTTGTAATGTTAATACAAAACCTCTGTTCCCGTCATCATCTTGAGTTTGTCCAACTAATCTACCTGGTAATTTACGCATTAATTTTTTAGTTGAAGCAAAGTAACCACAATGAGGTCCTCCATATTGAGCTGGAATACCAAATACTTGTGCATCACCAACTACAATATCTGCACCAAAATCTCCAGGAGGAGTAATTAAACCTAAAGCTAATGGGTTACTAGAAACAATAAATAAAGCTTTTTTGTCTTCAATTAATGTTTGAATTTTTTCTAAATCTTCTAAAGAACCAAAGAAGTTTGGATACTGAACACAAACTGCTGCTGTATCATCATCTATTGCAGCTTCTAATTTCTCTAAATCCGTAACAGTGCCATCTAAATCTATTTCTACAACATCAATATCTTGAGCTTTCGTATATGTTTTAAGTACTTCAATAGTTTGATAATGTACAGATTTAGAAACAATAACTTTTTTCTTTTTTGTATGACCAGCTGCTAATACAGCTGCTTCTGCAAATGCTGTCCCGCCATCATACATTGATGAGTTTGCAACATCCATACCTGTAAGTTCGCAGATTAATGTTTGGAACTCAAAAATCGCTTGTAACTCGCCTTGAGAAATTTCTGGTTGGTATGGTGTATATGCAGTGTAAAATTCCGATCTAGAAATTACATGGTCAACAACCGTAGGAATATAATGATCGTATACGCCTGCTCCTAAAAATGAAGCATGAGTTTCACTCGTAATATTTTTATTAGCTAGTTGAGACAGTTCCCTTAATAAAGCTGTTTCTGATTTCTTTTCTTTAATATTTAAAGGTTGATTAAACCTAACTGACTCAGGGATGTCAGTAAATAATTCATCTACTGATTTAATACCAATTACATCTAACATTTCTGATTTATCCTTCTCTGTTAAAGGAATATAACGATGACCCATTTTTTTCACTCCTATGATTTAAATGATGATTTTTTAACAATTTTAGCTTTAACTTGTCTTTTTCTTACTTGAATAAGTAGTTCTTTATCCAATTCAAACTCTTCTTTTTTAATTAAGCCCATAGCAATTGATTTACCTGTAGAAGGTGATTGAGTACCTGATGTTACATAACCTATTTCATTACCATCAGTATCTAAAATTTCATAATCAGTTCTTGGTATACCTTTATCAATCATTTCAATTCCAATTGATTTTCTGTCAGCACCATTTTCTTTTTGCTCTTTTAAAACTTCTTTTCCGATAAAGTCATCTTCAATCAATGGCTTTACAGCAAAACCTATCCCGGCTTCATATGGTGTAATATCTTCAGATAAATCTTGTCCATGTAATGGTAGACCCGCTTCTAATCTTAAAGTGTCACGTGCACCAAGACCACATGGTGTTACACCTTCTTTTATAAAACCATCCCAAATTAATTTCGTATCTTCAGAATGACAATATACTTCAAAACCATCTTCACCTGTATAGCCTGATTGAGAAAGTATAACTTCTTTACCAAATATCGTTACATTTTGTTTGAATTCAAACATTTTCATTTCACTAATATTAACGTCTACTAGTTTTTGAACAATTGATCTAGCTTTAGGACCTTGAATCGCTAATTGACCATAATCTGATGATTTATTTTCTACTTTTGCGTTAAATCCTTTTATTTTTTTCAACCATTCGTAATCTTTATCAGTATTACCAGCGTTAACAACTAATAAATATACAGAATCCTTCAGTTTATAAATCACTAAGTCATCAATAATACCGCCTTCTTCAGTACAAAGGACTGTATATTGAGCTTTAGAATCGTTAAGTTTTGTAATGTCATTTGTAAGTGCATATTGTACAAAATTAGACGCTTCTTCCCCAGTTACTAAAATTTCTCCCATGTGACTAACATCAAAAATACCGACTTCATTTCTTACTGCATTATGTTCTTCCTTAATACTTGTAAATTGGACTGGTAAAGCCCAACCTGAAAAATCAATCACTTTTGCACCTTGATCAAGATACGTTTGATATAACGGTGTCTTTTTTAATTCATTAGCCATTATTTTTCTTCCCTTCTTGTTATGTATAATAAAAAAACAGGGTAGCTTAAGCTACCCTGTTGAAGTACTCTTCAGGAATGCGTCACAAAGTTATCCTTTTGCCTGAGAGATTCACACTAACATGGCTTGCTCCTTCGGCGATGAATTATTCATTCATTCTCTCTAACTTTGATCATTCGCAAATATATCTTTGTCCAGAGAATTAATAATCTCTGTAACAACTACTTCTTTAGGTCTATCTGCATCAATATGTATGAATGCGATATCATTATAACTTGATTCTCGTTTTGAATACAAGCTTTTTAAATCTTCTAGTGATTTTCCATTAGCATTTGGTCTGTTTGGGTCATGATTAATTCTCTCATAAACTGTATCAACATCGCATTTTAACCAAATGTTATGAGGATTACCTTTCATAACATTTCTTGATGCCTCAGACTCAATAATACCACCACCAGTTGAAATAATAACGTCTTTATCAATCCATTCTTCCAGTGATTTTTTTTCCAAATCTCGAAAATGTGATTCTCCATACTTAGCAAAAATTTCTGGAATTGATAGTTTAGTTGTTTCAACGATATAAGTATCGATATCAACTAAAGGTTTGTCATAATGTTCACCTAAATAATTACCGATTGAAGTTTTACCTACGCCCATAAATCCTATTAATACTACTGACATTATATCGACTCCTTAGTTGCTATATTCCAACTTAAACTATATTCTATCTCATTATTCAGAAAATAAAAAGACTATAAATCATTTATTTAAAATAATTTTTATTTCGTTTTTGTAGTATTCTTCTAGATGATTATAGATTTTTATTTTATAACTATATTGAACGAGATAAAATGATAAAAAAGCAGAATAGACAAATAATATACTAAGA
>NZ_PPRS01000064.1 GCF_002902755.1 Mammaliicoccus lentus | reverse complement strand
TTAAAAGAACGAAATAAATATTTAGAAATGGAGAATGAGGTTTTAAAAAAGCGGAGAGAATTCGAAAGAGAGATGATGAATCAAAAAGTAAACAAATCACGTCATACAAAACGATCAAAGCGCTAAAAAATAAATATCCAATTAAATGGTTATGTAGTGTTTTAGGAATAAATAGATCAAGTTATTATAAATGGACAAATAGAAAAACCTCTAAGAGAGAGATTGAAAATAATACATTAATGGAAGATATCAACGATATCTATCACCAATATCAAGGTATTTATGGTTATAGACGCATTTATATCTATATCCGTCTTAAATTAAATAAACGTGTAAATCATAAGCGTGTTTATAGATTAATGAAACAATTAAAATTAAAATCTATTATACGTCGTAAAACCAAACGTTATAAGCCTTTTACTCCTGAAGTTACTGCACAAAACATTTTAAATAGATCATTTAATGAAACTAAGAAAAACAAGAAATGGTTAACTGATGTGACTGAATTTAAATTAAAAAATGGCAATAAAGTATACTTAAGTGCGATTTATGATTTAGGTAGTAAAACTATTTTAAGCTATGAATTGAGTAGTTCAAATAATAAGCAATTAGTATTTAACACGCTTGACAAAGCTGTTAAAAATAGTAAAAAATACCAAGGGTATTATATTTCATAGCGATAGAGGGTTTCAATATACTTCTAGAAGTTTCAAGGCAAAATTAAAAGAGCATAAAATGATTC
>NZ_PPRS01000063.1 GCF_002902755.1 Mammaliicoccus lentus | reverse complement strand
GTTTTAATAAAGACAAGATTTTATATAAAGTAATAAACAATAAAAAATACTAAATATTCGGATAATTACTATTATTAACTTTCTAATTATTATATAATAATTAATATATTGTAAAAATAAATATGATTAGAGAAAATAAAAGGAGATGTTATCTGTGATAGAAAAAGAACTGAATAAAATAATGAAAATAGCTAATGAAGAGAATTATCCAATCAATGCAGAAAAAGCTTTTAATATACTTATTTGTTCACTATATTGTTATAAATCTCTTAATTACAAAAAAATTGGTTTGATCTAACGAATGAAAATATAACTGATGGAAAAAGTGATGGTGGCATTGATTTTATATTTTTTGATGATGATAATTCAAAAGTTATTATTGGTCAAAATAAATATTCAAATAATGTTGATATCAATGATGTATTTAATGAAATTACAAAAATTAATAATACTCTTATAGATTTTGATAAGGGGCAAACTAATTTATACAATAAAAAATTGAAGAAAAGTTATAGAAATGCAATAGATAGGTTGTCTGATGAAGATGAAGGGAATATAGAAATTTTATTCACTTCTACAAGCGAGTTTGATGAAAAACAAATTCATAAAAAGATAAAAAACGTTAAACAAAGTAAATTTACAGAAGTAATTATTCATTATGAAAGAGATATTAAAAAAGCAATAATTGAAATACAGCAGACACTCAAGCCTGCTAAAGAACATAAATTCCAAATTGATGAATCGAAGAATGCTTTAAATTACGAATCTGATTATTATAAAGGAATTGTTGTTAACATAAGTGCTCAAAGTTTAAAAGCCGCTTTCGAAAAATTTGAAAGTGAAGGCTTATTTAATATGAATATACGAAGATATATAAAATCGAAAACGGTTGATGATGCCATTATCGAAAGTATGAGAAAAAATTCTGATGATTTCTGGTTTATGAATAATGGTATAACTATAGCATGTGAACATTTTCGTTTAGATGGGGATAATGTGAAAGTATACGATTTTTCAATCGTTAATGGTGGTCAGACTACTTCATTAATCGCAAAAAATTTAGAGTCGTATAAAGATGATTTTTATTTAATGTGCAAAATAATTGAAAAAATAGAGAAGACATAAAAAGTAATGATGATAGAGACTTTTTCAATAATATAGCTGAAGCAACAAATTCACAGAAAGCTATACAGCCAAAAGACTTAAAAGCTAATGCACCAGAGATGATACAATTACAAAGGATTTTATATGATGAAGGTATTTTCATGGAAATTAAGAGAGGTATTACTGCTCCAAGAAGTCATAGTAATAGTAAAATAAAAAATGAAGAGTTTGCTCAATTATTTTATTCATTTGTAAATCAAAGACCTGGAACAGCTAGATCTAGTAAAAAAGTCTTTTTTCTAATAATTCACATTACAAAAGTATATTCAAACTTAATTATTCCAATGATCAGGTTAAGGTTGAATTTATAAAAGATTTGATAAATTTAAATCAAAGAGTTAATTATATTATTCAAAATATAAAAGAACATAATAGTGTTGGTTTATCAACAGAAGAAATGACTATTTTAGTAAATGGTAAATATTCACTTATTGCGATTATGGGGGTAATTTATAGAATAGTTAACAATGATCCAGGTGCTAAAAGTATTGAAGATTTACATGGTGACGATTTTAAATTTGGAACTTTTATTTCAAATTATGAAAATGATGATATAGATGATAAATTAAAAGACTTAATTGTTGAATTTGTGGAGATATTAGCGACTTCTTATGAACGTGAATTTAGCTTTGGAAATGTAACAAGCCCAAGTAACTTCTTTAAAACAGATAAAAAATATCTTGAAAAAATAGCAGATAAAGTTATTAAAGACCAAAGAGTTAGTAGAAAACATAATGAATTAATTTCAGCATATGGCCCTTTATTTAAAAGGGTATCAAGTCGGGATATTGATAAAAAATAGATGCTTTATCTGAAGATTTATATTCTCAACTTAAATTGTTTTAAATTAAAAGACATCGTACAATGTGTACGATGTCTTTTTCTATCTAATAAAAACTTTTACGGGTAACATCAAAATTTAAATATTTACAGATATTCTATGTTATTTTTATAAAAAAATAATTGAAATTGAATTTTGAGTTATATAATATAAGTGTAAACAGTAATCTAAGAGTTATCCGGAGGCTGTTGGTATTCTGTTTACTGAAATATATTTCATTGTATGATAT
>NZ_PPRS01000062.1 GCF_002902755.1 Mammaliicoccus lentus | reverse complement strand
GATTTGTTTACTTTTTGATTCATCATCTCTCTTTCGAATTCTCTCCGCTTTTTTAAAACCTCATTCTCCATTTCTAAATATTTATTTCGTTCTTTTAATGCTTTAATTTCTGCATCTTTCATTTCATCTTCTGTCATTATAGATTGAGGTTTCCCTTTGCCTCGTCCATCTTCTAAACCAGCATTACCATGATTTTTATATTTTTTCACCCAATTATAAACTTGACCATAAGTCACTGAATATTTATCAGCGATTGTTTTATAATCACTATTACTTTCTATGTAATCTTTAACTATTTCAATGCGTTCTTCTAAATTTGTTTTTCTTGCTTTCATCGTATACACCTCGGGTTTTGGAGAATATGTTTTGTTCTCTTTACCCATAGTATAACGTTTTATCCAGTTTCG
>NZ_PPRS01000061.1 GCF_002902755.1 Mammaliicoccus lentus | reverse complement strand
TTAGCAGGGAGTTTTATTATGACTAGAAATATTAAAATAGATATCAATACTTTATTAGAAGCTTTTGATTTATATGAACAAGGCTATAGCTTCTTAAACGTTATAAAAATGTTGTCATTGAATACAAATCGTAGATTATTAAGTGAAAAATACCAGAGGTATAAATTATATGGAGTTAATGGATTGTTACCTAAAACAAAAAATAACTCGTATCCGTCATCTTTTAAACTACAAATTATTAATGAGTATTTTGAAAAGGGAATATCACCTGTACAGTTGGCTATTAAATACAATATCCCATCAGATCGCACTGTACGAAACTGGATAAAACGTTATACTATGGGTAAAGAGAACAAAACATATTCTCCAAAACCCGAGGTGTATACGATGAAAGCAAGAAAAACAAATTTAGA
>NZ_PPRS01000060.1 GCF_002902755.1 Mammaliicoccus lentus | reverse complement strand
CTTACGCAACCAAATATCTAATGTATGTCCCTCTGCATCAATGGCACGATATAAATAACTCCATTTTCCTTTTATTTTGATGTACGTCTCATCAATACGCCATTTGTAATAAGCTTTTTTATGCTTTTTCTTCCAAATTTGATATAAAATTGGGGCATATTCTTGAACCCAACGGTAGACCGTTGAATGATGAACGTTTACACCACGTTCCCTTAATATTTCAGATATATCACGATAACTCAATGCATATCTTAGATAGTAGCCAACGGCTACAATGATAACATCCTTGTTAAATTGTTTATAT
>NZ_PPRS01000006.1 GCF_002902755.1 Mammaliicoccus lentus | reverse complement strand
ATTACATTAAAAATGGCCAAATCCATAGCTTAGCTATGAATTCGACCAAAAAGACATTTTTATTATTTAGTTGTCTACTTGACAGGGTTCACTTCATTTCATAGGTACGTGCTTTTTTGTTTGCTTAAAATATAAAGCAAATTCTATTATTTATTGATTTCGTCGTTTAGAACGAAGTATCAACATTATGAAGTAACATAGTAATCCAAACAACATTGTGATGAACAATGCATGGAACAATGCTATAAATATATTAACTCTTGTAAATATAGACAACGCTCCTGTTGTAACCTGTAAGCAAATTAGTATAAATGCTAAAGTCCAACCGTACTTAATTACACGATATTTAGCATAATTTCTGAAAGCGTAAATGAATATATACAGTATCCATATAAATATGAAAAATGCTAGGGCTCGGTGAGACATTTGAACCCACTCATAAAATGTTTGTGGTAATCCAGTGCTACCGCTATGACACAGTGGCCAACTTAAGCATGAAAGACTAGCATTAGCATGTCTAACAAGCGCACCTGAATAAATAACAAAGTATATAAAGAAAGTTACGGCATACGTGTGTATTTTTAAGTGTTTATCTATCACTAAACTAGTTGCTTCGAATTTTTTATCTACTTCATAAATAATTAGTGTTAGTAATAGGACGGATGCGAAACTGATTAAAGATATTCCGAAATGTAATGAAAGTATAAAATCATTTTGTTGCCATATTACAGCGGCAGCTCCAATAAGTGCTTGTAATAATATAAAAGCTATACTTGTGATACATAAAGGTCTTACTTCTTTAATATGTCCTAATTTTATCCAACTAATAATAGCTAATAAAGCGACAAGAATAAGTGCTAAACCTGATACACCTCTATGGGCTAATTCAATTATCGTTTCAATTGGCCAGTCCGATGGTATAACAGATCCATGACATAATGGCCAAGAACTTCCACAACCATCTTCAGAACCAGTCTTGGTTACTAAAGCGCCACCTAACTGCACAAACAGCATAACAATTGTTGCTAATGTAGCTAGCCATTTTAAAAATTTGTCATTAAACAATAAGAACACCTCTAATAAAATTATAATCCATATTTAAACTAATATAAAATGGGCTTTATTCTAAAATAAACCTTATTTATATTAAAAAATATGATAGAATTTAAGAGAAAGACGTATTAACAATAATTATTATATTAATACGATTCTAATTTAAACACTAATATCTATAGTATAACAATGAATACCCATTGTAAATGTTACACAATAATGACTTTTTAATGAACTCAAATTTTAGGGAAGTATAAAAATGTCAAAATTTTGTTTCAAAAATGTATAGATTATGTGACAATTTTCATATATCATTGAATATATATGTGAGAGATAACGGAAGGAGGGTCAAAATTGCAACAAAATCAATATAGTGTGACGTCCGAAAAAGATATAGATAAAAGTCGTCTAACGTTATATGAAATTAAAGCCATCATTAAAATGGGACTTGTTCAAGGGAATTTAATACCTGCGTTTGCGGGTGCTTGGCTTGCGATTGTATTTGGTGGTTTCAACTTCTTCCACAGCTTGCCAGTTGTGTTATTAATGATTGTAGGTTCTACACTCATTATGGGTGGCGCTTGTGCGATCAATAATTACTACGACCAAGATATCGACTCCATCATGCCATCTAAACAAAAAAGACCAACTGTTAATGGACGAATTAGTAACAATAATTTACTTAAATTAAGCTTTGGCTTAATGATAGTAGGTGAGATCTTATTATTTATGATTAACATTCCTACAGGTATTATTGGATTACTGGGGATTTTCGGATACGTTGTCTTATACTCAATTTGGTCTAAAAGACACACAGTTTGGAATACTGTAATAGGTAGTTTTCCTGGCGCGATACCACCATTGATTGGTTGGGCAAGCATTGATCAAACATTAAGTCCACTTGCTTGGACGCTATTTTTAGTATTATTTGCTTGGCAACCAGCGCACTTCTATGCATTAGCTTATCGTCGAAAAGACGAATATGCTTTAGCGAAAATACCAATGCTACCAGCAGTCAAAAGCTTTACTAGAACACGCTTAAGTATGTTGTTATGGGTAGTGCTATTATTACCTTTACCATTCTTAATGGCGCAATTAGGTACTGTTTTTGTAGTTATTGCTTCATTACTTAATATAGCTTGGTTACTATTAGCTTTATCTGGATTTAAAAAAGAAATTAACAAATCAAAATGGGCTACGAGTATGTTTGTTTTTTCTTTAAATTACCTTGTTATTTTCTTTGTTATGACAGTCATTGTTACTGTCGTACAATTAATATAATTAAATATGAATGAATGCATGAAAGAGGGGTTAAACGAATGAAGACACGTTTAAAAAACACGAAAATGTTCGGTTTACTTATCGCCCTGCTGTTTGTTCTAGCAGGTTGTGGTCAACCACATTTATCAGTTCTTCGCCCGGCAGGGGAAGTCGCTGATAAACAATTCTTTTTATTAATGCTTTCAATAGGCATTATGTTACTTGTTATTATTGTAGTCGTTATTATTTTCTTACTTGCGATGATTAAATTCCGTCGTAAAAAATTAGGTGAAGATTTTGTTCCTAAAGACGTAGAAGGTAATCACAAATTAGAATTAGTATGGACAATCATTCCTGTTATTTTACTTATTATCTTAGCTATACCTACAGTGATGCTTACATTCTCACTAGGTGATACTAAAGCGATTGATAAAGTCGACGAAAAAGGTAAGAGTAAAGAGCTTGTTATTGATGTAACTGCTAATCTTTATTGGTGGGAATTTAGTTATCCAAATGAAAAAATTGTTACCAGTCAAGAGCTTGTTGTTCCAACTGATCAAAAAGTTTACTTCAGATTACATTCAGCTGACGTAAAACACTCATTCTGGGTGCCAGCAGTTGGTGGTAAATTAGATACTAACGTAGAAGGCGTTAATAAATTCTACTTAGAATTTAATAATGATAAAGCAAAAGAAGTTAAAAATCTATTCTACGGTAAATGTGCTGAGTTATGTGGACCTTCACATGCTTTAATGGACTTTAAAGTTAAAGCTCTACCTAAAGATGATTTTGATAAATGGGTTAAAGATATGAAATCTGTTGAGAAACCTGTAGCTGCGACATCTAGTCAAGCTAAAGAAGGTGAAAAGGTATTTAATAAATCATGTGCTGGATGTCATGCTGTTACGCCAACAGGTGAGAAAGCTAAAGGTCCTAACCTTACAAACTTTGGTGACCGTGATCTAATTGCTGGATATTTAGACCATGATGAAAAGAACCTTAAAAAATGGATTAAAGACCCTGAAAGCATTAAGCCTGGTAATAAAATGACTGATCAATATAAAGTTTCTGATGAAGATATCGATGCTTTATCTGCCTACTTAATGGAACGAAAAGTTGATAAGTAAGAATTGAAAGGGAGGTTACTCTAGTGTCTACTCAAAGTAAAAAGGGGTTTGGATCGACTATTTGGGACTATTTAACAACAGTCGACCACAAAAAAATTGCTATTTTATATTTATTAGCTGGAGGATTATTCTTTGCTATCGGTGGTATAGAAGCAATGTTGATTCGTATCCAGTTAGCAGTGCCAGAGAACGACTTTGTTTCAGCTGGACTGTTTAATGAAATCATTACGATGCACGGTACAACTATGATATTCTTGGCCGCAATGCCATTACTATTCGGTTATATGAACGCAGTTGTTCCATTACAAATTGGTGCTCGAGATGTTGCGTTTCCATTCTTAAATGCATTAGGTTTCTGGCTATTCTTATTTGGAGGAATATTCTTAAACTTATCATGGATTTTAGGTGGAGCTCCAGATGCAGGTTGGACATCTTATGCAAGTTTGTCACTTGAATCTGCAGGACATGGTATTAACTTCTATGCACTAGGACTTCAAATTTCTGGTGCAGGTACTTTAATCGCTGGTATTAACTTTGTTGCTACAATTGTTAATATGAGAGCGCCTGGCATGACATATATGCGTATGCCACTAATGACATGGACAACATTTGTTGCTTCAACATTAATCGTATTCGCATTCCCACCGTTAACTATCGGTATATTCTTATTAATATTCGATAGAATGTTTGGAACGTCATTCTTTATTGCTTCACAAGGTGGTAACACAATAATTTGGGAACATTTATTCTGGATATTTGGACACCCAGAAGTATATATTTTAGTATTACCAGCTTTCGGTATATTCTCAGAGATTATACCTGTATTTGCTAGGAAACGTTTATTCGGTTATTCTGCAATGGTATTTGCTACTGTTTTAATCGGTTTCTTAGGATTCATGGTTTGGGCTCACCATATGTTTACAGTAGGCCTAGGACCAGTAGCTAACGCTATATTCGCAGTTGCAACAATGGCAATTGCCGTACCAACCGGTGTTAAAATATTCAACTGGCTATTAACTGTTTGGGGTGGTAGTGTTGAATTTACAACGCCAATGCTATATGCATTATTCTTTATTCCATCATTCGTTATGGGTGGGGTAACAGGTGTCATGCAAGCATCAGCTCCTGCTGACTATCAATTACATGACTCATACTTTATTGTTGCTCACTTCCACTACGTAATTGTTGGTGGTGTCGTGTTTGCCATATTAGCAGCTTTACACTATTGGTTCCCATTAATAGCTGGAAAGATGTTAAATGAAACATTAGGTAAAATTGGATTCTGGTTCTTCTTCACTGGGTTCCACTTAACATTCTTAATTCAGCACTTCTTAGGACTATGGGGAATGCCTCGTCGAGTATTTACATACTTACCAGGACAAGGATATGATATTCCTAACTTAGTTTCTTCAATAGGTGCTTTGCTAATGGCAATCGCTGTAATTGTTGAAACAATAAACGTTATTACGACATTAGCTAAAGGTGAAAAAGTTGGAAGAGATCCTTGGGGCGACGGACGTACACTAGAATGGGCTTTACCACTTCCGACACCACATTATAATTTTGCGCAAGTACCTTTAGTTCGTGGTTTAGATGCTCTTTGGATTGAGAAAAAACAAGGCGATGGAAAAATATTACCTGCTGAATCATTGGATGATATTCACATGCCTAACAACTCATTCATACCATTTTTACAAGCTTTCGGTTTATTCGTAGCTGCATTTGGTGCAATGTACTTTGCTGATGGTAAAGAATGGGCATTAGAAGCAGTAAAAGGATTAAACGAAAAACCATGGGCAGTTTACGTGTTAATCTTCGGTCTGGCAATTACTGCAGGCAGCATGATTTACAGATCACTTAAA
Organism: Mammaliicoccus lentus; assembly: GCF_002902755.1. GTDB lineage: Bacteria > Bacillota > Bacilli > Staphylococcales > Staphylococcaceae > Mammaliicoccus > Mammaliicoccus lentus. The sequence continues at coordinate 133,166 of NZ_PPRS01000006.1, read as the reverse complement.
GATGACCACGGTCATCATATAACTAAACAAGAGTTAATTGAGTATGAAAGGGGTGAGCGTTAATGGCACATGAAGAAGTAAAATTTACAGCTGAAAATTGGCCAGATCATCCTGAAACAGCATCAATGGAAGGTAAGAATAAAATAGTTGGTTTTTGGGTATTCCTTGGTGGTGAGGTCGCATTATTCGCTTCATTATTCGCAACCTACTTAGCTTTGAAAGATGCTGTGCCAAGTGAAGATCACTTATTAGCTAAAGATTTGTTCCATCTTCCATTAGCGTTCGTAATGACGATGTTATTATTAACGTCTTCATTAACTAGTGTTTATGCTTTGTATCATTTAAGAAACTTTAATGCTAAAGGTGTATTTATCTGGATTGGTATTACTGTCCTTTTAGGTTTAGGTTTCTTAGGTTTAGAAATTTATGAGTTTGTTGAGTATGTTCAACAAGGTCATACATTCCGTTCAAGTGCTTTCGGTAGCGCATTCTATTTCTTAGTAGGAACACACGGTTTCCACGTAATAATTGGTTTAGTGTGGTTAACAGCACTTGTACTTAGAAACAGAGCAAGAGGATTAAGTATTTATAATGCACACAAATTTAATACTGCTGCTTTGTATTGGCACTTTATTGACGTAGTATGGGTGTTCATCTTCACAGTAGTATACTTGATGGGAGCGTTAGGATAATATGAATCAACAAGTTAATCATGACGCAGAAGCGCTAAGATCATACAAGAGACGTAAAAGTACTCAAGAAATGCGTATGCAAGTTACTAACTTTGCAATAATGATTTTTGTTACATTTGTTGCCTTCGCTTTAGTAGCTGCAGAATTACCAAAAGAATTTGTTATCCCTGTAATACTAGGATTAGCTGTACTTCAAGTAGTATTACAATTCTATTATTTCATGCATATGAAAGCTGAAAAACATGGTGTATCTAAACTGTTTATGGTTGTAGGTTTATTCTTTGGATTATCATTCGTTGTAACATTCATTTATATTGTTTGGATAGGCGATCCTATTTTCGTTAAAAATAAATAATATTTAAAGACCCAAAACTTTGTTATATAAGTTTTGGGTCTTTATTTTATAGTAAAAAGTATTATATTGGTCATATCATTGTCATAACTAATTTTTGAGTTGGGTTGTTTAAGCGGTTATTAAATCATATAATAAAGATAATGACTTAATGAGGAAGTGTATTAAAGATGGGTGGTTTAACTTCAATATCAATGTTTGGTTTTTGGGCGAATTGGACACCATTCTTTTTTATAGGCGTATTATGTGTAATTATCTTATACTTTTTGATTTGTGGTAAATGGTATAAAGATATTCCAGGGGGAAGACCTTTAAAAAAGGGTGAAGCAACATTATTTGTTGTACTTATGTTAGCAATCTATCTACTTGAAGGTGGGCCAATAGATTTACTATCACATATTATTTTTAGTTTCCATATGCTTCAAATGGCCATATTATTTTTAATTATTGCACCATTAATGTTTTATGCAATACCTGAGTATATTGTGAAATATGTGGAAGAATTACCTGTAGTAAATAAAATTGTAAGTTTATTTACGAAGCCTTTGTTAGCTATTTTCTTATTTAACGGGTTGTTCTCTGTCTATCATATTCCACTTGTTTTAGATACATTAAAGCAAAATATCGTTTTACATGACATGTATACTATTTTGCTATTTATAAGTGCTTGGTTTATGTGGCATCCAATTTTCAACAAGCATATACCAGATGCACAGCATATGACTAACATCAAAAAGATTCTATATATATTCTTTATAGGCGTTCTATTGACACCGTCATGTGGTTTAATTATATTTAGTAATAGTGCTATGTATGACACATATACTTCAGGAGAAGCATGGTTAGGAGCTATGACTCTATGTGTACCAGCAGATACTTTAAACAGTGTTGTTCAAGGGGCTGGTATTTCAGGGCCTGAATACTTTACAAACTTCTCACCATTAGAAGACCAACAAACTGGTGGGGTTATTATGAAGGTGATGCAAGAAATTGTATTTGGTATTTATTTATACGTTATCTTTGTAAGATGGTTCAGATATGAACGCAAAAATGAAAGTCAAATTACAGAAGATAGCTTAAGAAAATTAGAAGAACAAAAAGCGTTATACAATCAATTTAGATAGGATGTAAAAACATGAATTTACCTATATTACCAACAATTAGTACAACATTTATAGTATTGAGCGCAATTTTAGTAGCTATTGGCTGGTATTTTATTGCACAAAGAAAAATTGAAACACATAAAAAATTCATGCTTTCAGCAGCAGTAGCAGCAGTAATTTTCTTTACTATTTATGCTAGTAGAACAATATTTATTGGAAATACCTCTTTTGGTGGTCCAGACAATATTAAAATTTACTACACTTTATTTTTAATATTCCATATTACTTTAGCTACGATTGGAGCAATCATGGGGATTATTACAATTTATCTTGGCTTAAAAGATAAATTAGATCTTCATCGAAAATTTGGACCAGTAACATCCATTATATGGTTCTCTACAGCAATTACAGGCGTAGCTGTATATCTATTATTATATGTTTTCTATCATGGTGGAGAAACGACATCAATGATTAAAGCAATACTTGGTTCTTAAATTTAGTATAAGTCTAGAAATTGAATATTGATATGTAAACTAAAAGGGATTAAGCAATAAATCCATTAAAACAAAGAGGCTGGGACATAAATACATGTCTCAGCCTCATTCATTATAATGGCAGTAGCTGACTAGGGTGAAAATGCACTTATATCGAATTTTTTAACCTAGTCATCATTGCGGGGGTGGGACTACGAAATCTTTTTAATAAAATGAGATTTCTTTCCCACTCTTTTATAATTTATATTTTAAAGTCTGTTTTTATTAAACCGGATTCTAATATTGTTTTTATAACAATTAAAATGAGTGGGCCGATAAAGAATCCTAGGAATCCCATTAATTTTAATCCTATAAACATAGAAATAAGTGTTGGTAAAGGAGTTAATCCAACACCTGTACCAAATATTTTAGGTTCCAGTACTTTTCTTTGGACGAGTAGTACAATGGATAGAATAATGAGTTGTATGCCAAGAGTAGGGTCACCTACAATATAAGCGTATGCTGCCCATGGTATTGTAAATCCTGTAGCACCTACAATAGGTAATATATCTATAAACCAGATTAATAAACTTATAATGAATGCAGAATCTACACCTATAATTAATAGTCCTATATATGTGAATACCCAAGTAATAAAACTTAGTATAACTGTGGCTGTAATCATACCAAGTATTGAATGACTTATTTTATTATAGATTGTTATAACTTGAGTATAAGTATTTGGGTATAAATGCTTCTTTATGAATTTGTGAATATTAGGTATTTCTAGCATAAATAAAAATAATGCAACGAGAAAGACAACTAGACTAATTATGAATCCTGGTAAGGAGGAAACGACTTCAGTAATATTTTCAACACTAAAATAATGAGAAATAGAATCTCTCATAGACGCGACAAAATTTTGTAATTCTTTGTTAATGGTAGTTGCCATTTCATCAGGTAATACTGCTTTCATTTTGTCGTTATATTGTTCGATTACTTTTATTAATTTATTTATTTTATTAGGTAAATCTTTAATGAATAGTACAATTTGGTCTATTAGTTTTGTTAAAAATAAATAGATTATGAACCCGCTTATTGTTGGTAGGGATGTATATATAATTATAACGCTCCATTTACGACTATTAATCTTGTTAGTTAGTCTTTTAATGAGTGGGTTAAAAGCTAGCGCTATAATGAACGCTGTGATTAAAGGTATAGAAATCGGGATGATAAAATAAATAAATAAAATTGTTAATATTGCGATGATAAATATACTTATATTCCGTTTATTAATCCATTTTTTCATAAATGTACCTCTCAATTTTAGATGTAGATATAAATTAAGAGACGTGAAAAAATCACGTCTCTTAATTTACTGTTCAAAGTTGTTTTCTATTGTGTACTTAATGTGTTTAAAGCTTTAATATCTGACGTAATTCGTTCAATTAGTAAGTTGCAATGAGCAACTAAGTTATCTGGATAAACTTCATCATCACCGTACTCAACGCCAGTTGGATAATAATGTTTACCTAAATAAGGATCCATCAATTGGAGTGTTGCACTTTTTGCACCAACGTCCCCTTTAAGTGCATAACTTGGAACTCTTAAATAATATATGCCTTCACTTAATTCATATTTAAAATCATAAGTAATACGTTCATAGTCCCAGTGTCCGCCTGCAACAAAACCATGTTTATTCATAACATCTTGCAATAGTTCTTGTTCGATGATAACCTTTTCAAGACCTGTATTATCAAATACCATGTAATTTTCCTCCCTCTAAGTACCTTTAAGTTTATTTTATGATAAAAGCTTCAATGTTGCAATGTACATTTAAATTTAACATAAATATTCACATTTCAATTGATTTAACTAAAAACTTTACTGTAAAATGATATAATCATTATTAGGAGTAAAAAGAGGAGGTAAATAGTTGAAGAATATTATCATTAAAGTAATAGCAATCGCTATTTTAATCATTGTACTCTTTTATTTATTCTATTCTCCTAAATTAGAATTTGATGTCTTAAAGAACCCAAACTACTCACATGATAAAGCAAGTGAAAATTACTATGAAAAACAAGCTGAAAAGTCCACAGGTAATGCTAAGCTGAAAGAGGGCGTAGGGACTTATGTCTATGGTAGTATAGATGATGTCATTAAAGATTTAGGTCAACCAGATAGGGTATATAAGGCAGAGCACGATAGAAAGAATTATGTCTTTAAAAATAAGGAACATTATTATTTAGTTTCAACCAAAAATAATAAAGTGTCATCTGTTTTTGCAACTGGTGAAAAAGTAGATGTATCACCAATTAAAATTAAACAAGATGCTACTAAATTATTTAATGGTACTAACATAGATATGGAACCAAACATAAATAGTTCGTATGGTGATTATCAAATTGAATTATCAGAAAGGGACATCAAAACTCAATTATTAGTTAAATATGGTGATGTTTATGCACAGGTATTAATTGATAGCGAAACAAATGAGGTTATGGGTGTTCAATTTATGGATTCAGACATTATTGTTGAGCAAGCGCCATTTTCTATGTCTAAAGTTTCAAATAAAGATAAAAAATTAAAACGTGCAGATCAACAAGATTTCCAAACACATATTAATAAAGATTTAACTTTATTAGAAATTGTAAATGAGTATAGAGAATTAAAAGGAATAACACCTTTAGATATAAATGATCAATTAACTTATATTACTCAAATGGAAGCGGATTTGATTGATAGTGACGTTGATGAAGAAGAGGCTGTAAAAACTTTAGAAGATGGTATAATGAAACATATCAATGATAAAAAAATTGAATATAACGCTATCAACCAAAACTTAGCATATAATTTTTATGATATGCCAACACTTGTTAATAGTTGGTTGAACAACAACAGTTATAGAGAGAAATTACTTGGAAGTCAATACGATGAATTTGGTGCAGGTAATTCTCGAGAATATTATTCACTTGTCTTCAAAGATAATAAATAATAAGGAGGTCATTGGGATGTTCACAGTTGAAACAGCTAATATTTTAGATCAATCCGATGAACTAAGTGCTTGTATTATGGAATCAGAAATTTACCAAGCTTATCGAGAAGCTAAATATAAATTAGAAACAGATTTAGAAGTAAAGATTTTAAGAAAGAAATTTGATCAAATCAAGTCACACTATGATGATTGTTTAAGGTTTGGAAGATATCATCCTGATTATAATAGAGTAATGAAAGAAACAAGACAGCAGAAGAGAGAATACGAAATGCACCCAGTCGTTTCCAACTTTAAAACTAAAGAAACAGAATTACAGAATTTATTGGATGAAGTTGTAAGCATTGTATCTTATTCTATATCAAACAATGTTAAAGTAGATACAGGTAATCCATTCTTTACTAGTGAGAGTCACGGTGGAGGATGTTCAACAGGCGGTTCATGCGGTTGTTCTTAATAAAACAGTCCGAGACATATATAAATGTCTCGGACTGTTTTATGTTTAATATTGTTTTTTAATTAAAAAGTGCGCTGTATCTGGTCTATCTGTAACGATAGTATGTGCACCTTTTTGAATTAAGTCATCCATAATATCTATTTGATTAATAACCCAATAACCAACGGCAATATTCAGTGAAGTTAAATATTGAATAAAGCCTTCTGAATCAAGTGGAAGACCTTTTGCATTTACAGGAATTTGGAATGTATCAGTTTTAGGTTGGTAAACATGTCCATAACCAGAATGATAAGCAGTATATGCTTTTGTTACTTCGTTTTGTCCTGTACCTAATGAAATAGTATCTTGAGCGTATAAATTAAATCTTTCTATTTGTTCATCATAAAAACTTGTAATATTTACACGATCTTCAACTTTTAATTCTGATATTAATCGGAATAAGTGTGAAGGTGCTAAACTTCCAGCATAAGATTCAGGATGGTCCTTGATATCGATGTTTACTAACACATCTTGGTATTTTGTTAATAATTCTTTAAGCGTAACGATTTTGGCTTTTTCATCGCCTCTATAAGGATGTTCATGGTTGATATCTTTATAGTGATATCCAAAGTCAAACTGACGTAACTCTTCTAAAGTGTGATCAGCTACTAAGCCAGAACCATTACTTGTTCGATCTACCGTTTCGTCATGTGTAACAACTAAGACTTCATCTTTTGTTAAACGAACATCAATTTCAAAACCAGTTACATTGTATTTTAATGCATGGTCAAAAGCTAGACGGGTATGTTCTGGTCTTAAAGCCATCCCACCTCGATGAGCGAAAATATAAGGTGCTGGTTGAGTAAAGAATGGTTTGATTTTGCGAGGTCTAACTTCACTAGTAGCTTTTGTAATAAGCCAAGAACCTGCAGCTATGCCTCCGATAAGACCTGTTGCTTTCATTAAATTAATTTTTGACATTTTATCCAATCCTTTCGAAATGCAATTAAAGACTTATATATATTCTATCAAATTGGTATGTGATATAAAAGCATGTAAGTTATGAGTGCAAGATTATCTTCTTTCAACATCATATATAAAATGCTAATATAAAAATAAAACATGAAGGGAGATATTGTCATGGAGCTAGTAGAGCGCATTAGTATTATTGTCTATTTAAAAAATATGAAACATGAAAGACAATTACGTAAATTCGGGAATATTTATTATTCTCATAAAAAAGAACAATATGTCATGCTTTATACAAATGAAGATAAAATAGATGACACTATCCAACATCTAATGAAATTAAAATATGTTAAAGATGTGAAAGTGTCACCATTTAAGAGTGTTAAGAGAGATTATTCAAATAAAAATGTTGAGAAAAAAGAATATTTGAACTTTTAATTTATTGTAACGGTGGCAAGTAACGTTCTAGTCTTAATACACCTTTTAAGTAAGTGAAGTAAAGTTCATCTTCTGCGAATTCAGACCGTGACTTTACGTCTAGACCTTTTACTTTTATGTCATATTCATTTGCCCATTGATTAATTAAATCGAATTTTTTGTTAGATTCTGGATACGGATATCTTATGCCTTCTAATATTGTATAGATAGCTTGAAAATGGTTCTCTTTAGTCGGTTTCATAATTATGCAAGCTGTTGATAGCTTCTCCTCAGATAAAGGCGTGTGGAGCATCAAAATATCAGAAATACGTTCGTGATTGTATTCAATGATTGTTTGAAATTCAAATAAATCCGTTAATCCATGTCCAATGACAATAAATGATTGCTTCATATGGTAAACCTCGTTTTCATATAATATATAATTAGTATAGTTAATAATTTAAAATAAAGAAAGAGTTGATTCAATTGAGAGTTATTGGTGGAAAATATAAAAGGTTACATATAAATACAATTGAAGGCCAATCTACAAGACCAACTACCGATAAAGTAAAAGAAAGTATCTTCAATAGTTTACAAGACGTTGACGGGCTTGGCTTAGATTTGTTTGCAGGAAGTGGTGGGTTAGGTATTGAAGCATTATCAAGAGGATTAAACAAAGTTATTTTTGTAGATGGCAATTTTAAAGCGACAAAAATGATAAAAGAAAACTTGGATTTACTCAAAATCCCATCTTCAGAGTATGAAGTGTATAAAAATGATGCTATTAGAGCTTTAAAAGCATTGAATAAAAGAGAAATTCAATTTGATTATATATTTTTAGATCCACCTTATAATAAAGACCTTATAAATAAATCATTAGAAAAAATTGAAGAATTTAATTTATTAAGTGCTAATGGTACAATTGTTTGTGAATTTGATAAATCAGAAAATATAAATACACGTCAGTTTGAAATCTTTAAAAAGTATGAATATGGTCTTACACATGTTATGTTGCTGACAAAAGGAGAGAACGATGTCTAAAAAAATAGCAGTAGTCCCAGGTAGTTTCGATCCAATTACTTTAGGACATATAGATATTATAAAAAGAAGCGCTAAAATATTTGATGAAGTACATGTCTCGGTATTAAAAAATTCTTCGAAAAAAGGTTTATTTACAAATGAAGAAAGAGTGGCATTAATAAAAGAAGCGGTAGAAGATGTACCTAATATCGTAGTACATACATTCCACGGCTTACTCGTTGATTTTTGTAGGGAAATCAATGCGACAACAATTGTTCGAGGATTGAGAGCTGTGAGTGATTTCGAATATGAAATGCAATTAACATCTATGAATAAAAAATTAGATGATGATATAGAAACATTATATATGATGACTAATAATAAGTATTCATTTATTAGTTCTAGTGTTGTAAAAGAAGTAGCGCAATACGATAGAGATGTTTCGGAGTTTGTTCCCGCCAATGTAAATAAAGCTTTAAAAGAAAAACGAGAGAACAACAAATAAACTTCGTGCGATATATACTAAAGCACGAAGTTTATTTCCATTAAATAAGTTTCACTATTTTTTTATATAAACATGTTGATTAAAGTCTGTTTCTGATTCTCCAGATACATACTGGTATAAAGATGTGGCTTTAATCTCATGTTCAAAATACGGAGCAGACTTTTTGTTAACATTAGTAATAATTGGTAATGGGCATGACTCTTGTATTTCTTTAATGTATTTTCTACCTTGTTCGGACATTGCTAATACACGAATTGCTTGTGGTTTATAAGAGTTTACATCTATATTTTTGATGTTGAGTAATGTAGCAGTTAGTAATCTTTGAATACGCGTCCAAGTATATCTTTTTGATTTAATGCGCGATACGAATTCATCGAAAGTCTGACTATCTTCTATTTCTTTCTTTAGTTTATATTCTAACCCTTCAGTCATCATATAAATTTCTTGTAATTCTTTTGTACTTGATCTCAAAATAGTCCATTTTAATAATGGGAAAAAATCATCCCAGTTTACACCTTTATGTGAACTTAATAAGTTAGAGCTAAATTCAGGTAAACTTAGTTTATATTGCTCATCATTTGAAAAGTATGCATTTCTTATTGAGGTTGCACTGGAAATGTGTGAGCGTTGATTTAAGCTTGAATCTAGAAATAAGTTGTCTTTTCGTTGTATAGTCACTGGTTCGATATTAAGGTCGTTGTTTATTATGTGTCTGACGTATTCTATAGCCAATAAATTATTAGAGCCTGATAATAACTTTGAATCTTGAATTAATTCAGAGATGATTCTAGGGTGAGATTTTCCTTCTTTAATCATTTCCTTATATCGTATATCATTTTTTATATCTTCAATTTGACTAATAGTCTCTTTAATATCATTAACGTTTCCTGACTCGCTACCAAAAGATAAATAATTACATTTAAATTGTTCTGCTATATCAACACCACCTTGAGCAAAAAGTTCTCCGGAAGATATTGCATAAATAAGTGGTAATTCCACTACTAAATCTACATATTGAACAGCCATTTTAGCACGTTGAAATTTATTCAAAATTGCTGGTTCTCCTCGCATCGTAAACGATCCACTCATAACAGCGACTGATACATCGCTGTTTGTTATGTTTTTAGATAGTTCAGCATGATAAACATGGCCATTATGAAACGGATTATACTCTGTAATTAAAGCAACACTTTTCATTTGCAATTCCCCTCATTTCACTTCATCATTAGTATTGTATCAGATAATGAATGTTAAGAAAAAATCTTGACAAACGTTGTCGTTAAGGTTACAATAATTTTTGTGTTTGTAAGAGGTGAACCTAGATGAAGTGGTCAATAACACAACTTAATAAATACCAAGACGAACCATTTACTTTTGATAAAGAAATCGATATGAAATATCTTACTGAACGAGTAGATGAACTTATCGATATATCTCCAATAAAAGTAACAGGAGACGTACAAGTGCGAATGCATGAGATAATTGTCAATCTTGACATTAGCGGTGTATTGACGTTACCATGTGCCCGTACTTTAAAGCCAGTAGATCTACCATTTGATACTACTTCAACGGAAATATTCGAATTAGATGAGTTTAGCGATGGTGATGAAGAAGAAGACGGTCTTAGACATAAAGTCGAAGGCGGTATGATTAATTTATTACCGATTATCGAAGAACTCGTTATTTTAGAAAAGCCACAACGCGTATTTTCTGAAGGTAGTGAAGATATTTCAATGGCAGGCAATGGTTGGGAAGTTATTGGCGAAGATCAAATTGAATCAACTGAAACTTCAGATCAAGAAGATAGTGAACGTAAAGTTGATCCAAGACTTCAAAAATTACAACAATTCTTCGATGATGAAAAATAATCGAACTAGTGTTTATAAAATTTAAGGAGGAATTAAACATGGCAGTTCCAAAAAGAAGAACTTCAAAAGCAGCTAAAAGAAAACGTCGTACTCATTTCAAAATCTCAGTACCAGGCATGGTAGAATGTTCTAACTGTGGAGAAATGAAATTATCTCACCGTGTATGTAAAGCATGTGGATCATACAAAGGTAAAGAAGTCGTTTCTAAATAATAAGTTATATTACAACGTCCTTTTTAAGGGCGTTTTTTTATTTATATGAAAATATGTGGTTATCATATATAATAGATACATAAGATTACGTAAACACGAGGAGATTATATGGAAGAAATCACTTCAGCACAAAATAATAAAATAAAACAAATTAATAAATTAAAGAAAAAGAAAGACAGAATAAAACAAGGGCAATTTCTTATTGAAGGTTATCATTTAGTTGAAGAAGCATTTCGCAGTCAACTAAAAATAAATTCTTTATTATCAGTAGATTTTTCAAGATTAGATGAACAAATTATAGATTATGCGGAAAATGCTTATATTATAAATTTTAAAGTAGCTGAAGCATTGTCGGACACAACTACACCACAAGGTATATTCGCTGTTGTTGATATTCCGAATTACGAAGCAGATGTTTTTAAACAAGTGCTTATTTTAGATAGAGTACAAGATCCTGGAAACATGGGGGCACTTATTCGTAATGCAGATGCGTCTGGTATGGATGCAGTTATTTATTCTAAAGGCAGTGCAGACCCTTATCAAGATAAGGTGTTAAGAGCATCACAAGGTAGCGTGTTCCATTTGCCAATCATTGAAGAAAATTTATTAACATTTATACAATCATTTGATGGCAAAGTATTTGGAACGAGTTTACAAAACGCAGTGCCATATAACACTGTTGAAAAACAAGACAATTTTGCTTTAATTATGGGTAATGAAGGCAGTGGTGTTGATGAATCATTATTGCAGGAAACATTCCAGAACTTAAATATACCTATATATGGCCAAGCTGAAAGCTTAAATGTAGCTGTATCTAGTGGTATTTTACTCTATCACTTGAGAGGTTGACCATTCATGTATAATTTTATATAATGATTTCATAATCAATATGAGCTAATAAAAGGACGTAAATTAATGTTCGCGCATGAAAGGGAATGGATTCGTGACTGAAAAATCCTATGTTGTGACTTAATTTTTTTCATCCTTTTGGCAACTTAAAGAAATTTAAGTCGGAATGTAGATCCGTTATCAACATATAAGTGTATGCATGAGTATGTATAAATTTGGGTGGTACCACGGAAGACTTTCGTCCCTCTATTATTGAGGGGTGGAAGTCTTTTTTTCGACTAAATAGGAGGATATATATGTCATTACGCGAGAAACTTTCAGATTTAAGACAAGAAGCGCTTGTTCGCATAAACGAAGCTAAAGCTGAAAGATCATTACAAGATGTTAAAGTAAATTACTTAGGTAAAAAAGGCGTTATTACAAGTTTGATGAAAGAAATGAAAGATTTACCTAAAGAAGAAAGACCAGAATTTGGTCAATTAGTTAACGAAGTACGTAACGCTGTTGAAGTTGAAATTGAATCTAAAAGAGAATTATTAGAAGAAGAAGCGTTAAATGAACAACTAGAGAATGAAACAATAGATGTAACTTTGCCTGGTAGAAAAGTGGCATTAGGAGCAAAACATCCTCTGACTAAAATTAACGAAGATTTAGAAGATTTATTTATTGGATTAGGATATGAAATCGTTGAAGGTTATGAAGTTGAATCGGACTATTATAACTTTGAAGCTTTAAATTTACCTAAATCACATCCAGCGAGAGATATGCAAGATACTTTCTATATTTCAGAAGAAGTTTTATTGCGTACACACACATCTCCAGTTCAAGCTAGAACTTTAGAAAAAAGAAATGGTAAAGGTCCAGTAAAAATTATTTGTCCAGGTAAAGTTTATAGACGAGATTCTGATGATGCAACACATAGTCATCAATTTACTCAAATCGAAGGATTAGTAGTTGCAGAGAACATTAAAATGAGTGATTTAAAAGGTACTCTAGAACTATTAGTACGTAAATTATTTGGTAAAGATAGAGAAATACGTTTAAGACCAAGCTTCTTCCCATTTACAGAACCTTCAGTTGAAGTAGACGTATCCTGTTTTAAATGTAAAGGTAAAGGATGTAATGTGTGTAAACAAACTGGTTGGATAGAAGTATTAGGTTCAGGTATGGTACATCCTAACGTATTAGAAATGGCTGGGTTTGACTCAAATAAATATTCTGGATTTGCATTCGGATTAGGGCCAGATAGATTAGCTATGTTGAAATATGGAATTGAGGATATAAGACACTTCTATACTAATGATGTGAGATTTATAGAACAATTTAAGCCTGTAGAAGATGGTGGTGAAGCGTAATGTTAGTAAGTAAAGAATGGTTAAATGAATTTATAAAAATAGATGCTGGTATTGAAGAACTAGCAGAAAAAATAACAAGAAGTGGTATAGAAGTAGATAGCATTACGGACTATAGTAAAGATATTAAGAAATTAGTCGTAGGTCACGTCGTTTCTAAAGAAAAACATCCAGAAGCAGATAAATTAAATATTTGTAAAGTAGATGTTGGCGAAGAAGAACATGTACAAATTGTTTGTGGTGCACCAAATGTCGATGAAGGCCAACATGTTATTGTTGTTAAAGTCGGTGGAAGATTGCCTGGCGGGGTTAAAATTAAAAGAGCTAAATTAAGAGGCGAAGTTTCTGAAGGCATGATTTGTTCTCTACAAGAAATTGGTATGGATCAAAACGTCTTACCTAAAAAGTATGCAGACGGTATTTATGTATTTTCAAATGAGCCAACACCAGGAAATGATGCGTTAGAAGCTTTATTATTAGATGATCAAGTAATGGACTTTGATTTAACACCTAATAGAGCTGACTGCTTAAGTATGCTAGGTGCTGCACATGAAGTTAGTGCTTTGTATGATCAAGATATTAAGTATCCAAATACAAACGTTAATGAAACCACTGCAAAAGCTTCTGATGAACTATCAATTACTGTTGAAGATACAGAAGCGGTGCCGTTTTATTCAGCTAGAATAGTTAAAAATGTCACGATAGAACCATCACCAACTTGGCTACAATCAAGATTAATGAAATCAGGTATTCGTCCAATCAATAATGTAGTTGATGTTTCAAACTATGTATTGCTTGAATACGGTCAACCACTTCATATGTTTGATCAAGATCAAATTGGTTCTAAAGAAATTGTTGCTCGTTATGCTAAAGAGGAAGAAAAAATGACAACACTTGATGATGTTGAAAGAACTTTAAAAACTTCGGACATTGTAATTACTAACGGTAAAGAACCAATCGCAATAGCTGGTGTGATGGGTGGAGATTTTTCTGAAGTAACAGAAAACACTGTGAACGTTGTAATTGAAAGTGCATTATTCAATGCAACTAATATTCGTCAAACATCTAGAAGATTAGGTCTACGTAGTGAAGCATCAAATCGATTCGAAAAAGGTGTTGCAAGTGAAAGAGTACTTGAGGCATTAAATAGAGCAGCTTATTTATTACAAGAAATCGCAGGAGCAAAAGTGTTAAACGAAGTTGTATCGGACGGAACTTTACCTGCAACTTCTAAAGTAATCAGTATTTCAACACACGATGTGAATGAGTTAATTGGATTTAATTTATCGACAGACGAGATTGATACAATTTTCAATCGTTTAGGTTTCACTACTAATATTACACGTGAAGACTTTGAAGTAACTGTTCCTTCAAGACGTAATGATATTACAATTAAAGCTGATTTAATCGAAGAAGTAGCGAGAATATACGGTTACGACCAATTGCCATCAACTTTACCAAACTTTGAAAATGCTACAGCAGGTTATTTAACAGATAATCAACTAAAAACACGTAAAGTAAAAGAAATTCTAGAAGGTGCAGGTTTAGACCAAGCGATAACATACTCTTTAGTGAGTAAAGATATAGCTACTCAATTTACAATCAATCAACATGATGTCGTTGAGTTGATGATGCCTATGAGTGAAGATCAAGCTGCTTTACGTCAAAGCATATTACCAAGATTGATTGATGCAACACGTTATAACGTTGCTAGAAAGAATAAAAATGTAGCATTATATGAATTAGGTAAAGTCTTTTATGGTAATGGTCAAGATGAGTTGCCAACTGAAGTGGAGTTCTTAAGTGGAATACTAACAGGACAATATTCAGGTAACCGTTGGCAACAAAAAGATGAACCAGTAGACTTTTATTTAGTAAAAGGCATCGTGGAACGTATTGCAGAACAATTAAATGTACGTTTTACATTTGAAACTACTAAAGTAGATTTATTACACCCAGGTAGAACAGCATATGTAAAATTAGATGATGAAGTAATCGGCTTAATTGCAGAGCTGCATCCAACTGTAGAGAAAGAAAATGATTTAGACCGTACGTATGTTTTTGAACTAAACTTCACTAGAATATTAGAGCATCCAGTAGGTAAAATTGAATATGCACCTATACCAAGATTCCCAGGTGTATCAAGAGATGTTGCTTTAGTTGTAGGTACTGAAGTTTCAGCTTCTTCATTAATTAATACTATTGATGAAAATGGTGAAGAAATCTTAAATCATACAGAAGTATTTGACGTTTATGAAGGTGAACATATGGAAGAAGGCAAGAAATCAGTAGCTATCCGTATAGATTACTTAGATGTAAATGACACACTAACTGAAGAAAAAGTTACAGCTGTACACAATCAAATACTAAAAGCACTAGAACAACAAGGTGCCACGTTGAGATCATAATTAACAAAACAAAAACGCCAATCCATGAGTTTACAATTCACGGATTGGCGTTTTTCATTTCGATATTTATAATATTGAATGTTTACATGAGAATTATTATTTCTTTTTACGTTTACTCATTTTTGTAATTTGTTTTCCGATAAACCATATTAAATAACACATAATAAGAATGGCTAAGATAACTTGCCAACCTATAGTTATGAGCAGCATATTAATTTCTCCTTTTACGGTTAATTAAATCTAAAACTTTTTCTCTATTTTTAAAATGTTTTTTCGAAATTTTATCGAGTTGGTGCATATCATATCTCTGAGCGATTTTAGCAGCTTCTAAATCGACTTTACTACTAGCGCCTTTAGGTATAATCATATTTAAATCTTTCGCGATTTTATCCATATGTTTTACGAAAGCATATCTAGCGATAATGCTTGCTGCAGCTATAGCAATTGATTTTGATTCACCTTTTGTTTCAAAAAATGTAATATCTTTTCTAGGCATAGGGCTTGCTGTATAGCGTTCATATGTACTAGCTTGAACAAACTGGTCAATGACAATCTGTTCTAATTCATTTTCATCTATACGTGATATAACATTAGTAATTGCTTGGTTATGTAATACAGCTTTCATTTTTACTTGACTCCAACCGTCAAGTTGCTTTTTATTATAGTTATCATTATCAAGAACTATGAGCGAATGTGGACAAATTTCAATGATTTGCTCTGCTAACTGTACAATTTTAGCATCAGTCAGTGATTTAGAATCCATAACACCTATAGTTTTTAAAATTTCTGCATTTTTCTTGGAAACATAAGCTGCACAAACTGTTAATGGCCCAAAATAATCACCACTGCCTGCCTCATCGCTGCCTATAGTATTATGCTTGTCGAAATTATAAACTTTATTAGATGTACTAGTTTTTTGGGGTTGAGATGATTCGATTTTAATTCCAAGTAGTTGTGAAGCTACTTGTTCTGCATCTTTACCTTGAAACATAATTTTTTTAGAACGATAAATTTGTACTTGAGTACTTTTAATTTTTTTTCGTGCAATGGTACCATTAGGAAGACCAGTTGTTTCCATGTTATATTGATTAATTAAATGATTGATGGTTTGCGTGTCTATTACTTTAACGATATTTCCCACAATGTATATCCTGCCTTTAATATATTTTCTTAGTTAAGGTTATCATAATTTTTTGGTTAAAACGAATATTCTATTGGGAAGTTAGTGGATTATCATACACAAATGAACATATGTCATGTATAATATATTATGATTAAGTATAGAATAATCCATTTATAATTTGAACAGGGGTAGTATAATGAGTGAAAACAAAAACAGAGTAACAGTAGTTATAAATGATCAACATTATACAATAATTGGAGAAGACGATCCATCTCATATTCGTTATGTAGCTGGTAGAGTAGATGAGAAGATTAAAGCATTGGGTCAATTAAATGCTGGGTTGGATACAACACGTAAATCAGTTCTCACTGCTGTAAATGTGATGCACGAGTATGTTAAATTGGAAGAAGAGAATGAAAAGCTCCAAGAAGAAATAAAACAATTAAAAAATAAAGGAAATTTAGAATGATTACATTACTAGTTATTATATGTTTAATATTAGGTGTCATCATTGGTTATAGAAGAAGTTTGGTATTAGAGTCTTTACATGCTATAAGTACAATTTCTGCACTTGTAGTAGCAGTAATTTGCTATGCGCCATTTAGTAAGCAATTACATCTTTTACTTCCTTATCCAAGTGCATCTACTGAAGGTACTAATGCAATATTTAAAAATATTAATAATGAGGATGCATTTTATAATATTATGGCAATTCTCATTTTATTTGTTTTGACTAAAATAATTTTACAAGTAATTTCTACTGTATTTGATTTTTATCATCAAATGGAATTCGGTGGTAAGTATGCGCAATACTTTGCTATGGTACTTGGTTTTATAGAAACATATATTATCGTGATTATAATACTTGCTACTGTTGCAGTGATACCTATACCTATGTTTATAGAAGCTTTACACCAATCTTCTGTAGGGAATCTTGTATTAACAAAAACACCATTCTTATCTGATTTGTTAGTAAATTGGCTTTCAAATTAATTGAATCATATTGAACTAAGTCATGGGCCAACCTATGACTTTTTTTACGGAGGAATAGATATGTTAACGAAAAAAGATATAGTGAAAATGCTTGAGACAATTGCAGTATATATGGAAATTAAAGGGGAGAATCCTTTTAAAGTATCAGCATATAGAAAAGCTAGTCAATCCTTAGAAACTGATGAAAGAACGATACAAGAAATTGACGATGTCACAACACTGAAAGGAATAGGTAAAGGTGTTGGAGATGTAATTAATGAATATTTAGAAACAGGTAAACAAAGTTATTTAGATGAACTTAAAGAAGAAATACCAGAAGGCTTGATTCCGCTTTTAAAAATTCCAGGTCTTGGCAGTAAAAAAGTCGCAAAATTATACAAAGAATTAAATATAAAAAATAAAGAAGATTTAATAAAAGCTTGTGAAAATAATGAAGTCTCAGCTTTACCAGGTTTTGCTAAAAAAACGGAACAGAAGTTACTAGAAGAAGCTAAAGTTCTAGGACAAAGACCTGAACGTTATCCAATCAATACAATGATTAAAGCACACGAAGTGATTAATCGCTTTTTAGATGATATTGACGGCATAATTGAATATCATGTTGCGGGTAGTTTTAGAAGAATGAAAGAAACGAGCAAAGATTTAGACTATATTATTTCTACTGAAAATGAGATGGATGTTCAACAAGCGCTTTTACAATTCCCAGACATACAAGAACAAATTGCTGTAGGTAAAACTAAAGTCTCATTAGATATATTAATTGAAGATGATGTAATAGGTGTAGACTTCAGAATGATTAAGCCTGAAGCTTTCTACCATACTTTGCAACATTTTACAGGTTCAAAAGATCATAATATAAGAATTAGGCAATTGGCTAAAGAAAGAAATGAAAAAGTAAGTGAATATGGTATTGAAGAAAGTAACGGTAATATAATTACTTATGATAATGAAAAAGCTATTTATGATCACTTCAATGTACCGTATGTTCCTCCAACTATGCGTGAAGATGGTACAGAATTTGATAAAGATATTAGTAATATTGTTCAATTAAGTGATATCAATGGTGATATCCATATGCATACAACTTATAGTGATGGTGCCTTTAAATTAGAAGAGATGATAGAAGCTGCGATAGAGAAAGGTTATCAATTCATATGTATAACTGATCATTCTAGAAGCCTTGCAGTAGCTAACGGATTATCTATAGATCGACTTTTAGAACAAAATGAAAAAATCAAACAATTAAACGAAAAATATAAAGAAATTGATATCTATAGTGGTACAGAAATGGATATTAAACCAGATGGTACTTTAGATTATCCTAACGAAGTATTAAAAGAATTAGATTATGTAATTGCTGCCATTCATCAAAGCTTTAATCAAACTGAAGAAGAAATTATGAATAGGTTAAGAAATGCATGTGAGAACCCATATGTAAGACATATAGCTCATCCTACAGGCCGTATTATAGGTAGAAGAGATGGTTATAAAGTTAATATTGAACAACTTATTGAGATGGCTAAAAAAACAAATACTGTTTTAGAATTAAATGCAAATCCACAAAGATTGGATTTAAATGCAGAAGTATTAAAAAAACATCCTGATTTAATGATTACTATTAATACAGACGCTCATCATATCGATCACTTTGATTTTATGAAATATGGCGTCGGTACTGCACAAAAAGGATGGGTCAAAAAAGACCAAGTTATAAATACTAAAGATCGTGATTCATTTAAAGAATGGATTCGTTCTAATAAATAATGTACAAATAGAAGAGGGAAGATAAAATGAATGAAAAAACATTAAAAGTTCTTGAATATCCCTTAATTATTCAAAAATTGTCAGCTCATGCTACAAGTGACATTGCGACACGCTTAATTGAAGAGGTTAAACCAAGTGATGATTATGCATCTGTTCAACATAGTTTAAATGAAACGGATGAAATGACACAAATATATAATAAACATAGGGTGCCAGGATATTCAGGATTACAAGATATTAAATCTCTTGTAAGAAGGTCTGAAATAGGAAGTTTATTAAATGTCGAAGAACTTAATCAAATTAAAAGAAATATACAAGTTCAAAATAGATTTAAAACATTTTATGCAAGCATTGTAGAAGAAGATGAAGATATTCTGTATCCAATAATAGACGAACAAGTTTCTCGATTACCAGTGCTCAGTGAATTGTTAAATCAAATAAATGAACAATGTGATGAACATGACTTATTTGATACGGCTAGTCCTAAATTAGCGGAATTGAGATATCAAATTAAAAAAACGAACGATCGTATTAAATCAAGATTGGAACAAATGGTAAGATCTCAATCGAATCAGAAGAAATTATCAGATTCGATTGTTACAGTGAGAAATGATCGACATGTATTACCTGTTAAAGCTGAATACCGTCAAGATTTCAGTGGTATCGTACATGATCAGTCTGCATCCGGCCAAACTTTATATATAGAACCTAGTGCAATTGTTGAAATGCATAATCAGATTGCACAAGTAAAAGTGAAAGAAAAAGAAGAAAGAGATAGATTGCTATATATTCTTACAGAACTAGTTAGCGGTGTATCTTATGAATTACTAACAAGCACAGAAATAATGGGTCATTTAGATTTTATAACTGCTAAAGCCAAATTTGGTACGACTATAAAAGCAACAAAACCTATTCTTTCTGAAGATAGAGCTATATATTTACCTAAAGCAAGACATCCATTAATCAATGAAAATGAAGTGGTTAGCAATACGATTGAATTTAAGGAAGATATAAATGCTGTTATTATAACTGGTCCTAATACAGGCGGTAAGACAGTAACTTTAAAAACAGTTGGTTTGATTACATTAATGGCGCAATCTGGTTTATTAATTCCAACTTTAGACGGTTCAATCATTACAATATTTAAAAATGTATTTTGTGATATTGGTGACGAACAATCTATAGAGCAATCTCTATCTACGTTTTCATCACATATGAAGAATATTGTTAATATTATCGAGCACGCAGATAAAGATTCATTAATCTTATTTGATGAGCTTGGGGCAGGTACTGATCCAAGTGAGGGTGCTGCATTAGCGATGAGTATATTAGATTATACAATTGAAAGAGATGCATTAATAATGGCTACAACACATTATCCAGAACTTAAAGCTTATAGTTACAATAGAGACAAAGTGATGAATGCAAGTGTGGAATTTGATGTAGAGACTCTAAAACCAACTTATAAATTATTAATGGGTATACCAGGAAGATCTAATGCGTTTGAAATTTCGAAAAAACTAGGATTAAAAAATGAGTTAATTAATCATGCTAAATCGCTAATTGGTCAAGATGAGAAAGAAATTAATGTCATGATTGAGTCGTTAGAAAAGAATGCTAAATCAGTGGAAAACGATAGAATTGAAGTGGAAAAATTAAAACAAGAATCACAAGAACTACATCAATCACTATCTCAAGAGTTACAACGTTTTGAAAAATTCAAGACTCAATTAATGGATGAAGCACGCAATAAAGCAAATCAAGAAGTGAAACAAAAAACTAGAGAAGCAGAAAACATTTTACAAGAATTGCGAGATATGAGAGATAAATCTGGCGCTGAAGTAAAAGAACATGAATTAATTGAACGCAAAAAACGTTTAGATAACCAATATACTGCAGAATCCATTAAACAGAATGTACAGAAAGAACGTCATGATAAAATAGAAGTAGGTGACGATGTTAAAGTATTATCGTATGGACAAAAAGGTGAAGTCATTGATATTGCTAGTGATGAGGAAGCGATTGTTCAGATGGGTATTCTCAAGATGAAAATAGAAATTAAAGATTTAGAGAAACTAGATAAGAAAAAACAACAACCACAAAAAGTCGTGCCAAGAACCAATAGATCTACTATAAAAATGGATTTAGACTTACGTGGTTATCGTTACGAAGAAGCTATGATAGAATTAGACCAATATCTTGATCAAGCAGTTTTATCAAATTATGGTACAGTAAATATTATTCATGGTAAAGGTACTGGTGCGTTACAAAAAGGTGTGACAGAACATTTGAAACGACATCGTTCAGTCGACAGCTTTAGGACAGGTATGCCTTCAGAAGGTGGATTTGGTGTTACTGTAGTGACATTGAAATAAGGAGGAAACATATTGGATAATTTTGATATGTATAAGCTTGCTAAAGTATTAATCGTTATTTCTGCTTTAACATTTATAGCAGGTATCGCTTATTTAATTTTCTTATAAGGAGAAGTGTCATGATAAAAACTAATATAGAACAAAATGTTTTGTTTATTGAACTTAATAATGGCCCTGTAAATGTTTTGAACGAAGCGGTTTTAAATCAAATTATAGGAGCTATAGAAGAAATAGGATTTGGCAATGATGTTAAAGTAATAGTAATTAAAGGGAATGAGAAATGTTTTTCAGCTGGAGCAGATATCAAATCATTCCTTGGACTATCCAAGCATGAAAGGTTAAATTTAGCTTCGACAAGTGCAAAACTATTTAGATTGATTAAAACATGCCACAAACCAGTTATTAGTTCTATTCACGGCGTATGCTTAGGCGGAGGTTTAGAATTGGCTTTAGCATGTGATATGAGAATTATAACGAATGACACTAAAGTAGGGTTACCAGAAGTTAATTTAGGTATTTTTCCTGGATTTGGTGGTGTGAGAAGGCTATCCGCAATGATAGGTCAACATAAAGCACTTCAAATCGCATTAACTGGAGATATGATAAAGCCTGAAGATGTATCACATTTATTTAATGATATTGTTGAACAAAATGAATTAGATAATGTAACGAAAGAGTTAGCCTTTAACATAGCGAGTAAATCATCAGATTCTATTAAAGTAATTAAGCAAATGTCTAATCTGGATATATCATTAGAAAGTGATCAAATTGAGGAAAGACATTTCGTAGATATCATTGAAACAGAAAATGCTCAAGAAGGAATTGACGCTTTTATTTCAAAAAGAACACCTAATTTTAAGTGATTGATTAACAGTACATCATGAAGTACAATACAGTGTGAGCAAACAACATGCATCGGTCTATGAACCGTGCTATACTCACTATATCATTAATTATCAAGGAGGATATTTCCTATGGCATTAGTAAAAGCAACTGATTCAAACTTTGACGAACAAATTAAAGAAGGCGTTAATTTAGTAGATTTCTGGGCACCTTGGTGTGGACCTTGTAAAATGATTGCACCAGTATTAGAAGATTTAGCTAAAGACGTTGAAGGTAAAGCAAATATAGTTAAATTAGATGTTGATGAAAACCAAGAAACAGCAGCTAAATATGAAGTAATGAGTATTCCTACATTAATCGTATTTAAAGACGGCGAACCTGTTGATAAAGTTGTAGGTTTCCAACCTAAAGAACAACTAGAGCAAGTTTTAGCTAAACATTATTAATCTTAAATCCAATCATCAGGCTGGGACATTAATCAATGTCTCAGCCTGATTTGTCATATTGGCAATAGATGACTGACTGGCTTACTAATGTGTTCCATTAACGTTTTATCAATACTAGTTAGAATTGCTAGAGTGGGAGTATAAAATCTTATTTAAAAATTAGATTTTTATCCTACTCTTTTCACATTGTAAATAGAACGTATGTTTTGGTAGGTAGACGATTTATTGATATAATAATATTAAAAAGTTATAAAGGTAGGTGAATTTTGTGGAAGACTACCAAAAGAAAATTAAACAAAAACTAGAAGTTATACCTACAGAACCTGGTTGTTATATTATGAAAGATAGACACAATTCAGTAATATATGTTGGTAAAGCTAAACGTTTAAGAAATAGGGTTAGAAGCTATTTTACGGGAGCACATGATGAAAAAACAACACGTTTAGTCGGGGAAATAAGAGATTTCGAGTTTATCGTAACTTCTAGTGAAATAGAGTCTTTGTTACTAGAATTAAACTTAATTAAGAAGCATCAACCACGATATAATATTTTATTAAAAGATGACAAGAGTTATCCATTTATTAAAATAACAAATGAAGAACATCCACGTTTACTCGTAACACGCACAGTAAAGAAAAATTCAGGTAAATATTTTGGCCCTTATCCAAACGCATATGCAGCACAAGAAACTAAAAAGTTATTAGACAGAATATATCCACTTAGAAAATGCGTTACAATGCCTAATAAAGTTTGTCTTTATTATCATATCGGTCAATGTCTAGGTCCATGTGTTTATCCAGTTGAACAAGCTCAATATCAACAAATGATTAAAGAAATTACTGACTTTTTAAACGGTGATGATAAAACGATAGTGAATGATCTACACGATAAAATGAATGCAGCAAGTGAAGCATTAAAATTTGAAGAAGCAAAAGAATATAGAGATTTAATTAAGCATATTGAAATGTTGAATTACAAACAAAATATGATGTCAGCTGACATGACAATGCGAGATATCTTCGGTTATTCAGTAGATAAAGGTTGGATATGTATCCAAGTATTTTTCATTAGACAAGGTAAACTAATTGAAAGACAGGCTTCTATGATTCCAATTATTCAAACTGCTGAAGAAGAATTCTATACATTTATTGGTCAATTTTATACGTTAAACCAACATTTAACACCGAAAGAAATTCACATTCCAAAAAATCTTGACAAAAAAACAGTAGAGTCTGTTGTTGATTCAAAAGTTATACAACCACAAAGAGGTAAGAAGAAAGAAATGGTAGATTTAGCAATTAAAAATGCTAATATTTCATTAAATAATAAATTCGAATTAATTGCTAAAGATGAATCTAGAACAATTAAAGCTATTGAGGATTTAGGAGATTCAATGGGGATCCAAACACCTATTAGAATAGAAGCTTTTGATAATTCTAATATACAAGGTGTTCATCCTGTTTCTGTTATGATTGCTTTCGTAGATGGAAAACCAAGCAAGAAAGATTATCGAAAGTATAAAATTAAAACAGTTGATGGACCCGATGATTATAAATCAATGCAAGAAGCAGTTCGAAGACGTTATACGAGAGTATTAAAAGAAGGTTTACCAATTCCTGATTTAATTATAGTCGATGGTGGTAAAGGACACATGTCTTCAGTAAGAGAAGTTTTAGAAAATGAACTAGGCTTAGATATTCCAATAGCAGGGCTTAGCAAAAATGATAAACATCAAACTTCTGAGTTATTATATGGTACGCAAGCAGAAATTATACCACTAAAGAAAAATTCTCAAGCTTTTTATTTATTACAAAGAATTCAAGATGAAGTTCATAGATTTGCTATTACATTCCATCGATCAACAAGACAAAAAACTTCTTTAAAATCTGTATTAGATGAAATAGAAGGTATAGGACCAAAACGAAAACAAAATTTATTAAAACATTTTGGTTCAATTAAAAAAATGAGAGAATCTAATGAAGAAGAATTTATGAAAATTGGATTGCCTCAGAAAGTCGCCCACAACCTAAAAGTAAAACTTGATAGTAAAGAGTAATATTACAATGGAAAATCCAATTATATGGGTATGAGAATAATTCTCATACCCAAAATCTTATGTAATAATGTTACAATATACATGTAATGCTCATTGTGTTTTTTTTAATACACATGTAATCGTTTTCAGTTATAAAAGAAAATATAGACACAATCGAGTTATAGATTAAAGTTAGGGGGGACTTCTTTTGGCGTCAAGCGAAAATCAGTTTATTTTACGTCGTATCCATTCAATGTTAGGTGTAATTCCTATAGGAATATTTTTGATTCAGCATTTGGTAATTAACCATTTTGCAACTATTAGTCCAGAGGCATTTAATAAAGCTTCAGACTTTATGTGGCATTTACCATTCAAAATCGTTTTAGAAGTGGTAATAATTTATATTCCTATATTATTCCACGCTATATATGGATTATACATAGCGTTTACAGCTAAAGAAAATGTAGGCAGACAATCATTATTTAGAAACTGGATGTTTTTATTCCAACGTATAACAGGTGTTATCTCGTTTATATTCATTGCTGTACACGTTTATCAAACGCGTATACAGGCAGCATTAGGACATCATATTGATTTTGATATGGTTTCAGATATATTATCTAATCCTATTTCAGTAACGTTATATGTTATCGGCGTATTAAGTGTTATATTCCATTTCTCAAATGGTTTATGGTCATTCTGTATCACTTGGGGGATCACACAATCGCCTAAGTCACAACGCTATATGACTTATGTAACATTATTCGTATTTATCGTTATTAGTATTATTGGCTTAAGAGCTATATTCGCGTTCGTATAAGATTTATACTTTTTAGGGGAGTGACAATTTTTATGGCAAACAACAAAATTATTGTTGTCGGTGGTGGTTTAGCTGGTTTAATGGCAACAATTAAAGCTGCGGAAAAAGGTGCACATGTTGACTTGTTCTCATTAGTACCAGTTAAACGTTCACACTCTGTTTGTGCTCAAGGTGGTATTAATGGTGCAGTTAATACTAAGGGTGAAGGTGACTCTACATCTATTCACTTCGATGATACTGTATATGGTGGGGACTTCCTTGCTAACCAAACACCGGTTAAAAGAATGACTGAAGCAGCACCAAGTATTATCCACTTATTAGATAGAATGGGCGTAATGTTTAACCGTACACCTGAAGGTCTTTTAGACTTCCGTAGATTTGGTGGAACATTATATCATAGAACAGCTTTTGCTGGTGCAACTACAGGACAACAATTACTATATGCATTAGATGAACAAGTTAGAAGATTCGAAGTACAAGGTTTAGTAACTAAATACGAAGGCTGGGAGTTTTTAGGCATTGTTAAAGATGACGAAGATGCAGCTCGCGGTATTATAGCTCAAAACTTAAAAACTGCTAAAATAGAATCATTTGGTTCAGACGCTGTTATTATGGCAACAGGTGGACCTGGTATTATCTTTGGTAAGTCAACAAACTCAATGATTAATACTGGTTCAGCTGCATCTGTTGTTTATCAACAAGGTGCTAAATACGCGAATGGTGAATTTATCCAAATTCACCCTACAGCAATTCCGGGCGATGATAAATTAAGATTAATGAGTGAGTCAGCTCGTGGTGAAGGTGGCCGTATTTGGACTTATAAAGACGGTAAACCTTGGTATTTCTTAGAAGAAAAATATCCTGACTATGGTAACTTAGTACCACGTGATATCGCAACTCGTGAAATATTTGATGTATGTGTAAACCAAAAATTAGGTATTAATGGCGAAAACATGGTATACCTAGATTTATCACATAAAGATGCTCATGAGTTAGATGTTAAACTTGGTGGTATAATTGAAATATATGAAAAATTCACTGGTGACGACCCTCGTAAAGTCCCAATGAAAATATTCCCAGCTGTTCACTATTCGATGGGCGGCATATGGGTAGACTTTGATCAAATGACCAATATTAAAGGTCTTTTCGCTGCAGGAGAATGTGACTTTTCTCAGCATGGTGGTAACAGATTAGGCGCTAACTCGTTATTATCTGCAATTTATGGCGGTATGGTAGCTGGTCCTAACGCAATGGAATACGTTAAAAATATCGAAACTTCATATACAGAGTTAGATGAAGAATTATATCAAAAACGTATTGACGAAGAACAAGAAAAATTCGATCACTTATTAAATCTAAAAGGTACTGAAAACGCATATAAATTACACAAAGAGCTAGGCGAAATTATGACGGCGAATGTAACAGTTGTACGTCATAATGACAAACTGTTAGAAACAGATAAGAGAATAGTAGAATTAATGGAAAGATATCAAGATATTGATATGGAAGATACGTCAACTTGGAGTAACCAAGCTGTATTCTTTACGCGTCAATTATGGAACATGTTAGTGCTTGCTAGGGTTATTACAATTGGTGCATACAATCGTAATGAATCTCGTGGTGCACATTACAAACCAGAATTCCCTGACCGTAATGATGAAGAATGGTTAAAAACTACAATAGCACAATTCAGAGGAGCTGAAGAGGCACCTGAATTTTCATATGAAGATGTTGATATTAGTCACATTGAACCTCGTAAACGAGATTACTCACAGAAATCTAAAGGAGGTAAATGATAATGGCAGACTCTCAAACAGTTGAACAAAATGCACAAGGACAAAATCAAGAAGACAAAACAATTACATTAATCATAACTCGTCAAGAAAATGACAAATCACAGTCATATGACGAAAAGTTTGTGATTCCATATAGACCAAACATGAACGTGATTGCAGCATTGATGGAAATCCAAAGAAATCCTGTTAACTCAAAAGGTGAGAAAACGACACCTGTGACATGGGATATGAACTGTCTTGAAGAAGTATGTGGTGCATGTTCCATGGTTATTAACGGTAAAGCGCGTCAATCATGTTCTGCAATAATTGATCAATTGGAACAACCTATAAAGCTTGAGCCAATGAAAGCATTCCCAGTAGTTCGTGATTTACAAGTAGATCGTTCTCGTATGTTTGATAACTTGAAAAAAGTACAAGCTTGGGTTCCAATCGATGGTACTTACGATTTAGGTCCTGGACCTCGTATGCCTGAGAAAAAACGACAAACAGCATATGAATTATCAAAATGTATGACATGTGGTGTTTGTTTAGAAGTATGTCCTAACATAAACGTAAATAATAATTTTATGGGGGCACAAGCTATTTCTCAAGTACGTCTTTTCAACTTACATCCAACAGGTAGTATGACAAAAGACGAAAGAATTAAAGCGTTGATGTCTGACGGTGGTATTCAAGAATGTGGTAGTTCACAAAACTGTGTGAATGCTTGTCCGAAAGGTATCCCATTAACTACATCAATTGCTTCAATGAACAGAGAAGCAACATTTCAAATGTTTAAATCATTCTTTGGTTCAGATCACCAAGTATATTAATATTATATATTAGTGCTGTGACATCATTGTCCAGTTTATATAAGCTAGTAAAAATTCTTGTATTTTTGAATTTTTACTGGCTCTTTTTATGCTTTAATATAAGGATGTTTATCTATACTAATAAGGCTTAATCAACTCATTTCATTAACTTCAAGTTATTTGATATGTTATTATAAAGTGTATAAGTAAGAAGTTGAAAAGAGGTACCATCGATTATGGAAGATATTACGAAACAGATTGAATATTCTCTAAGACATATTGTAGAAAGAACAAAATATACAGCGAGAACACAATTAAAACTTTATGATATTTCACCACCACAATTTATAACATTGCAATGGTTATATGAAAATGAAAATCTTACTATAGGTGAATTATCTAAAAAATTATTTTTAGCATATTCTACGACAACAGACATCATTGATAAATTAGAAAAGAAAGAGTTAGCAATGAGGATTCAATCTGTTGATGATAAAAGAGTTTTCCATGTTAAATTACTAGAAAAAGGCGAGCATTTAATTGACGAAGTGATTCACGCAAGACAAAGATATACTGAAGAATTATTGTCTGTTATGAATGACGAGGATAAAATCAAATTTAATGAAGCTTTAGATATCATGTTAAAAAGAATGAGAAGTGAAGACCAATGAACAAACCAATAGGCGTGATAGATTCAGGAGTCGGAGGCTTGACAGTAGCTAAGGAAATTATGAGACAATTACCAAATGAAACAATATATTATTTAGGTGATATTGGTAGATGTCCTTATGGTCCGAGGTCGAGAGAAGAAGTCAAAGAGTTTACTATACAGCTTGCTAATTTTTTAGTTAAAAAAGATATTAAAATGTTAGTTATAGCGTGTAATACAGCTACAGCTGTAGCATTAAAACCTTTACAGGAATTACTGTCTATACCAGTTGTAGGTGTAATAGATCCTGGTTCAAGAACTGCTATAATGACAACCAAAAATAATCGTGTTCTTGTATTAGGTACTGAAGGTACTATTAAATCTGAAGCATACAGAAGAAGTATTAAGACTATAAACCCTCAAGTAGAGGTAAAAGGCATTGCTTGTCCAGGATTTGTACCATTAGTTGAACAGATGAGATATAAAGACCCGACGATTACAAGTATCGTTATCCATCAGACACTGAAACAATGGAGATATGATGATTCAGATACAGTAATTCTAGGTTGTACACATTATCCATTGATTTATAATCAAATCAATCAATATTTTGATGGTGAAAAGTCTGTTATATCATCTGGTTTAGAAACAGCAAGGGAAGTAAGTGCGTTGTTAACTTTTAGCAATGAACATTCTTATTATACGCCAAACCCACAGCACAAATTCTTTGCCAATGGTGATGTTGAGCACATTACACGAACGATAACAGAATGGTTACATATAGAAAATGTAGAAGTAGAAAGAATAACATTGTAAGGGGAGACTACTATGAAAGACATTATAATTGCATCAAATAATAAAGGTAAAATTGAAGATTTTAAAGCGATATTTCCTAAAGCAAATGTGATAGGTATATCAGAAATTGCACCAGATTTTGATGTAGAAGAAACAGGTACAACTTTTGAAGAGAATGCTATCTTAAAATCAGAAACAGCTTCTAAAGCATTAAATAAAATTGTGATAGCAGATGATAGTGGATTGTCCGTTGAAGCTTTATACGGTGAGCCAGGTATATACTCAGCACGTTACGCTGGTGAACCTAAAGATGACCAAGCTAATATTGAAAAATTATTATCTAACTTAAAAGATAAAGAAAATAAAAATGCTGAATTTATATGTGCTATTGCTGTAAGTGAACCAGGAAAAGATACAGTAACTTATGTTGGAAAAGTACAAGGAGAAATAATAGATGAACAAAGAGGAGAGAATGGATTTGGTTATGATCCAATATTCTTTGTGCCATCGTTAGATAAAACTATGGCAGAGTTAACTGCAGCTGAGAAAAGTGCAATTAGCCATAGAGGAAATGCTATTAAACTTATGAATGAAGATATAGGGGAGCGATTTCAATGAAATGGATAATTGTTAGTGATAATCACGGAGAACAAGGTATACTTCATGAATTATATGACTATCATAAAAATGCAGATTTATTTTTACACTTAGGAGATTCTGAATTTAATTATGATGACAGTGAATTAAGTTTATTCAAGCGTGTAAAAGGGAATTGTGACTTTGACCCTCAATTTCCAATAGAAAATAGTGGAGAAATAGAGAATATTAAATATTTCTATACACACGGGCACAGATATGATATTAAATCAAATAGAGAAGTTTTAAGTGCACATGCAGCAAATGAAGGTGCTCAATTTGCATTTTATGGTCATAGTCATGTTGCATTATGTGAATCTATAAATGGAGTATATTGTATTAATCCTGGTAGTATATCGCAAACTAGAGGAGATTGGGAAGAAACATATGCGATTTTAGAATTCGATGAAAAAAGAGAAAATGTAAATTTATCATTCTTAAATAGAGATCATAAAGAACTAGAAAAACAATCACTAGCTCTGTAATATACTTTAAAAAGATATAATATGATTTGTAAAAATTTAGTATAAATGAATAGTTATAAATAAAAAATGAGATATTCAAGAGAATATCTCATTTTAATTACAATTAAAGAATAAACTTTCATTTGTAAAATAAATGTTTTATAATATGACTATTAATTCACAGTAAATTTAAAAGATTTACAATTAATCAAAATCGGGAGCGGGTATAAATGGAAAGAACGCGTGTAACATCACTTATAAACAATGAAAAATTTTGTATAAATAAAGGTGAAGAAGATGAAGTACATCGTAATGAAAATATATACGTATTAAGCGCTTATGGACTTGTACATGCAAGTATAGTAGAAATCTTTGAAGATCAATCAATTTGCAGAGCAGATAAAGAAAATACAGTAAAAATAAATGATATCGTACTAACAGATTAATAAAAAAATCAAAATTTCACAAAAAGAGTGTAATAATACCTCGAAAGCGATTTAATAAACCTTTTTCTTTTTAAAAAGTATTGATTAAACTGCAGCAATTAGATATAATTATTCTTGTGTTAATAAATGAGTTAATAAATGTCCTGGTAGCTCAGTAGGATAGAGCAACGGCCTTCTAAGCCGTCGGTCGGGGGTTCGAATCCCTCTCAGGACGCTAATAAGTAAATTCCGTTACATCTCGTTACTAAAAACGAAGATGTAACGGAATTTTTTGTTTATAGTGAATTACTGTTTACTAACGTAATTGCTCCGGAACTACACTAAAATAATTAGAATACTCAACGTCAATAAATCAATTGGAATAAAGTAATTATGATTTATTACTCGACAAAATCTATATCATCATAGGCTTTTGTCCAATGGTTAGGTTGTAATTCTTCTAATTTTTTATATTTAACTTCTTGATTTTCGTTAGTTACACCGACTTTTATTTGATTACCCCAATATAATAATCTTTCTTGACATGTCCCGCATGGCGTAAGTATTTTAAATTCACTCTTTTCGTCATCTCTAACAACGCAAATTGAGTGAGTTATGATGTCTTGGTATTTATGTGCTTCTATGATTGAACCTGTTTCAATACATAATGCACTAGAGGCGTTTATGATTTCTGGGGCAACTGAAGTGTATATTTTACCATTTTTTGAATACATTGCTGCTGCACCTCCCCATCCTTTTGGATATCTTTTTTTTATTAGTGCTTTAGCGTCTTCGAAAAGCTTTTGTTCGATATTCATTTTTTATCCCCTTAATTTTTGTGTTTTTGAAACGAGTGTAAACGAATTTCTTCTTGTTTTGATACTATGTAAACTACCCAGTGATAAGGGCGGTGATTTTTTACGTTATCATATACATAGAAAAAGTGCATATCTACAGAGTGTAATAGAAGTAAACTGTTACTGACGTTTGGTCTTTTTTATTTTCAAGCTATCTCCATAATACAATCCATATCTAAATATATAATACATTTTCATTTTTCTGAGTGTTTCTAACATTGAATGTTATTTTGCGAAAAACATTCTTTTTCATAAGTCCATCAAATACAGCATCATCAAAACTAGATTTAATATATTCATTAAGTTTTCTTATAGTTTCTTTAGTATGCGAATTTGCGAATAGATTAATAAGGTTCTGATAATTTGATCGAGTAAGATTTTTAACATAATATTACTCATATAAAACCTTGTATCAATTCTAGTAAATGTTTTTCCCATGATATTTAGCATCTTTGGGTGATTCAAAACAAAGTTTTCTGTATCTTTTTCCCTCAAAAGCTGAAATTATATTGATTTTTCCCCATGTTTAGTAACTTTCATATTTACACTCCTTACTAAAAAACCTCACGTGTTAGGTGAGGTACTTACTTATTTATCCAAGTTATCGATAGCGTATTGAGCTTCTTCTGGTGTGAATTTATCACCAGCACTTGATGTTAATTGATCGTATAATTCTTCATTAGACATATCCATTATGTTGATGTAGCTTTTGGCAGACTCTAAAGCATTTTTTTATAATCAGCTTTTAAATTTTCCACTGCATATCTAGCAATATCTTCTGGGTATTTATCACCAGCTTTTGAAGTTAATTGTTCAAAGATACCTTCTTTTGACATATTTAGATATTCAGAATATGATTTAGCACTATTCAAAGCTGCTTTTTGCTCTCTATTAGGTTTATTATCTTCTTTTTCTTCTGTTAAACTTTCTTTAGTTGAAGATTCTACAGTAGTTTTTTCTTCCGTTTTAACTTCTTCAGTTGAAGGTTCTGCAGTAGATTTTTCTTCAGTAGACTGTTCCGTAGGTTTAGATTCAGAATTCTTATTAGTAGTATTTTTAGCTTTGTCTATTGTTTCTGTATCATTTTTGCTAACTGTATAATCATCACTTACTGGTAATGCAACAAAAATACCAACAAAACAAGCGAAGCCTACTAGAAATAAAACTATTGAACTAATTAAAGGAACTTTAATATTTCCTTTTTTAACAATTCTAACAATGGTGATGATAAACATTGTTAGAAAAGCAATTGAAATAAAAAACCATAAAACTGTAAAAATAAAACTTCCCATGTAAAACTCCCTTTCTTATTAGAAATTATATATTAAAACACCTTTAATGGATTACTTTCTATAATATAAATCTAATTGCAGGTGATTAAACCAATTAGCAGTTCATACACATTTTTTAATCTAGATAGTGCCGTCATAAATAACAATTGTAATAAGGCAATTTCTAATTTCTGATGTTCTTCTTAAAAAAAGTATAACTATCTCTATTAATATAGGCTACATTGAATATCCGTTTACGCATATATCTTCTCCAATACTAGCACCAGTAGTACTATGTCTAGTAAAAGATATTTTCTCATTATGGTTATTATATTTGAATTTATTTTCCTTGATAGAAAATAATTACTTGGAAAATTATCAGATATTGCATAATAATTTGAGCTTTAATTGTATATAATTACCTTAACAATATTGTAAAACTATAACTAAATGAGTAAAAGGTAATATTTTTACATTAAGGTTACATATTACAATTTATAAACTAGAGTAAGCTAGCTATATTTTTATTAAAGGAGTGGTTTGGTTGGTGATGAGATGAAAGTTCATAAATTAATATACTATATGCAAAAACATCATTAACCTTTATAGGAAAAAACAATTATAGACGCTATTTAAAATCCAAATAATTCTATGATTATTCAATCTAAAGTGACAGATGCTTTACAAGCTAAGAACATAAAGAGACAAAGGCCAAATAAATTATAGTCATATGCACATTCAAAACAGAATAAAAATCCCAATCCGCTTTGTAGTTAATGTAACGGATTGGGATTTTTATTTTGCATAAGATTTATATATTTTAAGCTTCAACTTCGTTTAATTGCTTTACATCTAATGTCCAATTAAATATATCTTCTGCTTTGCCTGTTTGTATGTCCTTATATGCTTTATATAATTGTTGAGTAATGCGTGATTTTTGATTGCTATTAAGTATTATCTCATTATTTAAGTGTGAAATTCTATTTACAGGCGTAATTGCATTTAATGTATCTGTGCAAAAGGCTTCGCTTAATATACCTTTGTCATTTGCTAATACGATATCTTCTATAGCTATTTCTTTTTCTGATACTTGATATCCGAGGTTATTAGCGAGTTTGATTATAGTTTGGCGCATAATTCCTGGTTTAATACTCCCATTTAATTTTGGAGTTACAATTTCATTATTGATTACGAAAAAGATGTTTTTGTTACTAACTTCTTCTATATATTTCTTTTCTATACCGTCTAACCATAGTACGTTATCATATCCTTTTTCTTGAGCTTGCTTTTGTGCTAAAAATTGTGAAGCAAAGCTGCCTCCAAATTGTGTGTAACCTGCGTCTCCTCTTATTGATTTTACAAGTTCTTGTTCCACATATAATGAAATAGCGTTTGGTAACGATTGATCTGATTGTTTTGGAATAGTTGAAACTATAATATTGAAATTATATTCTTCAGATTTACTTACACCTAATTTACTTTCTGTAGCGTACATAAAGGGACGTATGTATATTGAGTTTTCTTCATTAATGTTTATAGAGCTATCAACATTGAGTAATTGGATTAGGGTATTAATCACAGGTTCTATTGGAATGGTGGGCATTTCTAATCTTGTTAAAGAATGATTGAATTTATTTAAGTGATCATATGGTTTGAAAATGGAGAAGTTATTTTTATCATTAAAGGCTATCATATCTTCGAAAACTGTTTGACCGTAATGTAAACATTGCGCGCTAGGTGAAATTGTTATGGGGGCATAAGGTCTTATTACAGGTTTTGACCAACCTATATCTGAGTGATACGACATGTTGATCATATATTCGGAAAATTTATTATTCGATTCATCATTCATTGTTATTGCCTCCTAAAAAGTTTATGTAATGTTGAATAGTATATCAGCTACATTGACCTAATACAATACGTTATTTGAATATTCTGATAATTAATAAAATGATTTTATTCTTTATTTTATGAATATTTTTCATTATGATGATATACTTTTATTGTTATGAGTAATGGGAAGGGGTGAGCATAATGACAGTGGGTATTGTTTTTTTAATAATATTTTTATTGAGTTTTAAAATAGAATTTCGCCAATATAAAAATGTTTATTTTCTAGCTATTATTTTTATGTCGGTTTTAATCAGTATATTTGTAAACATAATCATCCCAAGTTTTGAATTAAATATGAATGTGAATTACTTATTAATTCTTAATATGTTTTATGGTGTATTAATTATTGTAGTTATGCTATTGTCACTTCTCAATACCAAAAAGAAAATTGCGAATGAAGGTAAATTTGTTAATAATATGCTTGTTTTAGGTTATGGTGTTTTTATTCTTATTAATTTCTTAATCATTAGTTTTAAGCCAGATTCAATTTTAAAATTTTATGAAGGTGTGTGGATTGTATACGTATCACTAATATTCTATTACTTAAACATTATCTTCATATTTCAAAATCTTTATGCTTGGATCGTAAGTGGGTTATCAAGAAAAAGAAAAAGTCATTTCATTATCGTTTTAGGAGCAGGCATTATAGAAGACAAAGTAACGCCATTACTTCAAGCAAGATTAGATAAAGCAATTAAAATAAAAAAGAAAAATTTAGATGCGGTGTTTATAGTAAGTGGAGGCCAAGGACCAGACGAAATTGTAAGTGAAGCAGAAGCTATGCGTAAATATTTGTTGAGTCAAGGGGTATCAAATAAAGATATTATTATGGAAGAAAAATCTACAAATACTAAAGAGAACCTTATATATTCTTATGATATTATGAAAAAATATGAAGTAAATCCGTTTGCGATTATTGTTTCGAATTATTTTCATATATTGAGAGCTGGATTTTTATCAAAGCAATTAAAGATTGATGCTACTGTTTCAGGTGGTGTTTCAAAGACATACTTTTATCCTAACACGTATGTTAGAGAATTCATGGCTTTGTTGGTCATGTTTAAGAAGACACATATAATCGCATTTTTATTGATAACAGCTTATGTTATATCGTACGTATTAACACAATAAGAGGGTGTCGCCTCTAAGACGAAAGAAATTTTAACTAAACACGTTATATCTAAATTTTAATTGACGACTATAACAAAATAGCATCTCATTTCTAACTGAATAAATCAGTGAAATGAGATGCTATTTATTTTAAGTTAGGAATTATATTCCAGACTGTTTTTTATTTAAGGAGTCCAAATTACAACGTCTTCTCCAGATTGATTTTGTTGCTCGATATCTTTAAATCCATGATTTACAAAGAAATCTTTAGATTGGTTACGTGCAATACATTTAATCGGTAGGCCATAGCTTTTAGCATAGTCTAATAATTGCAATCCGTAACCTCTGTCTTGATAATCTTTTAACACTTCTAGTTTCCATAAAATTAAATAATCACTAAAGTTAGGGAAATAAGTCTTCTCAACTTCATCTTGCTTGAATAAGCACATTCGAGCTACTAATTTATCCCCAACATAAATGCCGAAAAATGGTGAATCTGAACTTGCATCTATAATTTTGCCTTTTAGTTCTTCTACCATATATAAACCTTCGTTACCGAAGTTTCGGAATTGTTCAAATGCTTCTTCTGTTTTGTAATTAATTTGTAAATGTTCTACTTTTGCCATGATAATCCCCCTTGCTCTTTTCTTAATTATACTTCATTTATAACAAATTTTAAATTATAAGCCGTTAGATTGTTTTATTTAGCTATAATCTTTATACTTATTATAGTAATCAATTCTGAAGGAGAAAGACACGTATGGACTGTATAAAGACGTTAATTGATAAGCAAAATAGTTTCATAGATAGATACACTAATCAAAGTGAAGAAATACTGAATTTTTATGATTATAAGCCAGGCTTACAAGATGAATTCGTTAGACGAAGCGAGACATCTGCTAATGGTAGAGAAGAAATATTAGCACATGTTATAAGAAATTATATGTCTGATTTAACTTTATCAAAAGCTCAAGAAACTAATATTCAAAATTTAAGTAAAGGTCATAAAGTTGTAATTGGTGGTCAACAGGCGGGGTTGTTTACAGGACCACTTTATACATTTCATAAAATCATTTCTATCATTATTTTAGCTAAAGAGCAAAGTCAAAAATTAAATCAACCTATCATACCAGTATTTTGGATTGCTGGGGAAGATCATGATTTTGATGAAGTGAATCATACATACGCGTATGACCGTATAACAAGACAGTTAAATAAAATCAAATATAATACTGTAGAACCACCAGAAAAAAGTGTTTCTGAATATGTATTTGACGAAGAGCTTATATTGAAAGCTTTAGATGATATGTTTAAATCTATTGGAGAAACAAAACATTCAAAAGATTTAAAATCGTTAATCACTCAAATAGTAAAGAATGCTCATTCATGGAGTGATATGTTTAAATATTTAACACATGAAATTTTTAAAGAATACGGTTTATTAGTGATTGATGCTCATCACCCAAGATTAAGAGAAATGGAAAAACCATTCTTCAAACAAATTATAAATAATTATAAACAAGTTGATGAAGCCTTCAGAACAACGCAAAATAATTTTGCAGAAGTTATCAAAAATCGCATGATTTTGACTGATACGAATGTACATTTATTCTATGAGTATAATGACAAACGTCAATTAATAATGGCGGATAAAAATGCTTTTTATTTAAGTAAGGATTCTGAGGTTGTATTTAGTGAAGATGAATTGCTACAACTAATAGATAATTACCCAGAGAGATTTTCTAATAATGTGGTAACAAGACCTCTTATGGAAGAATATTTATTTAATACTTTAAGCTTTATTGGTGGTCCAAGCGAAATAATCTATTGGGGAGAGTTAAAAGGTGTATTCAACGTATTAAATATTGAAATGCCAATTGTAACACCTAGAATGCGTATAAGTTATTTAACTCAAGAAGCGAAAAAAGTTATAGAATCATATGAACTAGATATAAATGATATTTTAATAGAGGGCGTACAAAGTGATAAAGATAAGTTTATACGTGCTCAAGCATCTGATGAAGTATTAAGAGAAATTGAAAAAATGAAAGATATACAAACATCATTCCACCATAAATTAATTGATGAAATTGGTGATGAATATCAAAATAGACAATTAATAGAAAAAAACAACAAAATTCATCAACATCAGTATCAGTACTTATTAGATCGATATTTACTGAATGTTGAAAGAGAAAACGAAATTAGTATGAGACATTTTGAAATAATAGAAAATACGTTACACCCTCACCAAGGTTTGCAAGAAAGAGTGTGGAATCCGGTACAAATTATGAATCAATTTGGGACAGATGTGTTCAGTCCCTCCACCTATCCACCACTTTGTTACACTTTCGAACATATAACAATAGAAGTATAGAAATATCAACGGTTACACCGAATTTACAGACTTGTAAATTCGGTGTTTTTTTATGTATTGTACAAATTTTGAGAAAACTTGTATAAATAGTGGAGGATTGTGGGGGAATGTGGTAAATTATAAATAAGGTGAGGTGAAATAAAATGTTCATGGGTGAATATCAACATCAATTAGATACTAAAGGACGTATGATTGTACCTTCGAAATTTAGATATGATTTGAATGAACGTTTTATTATCACTAGAGGCCTAGATAAATGTCTGTTTGGTTATACACTTGAAGAGTGGGCACGCATCGAAGAAAAATTAAAAAACTTACCTATTACAAAAAAAGATGCACGTAAATTTATGAGAATGTTTTTCTCAGGTGCTGTTGAAGTTGAATTAGACAAACAAGGACGTATTAACATCCCGCAGAATTTAAGAACATATGCAAATTTAAGTAAAGAATGTACAGTAATTGGTGTTTCTAACAGAATTGAAATCTGGGATAGAAACACTTGGAATGATTTTTATGATGAATCTGAAGACAATTTTGAGGACATTGCAGAAGATCTCATCGATATTGATTTTTAGGAGTGGAGTAAATGTTTCATCACGTATCAGTACTATTAAGAGAAACAGTAGACAAATTAGACATAAAACCCGATGGTACATACGTAGATTGTACATTAGGTGGAGCTGGGCATAGTTTATACCTAGCCGAACAATTGAATGATGATGGTCATCTAATTGCAATCGATCAAGATGAGACGGCTATTCAACATGCTAAAAATATTTTGAAGGATCATATCCATAAAGTAACCTTTGTACAAGACAACTTTAGAAATTTAGAACATATATTAGAATCATTAGATATAAGCAAAGTAGATGGTGTGCTTTATGACTTGGGCGTTTCAAGTCCGCAACTTGATACTCCTGAAAGAGGTTTTAGTTATCATTATGATGCAAAGCTTGATATGAGAATGGACCAAACTCAATCACTATCTGCATATGAAGTGATAAACGAATGGCCGTATGAGCAACTTGTTAAAACATTTTTTAGATATGGTGAAGAGAAGTTCTCTAAACAAATAGCTAGAAAGATTGAAGCAAGACGAGAAAATGCTCCTATAGAAACGACTTTCGAACTAGTGGATTTGATAAAAGAAGGAATCCCGGCTGCTAAGCGTAGAAAAGGCGGACACCCAGCTAAAAGAGTGTTTCAAGCTGTGAGAATTGCAGTGAACGATGAGCTAGGAGCCTTTGAAGAATCTATTGAAGCAGCTATACAACATGTCAAAGTTGGTGGGAGGATTTCCGTTATCACTTTCCATTCTTTAGAAGATCGTTTGTGTAAACAAGTATTTCAAGAGTATGAAAAAGGGCCGGATGTCCCAAGAGGATTACCAGTTGTACCTGAGGAATACCAACCTAAACTCAAAAGAGTTAACAGAAAGCCTATTATTTCTGATGACGAGGAACTTGAAGAAAATAACCGAGCAAGAAGTGCGAAGCTAAGAGTAGCAGAAATCTTAAAGTAGTTAGAGGAGTGGCAATTGAATGGCAGTAGAGAGAATATATCCAAATTATAGACCTGACGAGTGGCAAGAGCCACAAGTCGAACCGCAAAGAAAAAAAGTTACCAAAAGTAAAGTAGTTGGCATATCAAGGATAGAAAAGTTTGTATACATAACACTAATAACTATGATTGCGTTGATAAGTATTTATATGCTATCTTTAAAAATGGATGCGTACAATAATAAAACTCAAATTGCAGAATTAGATAATAAAATTGAAGAGCAAAAAACTACTAATGGTGATTTGAAAACAGAATCTATGAAGCAGTCATCATATGAACGTATCTACGAAAAAGCTGAAGACTATGGTCTTAAGTTGAATAACAACAATGTAAAGGTAGTGCGTAGTGATGCCAAAAATTAAAATAAAGAAAAATAAAATAGGAGCAGTCCTCTTAGTAAGTTTTTTCGGACTGCTCTTTTTTATATTGGTCTTAAGATATTCCTACCTCATGATCAGCGGACAAGCTGCTGGAGAGGATTTAGCATATAGAGCAAGTGAAAAATATTTAAGACAAACAGTTGCTCAACCTGAAAGAGGTAAAATTTATGACAGAAATGGAAAAGTGTTAGCAGAAGACACGGATAGTTATAAATTGGTCGCTATTCTAGATAAAAAAATGAGTAAAGATAGTGATAAACCGAGGCACGTAAAAGATAAAGAGAAAACAGCAAAAGAACTTTCGAAAATCTTAAAAATGGATGAAAAAGATGTATTAAAAAGGTTGAAAACTAAAAATGCTTTCCAAGTTGAATTTGGTCAAAAAGGAAAAGATTTAACTTATAAGCAAAAAACAGATATTGAGAAATTAAAACTTCCAGGTATTACTTTTGAAACCGAAAAGAAACGATTTTATCCAAATGGAAATTTTGCATCCCATCTTATAGGATTAGCTGATAAAGATCAGGAAACTAATAAGTTAACAGGTGTATATGGTGCTGAAAAAGTCTTTGATAGTTATCTAAAAGGTAAGACAGGTAAAAATTCTTATAAACAAGATATTTGGGGCATGTTAGTACCAAACTCAGAAGATAATATTGAAGCTAAAAATGGTGACGATGTACATCTAACATTAGATTCGAATATCCAAGTATTTGTTGAGAATGCATTAGATAAAATGGTTGATCGTTATGAACCAGAAGATTTATTTGCAGTTGTTATGGATGCTAAATCAGGTGAAATATTAGGCTATAGTCAACGACCGACATTTAATCCAGATACAAAAGAAGACTTTGGTAAAAAATGGGCGAATGATTTATATCAAAATACATA
The DNA here is from genome assembly GCF_002902755.1 of Mammaliicoccus lentus. Lineage (GTDB taxonomy): Bacteria > Bacillota > Bacilli > Staphylococcales > Staphylococcaceae > Mammaliicoccus > Mammaliicoccus lentus. Next base: position 91,221 of record NZ_PPRS01000006.1, on the reverse strand, counting down.
TGAACCTGGTTCGACATTTAAAACGTACGGACTAGCTGCTGCAATTGAAGAAGGCAAATTCGAACCTAATAAAAAATTCAAAACAGGTCATAGAGAAATTGACGGATTTAAAATTTATGACTGGAACGATGATGGCTGGGGTAATATACCTATGACAACTGGATTCACATATTCAGCAAACACTTTAATGATGAAATTACAAGATTTAGTTGGTGCAGATAAAGCGAAAACTTATTATGAAAAATTCGGTTTTGGTAAGAAAACAGGAAGTTTATTCGATAGCGAAGCTCCTGGTAACATTGCATTTGATAATGAACTTCAAAGAAAAACATCTTCGTTTGGACAATCTACAACTGTAACGCCAATTCAAATGTTACAGGCAGAAACTGCGATTTTAAATCAAGGTAATATGTTACAACCATATTATGTTCAATCAATAAAAAATCAACAAACTAAAGAAACGATTAAAGAAGGTAAGAAAAAAGTAGTAGGTAATCCAATTTCAAAAGATACAGCTCAGAAAACGATGACTGAATTGGATAAAGTGGTAAATAGTAAAGACAGTAATGCAACCAATTACAAAATTGATGGATATCGTGTTGCTGGTAAGACAGGTACTGCACAAGTTCCTGACACTAAAGGTGGCGGATACGTAGATGGGGCTAATCCTTACTTTGTAAGTTTTATGGGGTATGCACCAGCTAAAGATCCAGAAGTAGTAGTTTATGCAGGTATGTCACTAGCTAAGAAACGAGACTTAGAAGCTTATGAATATGGTGTTTCTCGTGGCTTTAATCCAATAATGGAGAATACATTGAAATATTTAGATGTAGAAGAAAGTGAAGGAAAAGAGAAAAATGACTCTTCAAAAGTTCCAGATGTTGTTAATATGGAAACTAAAAAGGCTACAGACATTGTAAAAGGTAAGAAATTAGAACCTGTCGTTATCGGTAATGGAGAAAAAATAATAAAACAATTACCACTAAAAGATAAAAGCGTACAAGATAAAGAAAGAGTATTACTTGTGACAGATGGCGAACTAACAATGCCTAATACTGAAAAATGGACAAAACGTGATATATTAAAACTTCAAGAAGCGACTGGTATTAAAGCTGAAACAGAAGGTTCTGGTTATGTTAAAGAACAATCAGTAGATGAAAATCAAAAAATTAAATCAGGCACTGAAGTTAAATTTACGTTGTCTAATAATCATCCAAATGGAGATGATTCAATAGGACAAGTACCAGAAGAAGATACAAGTGAAAAAGATAAAGAAGATAAAGAGAAAGATAATAAAGATAAAAAAGAAGAGAAATCGAATGATTCTAAAGAATCAGATGATTCCTGATAAATAAACAAAAGAAAAGGTGAACTATTATGAATTTTACGCTACCTGTCATTGCGTTTTTATTGACTTTGATTCTTGTACCAATACTTATCCCCACACTTAAAAAACTTAAGTTTGGGCAGAGTATAAGAGAAGAGGGTCCTCAAAGTCATATGAAAAAAACAGGCACACCAACAATGGGCGGATTGACATTTTTACTTTCTACCATTGTAGTGACGGTTATTGCATTATTTTTCGCTGACCAAATCGGACCACTAATTTTATTATTATTTGTCACAATAGGTTTTGGACTGATTGGTTTTATAGACGATTATATAATTGTCGTTAAAAAAAATAACCAAGGCTTAACGAGTAAACAGAAGTTTTTAGCTCAAATTGCAATAGCTGTAATATTTTATATTGTCAGTGTTGCGTTACCAAATTATCAATTTGAGTCAGCGATTAATATACCGTTTACTGATTGGTCATTACCGTTATCAGTATTCTATATCGTGTTTATTATATTTTGGCAAGTAGGATTTAGTAATGCTGTTAACTTAACTGATGGATTAGATGGCTTATCGACTGGGTTATCTGTTATAGCATTTGCATTTTATGCAATATTGTCATTTGTTTTAGATAAACCAGAAATAGGGTTATTCTGTTTAGTGATGTTAGCTAGTTTAATTGGATTCTTAATTTATAATAAGTATCCAGCAAAAGTATTTATGGGTGACACAGGTAGCTTGGCATTAGGCGGTATCTTTGCAACTATTTCTATTATGTTAAATCAAGAAATTACTTTATTATTGATCGGTTTTGTATTCGTTATTGAAACTTTATCTGTAATGCTACAAGTAACTTCGTATAAACTTACTGGGAAAAGAATATTTAAAATGAGTCCATTGCACCATCATTTTGAATTAGTAGGTTGGAGTGAATGGAAAGTTGTATTAGTATTTTGGGCTACTGGTATCATTACAGGGGCTATAGGTCTATGGATTGGAGTGATGTAAAGTGAAGCCATATACTGGATTGAAAGATAAGAACGTCTTGATTTTAGGGTTAGCAAAAAGTGGATATGAAAGTGCTAAGCTTTGTAAGAAACTAGGTGCAAACGTTATAGTAAATGATGGACAAGATTTAACGAACAATCCACATGCATTGGAGCTTGTAAATGATGGGATTAAAGTTATTAGTGGTGAACATCCACTGAGTTTATTGGATAATAATCCATTAATCGTTAAAAACCCAGGTATCCCATATAAAATCCCTTTATTACAAGAGGCATTAAATAAAAATTTAAAAATCATAACGGAAATTGAGTTAAGTTATTATATTTCTGAAGCGCCTATAATTGGTATCACAGGAACAAACGGGAAAACTACAGTTACTTCACTAATTGGTGATATGTTTGGAAACAGCAAAGTGAAAGGCCAAGTATCGGGCAATATAGGTGTTGTAGCATCGAAAGTAGCACAAGATGTGACGAAAGATGATTACCTAATTACTGAGTTATCGTCATTCCAACTTCTAGGAACGGTTGAATACAGGCCTCATATTGCAATTGTTACAAATATTTATTCAGCTCACTTAGATTATCATGGTTCATTAGAAGAGTATCAAAATGCTAAAAAGAATATATTTAAAAATCAAACTGAAGATGATTATCTAATATTTAATTATGAACAAAGACATCTTATTGACAAAGATGAAATTAAATCAAAGATTTTATATTTTTCAACAGAACAAGAGGTAAACGGGATATACATCAAAGACGATTATGTAGTATATAATGGTGTGCGTATTATTAACACGAATGACATCGTATTACCTGGTAAGCATAATTTAGAAAATGTATTAGTAGCAGTTCTCGCTTCTATTATATCCGGAGTAGATATCAAGTCTATAGTTCATACCCTTACTACATTCTCTGGGATAAAACATAGACTACAGTACATAGGAACAAACAGAGGTAATAAATATTACAATGATTCGAAAGCTACAAATACATTAGCAACAAGATTTGCGTTAAGCTCATTTAATTCACCAATTATTTGGTTATGTGGGGGATTAGATAGAGGTAATGATTTCGACGATTTAATTCCTTATATGGATAAAGTTAGATTAATGGTCACTTTTGGTGAAACAAAAGGTAAATTAAAAACTTTAGGTGCAAGTCAAGGTAAAGAAGTACTAGAAGCTAAAGATGTTAAAGGTGCTGTTGATTTAATACAAGATCATATTCAATCTAATGATGTTGTATTATTATCTCCCGCATGCGCAAGTTGGGATCAATACGATACATTTGAAGCACGTGGAGATGAATTTATTGAGAGTTTCCAAAAACATTTACCTTCATTCTAGAAAAATGGTTATAAGGAGTGACAACAGTGAGTAAGAGTTCTGATAAAAATGAAGATATTTTACAATTTGAAACGGCTACAGAAGATAAACACCTTAAAAGTCTAAAAACAAAAAGAAAGCGTAGACGACAAATTCAATTAGGCGTATTCATTGGTGTTATACTCCTTGTCTTGTTAGTAGTTTTATATATGTTTACGGATATCAGTAAAGTAGATAAAGTAGAAATTAATGGTGAAAAGCTTGTTGCTAAAAAAGATATCGAAAAAGCATTAAATATAAAATCTGATTCTAGAATTTATAATTTGCCAATGAGCGAAATGAAATCTAAGATTGAAAAAATCGAAGGTATTAAAAATGTTGAAATAAAGCGTCGTTTTCCTAATGATTTAATCGTAAATGTTAAAGAATATGAAACAATAGGCTTAATCAAAAATAAAAAAGGGTATGAACCACTATTGGAAAACGGTTCTACTATCAAAAAAATATCAACAGATTTACCAATCGATGTTCCGATTTTAAATGACTTCACTTCTAAAAAATTAAACAAAATTGTACCAGAGTTAAAGAAAGTAAAACCTAAAGTGAAATCAATGATTTCAGAAATTAATTATAAACCAGGTGAAAATAATCAAAATAGAATCCAAATGTTTATGACAGATAATGTAGAAGTTGTTGGAGATATTCAAACTTTTGCAAATAAAATTAACTATTATCCTAGCATATCTGATAAATTAGAGAGAGATAATACTGGAGAATTAAAAACACCAGGTTTTGTTGATTTACAAGTCGGTGCTACATTCTTACCATATGAATCTAAAGAACAACAAAAAGAGCGTGCAAATAAAGAAAGTGAACAAGAAGAAAATACAAAATCTGAGCAACAAAAGTTAGATCAAGCATTACAAGATTTATCAAAAGAACTAGAAAAATCTGATGAAGAACCAAAATCAACAGAAAAATCATCAGATTAACTAAAAATTCAACAAATAAACCTATTATTAGTTCACATTAAAACATCAATCATGTAAACTAAGAATAGTGTAAATTAGATTATCATGTCTTAGAGGAGGTGCCTATCGATGGAGGAACATTATTATATTAGTTTAGATATAGGTTCATCGAGTGTAAAAGTAATTGTAGGAGAAAAATTTCATAATGGCATTAACGTGATAGGTACAGGGCAAACGTTTACAAATGGAATAAGAAATGGTTGTATAGATGATTTTGATATTGCTAAGCAAGCAATTAAAGATACAATCAAAAAAGCGGCGATTGCTTCTGGAGTAGACATTAAAGAAGTTTTCTTAAAAATGCCTATCGTAAATACGGAAATATATGATGAAAAATATGAAATACCATTTGAAGGAACGGAAACAGAGATTGATGGTGCTCACATAGAATCTGTCTTAGAAGGCATAAGAGGATTGAATGACGTACCTGAAACCGAAGTTGTTGGGGTATTCCCAATGAAATTCATAGTAGATGATTTGCATGAAGTTTCAGACCCTAAAGAAATGGTTGCTACACAATCATTGAAGGTTGAAGCTGGTGTGATTGCAACATCTAAATCACTTTTAATCAATATAATTAAATGTGTAGAATCATGTGGTGTAGATGTATTAGAAGTATTCTCAGATGCTTATAATTATCAGTCAATCTTATCGCCAACAGAAGTTGAGTTAGGCGCTTGTGTCATTGATATAGGTGAAGATTTAACTCAAGTAGGTTTCTATGAACGAGGCAATCTTGTTGATGGGGATACAATTGAAATGGCAGGAAGAAGCATTACAACAGATATTGCTAAAGCATTAAATACTACATATGACAACGCTGAAAAAATCAAACAACAATATGGTCATTCGTTCTATGACTCAGCATCTGATCAAGATGTTTTCAGTGTTGAGCAAATCAATGAAGAAGGTCACGCACAATTTACTCAAAAAGAATTAAGTGAAATTATTGAATCAAGAATGGAAGAAATTTTCTTCGATGTTTTTGATTTATTACAAGATATGGGTATTACAAACGTTAACGGTGGATTTATCGTAACTGGCGGTACTTCAAATCTATTAGGAATTAAAGAATTATTACAAGATATGGTGAACGAAAAAGTACGTATACACACACCATCTCAAATGGGAATTCGCAAACCAGAATTTACGTCAAGTATCTCTACCATATCTAGTGGAATTGTCTTTGATGAGCTACTAGATTATGTTACAATGAATAATTATGATGCGGATACAATTGAAGAAGAAACTTATGATGAAGTAAATCAAGAATCTAAAGCAAAACCTTATGAACAATGGTTTAAGAAAAAACAAAACAAAGACAAAAATAATGATACAAAAGCTTCAAGTTCTGGTAACGACAATCACTCCGAAGCTGATTATGATTCGGATAGTCAAGAAGAGAAGCCAAGTGTATTCAAGAAATTAATGAAATCGTTATTTGATTGATGGGTCATAAAGATTAGGAGGATAATAAATGTTAGAATTTGAGCAAGGATTTAATCATTTAGCTACTTTAAAAGTAATTGGTGTTGGTGGCGGCGGTAACAACGCTGTAAACCGTATGATAGACCATGGTATGAATAATGTAGAATTTATTTCTATTAACACAGATGGTCAAGCGTTAAACTTATCTAAAGCGTCATCAAAAATTCAAATTGGTGAAAAATTAACTCGTGGTTTAGGAGCAGGTGCTAACCCAGAAATTGGTAAAAAAGCTGCTGAAGAATCTCGTGAACAAATAGAAGATGCTATTCAAGGTGCAGATATGGTATTCGTAACTGCAGGTATGGGTGGCGGAACTGGTACAGGTGCTGCACCAGTTGTTGCTAAAATTGCTAAAGAAATGGGTGCATTAACAGTTGGTGTTGTTACTCGTCCATTTAGCTTTGAAGGTCGCAAACGTCAAACACAAGCTGCAGCTGGCGTAGAATCTATGAAAGCTTCAGTAGACACTTTAATCGTTATTCCTAACGATCGTTTATTAGATATTGTAGATAAATCTACACCTATGATGGAAGCTTTCAAAGAAGCAGACAATGTATTACGTCAAGGTGTACAAGGTATCTCTGATTTAATCGCTGTTTCTGGTGAAGTAAACTTAGACTTTGCAGACGTAAAAACGATTATGTCTAACCAAGGTTCAGCATTAATGGGTATCGGTGTTTCTTCTGGTGAAAATAGAGCAATTGAAGCGGCTAAGAAAGCAATTTCTTCTCCATTATTAGAAACATCTATCGTAGGCGCTCAAGGTGTCCTTATGAACATTACGGGTGGAGAATCACTATCTCTATTCGAAGCACAAGAAGCTGCTGATATCGTTCAAGATGCTGCTGACGAAGATGTTAACATGATATTTGGTACAGTTATTAATCCTGAATTACAAGACGAATTAGTCGTTACAGTAATTGCAACAGGTTTTAATGATAAACCTTCTAGTGCGCGCAAACCTCAAGGTGGCGGAGCATTTGGTGGAACTACAGAAGCACCTTCAAAAAGAGATGAAGGAGAGTCACTAGATAGAAAAGCTTCATTTGAAAGTAAACCTGCTGCAAATGAATCAACTGATGATAGTGATATTCCAAGTTTCATTCGAAATAGAGAAGATAGACGTTCTAGACGCTCTAGACGATAAATGAACTTTAAAAGTCATCAGGCATATGTCCTGATGACTTTTTTTATTAGGAGAGATAACATGGAAGAAATATTTAGTCAGCAAAATCACCACTTATCATATAATGTTCAAGAAAGACCTGATTTAACAATTGGGATCACAACAAGAACTGATGGTCACAGTCCTTACCCAAATAATGCTTTTAACATGGCGCGTTATATAGATGATAATCCAGAGAATATTACAAAACACCAAAGAATATTAGCTGAGGAGATTGGCTTCTCGTGTGATTCATGGGTGTTTCCAATCCAAACTCATAAAAATAAAATTCAAGAAGTTAAATCATCAGATAGAGGTAAAAATATCTCAGAGCTTACTAACGAGTTATATGGATTAGATGGATTATACACTTATGAATCAAATATTTTACTGACAATGTGTTTTGCTGATTGCGTACCAATTTATTTGTATGATACGAATAGCGAGTATGTCGGACTTTGTCATGCAGGTTGGAGAGGAACTCAATCGCAAATCATTAAAGAAATGATTGAAAACTATAAAGGTGATATTGAGAACCTTAGAATTGTTATCGGTCCTTCAACTTCAAATAGTTATGAAATTAACGATGATATTTACAATAAATTTAAGTCTTTACCAATTGATTCATCTTTATATATTGAAAATAGAGGTCAGAATAAACATGGTATAGATTTGAAAAGAGCAAATGAATTGTTAGCTATATTTTATGGTGTAAAACCAGAACATATCGTTAAGACAAATCATTGTACAGCTAGTGAAACAGATAAGTTCTTTTCCTATAGAGTAGAACAAGGAAATACTGGAAGAATGCTTGCATTTATAGGTAGAAAGTAGGTATAATTTTGAAATCGGTAAAAGAAAATTTAGTAGATATAGAGTCACAAATTCGTAACAGTACTAAAGAATCAAGTTTTGAAACATCACCTCAAGTGATTGTTGTTACAAAATATGTTACAATAGACCGAGCTATAGAAGCTTATCAAGCTGGTTTAAGAAATTTCGGTGAAAATAGAATTGAAGGTTTCATTGAAAAGAAAAAGCAACTTCCTGATGATGCAATTATGCATTTTATTGGGTCTCTGCAAACAAGAAAAGTAAAAGAAGTCATTGATGACATCGATTACTTACACGCACTAGATAGGTTGAAATTAGCAAAAGAAATAGAAAAACGTGCCAATCATAAAGTTAAATGTTTTGTTCAAGTTAATGTTTCAGGTGAGGAATCTAAACACGGTATGTCACCAGAAGAAGTCATTCCTTTTATTAAAGAAATGGAAAATTTTGAACACATTGAAATTGTTGGTTTAATGACTATGGCACCACTAACCGAAGACAAAGAAAAATTAAGACAATATTTCAAACAACTAAGACTGTTAAAAGATAAAGTACAATCATTAAATCTAAGCTATGCACCATGTACAGAATTATCTATGGGCATGAGCAATGATTTTAATGAAGCAATAATAGAAGGTGCTTCATATGTTCGAATTGGTACAAAATTAGTTGGTGAATAAGGAGTGTAAATTATGGCTATTAAAGATGTGTTTAAAGGTTTCTTCATAGTAGATGATGAAGAGGAAGTATACGAAGAACCACGTCAAGAGCAAAGTAGAGCCCCCGAGCAAGAACAAAGCTCTCAAGAGAAAAAGAAAACAGCACAGAATACTTTAAAAAGTGTACCGTCACAACAGAATAATACAACAAGATATCAATCACAACGTTCACGTGATTTTAATAAACCTGAAAGGAAAGAAGCCATGAGTGAAAAACGTACAAATTCATCTCAAACAAATGTGGTGAGCATGGGTGGTAATATGGATTTTGCGCAAAATTCAAAAATGTGCTTGTTTGAACCAAGAGTATTTTCTGATACACAAGATATCGCAGATGAACTTAAAAATAGAAGAACAACACTAGTAAACTTACAAAGAATAGATAAAGTATCTGCTAAAAGAATAATCGATTTCTTAAGTGGAACAGTTTATGCTATCGGCGGTGACATTAGAAGAGTTGGGACAGATATTTTCTTGTGCACACCTGATAATGTTGAAGTTGCTGGATCAATCACAGAACAAATTGAACAAGTTGACCCTTATCAAGAATAGAGGAAATAGTATATGGATAGCGGATTATTAAGTACAATTTTAGGATTTGTATTGTTTGTTGTTAAAATTTATCAATATGGTATGATTGTTTACTTCTTAACATCTTGGTTACCTGGATTAAGAGAAGGAGCTATAGGACAATTTTTAGGTAAGATTTATGAACCGTTTTTAGAACCTTTCAGAAAAATAATTCCACCTCTAGGTATGTTAGACATATCTTCAATTGTGGCTTTTATTACTTTAAGTTTATTCTATGTAGGTTTAATAAGCGTATTCAATATGTTTGTACCTGTAGTACCAATCCTGTAAATTTAACATGAATGATATAGTGTAATGGGATGGGACAATGCGTCCATCCTTTTTTTATATATATTTAGAGGTGTAACAATGGATATCTATCAACATTTTAGAAAAGAAGAAAGAGAAGAAATTGATTTATTTATTAATAAATGTGAAATAGCAGAAAGAAATTATCAACATGTTCTTACGGACTTTTTAGACCCTCGAGAACAATACATTTTAGATACAATAGTTGGTAGTTTTGAAGGATTAAGAGTCCATTATTTTGGCGGAGGTAATGAGGCTGAAAGAAAGCGTGCAATAATTGCTCCTGATTACTTCACTCCAGAAGAAGAAGACTTTGAAATAGTATTAATCGAACTTAATTATCCAACTAAGTTTGTAACATTAACACATCGAAATATATTAGGAACGATAATGTCTCTAGGAATTGATCGTAATCAATTAGGTGATATTATTGTTAACGAAAAAATACAATTTGTTTTGACAAAAAGATTTGAATCATATATTATGTTAGAATTAACAAAAATTAAAGGTGCAGGAATCAAATTGAGTTCTATTCCTTTTCAAAATATGATACAATCAAATGAGAATTGGGTTACACGAGATACAACTGTGAGTGCTATGAGGCTTGATGTAATTGTAAAGCATATAACTAATACAAGTAGAGCGCTAAGTAAGAAACTCATAGAAGGTAAACGTGTAAAAGTCAATCATAGAGAGATTGAAAGAGTAGACTTTTTAGTCGAAGAGAATGATTTACTATCGATAAAAGGATACGGTCGTGCTAAGATTGTAGCCAATAACGGTGAATCAAAAAAAGGCAAATTACGTATAACATATCGTACTTTGTTTAAATAGTGCTAAGGAGGAAAACTGATGGCATTTACCCCAGAAAATATTAAACAAAAAGAATTTAGTAGAGTGCATAAAGGCTTAGATGAATCAGAAGTACGTCAATATCTAGAATCATTAAGCGATGAAATAGAAAAATTAAAATCAGAAAAAGCGCAATTACAAACATTAATAGATGATAAAGATGAAAATATTAATCGTTTTAGAGCGGTCGAAAACACAATTTCTGAAGCAATATTACAAGCTCAAAAAGCAGGCGAACAAACAAAGCATTCCGCTGAGCTAAAAGCTGATTCTATAGTTAAAGAAGCAGAAGGTAGAGCTAATATTATCATCAATGATGCTTTACAAAAAGCACGTAAAATAAGCTTCCAAACTGAAGATATGAAGAGACAATCTAAAGTATTTAGATCTCGTTTTCGTATGTTAGTAGAAGCGCAACTTGATTTGTTGAAGAATGATGATTGGGATTATTTATTAAATTATGATATTGATCAACAACAAGTTACTGAAGAAAATATTGACATTTTGCAAAAAGAAGAACAAAATAATCAAGAGAAGATTAATAATCAATCTATAGATAGTGATGAGGACGCGTCTAAAGAATAATTATAGTAGAAGCGAGCTAGGGATGGTGAAAGCCTAGTCGAATAATTTCTTTAGGTATCACCTTTTCAAAAAATTATATATAGTTAATGAGTGAACTCTAAGTTGAGTTAATAAGGGTGGTACCGCGATTACTTCGTCCCTATTATTTCAACTTAGAGTTTTTTATTTTAATAATTGAAGGAGATTAAAACTTATGGACTACAAAGACACGTTACTTATGCCAAAAACAAGCTTCCCAATGAGAGGTGGACTTCCAAATAAGGAACCTCAAATTCAAGCTGAATGGGATGAAAAAGACTTATTTAATAAAATTTTAGAAAAAAATAAAGGTAAAACACCATTTATTTTGCATGACGGACCTCCTTACGCAAACGGTAATCTACACATGGGTCATGCATTGAATAAAATCTTAAAAGACTTTATTGTTCGTCATAAAGCAATGACTGGTTATTATGCACCTTATGTTCCAGGTTGGGATACACATGGCTTACCTATTGAACAAGCATTAACAAATAAAGGTGTTAAGCGTAAAGAAATGTCAGTCGCAGAATTTCGTGAAAAATGTGAAGAGTTTGCACTTGAACAAATCGAAGTACAAAAATCTGACTTTAAACGTTTAGGTGTAAATGGTGATTGGCAAAACCCATATATTACTTTAAAACCTGAATTCGAAGCAGCTCAAATTCGCGTATTTGGAGAAATGGCAGCTAAAGGTTTAATTTATAAAGGTAAAAAACCAGTTTATTGGTCACCTTCAAGTGAATCATCTTTAGCAGAAGCTGAAATTGAATATAAAGATAAAAAATCACCATCTATTTATGTAGCTTTTAAAGTAGTTGATAGTAAAGGTGTTGTAGATGAAGATGCATCATTCGTTATCTGGACAACAACTCCATGGACAATTCCATCAAACTTAGGAATTGCTGTTAATCCTGAACTTACTTATGTACAAGTAAATGTTGAAGGTAAAAAATATGTAGTAGCAGAAGCGTTATTAGATGCTGTTTGTGAAGATTTAGACTGGAATAAAGAAACAATTGTTCGTGAAAAAGAATTTAAAGGTTCTGAACTTGAATATGTTACAGCGCAACATCCATTTATCGACAGAACATCATTAGTAATTTTAGGCGATCACGTAACTACAGACGCAGGTACTGGTTGTGTTCATACCGCACCTGGACACGGGGAAGATGACTATGTTATCGGACAAAAATATGATTTAGGTGTAATTAGCCCAATCGATGATAAAGGTGTTTTCACAGAAGAAGCAGGAGAGTTTGCAGGGCAATTTTATGATAAAGCAAACAAAACAATTACAGAAAAATTAGATGAAGTTGGAGCACTATTAAAACTATCATTCTTCTCACATTCATATCCACATGACTGGCGTACAAAAAAACCGGTTATCTTTAGAGCGACTGAGCAATGGTTCGCTTCAATCAGTAAAGTAAGACAAGATATTTTAGATGCAATTGATACAACTAAATTTAAAATTGATTGGGGTAAAACACGTTTATACAACATGATTAGAGATAGAGGAGAATGGGTAATTTCTCGTCAAAGAGTTTGGGGCGTACCATTACCTGTATTCTATTCTGAAAATGGCGATATCATCATGACAGAAGCAACAATTAATCATGTTGCTGATTTATTCGAAAAACATGGATCTAATGTTTGGTTTGAAAGAGAAGCTAAAGATTTATTACCTGAAGGATTTACACATGAAGGTAGTCCTAACGGTGTATTCACTAAAGAAACAGATATTATGGATGTTTGGTTCGATTCAGGCTCTACGCACAGAGGAGTACTTGAAACTAGACCTGAATTATCTTACCCAGCTGATATTTATATTGAAGGAAGTGACCAATATAGAGGTTGGTTTAACTCTTCAATTACAACTTCAGTAGCAACTAGAGGCATTTCACCATATAAAATGTTACTTTCACACGGTTTTGTAATGGATGGTGAAGGTAAAAAAATGAGTAAATCTCTTGGTAATGTTATCGTACCAGATAAGATTGTTAAACAAATGGGTGCTGATATTGCTCGACTATGGGTGAGTAGTGTTGATTACTTGGCTGATGTTCGTATTTCTAATGAAATTTTAAAACAAACTTCAGATGTTTACCGTAAAATCAGAAATACATTCCGCTTCTTATTAGGAAACGTGAATGATTTTAACCCAGCAACTGATAGTGTTTCTTATGATGAAATGCTTGAAATCGATCAATACATGCATAACCGTTTAAATCAATTTATCGGTAAGACATTATCACATTATGAAGCTTACGACTATTTAGACATCTATCAAGATATTCAAAACTTTATCAACGTAGATTTAAGTAATTTCTACTTAGATTACGGTAAAGATATTTTATATATTGAAAAAGCAGACTCATTAAAACGTCGTAGTATGCAAACCGTATTATATGAGACATTAGTTAAATTAACTAAGTTATTAGCACCAATTATCCCACATACTGCAGATGAAATTTGGGGGCATATTCCACATGTTGAAGAAGAAAGTGTACATTTAACAGATATGCCTGAACCACATGAAATTGATACTGTATTAATGGAAAAATGGTCTCAATTCATGAAATTAAGAGACGATGTTAACAGAGCTCTAGAAGTAGCACGTAATGAAAAAGTAATTGGTAAATCATTAGAAGCGCATATTACTTTATCTAACTCATCTGAGTTTGATACTGTTGATTTCTTAAGTAAATTTAATGATTTAAATCAATTGTTCATTGTATCAAAAGTTGACGTTGTAGATGAATTAACTGAAGGTACAGAATATGAATTAGTTAAAGTTAAAGTTGACCATGCAGAAGGTGAAAAATGTCAACGTTGTTGGAACTATTCAGATCAATTAGGTTCAGTTAATGGACTAGATCACTTATGTCCTCGTTGTCAATCAGTTGTAGCAACTTTAGGTTAATCATTTAATTTAAAAAACAATTTGTTGTGTAAATAAATACTCCTATTAAAGTTTTCACTTTAATAGGAGTATTTTTAATGTAATAACATAAAAATACATGTTTAATATTATTTGTCAGATTAACAAACCTACCTGTTTATGTGGTAAAATAATCAAGATTGGAGTGAACAATAAATGCGTAAAGGTTATAATATTCCTATATGGAGTATTTTTATAGTTATAATTATAGCGTTAGACCAATTAACAAAATATATGATTGTAAAATCATTAGAAATTGGTGATTCTGTAAAAGTTATTAAAAATCTTTTATATATAACTTCTCATCGGAACGAAGGTGCTGCGTGGGGTATTCTTCAAGGGAAAATGTGGTTGTTCTATATTGTGACAATCGTTGTGTTAGTTATATTAATTATGTTCTTTAAGAGCGAAGGTTATGGAAAACCATTAATCCAATTCGGTCTGAGTTTATTAATAGCTGGTTCGATAGGTAATTTTATAGATCGATTGTTTAGAAGTGAAGTAGTAGATTTTATAGATACGTATATATTTGGTTATAATTTCCCGATATTTAATGTTGCGGATGCAGCTTTAACAATTGGTGTTATTGTATTAATTATTGTAATTTTATTTGAAGGCAAGGAGGAAAAAGCTTGAATACGTTTGAATTTAAAATAGAAACAGAGCAAGAAGCGGGCGTAAGAATTGATAAATTGTTACCTGAATTAAATCCAGATTGGTCAAGAAGTCAAATACAAGATTGGATTAAATTAGGTTTAGTTGAGGTAAACGGTAAAGTCGTAAAATCAAATTATAAAACTAAATTGAATGATACGATTGTTGCTACTGAAAAAGTAGTAGAAGAAGTAGACATAGTAGCAGAAGATTTAGGCATAGAGATATATTATGAAGATAAAGATGTTGCGGTAGTCTACAAGCCTAAAGGAATGGTAGTACATCCTGCTCCCGGACATTATACTGGAACTTTAGTAAATGGACTTATGTATGCTATAACAGATTTATCAGGCATTAATGGAGAAATTAGACCAGGTGTTGTACATCGAATTGATAAAGATACTTCAGGTTTATTGATGGTAGCAAAAAATGATATTGCACATAGAGGGTTAGTAGAACAATTAGTCGATAAGACAGTAACTAGAGAATATACTGCTTTAGTACATGGTCATATCCCTCACGAATTCGGTACTATTGAAGCGCCTATTGGTAGAAACCCAAAAGAGCGCCAAGAAATGGCTATCGTTGATGATGGCAAAGAAGCAGTAACGCATTTTAACGTGATAGAAAAATTCGACCAATATACATTGGTGAATTGTCAGCTTGAAACTGGGCGAACACACCAGATTAGAGTGCACATGAAACATATTGGTTACCCATTAGTAGGGGACCCAAAGTATGGTAGAAAGAAAACTTTAGATTTAGGCGGGCAAGCTTTACATGCAGGGTTACTTGGATTTGGACATCCTATAACTGGAAAATATATCGAAAAAGAAGCGCCTTTACCTGAATATTTCGAAGCGTTAATAGAAAAGTTAAGAAAAATAGAAGATAAAAAATAATTGTAATAATACTAGTTTAATTTCAGATATACTTTGACAATATACTAGAAAAACGATATTATAGTTTTAACAATTAAATCGTCTTTAACAGACAGTCCTGAGAGGCTGAGAAGACATATATGTGCGTGTGGACCTTTTTAAAGGTACCAGTATATACTCATGTCTTCTTAAAGACATGAGTATTTTGTTGTGGAAGGAGATTGAATATGGCTGAAAGAATGATTATGGATGATGCAGCAATCAATCGTGCTTTGACGAGAATGTCACATGAGATTTTAGAGAAAAACAAAGGCACGAAAGATATTGTATTATTAGGTGTGAAAACTAGAGGCGTACACTTAGCAAATAGAATTGAAAAGAAAATCAAATCTATAGAAGATGTGCAAGTGCCAACTGGCGAGATTGATGTCACACATTACCGAGATGATGTAGAACATAGTCAAATTAAAGTGAAATCATTTGATATCGAAGTAGATATTAATGATAAACATGTTATTATCGTCGATGACGTGTTATACACAGGTCGCACTGTTAGAGCTTCACTTGATGCTATATTAGACCATGCACGACCACGAAAAATCAGCTTAGCTACATTGGTAGATAGAGGTCATAGAGAGTTGCCTATTAGAGCAGATTACGTTGGTAAAAACGTACCAACTGCTTCTAACGAATCAATAGTAGTAGAACTAGAAGAAATTGACGATAAAACAGCAGTAACATTAAATTAAATAATTCCTTTTAAATCAGTACGAGATACTGGCAAAGGAGCGTTTTTGTAACAGTCTACCTGTATATATTTGTATAGGTATAACTGTATACATAGATCCCTTTGCATATCTTGTAAAGGGATCTTTTTTTGAATAGGAGAATGAAAAATGACACACAACGAAGAAATGTTTGAACGCACGGTTGAACCTATTTTAGATGTAAATGAGAAACCAAAACCTTCTCAATGGTTTTTCTTAAGTTCACAGCACTTATTTGCAATGTTTGGAGCGACAGTATTAGTACCTTTCTTAACAGGATTACCTGTTTCAGCAGCATTAATCGCTTCGGGGCTTGGAACATTACTTTATATTCTAATTACTAAAGGAAAAATACCTGCATACTTAGGATCAAGTTTCGCGTTCATCACACCGATTATAGTCGGTCTTAAATCACACGACCTAGGCGAAATGTTAGTGGCTTTGTTCATGAGTGGTGTCCTTTATGTAATCATCGGATTGATTATAAGGCTTACAGGCACAGATTGGTTGCTGAATTTATTACCACCTGTTGTAGTAGGACCAGTAATTATGGTTATAGGACTTGGTTTAGCGCCAGTTGCTGTCAACATGGCAATGTACACTGATTCAAACGCAATGACTGGATACAGCGGTGTTTATATTACAGTGGCACTGATTACACTGATTACAACAATAATTGTTTCAGTATTCTTTAAAGGATTTTTATCAATCATACCAGTATTGATAGGTATTATTGTAGGTTACATTTCATCATTACTATACGGCATTGTTGATTTAGAACCGATAGCAAAAGCGAAATGGTTACAATTACCAGACATATACATGCCTTTTCATGATTACACACCTTCATTACAGTGGGGATTAATATTAATCATGTTACCGATTGTATTTGTAACGGTAAGTGAACATATTGGGCATCAAATAGTTATTAATAAAATTGTCGGTAAAAACTTTTTCAAAGAGCCAGGTTTACATCGATCATTAATCGGTGATGGCGTGTCAACTATGATGTCTTCTATTATAGGTGGACCTCCAAGTACAACATACGGAGAAAATATAGGTGTACTAGCAATTACAAAAATTTATAGTATATGGGTTATAGGAGGTGCAGCAGTCCTCGCACTTATTTTAGGCTTTGTTGGAAAGTTTACAGCTATGATTTCCACTATACCGACACCAGTCATGGGCGGTGTATCGATACTGTTATTCGGAATTATAGCTTCAAGTGGATTGAGGATGTTGGTAGAAAACAAAATTGACTTTGGTAACAATAGAAATTTAATTATAGCATCAGTAATTTTAGTACTAGGAATCGGAAAAGCACATCTAGATTTTACAGGTATCGGTATTCATTTGAATATTGAAGGGATGGCATTAGCAGCAACAGTTGGTATTTTACTGAATCTCATTTTACCCAAGAAAATAAAATAATTCTAGGAGGCGTTACCCTTGAAAAACATATTATCTATGGCTGATTTAACAAAAGACGAAATATTAAACATTATTCACAAAGCGCAGGATCTAAAAGAACAAGGTATAAGTTCAATTGATAGAAAAGCAACTGTAGCAAATTTATTCTTTGAAAATTCTACAAGAACGAAATGTAGTTTCGAAATGGCTGAAAGAAAATTAGGATTAGACATTTTACCATTTGAAACAAATACTTCATCTGTTCAGAAGGGTGAAACGCTATATGACACGTGTAAAACTCTCGAATCTATAGGAGTTGAAGCGCTGATCATCAGACATAGTGAAAATGAATATTATGAACCTTTAAAATCGCTTAATATACCTGTTATTAATGGAGGAGATGGAAGTGGACAACACCCAACTCAATCTTTACTGGATATTATGACGATTTATGAAGAGTATGGTTATTTTAGCGGGTTAAAAGTTTTAATTTCAGGAGATATTAAAAATTCAAGAGTAGCAAGAAGTAACGCTGACGCTTTAACAAAATTAGGTGCAGAAGTCATGTTCTCAGCTCCAGACCAATGGAAAGAACAGATTTCTGATATTCCTTATGTAAATATTGATGATGTTATTAATGAAATTGATGTGTGCATGTTGTTAAGAGTACAAAATGAAAGACATGATAAAGGTCAATCTTATAGCAAGTCTGAATATCATGTTGGTTATGGCCTTACAAAAGAAAGATACGAACAACTGAAAGATAGTGCAATTGTAATGCATCCTGCTCCGGTAAATCGAGGGGTCGAAATTGATACAAATTTAGTTGAAAGTCCAAAATCTCGCATTTTTAGACAAATGGAAAATGGTGTTTTCGTGAGAATGGCATGTATTCAAGAAGTACTTAATCATAAGGAGGAAAAAGTAAAATGTCACTTATAATCAAAAATGGAAAAATCTTATCTCAAGGTGAACTTGTGAAGAAAGATATACAAATAGAAGATGGTAAGATCAAAAGTATCGCTGATTCAATAGAAGAAGGAAATTTGAAAGTGATTGATGCTAAAGGACATTTTATTTCGCCAGGTTTTGTTGATGTCCATGTTCATTTAAGAGAACCAGGTGGAGAGCATAAAGAAACAATTGAAACAGGAACTAAAGCAGCGGCAAGAGGTGGTTTTACAACTGTATGTCCAATGCCTAACACTAAACCTGTTCCTGATTCAGTTGAAAATCTAGAAAAAATACATGACATTATAAATAAACATGCTGCTGTAAGAGTATTACCATACGCATCTATTACTGTGAGACAAGCAGGTAAAGAGCACGTAGATTTTAAAGCTTTAAAAGAAACAGGCATGTTCCAATTTACTGATGATGGTGTAGGAGTACAGACAGCTTCAATGATGTATGAAGCAATGATAGAAGCGGCTAAAATCAATAAAGCAATCGTTGCGCATTGTGAAGACAATTCACTTATTTACGGTGGAGCAATGCATGAAGGAAAACGTAGTAACGAACTTAACATACCAGGCATACCTTCAATATGTGAAGCTGTCCAAATTGCAAGAGATGTGTTATTAGCCGAAGCTGCTAATTGTCATTATCATGTGTGTCACGTTTCGACTAAAGAAAGTGTAAGAGTAATAAGAGATGCTAAAAAAGCTGGAATTAAAGTGACTGCAGAAGTAACACCACACCATTTATTGTTAACTGAAGACGATGTACCTGGAGACGACGCAATATACAAAATGAACCCACCATTAAGAGCAAAAGAAGACAGAGATGCTTTAATTGAAGGACTTATTGATGGAACAATTGATTGTATTGCAACAGATCACGCTCCGCATGCCAAAGAAGAAAAAGAAGCTTCTATGGTTGATGCACCATTTGGAATTGTAGGAAGCGAAACTGCTTTCCAATTGTTATATACGCATTTTGTTAAAACAGGAAAATTTACTCTAGAACAACTTGTTTCTTATTTAACAATAAAACCATCTGAAACATTCGATTTACCTTATGGACGACTTGAAGAAGGTGGCTATGCTGACCTTACGATAATAGATTTAGAATCAGAAAGACCAATTAAAGCTGAAGAATTTGCTTCTAAAAGTAGCAATACACCATTTATCGATGAAGTTGTATCAGGATACCCAATCATGACAATTTATGACGGTGAAATAGTTTATGAGGAGGCAGTAAAAAATGCGTAATAGAAGATACTTAGTTCTTGAAGATGGCACCATTTATAAAGGGTTTAAGTTAGGTTCAGATGAATTAACAATAGGAGAAATTGTATTTAATACAGCTATGACAGGTTATCAAGAAACAATTTCAGATCCATCATATACAGGTCAAATTATTACATTCACATATCCACTTATTGGGAATTATGGTTTTAACCGAGATGATTTTGAATCATTAACACTGACTTTAAATGGTGTAGTTGTTCGTGAAGCATGTCAAGAACCGAGTAACTTCAGATCTAGTAAAACACTAGATGAAACTTTGAAATTTTATAATATTCCAGGTATTTCCGGTGTTGACACAAGAAGTTTAACTAGAAAAATTAGAAACCACGGTGTTCTTAAAGCTGGTTTTACAGATAATGAAAACGAAATTGAAACAGTTATTCACAGATTGAAAAATGATACGTTAAGAACTGATGAAGTTGAGCAAGTGTCATCTATTAGACCGTATATTTCAACAGGAGACGGATATAAAGTAGTACTGATTGACTATGGTAAAAAAGAAAATATTGTACGTGAGTTAAATAGAAGAGGTTGTGATGTGACAGTTGTACCATATCAAACATCTGTAGAAGAAATATTAAATATTGCCCCTGATGGCGTGATGGTTTCTAATGGTCCAGGTAATCCAGAGAATGTTAAAGAAACGCTAGATACGATTCAATCAATTATAGGAAAAATACCATTCTTTGGTATATGTTTAGGACATCAATTATTTGCACTATCACAAGGTGCAACTTCTTACAAAATGAAATTTGGTCATAGAGGTGCTAACCATCCTGTTATGAACTTAAGTACTGGAAAAGTTGATTTAACAAGTCAAAATCACGGCTACGCTATAGAAGAAGAATCAATCAAAAATACAAAATTAGAAATTACACATATCGCATTAAATGATCGTTCAATAGAAGGTCTGAAGCATAAAGAATATCCAGCTTTCTCTGTACAATATCATCCGGAAGCTTCTCCAGGACCACATGATTCAAATTATTTATTCGATGAATTTATTGAAATGATTCAATTACATAAAGAGAAGGAGCGTAATATTAATGCCTAAACAAACAGATATAAAATCCATCTTAGTTATCGGTTCAGGTCCAATCATTATAGGACAAGCAGCTGAATTTGATTATGCAGGTACACAAGCTTGTCTAGCTCTAAAAGAAGAAGGATATAAAGTCATACTTGTTAACTCTAACCCAGCCACGATTATGACTGATACAGAAATTGCAGATACAGTATACATCGAACCTTTAACATTGGATTTTGTTAGTAGAATTATAAGAAAAGAACAACCAGATGCACTATTACCAACATTAGGCGGTCAAACAGGTTTAAATATGGCAATTGAACTACATGAAAATGGTGTACTTGAAGAAAATAATGTTCGTTTGTTAGGTACGCAATTATCTTCCATCGCTCAAGCAGAAGACCGTGATTTATTCCGTAATTTAATGAATGAATTAAATGAGCCAGTACCGGAAAGTGATATTGTAAATGATCTAGACGCCGCCATCCAATTTGCGAATAAAGTAGGTTATCCTTTAATTGTTCGCCCAGCATTTACGATGGGTGGAACAGGTGGGGGAATTTGTAATGATGAGACTGAATTAAGAGAAGTTGTTCAGAACGGTTTAAAATATAGTCCTGTAACTCAATGTTTAATTGAAAAATCAATAGCTGGATATAAAGAAATTGAATATGAAGTAATGCGAGATAAAAATGATAATGCCATTGTTGTGTGTAACATGGAAAATATTGACCCTGTTGGTATACATACTGGAGATTCAATCGTGGTGGCACCAAGCCAAACATTATCAGATGTTGAGTACCAAATGTTAAGAGATGTTTCATTAAAAATTATTAGAGCTTTAAAAATAGAAGGTGGATGTAATGTACAATTAGCCCTTGATCCACATTCTTTAAATTATTATATCATCGAGGTTAATCCACGTGTATCTAGATCCTCTGCTTTAGCTTCAAAAGCAACGGGGTATCCGATTGCTAAATTGGCAGCTAAAATTGCAGTTGGTATGACATTAGATGAAATGCTGAATCCTGTTACAGGCACGTCATATGCAGCATTTGAGCCTGCTTTAGACTATGTTGTTTCTAAAATACCTAGATTTCCTTTTGATAAATTCGACAAAGGTGAAAGACATTTAGGTACACAGATGAAAGCAACTGGAGAAGTTATGGCTATTGGAAGAACTTATGAAGAATCGCTTTTAAAAGCAATTCGCTCATTAGAATATGGCGTACATCATTTAGGATTACCTAATGGAGATGAATTTGAACTAAACTTTATAGAAGAAAGAATTAAAGCACAAGATGATGAAAGACTTTTCTTCATTGGAGAAGCAATTAGAAGAGGAACATCGTTAGAAAGAATTCATGAACTAACTGAAATTGACTACTTTTTCTTAAATAAATTTAAACACATTATTGAGATAGAACATGAACTTAAAGAAAATAAAGGAAATTTAGAATGTTTAATGTGGGCTAAACAGTATGGATTTAGTGACAAAGTGATTGCGCATAGATGGGAACAATCTGAACGTGAAATTTATGATTTAAGGCAACAACATCAAATCAATCCAGTTTATAAAACTGTCGATACGTGTGCAGCTGAGTTTGAATCTGAAACACCATATTTTTATGGCACTTATGAAGAAGAAAATGAATCAATAGTATCGGAGAAGGAAAAAATTATCGTTCTAGGTTCTGGTCCAATAAGAATCGGCCAAGGAGTAGAATTTGATTATGCAACAGTTCATGCAGTATGGGCGATACAAGAAGCTGGATATGAGGCTATAATTATAAATAATAATCCAGAAACTGTTTCGACTGATTTCTCAATTTCAGACAAACTATATTTTGAACCTTTAACAGAAGAAGATGTTATGAGTATTATTAATCATGAAGAACCAATTGGAGTAGTTGTTCAATTCGGAGGTCAAACTGCGATTAATTTAGCTGATAAACTTTCTGAAAAGGGCATTAAAATACTTGGTACTTCTTTAGAGGACTTAAATAGAGCAGAAGATAGAAAAGAATTCGAAGCTTTATTACAAAAAATAAATGTACCACAACCATTAGGAAAAACTGCAACATCTGTAGAAGAAGCAATAAAAAATGCGAATGAAATTGGTTACCCTGTCGTTGTGAGACCTTCATATGTACTAGGTGGTAGAGCAATGGAAATCGTATACGCTGAAGCGGAACTACGAAATTATATGGAGCAAGCTGTTAAAGCAAGCCCCGAACACCCAGTACTGATAGATAGATATTTAACAGGTAAAGAAATAGAAGTAGATGCAATATCAGACGGGGAAACAGTTGTTATACCAGGAATCATGGAACATATTGAAAGAGCTGGCGTTCACTCAGGAGATTCTATAGCAGTTTATCCACCACAAACTTTAACAGATGAAGAAATTAATATGTTAGTAGACTATACGACTAAATTAGCTAAAGGGCTAAACATTATCGGTTTAATCAATATTCAGTTTGTTTTATCTAAAGGTGAAGTCTTCGTACTTGAAGTTAATCCTAGAGCAAGTAGAACTGTGCCATTTTTAAGTAAAATAACGGGCATTCCAATGGCTAAGTTAGCTACAAAAGCAATTACAAATATATCTTTAAAAGAACAAGGATATGAAAACGGATTAGTTCCTTACAAAGAAGGCGTGTATGTAAAAGCACCAGTATTCAGTTTTAGTAAATTGAAAAATGTAGATATTACTTTAGGACCTGAAATGAAATCAACAGGTGAAGTAATGGGGAAAGACCTAACGCTAGAAAAAGCATTATATAAAGGTTTAACGGCAAGCGGATTAAAAGTACAAGATCAAGGTACAGCACTGTTTACTGTAAGTGATAAAGATAAAGAAGAAGCTTACATTATTGCAAAACGATTCCATGAAATAGGTTATAGAATTTTTGCAACTGAAGGAACATCAAAATATTTCCAAGAAAAAAATATACCAACTTATACTGTAGGAAAAATTGGTGGAGAACATGATTTGCTATCTGTTATTCAAAAAGGCGAAGTACAATTAGTCGTTAATACAATGACTAAAGGAAAAATTTATGAAAGAGATGGTTTCCAAATTCGGAGAGAATCGGTAGAGAACGGCATTCCTTGTTTAACGTCACTTGATACTGCAAACGCATTAGCAGATGTAATTGACAGTATGACATTTAAAACTGACCAAATGTAGAGGGGGATCACAATGTCTCATTTAATGACAGTTGTATCAAATAATCAAATTGCAGACGCTATTTATGAATTAAAAGTTTATGGTGATATTACGAAAAATATGAAAAAACCTGGCCAATTCGTACACATAAAGGCAGGTATGGGTACTGAACATATGTTAAGAAGGCCTATATCAATTTGTGAAGTGAATCGAGAAGATGAGACTTTCACAATGCTTTTTAGAAAAGAAGGGCAAGGAACTGAAAAAATTTCTAAACTAAAATCAGGAGATTCTATAGATGTTATTGCGCCTTTAGGTAATGGTTTTCCAGTGGAAGAAGCACAAAATACCGCTTTATTAGTAGGTGGCGGTATTGGTGTGCCTCCACTATATGAATTATCTAAACAACTTAATGCAAGAGGAATTAAAACAATTCACGTGTTAGGTTTCCAAAGCGCAAAAGATGCATTTTATGTCGAACAATTCGAATCTTTAGGAGAAACGTATATAAGTACGGTTGACGGAAGTTTAGGTACAAAAGGATTTGTTACAACTGTTATTGAACAATTAGAAACACCTTTCGATATATTTTATAGTTGTGGTCCCAAAGTGATGCTCAAAGCATTAAAAGCACAATTAAGTGATGTTAAAGGTTACATTTCTTTAGAAGAACGAATGGGTTGTGGGATTGGTGCATGTTACGCCTGCGTGTGCCATACTGATGATGATGTAGGTTATGTTAAAGTATGTACAGATGGACCAGTATTCGAAAAAGGAGCCGTTATCATATGAGTAGATTAAATGTAACACTACCAGGTTTAAATTTGAAAAATCCAATAATGCCAGCAAGTGGATGTTTTGCATTTGGTAAAGAATTTAGTCAGTTCTATGACTTATCAGAGCTTGGATCTATTATGATAAAAGCTGCTACTAAAGAAGCAAGATATGGGAACGAAACACCTCGTGTTGCCGAAACTGCTAGCGGAATGATAAATGCTATTGGATTACAAAATCCAGGGGTTCATCATATTATTGAACATGAGCTAAAATATTTAGAGCAATTTGATGTACCAATTATTGCTAACGTAGCTGGTTCAACAGAAGAAGAATATGTATATGTAGCAGAACACATTTCAAAATCACCTAACGTACATGCATTAGAATTAAATATTTCATGCCCAAACGTTAAAGAAGGTGGCATACAATTCGGAACAGTACCAGAAGTAGCAAGTGATTTAACAAAAAAGGTGAAAGAAGTATCTTCTGTTCCAGTGTATGTTAAACTATCTCCTAATGTTACGAACATTGTTGAAATGGCTAAAGCAATCGCTCAATATGCAGACGGAATCACGATGATTAACACTTTAGTTGGTCTACGTGTTGATGAAAAAACAGGAAAGCCGATAATAAGTAACATTGTTGGTGGTTTAAGCGGGCCAGCAATTAAACCTGTAGCTTTAAGAATGGTTTATGAAGTTAGTCAAAATATTGATATTCCCATCATTGCAATGGGTGGCGTTAGAACAGCTCAAGATGTAATCGACTATATATCAGTAGGTGCAGATGCAGTAGCAGTAGGAACAGCTAATTTTGAAAATCCTACAGTATGTAAAGAAATTATTGATGAATTACCAAGTTTATTAGATAAATTAGGGGTACAACATATTCACGAACTTAAAGGTAGAACATATAGACAAGAAGGAGTTGTAAAATAAATGAAAGATACACCAATTATTGCATTGGATTTTGCAACGCTGAAAGAAGTAGAAAATTTTTTAGACTTATTTGATGAACCACTATTTGTGAAAATTGGAATGGAACTATTTTTACAAAATGGTCCTGATACAATTAAAGCAATTAAGGATAGAGGACACGACATATTTTTAGATTTAAAGCTACATGATATACCAAATACTGTACAAAGTGCATTGGCGGGATTAGGAAAATTTAATATAGATCTTATTAATGTGCATGCAGCAGGTGGCATAGAAATGATGAAATCTGGTTTAAAAGGCCTGAAATCTACGAATCCTAACGCAAAATTAATAGCTGTAACGCAACTTACTTCTACTACTGAAGAACAAATGCAGAAAGAACAAAATATCCAAACATCTATAGAAGACTCAGTTGTTCATTATGCTAAAAATACTAAAGATGCTGGTTTAGATGGGGTCGTATGTTCACCATTAGAATCTAAAATATTAAAAGAAACTCTTGGTAAAGAATTCTTGAAAGTAACACCGGGAATACGATTAGAAACGGATAAAACGCATGATCAACAACGTGTTACAACTCCAGAAGAAGCGAAAAATCTTGGTTCAACACATATTGTTGTAGGCCGTTCAATTACACAACATACGAATCCAGTGGAAAGATATCACGAAATATTACAAAGATGGAAAGGATAATGAACATGACTTCAAATATTGCACAATCATTATTAAAGATAAAGGCGGTTACACTTTCACCAGATGATCCTTATACTTGGAGTTCAGGCATTAAATCGCCAATATACTGTGATAACAGAGTCACGTTAGCTTACCCTGAAATAAGAGAAGACATTTATAAAAGTTTAATTAATTTAATAAAAGAACATGCTAATGAAGTAGAAATTATTTCAGGGACTGCAACAGCTGGCATACCTCATGCTGCATTTATCGCCGATGATATGAAGCTACCTATGAGTTATGTAAGATCAAAAAGCAAAGGGCATGGTAAAGGTAATCAAATTGAAGGTGCTTCAAGCAAAGGAAAAAAAGTTGTTGTCATTGAAGATTTAATTTCTACAGGTGGTTCTTCAATCAATGCAGTAGAAGCATTATTAGAAGATGGCGCTGAAGTTTTAGGTGTATTCGCAATATTTACATATGGTATTTCCAAAGCAGAAGAAGCATTTAACAAAATTAATGTTCCATTTTACACTTTATCAAACTATGATGAACTTGTAACTGTGGCAGAAAAAGAAGGATTTATAGAAAATAAAGATATTAAAACTTTAAAAGAATGGAAAGATACTTTATAATGAACTCATATAAAGGGGGCCGTATTTTATGGAAAGTGAACATCGTTTAACTGCTGAAGAAGAACGTGAGCAGATTAAAAAATGGGGACACATTAATGATTTTCTTAAAAAAGATTCTAACAAACCGGCGGACTTTGAGCATTCAAAAGTAAGAGACGATAATTTTAAAGAAAGAACCGGCTATACAAATAATACAAATGTAGACAGAGATAGAAGATACGATTTAGACGATAAAAACATTTTCAAAAGTATAAAAAAAGAACTAGAGAAGAACGGATTCTTTAATACAAAAGAACAAAACAATTAAAAAATTTAAATTATAGCTATTTCTGAGGCTGGGGCATATATACACGCCCCAGCCTCGATTCATTATAATGGCAGTAGCTGACTGGTTTGAAAATGCACTTATATCAAGCTTTTTCAACCCCAGTCATTCTTGCCGAGGTGGGACTACGAAATCTTTTTAATAAAATGAGATTTCTGGCCCACTCTTTTTTATAAATATATATATAATTTTATACTTCCGTATATATAAAAAGCATAAATATTATAATAATTTAATAAAAATAGTATTCTAAAGAAGTAATATTTGTTAAAATGTAAACGAATACAATTTAAGGGGGTAGTAATATATGAAAGAAAAGGGAAATAAACTTACCGATAAGCTTTGGAAAGAAAGTGGAAGAACTAAAGAAATGTTAAAGTTCTTTTCAGCAGATGCATTAAAAGGACAAAAAGAACCAGAACCAAAGTTAAAAGCATATAATACAGCACAGTTAGTAGGATTAATTTTAGGGCCTTTATTATTTTTAATTGTCTTATTATTTGTTAGTCCACCAGGACTCAGCCAAAAAGGGGTTTATGTTATGGCTGTAACACTTTGGATTGCAGTTTGGTGGATTACAGAAGCTATCCCTATTCCGGCAACGAGTTTAATGCCTTTATTCCTATTTCCTTTAGGGGGCGTAATGGATAGCGAAACAGTGTCTAGCGCTTATGGGGATGACATCGTATTCTTATTCTTAGGTGGATTTATTATTGCTATTGCAATGGAAAGATGGAACTTACATACAAGGATTGCACTTGTTATCATTAAAAGTATCGGGACAAGTACAGGGCGAATTTTATTAGGATTTATGATTGCTACTGGTGCTTTATCGATGTTTGTGTCTAATACAGCAGCAGTAATGATCATGATTCCAATTGGTTTAGCTATTATTAAGGAAGCACATGAATTAACAACTGATGATTCTAAAGAACATCATTTATCACAATTTGAAAAATCGCTTGTTTTAGGTATCGGGTATGCCGGTACAATTGGTGGTTTAGGTACTTTAATTGGTACACCACCGTTAATTATTTTAAAAGGACAATATGAGAAAATATTTGGAGAAGAAATTAGTTTTGCCCAATGGATGGTTATGGGTGTACCAGTAGTTATTATTTTATTAGCTATTACATGGGCGTATTTAAACTTTGTGAAATTTAAACACGATATGAAGGAGCTACCAGGAGGTAAAGAAATAATTACAAAAGAATTGAAAGCTTTAGGTAAGACAACTTATGAAGAAAAAATCGTGTTAACATTATTCTGTTTAGCAGCATTTTTATGGGTATCAAGAGAATTTTTACTTTCACAATTTACATTTACAGAGCTTGTTAAAGATGGAACGATTTCAATGTTCGTTGCGGTATTATTATTCTTAGTGCCCGCAAAAAGAAAATTTGCTCGAATTTTAGATTGGTCTATTGCAAAAGACTTACCATGGGGAATTTTATTACTATTTGGTGGTGGTTTAGCTGTAGCATCAGCTATTACAGAAAGTGGTTTAGATAAATGGATGGGTAAACAAATATCTAGCCTTGAAGGTATTAACATCATCTTGATTATCTTTATTGTTACACTGTTCGTACTATTCTTAACTGAGATTACATCGAATACAGCTACAGCAACAATGATATTACCGATTTTAGCGACTATAGCAGTGGGTATACACATACATCCACTTGCACTGATGATACCAGCGGCTATGGCAGCAAACTGTGCATTTATGTTACCAGTAGGTACACCACCGAATGCGATAGTATTTGGTACAGATAAAGTATCCATTCGAGAAATGGCGACAACAGGATTCTGGTTAAACTTATTCAGTTGTGTTGTAATCGTGATATTTGTTTGGTTCATGGTGCCATGGTTATTCGGCATCGATTTAATGTCTACTAAATAAAAAGTGCATAATTATTAAAAACTAATTTTATAAATTACAAATGGATTTATAAATAAAAAGCGTCACTCCGTTAATTCAAAATATGACGGAGTGGCGCTTCAGTTTGCTTTTAGCTTATTATTTTATAAAAGTTTTTATAATCAATGTTTATCCTAAGAACAATTTTATGAAGACATAACCTATAATGATGATTGCTAATAAGATGACAACCGGTAATAATAATGACAATGACATAATATCTCTCCTTTGTCTTTAAACCTTATAATGATTATACTCATTATATAAGATAAAAGAAACAATTTAAATACGTTAATGGAGTGAAACCAATGATACCTAAAATAACGACATTTTTAATGTTTAATGGTGAAGCGGAAGAAGCTATTAAATTTTATACATCTATTTTTAAAGATAGTGAAATACTAACTATGGTTAAGTATGACGAAGAAGGGCCAGGTGAACCTGGAACAGTACAACATTCTATATTTAAAATGAACGGTGAAATTTTTATGGCGATTGATCAAAGTAACGGAGTAGATATTGAAATGAACCCAGCAATGTCTTTATATGTTACTTGTGATAATGCTATGGAAATGGAAACCTTGTATTCAGAATTAAAGTCAGGCGGTGCTATTTTAATGCCTAAAACAGAAATACCCCCAACTTTTAGAGAATTCGCATGGGTACAAGATAAATACGGCGTTAATTTCCAATTAGCATTGCCAGAAAATCAATAAAAAATAGCAGTGAATTCTCCACCAACGTGGAATTTTCACTGCTATTTTTATAACTTTATTATGATGAATTATTTCTTTAATAATTTCTTTATATCATCATAGTCAGTTGTAACATATAGCGTCGATTGATGATCATAAGTTACAAATCCTGGCTTTGCTCCGCTTGGTTTGTGTACATTTTTAATTTCAGTATAGTCTACAGGTATTTGACCTGATTGACTTGCTTTTGAATAATATCCTGCAATCATTGCCGCTTCATTTATCGTTGTTTCTGTAGGCTCTGTATCTTGTATAACAACATGTGAACCTGGAATATCTTTAGTATGGAACCAAAGTTGGTTCTTTCTTGCGATACGATGTGTAAGATAATCGTTTTGTTTATTATTTTTACCTAATAATATTGTTTGACCATCAGATGATTCAAACGTTGTTAAAGTAATTTTATTAGATTTTTTCTTTTTATTATTTTTACGTCTTTTTACAAATCCTTGTTCTTCTAACTCTTCTCTAATATCATCAATATCTTCAACAGAAATATGTTTAAGTTGTTGTTCCAATGACTCGAAATATAGAATGTTAGATTGAGTAAGTTTAATTTGTTTTTCTAATTCTATTTCACGCGTTTTTAAACGGTTATATTGTTTATAATAATATTGTGCGTTCATAGAAGGCGATTTAGTTGGATCTAAAGGAATAGTAATAGGCTCGTTATTGTAATAATTAATTGTTTCTAACGATTCATCACCTTGTTTTATTTGATACATATTTGCTGTAATTAATTCACCATATAATTGTTGTATATCTTTAGTACTTGCTGCTTCTTGTTCGTTAATAAGTTTTTCTAACTTATGCTTATACTTCTGTAAATGTTGGTCAACAATTTTAACTAAGTCTAATGCACGTTGTTTTACACGTTCTCGTTCTCCACGAGATTCATAAAAACGGTCTAAACATTCATGTAATGTGTTAAAACTTGTATAGTCTTGTCCATAAGAATGTAGAGGCATAAAATAGAAAACTTCTTTACCAGTTGAGTGGTTGTTATATATGACTGGCTTAGGTTCTTCCTTTACTTCGTTAATCACTTCATCGAATGCTTCTACAAGCGTACTTTGGTTCATGAACGGTCTTCTAGATACAATTTCTTTTGTGATAAGTGGACTAAATCCTTCGAATTGTTGAAGTAATTGTCTATCAATTTTACCAGAATTAAAATCAATATATTTATTAATATCGTCTACTTCAAAAGGATTCATTTTCTTAGTTGTAGGTGGATATTCATATTTAAAACCTGGCATAATCGTACGAGCAGTATTTGTATTTGGTGTATGATGTTTAAACCCATCTATAATTTTACGTTCACCATCTACTAAAATAATATTGCTATGTCTTCCCATTATTTCTAAAATGAGGGTACGTTTTCTTAAGTCACCAATTTCATCTCTCGAATGAATATCGATTTCAACTAATCTATCATTTCCAATTTGCGTTATCGCTTGTATGATACCACCATCGAGATGTTTTCTTAAAACTCTTAAGAACATCGGTGGATCAAAAGGATTCTCTAGTTTTTCTTCAGTAAGATGAAATCTACTAAAATTAGCATGCGTAGATAATAATAGATGATTATTCTTTCTTTCACTACGAATTGTTAAAATAATAGTGTCGTTACTTGGTTCTGTTATTTTATGAATTCGCCCAGTTACGAGCGATTGTATATCTTCTACTATCTTTCTTGTAAATAAGCCATCAAAAGCCATTTGCATTCACACCTTTTTAAAAAGTCAATTTATTGTAACATGTAAGGGATTAAATGAGTATATTTCTGTTTAAAGTTTACAACCTCTCTAGCCATACAGAATTGAAGTATGGTAAGATATAAAAAACAAAATGATGATAAATCGTTAGTATTCATTAGGAAAGGTCGTTTGACATGAACATAGAAAAAGGGTTACTGATTGTTCTCTCAGGTCCGTCTGGTGTCGGAAAAGGAACAGTAAGAAAATCAATCTTTGATGATCCTAGTACCGATTTTAAATATTCTATCTCAATGACTACAAGGAATATGCGTCCAGGTGAAACTGATGGCGTAGATTATTTCTTTAAATCAAGAGAAGAATTTGAAGCTTTAATTGCCGATGATCAATTTATAGAGTATGCTGAATATGTAGGTAATTATTATGGTACACCTGTACAATATGTAAGGGATACAATGGATAACGGATATGATGTATTTTTAGAAATTGAAGTGGAAGGCGCTAAACAAGTTAGAAAGAAGTTTCCTGAAGCTTTATTTATATTCTTAGCTCCACCAAGCTTAGAGCATTTAAAAGAAAGACTTGTTGGTAGAGGCACAGAATCGAATGAAATTATTCAAAATCGTATTACTGAAGCCCGTAAAGAAGTAGAAATGATGAATCTTTACGATTATGTTGTCGTGAACGACGAAGTAGAATTAGCGAAAGCACGTATTCAATCAATTGTTGAAGCTGAACATTTGAAAAGAGAACGTGTAGAAGCTAGATATAGAAAAATGATATTGGAGGCAAAAAAATAATGTTATATCCAGCACAAAATGAACTTAAAGATAGTATTAACTCTAAATATTTAATCGTAACAACAGCTGCAAAGAGAGCACGTGAACTTCAAGAATATCCTGATAGTTTATTATTAGATGAGTATCGTTCTCTTAAAAATGTAGGACAAGCACTTGAAGAGATTGCAGCTCATAAAGTACAAGCTAAACTACAAGATTAATATCTCCATAATATCAGCAGGCTGGGACATTATTATGTCTCAGCCTTGTTTATTATATATACAGTAGCTGATTGGACTGGAAATGCGCTTATAACATACTTTTTTCAATTTAATATATAGATTGAATTCATGACAGTATAAATTAAAGAATGTATAATAAGTGTTAATAATAATTGTAATTTGGAGGCGTACACAAATGAAGAATATACTTCTAGCTGTTACTGGTGGCATAGCTGCCTATAAAGCGATTGATTTAACAAGTAAATTAACACAAAACGGATACGTAGTGAGAGTGATGTTAACTGAAAATGCCCAACAATTTGTTACTCCTCTAGCTTTCCAAGCAATCAGCCGTAATCATGTTTATACAGATACTTTTGACGAAAAAGATGTTAGTGAAATACAACATATTACTATAGCAGATTGGGCTGATGCTGTTATTGTTGCGCCTGCTACCGCAAATACTATTAGTAAGTTGGCAAATGGGTTAGCAGATAATATGGTCACATCTACATTACTAGCGACTACAGCGCCTGTATTTATCGCACCAGCGATGAATGTTCATATGTTGGAACATCCTTCTATAGTAGCGAACATGGCTAAATTAAGAGAGTATGGTTATAAATTTATTGCACCTGGAGAAGGATATTTAGCATGTGGTTATGTAGCCAAAGGAAGAATGGAAGAACCGATTACAATATTAACGATTATTGATGATTATTTTAAAGAAAATTTAAACCTTCAAACTTTTTCATTACAAGGCAAAAAAGTTTTGATAACTGCAGGTCCGACTATAGAAAAAGTTGACGCAGTAAGATACTTTACAAATCGCTCTAGTGGAAAGATGGGTTATGCACTGGCTGAAGCAGCAAGAGACCTAGGTGCCGAAGTTATATTAGTAAGTGGAGAAACTCAATTGTCTCAGCCTAAAGGTGTGGAATACGTCCAAATTACAAGTGCAGAAGATATGTTTCAAGCTGTGAAACAGTACAAAGATAATATGGATATGATTATTAAAGCAGCAGCTGTAGCTGATTATACCCCGGTTGAAACATCAGATAAGAAAATGAAAAAGCAAGATGGTGACCTTGAATTAGTCTTTAAACGAACGACAGATATTTTAAAATATTTAGGTGAACATAAACAAAATCAATATTTAGTTGGTTTTGCAGCAGAAACCGACAATGTAGAAAAATATGCTATGGGTAAATTAAAAAAGAAAAATGCTGATGTGATTATTTCTAATCATGTTGCAAATCAGGAAATTGGATTTAAATCTTCTGATAACGAAGTTGAAATGTTCTTTGCTAATGGAGATAGAGTACCATTTAAGAAAGAATCTAAACAAAAAATAGCATTTAAAATTTTAAACGAAATTGCAAGTAGGTGGAATTCTTGATAGCTCATGTAGTAGTAGATATTCCTTCTAAAAATGTAGACAAAATGTTCGATTACAAAATACCACAAGACATTGAAGAAATCGTTAAAGTTGGAGTTCGTGTAGAAGTGCCTTTTGGATCAAGAAAAATCCAAGGCTTTGTTATCGACATTAGTGAACATTTATCTAGTGATATAGATGCCTCTAAATTAAAATCAATAATAAGAGTTAAAGATTTTAAACCAGAACTTACATCTGAATTGATTAAGTTGAGTGAATGGATGGCGAATTTTCATTTAGTTAAACGTATATCCGCTCTTGAAATCATGTTGCCTAGCGCCGTAAAAGCAAAATACCAAAAAATTTATCAAGTAAATGACCCAGAACCTTTACCAGCAGAATTGCTAAATACCTTCAATAAAGAAGGTATTTTAACTTTTGATCAAGCTCAGAAATTGCAAATCGTTTCAGAACTTGAACATTTTGTAGATAAAAATATATTGTCTAAAGATACAATTGTAGGTCAACAATTAACACGTAAGTATGCAACATGTGTAAGGATTATACCGACTGATAGATTAGATGAAATATTGGAAGCTATTAGTAAAAAAGAAAAACAATTAGATGTGTTGAATTATTTAATAGAGCATCGTCATGAAGATGTATTGTTAAAAACGTTAAAAGAAGAAGGGTTTTCAAATTCTAGTATTCAAACACTTGTGAAAAATCAAGTGTTAGAAAAATATGAAGCGGTCGTTAATCGTGATCCGTATGAGAATAGAATATTCGAAAAAGAAAATAATAAAGAACTTACTGAAGCACAGCAATCAGCTTTCGAAAATATAGATAAATCAGTTTCAAATGAAGAATCAAAGACATTTCTATTACACGGTGTCACAGGTTCAGGTAAAACTGAAGTGTATTTACAAACGATAGAAAACGTCCTTAATCGAGGTGAACAAGCAATAATGCTTGTTCCTGAAATTGCATTGACGCCACAAATGGTTAATAGATTCAAAGCGAGATTTGGTGATGAAGTTGCAGTTCTTCATTCAGGCTTATCAAAAGGCGAAAAGTATGATGAATGGCAAAAAATTAGAGATGGTAAGGCGAGCGTTTCAGTCGGTGCTAGATCAAGTGTCTTTGCACCATTTGAAAATTTAGGTCTTATTATAATTGACGAAGAACATGAATCGACATATAAACAAGAAGATTATCCAAGATATCATGCCCGTGAAATTGCCATATGGAGAAGTGAATATCATAATTGTCCTGTTGTGCTAGGCTCAGCAACGCCAAGTTTAGAAACATTTGCACGCGCAGAAAAAGGTGTTTATCATTATTTAGGATTACCAGACAGAGTGAATTTGCAAAAAATGCCTGAAATAGCGTTAGTGGATATGAGAGAAGAACTTCAAGCAGGGAACCGTTCAATGTTCTCTGAACCATTAACAAGAGCGATTCAAGATAGAATCAATAAAAATGAACAAATCGTATTGTTCTTAAACAGAAGAGGGCATTCGTCATTTGTATTATGTAGAGATTGTGGACATGTACCGCAATGTCCAAATTGTGATATTTCATTAACTTATCATAAAACAACAGATGATTTAAAATGTCATTATTGCGGATATAGTGAACCGATGCCACCGACTTGTCCAAGTTGTGGTAGTGAACATATTAGACAAATGGGTGTGGGTACACAAAAGGTTGAAGAACTTATATATGAAACATTCGATAATGCCAAAGTTATTCGAATGGACGTAGATACTACGTCTAAAAAAGGCGCCCATGAGCGACTGTTAAATGCATTTGGAAATCAAGAAGCAAATATATTATTAGGAACACAGATGATTGCTAAAGGATTAGACTTTGAAAATATAACATTAGTCGGAGTTCTAAATGCAGATACAATGTTGAACTTGCCTGATTTTAGATCAAGCGAAAAAACATTCCAGCTCTTAACACAAGTAGCAGGGCGTGCAGGAAGACATGAGAAGACTGGAGAAGTAATGATACAAACGTATAATCCAGAACATTACGCTATTCTAGACGTAACTAAAAATGATTACTTATCTTTTTATGAAAAAGAAATGAAATTCAGACAAGTAGGAAGATATCCACCATATTACTTCCTTGTTAACTTGACCATTAGTCATTTCGATAAAAGAAAAGTATTAAAAGCATCGAAACATATACATGATATTTTAGTACAACATGTGACACCACAATCATTTGTGTTGGGTCCTTCACCAAGTCCGTTATCACGTATTAACAACCAACATAGATTCCAAATACTTATTAAATTTAAAAGCGAACCAGGGCTACTTACAGCACTGCAATACTTAGATGATTACTATCACGAACAATACATGAAAGATAAACTATCATTAGAGATTGATATAAATCCGCAAATGATGATGTAGAATGCTTGTTTAATTATAACTTCATTAAAAATAATTTTGATTAAATTATTGAACTATATAAATAAGTATGAAATAATAAAAGTTATAGTTTAATAATTATTATTTGAATTGAGATAAATCCTCACTCTTTGAGAGTGAGGATTTTTTATAATAAAAAAGGGTAAAATAATATAATACTTAATTATATAAATCAAAGGGGGACTTTTTTTGTTACACACTATAACATCGACATTACCACCAATACACGGAGGTAGAACAAAATCGTTATTATATAGAATAAAATTTTTAGAAGAAAAGTTAAATGAATCTACTATTATTCATACAACGAATTATAATCCTGATTATCTGAACGTATATGAAAATTTTAAAAAAAGAAATATTATTAGCAATAATTTAATCATTAGAAATCTTTATGAATGGTTATCTGGAAATAATTTATTAGAAAAACATAATAAAACTTCACTATTTTCTAAAAGTCCTAAACAGACTTCTATCGAAATATCTGGTTTAGAGTCAAAAATTGATAATAATATTGTTAGGTATTATAAAGGAAATGAGTATGTTTTATATAGACAATTCTATGAAGGATCAAAAGTGTTAATGTTTGAAGATTTTATGTCTCCAATATCTAAAAAGAAGTTGGAAAGAAGAGAGTATACAAGAAACGGTGTTTTACATCGAATTACAAATTATTCAGCAACTAATTATTCTAAATTATACGAAGAATATTATAATAAAAACGGTGAATTATATTTAAAAAAACATTTTTCTGATATAAATAAGAATAAATTATTGTACATTATTCTGTATGAAAATCATGTACCAATTAAATTTTTTAAAACTGAAAAAGAAATGTTCACATTCTATTTCAATAATGTTTTGGAAGAGAATTCAATAGTTTTTAATGATGCAAGATTATTGGATAAACCTCTTATAGATTGTAATAAAAAATTGAAAAGAGTTTTAGTTTTTCACAGCACTCATTTTGTGGAAAATGGTACTAGAAATTCATATAAATTAGCTCTAAATAATAGTGATAAAATTAGCAAATATATTGTTTTAACAGATTATCAGAAGAATGATATACAGTCAGAGTTTGATATTAATGATGATAAAATTAAAGTAATACCTCACTTTGTAGAAACATTAAACACTGAAAAAACTTTCGAAAAATCTAATCAATTTTGTTACGTAGGCAGAATTTCAAAAGAAAAACAGATTGATCATATAATAAAAGCATTTAAAATATATATCGAAAAAGGTAACAATTCTAAGTTGCTTATATATGGAAAAGATGAAGATGGAGAGTTAAATAGGTTATCTGAATTAGTTAAAGAGTTAGATTTAACTAATTATATTGAATTTAAAGGATATACTAGCAATCCAGCACAAGTTTTTGAAAAATCAATTGCATCTATATTAACTAGTAAATTCGAAGGTTTTGGGTTAACGGTTATGGAAAGTATAAATAATGGTTGTCCTGTATTATCTTATAATATTAGATATGGTTCTAGTGAGTTAATAGATAATTATAAAAATGGTATATTAGTTGAACAAGATAATATTAATGATATGGCAAAAGCAATGGAAAATGCTAGATATAAACCAATGAAAGATGTAAAATTGAGCGGTAGATTCAGTTTAGATTCTGCAATAAGAAATTACAAAGAATTAGTAGATGAATTAAATTATTAATCAATGTAATAAAGGAGAGTAAAACATTGAATAAATTAACAATTATTATTACTTATTATAATAATGAAGAACACATAAAAGATTGTATAAATAGTATAAAGAAACAAAGGAACCAAAATTTTGATTTAATCATCGTTGATGATGGATCCACAGATTTATCTACTAGAATATTAGAAGAAGAAATAAAAGGCTTTAATAAAAATATTAACTTGATAAAAAATGAAAACAATAAAGGGCATGCTTATGCAAGAAATATTGCTCTAGACAAGGTAGATACACAATATGTAATGTTTCTTGATGGTGATGATCAATTAGCTAGTTATTCAGTTGAATATTATCTTTCTAAAATAAATGGTACAGATGGTTTAATAGCTCCTATTCATAAATTTACTATTAATAGACCACAATATGTCAATAAAGATAAAGTTAGAGTAGAGTATCTTACACAAAAATCAAATCCAAATTCTTTTTTAAGAAAAAATTCAGCTTGTAATATTGTATTTAAAAATACAATTATTCAAGCACATAATATAAGGTTTAATGAAAGCTTGAAAATATATACTGATGCTTCATTTGTATTGGAGTATATCAACTACGCTGAAAGATTTGTGAGATTGTTTGATTTTCCATTTTATTATAGAGGAGAAGTGTACGACCCGTTTAATGGAAATACTTTAAGTGATCAAGATTTTATTTTAACTTTTGAAGATTACGTTAACAGTTTTCTAGATTCAATGAATAGAACAAATAATAAAAAAGTACAAAAATTCTTAATAAATAAAATGAAACAAAAGATAAAAAATGGTTTTGATCCATTATTAAAAGATATAGATTTAAGGTACAAAATTCTAGAAAAACCTTTAGTTAAAGCTGTTAAAGCTTTAAAATGGGATCTTCTTAAAGATGCAAAATTATTATATGACCTTGAAGTGCTATTTTTAACCATGAATTCTGTTGAAAATGCTAAATATATCAATAATTTAAGAGGTGTTTCTAGACACGTTAAAAATATAATACAGAATAATAAAATGAAAAATCGTTCTAAGTATCAACTAACAGATAAAGAGGACTGCGTTGATTCTAATACAATTGTCTTTGAATCTTTTGGTGGAAAAAACTATAGCGATAGTCCTAAATATATATATGAGTATATGCAAAAAAATTATCCTCAACTAAATTATATTTGGGTATTTTCTAATCCCGATCAAAATGTAATTATGGGAAATGCGATGAAAGTGAAGAAGGGCTCAAAAGAATACTATGAGGCCTATTCAAAAGCGAAATTCTGGGTAACTAATGCTCGTTTACCACTTTATTTAAATAAAAAAGAAAATCAAATATTCATTCAAACATGGCATGGTACTCCGTTAAAAAGATTAGCCAATGATATGAAAGTAGTTAGAATGCCTAATACAACTACAGCAAATTATAAAAAGAATTTTTACGAAGAAACTTCTAGGTGGGATTACTTAATTTCACCAAATCGATATTCAACGAATATTTTTAAAACTGCTTTTTGGATGAACGAAGAGAGAACTTGGGAGATTGGTTATCCACGAAATGATGTATTAGTTAATAGACAAAATGATACAGAATATATTAAACAAATTAAAAAAGATTTGAATTTACCTGAAGATAAAAAAGTGATTATGTATGCTCCAACATGGAGAGATGATGAA
Organism: Mammaliicoccus lentus; assembly: GCF_002902755.1. Taxonomy (GTDB): domain Bacteria; phylum Bacillota; class Bacilli; order Staphylococcales; family Staphylococcaceae; genus Mammaliicoccus; species Mammaliicoccus lentus. The sequence continues at coordinate 50,951 of NZ_PPRS01000006.1, read as the reverse complement.
TTCGTAAAAAAAGGACAATATTTATTTGATTTAAAAATTAACTTAGCTAATTTACAGGAAAAACTTGGCGATGAATATGTAATTTTATTAAGAATGCATTATTTAATTGCTAATTCATTAGATTTAAATGGATATGATGATTTTGCAATTGATGTATCAAATTATAGTGATGTTTCCGAGTTATATTTAATAACTGATGCTCTTATTACTGATTACTCGTCAGTAATGTTTGACTTTGGTATATTAAAACGTCCTCAATTCTTTTTCGCATATGATATAGAAAAATACGATAAAGGTTTAAGAGGCTTCTATATGGATTATATGAATGAATTGCCGGGTGAAATTATAACTGATGAATTTAAATTAGCAGAAGAATTAAAAAAATTAGATGAGCATAAATTAAAATATAAAAATAAGATTGAAAATTTTTATGAAAAGTTTTGTTCTATTGAAAAAGGCGAAGCATCAAAAATTGTAGGAGATTATATATTTGAACAATCGAAATAAATTTATACAATAATTACAATTTTACTTATATACAAGCAAAATATTATGAATAATATTATATTCATTTCATGAACATAAAAGCAATAAAAAAGCCCCTAACAAAGGGGCTTTTTTATTATATAGAATTATCAAATCAATTATTTAGAACTTACTTCTTCTAATTCCTGCCAATCATAATCATGATTTAATATTTGTTCCCTTTCTTTTTCAGAAATTTTATCGTCAGGTTCTCCACCTTTTGGATAAAATTTTTCTTTTGATTTATTTACAAACTCTGGTCTATCTTGCGTCAATATATAAGCAGTTATGTCTGAAGCTTCTTGTTTGCTCAACGTTCCTTCTTCACCAAAAGGCATATTATGATAAATGAAGTCATACATTTTTGAAAATCTACTCATACCTGCACCAGTATTAAATGAGTCTGGTCCCCATAACGATGGTCCTGTAAATGGGGCACTCGATGAACCATTGCCATGACAAGATAAACAATTATTTCTATCGAATGCCTCTTTTCCTTTATCTACATTAGGTTCAGGTATATTTTTTGCTTGTTCTATCTCTGGTGCTTCAGATTTTTTAATGTCTTCACTAATAAAATCTAAATAAGCTACCATTGCTTTCATTTCCTCACTATTTTCTTTGATAGGTTTCCCATTCATACTCCTAGCTAAACACCCATTAATTCGCTCTTTAAGTGAAACATCTCTACCTTCACGGTCTCTGTATTGTGGGTATTTTTTAGAGACACCTTCTAGAGAAAGAGCATTTCCATTTCCTCCTTGAGCATGACAACTCGTACAAGCTAATTTGTTTCCAACATGCTCAGGCATTTTAGAGTTGGTATAAATCATTAATTCTTCCCCTTTACGTAATAACTTTCCTTTTTCAGTGTCAGGGTCAGTCGTCCGAACTGGTTTTACTGAACTTTCTTTTTCTGATTTTTTTCGTCGTTAGAACATGCAGTAATTAAGATCAAAACAAATAAAATTAAAGTTCCAAATATAATTTTATTATATTTAATTTAACCTCCTCCTTAATTGTATGCAATTTTAGTATACAATACAGAGTGCAATAATTTAACTAAAATGTATTTTTACATTTTGAAATAATTTTATTTATTTCAATATATATTTGTTGAATAAAACAATAATGATATTTAGGTTATCCTAAAATATGTTTGACTAACATAATAAAAAAAGTTACGATTGTTTGAGAATGTGGGGTGTATAAAATTAGATTTAAAAATTATAATAAAATAAATAAAAATGTGGATAAAAGTATTTTATTTTGTTATTTAATATTGGGGATTATAGGAATTATATTTATTTACAGCGCAAGTATGGTTCCTGCACGAATGGGTTCATTAACAAATGGAAATATAATTAATAGTAATCATTTTATGGTCAGGCAATCTATATTTTTATTTGTAGGTACTTTAATTGTTCTATTTATTGCTTATTTTGTGGACATTGATGCTTTAAAAGCGAAAGCATTTCAACAATTTATTATTATCGGTGTCATCATTTTACTTATTATTACCTTGATTTTAGGAAGTGAAATTAATGGTTCTAAAAATTGGCTTAATTTAGGTTTTTTCAGCATACAATCTTCAGAATTTCTAAAGTTAGCCTCTATCATATATCTTTCATACATAATCGATAAAAAAATGTCCCAAGCAAGGATATATAACATTAAAACTTTATTACCCCCATTGTTTATGCTAGGTTTTGGTTTAGTTTTAATCTTAGTTCAAGGTGATTTAGGCGGCACAATATTAAATATTGGTATTATATTGTTTATTTTAATGTATTCAGATATAAAAAATATTGTAAAAATTCAATTATTCAGTTCGATTTCATTGCCATTTGTAATCTATTTAATTTACACATTAATATTTGATACAAAAAATACATACAGATTGAATCGAATTAAAGTAATCATGGAACCATTTAAATATGAAAATGGTGAAGGTTATCAATTATCTAATTCTTTATTAGCAATTGGTAATGGCGGCGTTACTGGTCAAGGTATGGGGAACGGCATTATGAAATTAGGTTATTTACCTGAACCACACACAGATTTTATATTTTCAGTTTTAGCTGAAGAAGCAGGTTTAATAGGGGTTATCGCAGTTATAGCATTATATATGTATATAACATTTAAAGGAATTATATACGCTAATACGACTAAAAATAATTACTACAAAATAATTTGTATAGGTGTAGTTAGTTATTTATTTTTACAAGTATTCATTAATTTAGCTGGAATATCAGGAATAATACCTTTAACAGGTGTTACACTTCCTTTATTAAGTTATGGAGGTTCTTCTCTTTTAAGTATCAGTGTTGCTTTCGGGCTATTACTCGCTACTACTAAAAAGATAAATATGGAAAAAGATTTAGAAACTGATAAATAGGGAGCGAAAACATGAAATTAACAAGAAAAGGTAAAATTGTCATAGCATTGTTTATCATCTTGGTTATAGGATCAACAATAACGATTTATGTAAAATCAAGACTGAACCAATTCAATGTTAATGTTCAAGAAAAGATAGGCACTAAAGAAGAACAAAAAGAATCCGTAGATAAAATTAAAAATAAAAAACCTTTATCAATTGCAATTTTTGGTGTTGATACTGATGAAAAAAGAGACGAAGAAAATATAGGGCAAAGAACTGATTCGATGTTGATTGCATCAGTTAATCCTAAAGAAGAAACTACAAAGCTTTTAACATTACCTAGAGATACAAACGTTTATATTAATGATATAGATAGAAACGAAAAAATAGCACATGCCTATGCATATGGAGGCGCTAAGACAGCAATAGATACAATCAAGAATAATTTTGACATACCAATAGATGGTTATATAACAATTGATATGGATGGGTTCGAAGAAATTATAGACATTATTGATGGTATAGAAGTTACAAGCAATGCTTCATTTTCTTTTAATGGGTCAACATTTAAAGAAGGAAAGAAAACCAATCTTAACGGCAAACAAGCACTTGATTATGTTAGAAGTAGGAAACAAGAGGGTGCTGGTGGAGATGAAGGTAGAACAGCGAGGCAAAGACAAGTTATTGAAGCTGTGTCACAAAAAGTGACGAAAAGTAAAAATGTTATAACATTAAATAAAATTTTAAAAGCAAGCGAAAAAAATGTTAAGTCGAATTATTCGGCAGGAGATTTTAAAAATTTATATGAAAGCTATAAAAAAGGTGCAAATCATATTGATAAATTGTCATTAGATGGAATGAATCAAATAGAAGATGATGGTATATGGTATTTTGAACCTGACGATCAATCTAAGAAAACTATAATAGAAGAATATAAAACCAATTTACAAATAGATACATAATGGTATTTGTATAAAGTGTTTTTAAAATTTTAAAAAGGCAGTTATAGCTGTCTTTTTTATTTGTTTTAAGTTATAATTATACGATGAGTTTTTATAAAGGAGCGATAGATATGGCTGTAAAACCACTTGTTACTGCCCCCAATCCAATTTTAAATAGAGAAGTTAAAGATGTCGTAAATTTTGATGAATCAATAAAGCAATTAATTGCTGATTTAGAAGATACAATGTTTGATAATGATGGTGTTGGAATTGCCGCGCCACAAATTGGTGTTGATTTAAAAGTTGCGCTTGTTGATATGGAGCAAGATGGTATTTTGCAGCTTATAAACCCAACTATTTTAACACAATCTGAAAAAACTGAAACAGATGTAGAAGGTTGTCTCAGCGTTCCGGGTGTTTATGGCGAGGTTGAAAGAAGTGTCATGATTACTGTTAAGAGTAAAGATTTAAATGGTAATGATGTAGAATTAACTGCATATGATGATATTGCGAGAATTATTTTACACGAGATTGATCATTTATATGGTGAGTTGTTTACAGATAAAATGACGAGAGAAGTTAGTGAAGAAGAGTTAGAGGAGATGTATAAGGATGAGTAAAATTGTTTTTATGGGTACGCCTGATTTTTCTACAGATGTGTTAGAGATGCTTATTCAAGAGTATGATGTAATTGCAGTTGTAACACAACCAGATCGTCCTGTTGGCAGAAAGAAGATACTAACACCACCGCCAGTTAAAAAGGTAGCATTAGAACATAATATACCTGTATATCAACCTGAAAAACTAAATAATTCTTCTAAATTAGAAGAAATCATTAACTTAAAACCTGATTTAATCGTGACAGCTGCATTTGGCCAATTATTACCTAAATCTTTGCTTAATGCGCCAAAACATAAAGCAATCAATGTGCATGCTTCATTGTTACCTAAATATAGAGGTGGCGCGCCAATTCATTATGCTGTAATGAATGGAGAGAAAAAAACAGGGATTACGATTATGTACATGGCAGAAAAATTAGATGCAGGAAATATTATTAGTCAAGACGAAGTTGAAATACTTGAAAATGACACAGTAGGAGAAGTTCACGATAAACTAGCAACACTTGGGACAGAATTGTTGAAGAAAACTTTACCTACTATTTTTAATGGTACTAATGATAGCATTGTTCAAGACGACAGTTTAGCTACATTTGCATCGAATATTTCTAGAGAAGACGAACGAATTGATTGGACTAAAGATGCTCAAACAATTCACAATCACATTCGTGGATTATCACCTTGGCCGGTTGCTTATACGACTATGGACGGTAAAAACTTAAAGCTGTGGCGTAGTGAAATCGTTGAGAATGTCAAAGGTGAACCAGGTGAAATCATTGAAACGACTAAAGATGCAATTATTGTTGCGACTGGTTCCGAAGATGGCGTTGCTTTAACTGAAATACAATTAGCAGGTAAAAAACGTGTAAAAACACGTGATTATATAAGCGGATTACAATCCAAAATTGATGGGACAAAATTAATATGATGAATAATAATGTAAGATATGTTGCTTTAACGATATTAGACGACGTACTAACAGGTGAAGCATACAGTAATCTACAGCTTAATGAAGCAATTAAAAATGAAGCTGTATCAAAAAAAGATATAGGCTTATTAACTGAGCTTGTATATGGAACAATACAAAGAAAAATCACTTTGGAATATTTAATAGAGCCTTTTATACAAACTAAATTAAAAGGTTGGATGAAACGTTTATTAATCATGAGCGCATATCAATATGTTTATTTAGATAAAGTGCCAGATCATGCAATTATTAACGAAGCCGTAAACATAGCAAAAAATCGTGGTGACCTGCATAATAGTAAAGCTATAAACGCTATACTTAGAAGTTTCATGGCAGCACCTTTGAGAACATTTGATGAAATTAAACATGATGACAAAAGGTTATCAGTTGAAGCTAGTGTGCCTCTATGGTTAACAAAACATTGGATTACTCATTTTGGTTACGAAAAAACAAAAGAAATGTGTTTATTAAGTTTAACGCCTCCTGATACAACGGTAAGAGTGAATACGACAAGAATTACAGTTTCAGAAGCTATTGAAAGATTGGAAAGTAACGGTTATACTGTCGAATTAGATAAAGATATTGAACGTTGTTTGCACATTAAAGGTGAACCAATAGTGAACGATCGATTATTTAAAGACGGACTTCTTTCAGTTCAAGATAAAAGTTCAATGTTCGTAGCTGAAATAATGAATGTTAAAGAAGGTAGTACTGTATTAGATGCTTGTAGTGCACCTGGAGGAAAAACGTGTCATATAGCTGAAATGCTTAACCAAACTGGTCAAGTTGATGCTTATGATATTCATCCACATAAAATCGATTTGATTGATTTTAATGTTAAAAAGTTAAGACTTAAAAATGTAAATACTGATGTTCATGACGCTACGCAACCATTTAATCAAACTTATGATTATATTTTAGTTGATGCGCCATGTAGTGGGTTTGGGGTAATGAGAAGAAAACCTGAAATCAAATATGAAAAAACATCAAAAGATGTAGAAGCATTATGGCATTTACAATTGGAAATTTTAGAAAATGCAAGTAAATCTTTAGCACCTGGTGGAGAACTTGTTTATTCAACATGTACGATTGAACAAATGGAAAATGAAAACGTTGTTTATTCGTTTTTAAAAGCTAATAAAGACTTTGAATTCTCGACTTTTATAGACCCAAGAACCAATCAAGAAACGAAAACGTTACAATTACTCCCTCAAGATTATAATTCTGATGGATTCTTTATTACTAAAGTGAAAAGAAAGGAAAGATAATATGCCCGCGATACAGAAAAAGCGTAATAAATTTATGCCTAACTTTGAAAGACCTTCAATATATTCTTTACAGTTGGGAGAATTGGAAGATTGGTTAGTAGAACAATCAGAACCAAAATTTAGAGCAAAACAAATTTTTGATTGGCTGTATGTAAAAAGAATAAATTCTTTTAGCGAAATGACAAATTTATCAAAAGAATTAAGAGAAAAATTAGCTCATTCATTTGAAATCACTACATTAGAAGTAGCAGTTAAACAAGAAAGTAAAGATGGCACGATAAAATTTTTATTTGAACTTCAAGATGGGTACACAATTGAAACAGTTTTAATGAGACATGAGTATGGTAATTCCGTTTGTGTAACGACTCAAGTAGGTTGTCGTATCGGTTGTACATTCTGTGCATCATCTATAGGTGGATTAAAACGTAACTTAGAAGCGGGAGAAATTGTATCTCAAGTTCTAACAGTACAAAAAGCACTTGATGAAACTGATGAGAGAGTAAGCCAAGTTGTTATTATGGGTATTGGTGAACCATTTGAGAACTATGATGAAATGATGGGCTTCTTAAAAATTATTAACCATGACAAAGGTTTAAATATTGGTGCGCGTCACATTACAGTTTCAACTTCAGGTATCATTCCAAAAATTTACGATTTCGCAAATGAATCATTACAAATTAACTTTGCTTTAAGTTTACATGCTGCTGATAATGAAACACGTTCAAGATTAATGCCAATTAACAGAGCATATGATTTAGATAAATTAATGGAAGCTATTGAATATTACGTAGAAAAAACTAATCGTCGTATAACATTTGAATATGGTTTATTTGGAGGCGTGAATGACCAAGTTCATCATGCGAGACAACTAGCAGAAATGATTAAACATTTAAATTGCCATGTGAATTTAATTCCAGTAAATCATGTACCAGAGCGCGACTATGTTAAAACAACAAAAGAAGATATCTTTAAATTCGAAAATGAATTAAAAAGAAGAGGTATCAATACTACAATTAGACGTAACCAAGGTGCAGACATTGATGCTGCATGCGGACAATTAAGAGCAAAAGAGCGAAAAGAAGAAACGAGGTAACAAATCATGGAAGCACGTTTTTTTACAGATGTCGGTCAATTTCGGGAACAAAATGAAGATGCAGGTGGAATCTATGTAAACCAGACTGGTCAAGAATTACTTGTAATTTGTGATGGAATGGGAGGCCACGCTGCAGGAGAAGTTGCAAGTCAATTTGTGAATGATTCACTTAAAGAAAGATTCGAAAATGAAAATTATATTGAATTTGAACAAGCTGAAGCATGGTTGAAATCGAACTTATCAGAAATCAATAGACATTTATATAACGAATCGATGAGCCACGATGCATATAGAGGCATGGGAACTACATGTGTTTGTGTATTAATTTACGAAAAAGATGTCGTAGTGGCAAATATTGGTGATTCACGTGCTTACTTGATTAATAATCGAGAAATGATGCAATTAACAGATGATCATACATTTGTTAATCATCTTGTTTCGATTGGAGAAATAACAAAAGAAGAAGCATTTACTCATCCACAAAAAAATATTATTACTAAAGTTATGGGTACAGATAAACGTGTTATCGCCGATGTATTTTATTTTAATACTAAATTCTACGATTATTTATTATTAAATTCAGACGGTTTAACAGATTATTTACATGAAAATGATGTTCAAGAAATTATCATGTCTCATGAAGGAACAGTTGATGAAATAGGTAAAGATTTGATAGACGTTACCATTAACGCCGAAGGGAAAGATAATATTTCACTTATATTATGTCCATTCGAAGGTGGAAAAATATGATAGGTCGCATAATCGCCGGTCGCTATGAGTTTGTGAAGTATTTAGGTGGCGGTGGTATGAGCAATGTTTATTTAGCAAAAGATAATATATTAGATCGTAAAGTTGCAGTAAAGGTTATCAATATACCGCCTTATGAAAAAGAAAAAACTGTCGAACGTTTCGAAAGAGAAGTTCAAAACACAACAATCTTAAGCCACAATAATATTGTGAACGTCTTAGATGTTGAAGAAGATGATAATTGTTACTATTTAGTAATGGAATATATAGAAGGACCAACTTTGAAAGAATATTTAATTAAAGAAGGTCGATTATCTGCTGAAGAAGCGATTGAAATGACGCTTCAAATATTAAAGGGTATTGCTCATGCACATCATCACCGAATTATCCATCGCGATATAAAACCACAAAATATTTTAATGACTCAACATGGCACTTTAAAAATATTAGATTTTGGAATTGCTAGAGCTTTAAGTGAAACAGCATTAACTGAAACCAACCATGTAATGGGATCGGTACAATATTTGTCTCCTGAACAAGCTAAAGGTCAATCTACAGATGAATCTTCAGATATATACTCAATCGGTATTGTACTTTATGAATTACTAACTGGTCATCCACCTTTTAGTGGAGAAACGCCAGTTAGTGTGGCAATTAAACATATTCAAGAAGAAATACCATCTGTGAAAGAAGAACGACCATCTATCCCACAAAGCGTTGAAAATGTAATAATGAAAGCAACTCAAAAGGAAAAAGCTTTAAGATATCGAGATACAGACGAAATGTATTTTGATTTACAGACAGCTTTGGATGATGAAAGAAAAGATGAAACGCCAAGATATAATACAAATTCTGAGACAAAGACGATACCAGTTGTTAAATCAGAAAGTTCCAATGAACATACAAAAGCTGTACCTGTTGCTTCGGCGTCTAACAGTCAGACTAATTCAGCTCAAAACAATGAAAGTAGTAAACCAAAACGTAAAAAGAGCAAATGGTTGATTATATTTGTTCCGATTTTATTAGTGTTCATGCTTTTAGGCGCTATTGGTTTTGCTTTGACTGCTCCTAAGTATGAAGATGTACCAAATTTACTTGGTAAATCTAGAGGTGAAGCAATGGCGCTAATAGATGAAAAAGGTCTGAGAAAAGGCAAAATTACAGAAGATTTCAGTAATAATTTCAAAGAAGGCGAAGTAATGAAAGTTTCGCCAAAAGTAGGAACAAGAGTTAAAGAAATGACTAAAGTTGATTTAGTGATTTCTAAAGGTATAGAAACTTTTACAGTCGAAGACTATATTGGGAAATCCAGTGAAGAAATTAAAGAAAAACTAGAGAAAAGCGGTTTTGATTCTGTAAGAATAAAAGAGGAATATGATAGTGCTACTGAAGGGTCTATAATTAATCAAAGTATTGAGCCAGGCAGTAAAGTTGTGCCTAAAGATACCACGATTATTTTAACTAAATCTATTGGTGTTGAACAAGCTTTTGTAAAAGATTATACAGGTGAAAATATAGATACTGCTAAATCTGAATTAGAGGATTTAGGATTTAAAGTAGAAACTAAAGAAGTAGATTCTAAAAAGTCAAAAGACACTATCGTTAAACAGTCATATAAAAATGTACAATTACCTGTAGATTCAACAATATACTTTAATATATCTAATGGTAAAAAAGAAAAATCGGATTCAGATGAAGAAAATTCAAAAGATGAAGACAAAGATGATGAAGATAGTTTAAGTGATAAAACGTATAATCAAACAGTTTATATACCTTTTACAGGTTCTGATAGTAAAAAAGGTCAAAAAGTAGAAATATTTATTAAAGATAAATCACATAAAATAAAAGATGCTACTGAAACTTTCACTATTAAAAAAGATACAACCAAAACTTTAAATTTCGTAATACCTGAAGATGAATCAGCAGAGTATCGTGTTGTAGTAGACGGCAAAGAAATAGAAAGTAACGAGATTGATTATGATGATTTCTAAAACATTTAAATTTTAAAATGTCCAAGACATTTATAAGTAGTAAAAGTTCTGTTATTAAGGATTTTTACTACTTTTTTATTAGGGGGAATTAACGAATTTAAAAAATAATTGATTTCAGCAGTTGTTATTAGTAAAATTTAGAAAACGGTTATGAGGTGAATGAAAATGTTGCCATATGTATCAATATTTGAATATATTCATAAACAAGTTGAACATAATATAAATACACAAGAATCTATACTTGAAGTATATAAAGAGTATAAAAATATAGTGAACTCACCTCATCTAACAGATAAAGTGTTTATCGAAGTGATTAATAATTATTTCTATGATGCAAACATAAAGTATAGTAGCTTAACAGCCTTAAAAGAACAAAAGCAACAAGTTGGATTTAAAGTAAGAGCTACTAAAGATGCTTTAATTGTCATTGAAGTAACGGATGACCTGAGATTTGTAGTAGGTGATGAAATTACAGCTCTTTCAGGAGATGGAATTGAATATTGTCGAAAAAGATATCATCGTATTTTAGGTGAGGAACCTTATCATCGTGAAGATTGGCATCATATTTTAACATTGCAAAATGATGTTGATATAAATAGAAGTCATCAATCTTACCATTTCGAATTAAAAAAGTATATATTCAAAGAAGAGGCACAAATTCGAATTTATGAAAGAGATGAAATTCCAATTGTAAATATTAAAGGTAATATTTCATTTGAACAAACAATTGATGCATTATATCAATTATCAAAAATTAAAAGTTCTCGAATCATATTTGACGTAAGAAATGCGAATTTCGACAGATTAAGCATCGCTGAATTTTTAATACCATATTTTTATGAGGTTGGCTTACGCTCGCAAGTTGGAACTAATGAAGCGCAAGTTGAAACTACAATTGAAAAACATACAAATTTATTTATAAGAAAACTTGAAAAGCTGTATAAAGAGTCTGAAGAAATGAATGAACAAGCTTTTTATCAAAATATTATCGATCAAACAGAAGGAAATTGGCAATATTTTGATGATAATCAAATTGAATTCACAGGACTAAGTCGCTTTGAAGATATAACAATTATAATAGACAAAGATACAGAGATGGCTGCAGAATGGTTTGTTCAAAAAGTTCAAAATTCAAACATAGTTAACGTAATTGGTAGACCTACAAAAGGTGATTTATCATATATGGATTTGGTTGAGGAGAAGATAGACCAACGTTTTCTATTAAGCTATCCTGTTTATAATCTAAAAAGAAAAAATTATGATTCAATGGTCTATCCAAATGAGCTCATTGAATGGTCAAAAAGACACGCATTATATGATTACGATATTAAATTTGCTATTAATAATAGATGTTAATTGATTATTTCGTCAGAAAATGAAATAATATGAAAGTATATGAAATTTACAATAATTTAGGGGGCAATCATATTTATGGGTAAGAATATACCAAGAGAACGAGGTCTTGATAATACTATTACAGTATTGAAAGAAGCGTACGAATATGTACCAAATAGACTTGAAAAACATAACACAAATATTTTTGAATTAAGAGCATTAGGTGGACGTAGAACTGTCGTAATAAGTGGTAAAGAAGCTGCTGAATTATTCTATAATAATGATTTAATTGAAAGACAAGGAACACTACCTAAACGTATTGTAAATACTTTGTTTGGTAAAGGTGCTATACATACTACTGGCGGCAAAAAACATATTGATCGTAAAGCACTATTTATGTCTTTAATGACTGAAGAGAACTTAGAGTATTTAAGAGAACTAACACGTAATCATTGGTTCATGAATACTGAGCGTATGGAAAGAATGGACGAAGTGAATGTTTATAAAGAATCGATCTTAATGCTAACAAAAATTGGCTTTAGATGGGCTGGTATTATTGCTTCTCCTGAAGAAATCGAACAATGTGCAGCAGATATGGATACAATGATTGATTCATTTAAAAATATCGGCACAGTATTTAAAGGATATAGAGAAGCTAAACAAGCAAGAGATCGTGTAGAGACTTTCCTTGAAAATCAAATTATTGCTGTTCGTGAAGGTAAAATAAACCCACCACAAGGTACAGCATTATACGAATTTAGTCATTGGGAAGATTTCGAAGGTAACTTAATGGATTCTAGATTATGTTCTATTGATTTAATGAACGTTGTTCGTCCATTAGTTGCGATTAACCGTTTTGTAAGCTTTGGTGTAAAAGCTTTCCATGATTATCCTGGTGAAGCAGAACGCGTCTTTAATAATGAAGATGACTACGCTTATAAATTTATCCAAGAAGTTAGAAGATTCTATCCATTCGTACCTTATTTACCAGGTAAAGCTGCGGTAGATATTGATTTTGAAGGTTATACAATCGAAAAAGATACTTTCTTAGTATTAGATATTTACGGTACATTACACAGAGAAGGTCTATGGGAAAATCCTGAAAGATTCTATCCTAACCGCTTTAACGATTGGGACGGTAGTCCATTCGACTTAATTCCGCAAGGTGGCGGAGATTATTACACAAATCACCGTTGTGCTGGTGAATGGATGACAATAATTATAATGGAAGAAACAATGAAATATTTCGCTCAAAATATTTCTTACGATGTTAAAAAAGATCAAGATACGTCTGTTAATTTAAATAAATTACCTGGTCGTGTTGTTGACGGAATGATTATCACAAATGTTAACGCACTAGTTAACCGTAACGTATAAAATGAAAGTGATTTTATAAATGATAATGTATATGAGGCTGAGACATTTATTTTATGTCCTAGCCTCATATTTTTTCATAAATTAAATAGAAAAATAAGGTATTATGAGAATTTTTTATTCAATTTTTGGTATGATAGGAAGTAAGAGGTGATAGCTTGGTTAACTGTTTAGTTGTAGATGATGATCGATTTATTTTGAATGATTTAAAAAGAGAAATAGAGCGTGAAAATATACATGTTATTACGAGTTTAAATGGAGAAGAAGCTTTAGATGTTGTAGAGCATCAACATATAGATATTGCTGTTGTCGATATTATGATGCCAGGTATTGATGGGTTTGAACTTTGTAAAATGCTAAAAGACAGCTTTGATGTACCAGTCATTATGTTAACTGCTCGGGATGAACTTAGTGATAAAGAAAATGCATTTTTAGCTGGTACGGACGATTACGTTACTAAACCATTTGAAATGAAAGAATTAATTTTTAGAATTAAAGCTGTTCTTAGAAGGTTTCAAATTAATACTTCTAACGAATTGAAAATAGGCAATACTACAGTTAATTCTATCGATATGGAAATAACCATTAATCAAAAATCAATGCTACTACCCAAAAAGGAATTTACACTATTAGATTATTTAATGAGAAATAAAGATAAAGTGTTACAAAGAGAACGCATTATAGAAGTTGTTTGGGGATTAGATTTCGAAGGTGATGAAAGAACGTTAGATGTTCATGTTAAACGTTTAAGAAAAAGACTTGAAAAATTAAATAGCGACGTGCTTATTAAAACTGTAAGAGGTGTTGGTTATAAGGTGGTGCTAGAAGGTGAAGTTTAAATCATTAGCTCAGCGTATCACCATTTATACGATTGTAGTAATGATAATAAGTTCTGTTCTAGGATTCGTTTTAACCAATATTTATTATCATATAGATTTGAAAAATAAAAACGACCAAAAAGTCATGCAAACTTTAAAAAAAGTACAAAAATATATTGATGATGATGAAGGTGTATCTTTGGATACATATTTAAATCACGTCAGTGATTTGCATTATCAAGCCATTCTATATGATGAAAAACAAAAAGCTACTTACTATGGTGATTCATTTAGGAAATTTAATTTAGACAAAGGTGAAGTTACGAAAGTTTTAGATGGTAAAGATTATCATGGAATAAAACAAAGACCATTTAATATTTTTATAACAGGCTTCTTTGATAATGAAACGAGGAATACAGTAGGTCTTAAAATCAATCATAATGGAGAACATTATGCCTTATTCATGAGACCAAGCGTAGGGACGATGTTAGGTGAATTTAGAGTATTCTTAGCGATATTACTTGTTTTATTAATTATAATTTCACTCATACTAGTTATGTTCTCTAGCTATTCGTTAACAACGCCAATTAGAAGGTTGATGCGAACAACTAAAGCTATAGGTAAGGGTAATTTTGATGTTGATATTAAAGTAACTCGTGATGATGAAATTGGAGTACTTCAACAAAGATTTATAAGGATGAGAGATGAATTAAAACAACTAGATACAATGCGTCAGTCTTTCGTTCAAAATGTATCCCATGAAATTAAATCACCATTACAATCAATTTTAAGCTTACTAAGAGAACTTGAACATGAAGAAAACGCAAATAAGAGAACTCAAATTATTGAAGATATTTATAGCAGAGCTTATAGATTGAGTAATTTGACGAAGCAACTGTTATTGTTATCTGAATTAGATAACAGTGAACATTTAACTTTTGATGATGATATAGAGCTAGATAAGTTATTAAAAGACATAGTGAGAAATTTAAATTATTTTATTGATGAAAAAGATATGTCAGTTATGTTTGATTTAGAAGAAATAAATATTAAAGGGAACTCTAAGTTGTTATATCAAGCATTTTATAATATTTTAAACAATGCTATTAAATATTCACCAGAATTTAGTATGATTCAAATTAAATTATTTTATGATGAAAACAAAACGTATGTTTCTATCATCGATGAAGGTTTCGGCATGTCACCAGAACAACTATCACAAATAAAAGATAGATTTTATAAAGGTGATCAATCACATAATATCCATGCAGACAGCAATGGTTTGGGATTATCTATAGTAGAATCTATTATTCAATATCATGATGCAGATATCGATATAAAAAGTGAGATTGATGAAGGAACTGAAGTCGTGGTATCGTTTAAGAAACCATAAACTTATAGTTAGCTATAATAAAAAATAGGTAGGTGTTAAATTGAAAACAGGTCGTATAATAAAATCGATTAGCGGCGATTATTCGGTTCAAACTGAAGATGGAGTTTATATAACAAAAGCTAGAGGTTTATTTCGTAAAAAGAAAACATCACCAACAGTTGGGGATATTGTTGATTTTCAAGTAGAGAATGAAACCGGTGGCTATATTCAACATATTCATGAAAGAGAGAATATATTACTAAGACCTCCTGTGTCGAACATTAATAAAGTAATTGTAGTGATGAGCGCAGTAGAACCAGAACTGAGTCAACAGCTTTTGGACCGTTTTTTAGTCGTAGTTCATTCATATAATATTTCACCAGTCATATGTGTCACAAAAAAAAGACTTGGCTACTGATGAACAAAGCGCACAGATTAAACAGTTGTTAAATGAATATAAAATGATTGGCTATGAAACAATTTTTGTCGGTAATGACGATGATTTGTCATTAACAATCAAACCGCTCATAAAAGGTATTATCGTCTTAAGTGGTCAGTCAGGTGTAGGAAAGTCATCTATGATGAATCGATTATTTGAAGACTTAAATATTGAAACAAACAAGATTTCTAAAGCATTAAATAGAGGAAAACATACTACTAGACATGTCGAACTTTTTGAAATGGAAGATGGATTTTTGGCTGATACTCCAGGGTTTAGTGCGTTGGATTTTTCTCATATTGAAAAGGAAGATTTAACAAATTATTTTCCTGAATTTGAAGAAGTAAAATCAGAATGTAAATTTAGAAATTGTACACATATTAACGAACCAAAGTGCGCAGTTAAAACTTTAATCGAAGAAAGAGAATTTTATAAAACGAGATATAATCATTATGTAGCGTTATTCGAAGAAATACAAAATAGAAAGGTAAGATATTAATGGTCAAAATAGCACCGTCACTATTAGCATGTGATTTTTCAATTTTAAAAGAAGAAGTAGATAAAGTTCGTGAAAGTGGAGCAGATATATTACATTTTGACGTGATGGATGGACAATTTGTTCCTAACATTTCAATAGGGTTACCAATACTAGAATCATTAAGAAAAATAACTGATATGACGATTGATACACACTTAATGATTGAAGATCCAGAACAAATGATTGATTTATTCTGTGAAGCTGGTAGTGACATGGTTTCAGTTCATTATGAAGCAACACCGCATATCCATAGAGCTATACAACAAATAAAGTCACATGATAAATTAGCTGGAGTCGTTATCAACCCAGGAACGCCTGTGCAGTTAATAGCTCAAATATTACAAGATGTTGATTTTGTATTAATCATGACAGTTAATCCTGGGTTTGGTGGCCAATCATTCATAGAAACAACTTTAGATAAAATAGAATGGTTAAATGAGTACAGACAAGAACACGGTTTAAACTTTGAAATAGAGGTCGATGGTGGTATCAACGAAACCACAAGTGCTCAATGCATAGATAAGGGCGCTGATATATTAGTAGCAGGATCTTATTATTTTAAACATGATGATTATAAGCAACCTGTACTTAAATTAAAGGGTGATTAACTTTGAAAGTAAAATTATTATGTAGCGTAAGAAATATTCCATCTAATCTATTTGATGATAAAAATGTAGACTGGATCGGTGTAGATAGAGGCACTTTAGAGTTGGTTAACAATCAAATCAAGCCTGTATCAGCAGTTGGGGATTTTGATTCTGTTAATGAACAAGAGTTAGAACAAATAAGGAAAGCTATAGATGTTTACCCCGTCAAGAAAGAAAAAGATGATACAGATTTAGCGTTAGCAGTAAATTTAGCGGTTGATATGGGATATACTGAAATAGAAATTTATGGCGCAACAGGTGGCAGATTAGATCACTATATGGGCGCGGTTCAAATTTTAACAAAACCAGAATTTTTAAAGCAAGATTTTAAAATTTCACTTATTGATCAACAAAATCATATAAGTGTTTTAAAACCTGGGAAACACGAAATATTTAGAGTAGAAGATATGACTTATGTATCATTTGTACCTTTAAATACAGGTATTAGAATTAAATTGGATGAATTGAAATATGAATTGCCGTTTACAACACTAGATCAAGGTTCTACGTTAACCATTAGCAATGAGTTTAAAGAGGGATTGGAACGAGGTTTCGTACAAGTTGAGTTAGGAAATGTATTAATTATTCAAAGTAAAGACATATAAAAAAAGAGAACCTTCCACACAAAGGTTCTCTTTACTATATGTGACTTATATTCATTAAACGCGTGTAACTTTACCTGATTTAAGAGCACGAGCAGAAACCCATACACGTTTAGGTTTACCGTCAACTAAAATTCTAACTTTTTGTAAGTTAGCGTTCCAACGACGTTTGTTAGCATTTAATGCGTGAGAACGATGGTTACCCGTTCTAGCTTTACGACCTGTTACGAAACATTCTTTAGCCATAAATATCCTCCTTTAATGAAATATAAATACACATTTATTTACGTTTACACACTTTAATAATATAACACGCGTATTATGCCATTTCAATATCTAATTTACAAAAATAAGAAAAAATATCAACAAATTTCGCTAAAAGTATTTTAAAGTTGAGTTTATTTGTTATAATTATATCTTGTGAAAACGTTGCTTACGTAAAAACAATAAAATGATGAATTCTTGCGATTTGAATGTTATTTTAAGTATAATTAAAAAGAACATAAATAATGAAAATAAATACGTATATATTCTAGATTATTAGGAGGGACGAAATCATGACTTTAGAAATTACAAATGAGTATGGCAGTATCGATATATCAAATGATGTTATTGCAACATTAGCAGGCGGAGCTGCTGTAGAATGTTATGGTATTGTTGGAATGGCAAGTAAGCATCAAGTAAGAGATGGAATTGCTGAGATTTTAGGGCGAGATAATTACTCTAAAGGCGTTATCGTATCTCAAAATGAAGGTGTGCTTGACGTTGATATGTATATAATTGTGAGTTATGGAACTAAAATTTCAGAAATAGCAAACAATGTTCAATCTGCTGTTAAATATACTTTGGAGCAATCATTAAAATTAAAAGTCAACGCAGTAAACATATATATCCAAGGTGTTCGTGTGATTAATGATGATGAGGAAGCATAGGGAGGCAATTAGAGTATGAAAAAGATTGACGGCAAATTGTTTGCTGATATGATCGTTCAAGGATCAGATAGTTTATCAAACAATGCAGATTTTGTAGATTCTTTAAACGTATTTCCAGTTCCAGATGGTGATACAGGTACAAACATGAATTTATCTATGTCATCGGGCGCAGGTGAAGTGAAAACCCAAAACAGCGCACATATAGGAGAAGTAGGAAAAGTTTTCTCTAAAGGTTTATTGATGGGAGCGCGAGGAAACTCAGGCGTAATATTATCCCAGTTATTTAGAGGTTTTTCTAAATCAATTGAAAATGAAAATGAAATAGATGCTATACAATTTGCTAAAGCGTTCCAAGCAGGTGTTAATACAGCGTATAAAGCTGTTATGAAACCTGTTGAGGGTACAATACTAACAGTAGCAAGAGAAGCTGGTGAGGCTGCAGTAAAATCGGCTGAGACAACAGACGATATTATTACTGTAATGGAAGCGGTTATTGAATCAGGTCAAGTAGCACTAGATAATACACCAAACCAACTACCTGTACTTAAAGAAGTAGGTGTTGTCGATAGTGGTGGACAAGGTTTGATGTTTGTTTATGAAGGATTCCTTGCTACTTTAAAAGGAGAAAAAATAGCTCCAAACAGAGAAAAAGTAGATACTGACGAATTTATAAATGATGATCATGATTTTGGCGGCATTATCGATACAGAAGATATTGTTTATGGTTACTGTACAGAAATTATGGTGCGATTCGATAAAGATAAAAAACCATTTGATGAAGAACAATTTAGACAAGATATGAGTGAATTTGGTGATTCATTATTAGTTATTTCTGATGATGAAATTGTTAAAGTCCATGTACACTCAGAAACGCCTGGTGAAGTGTTAACTTACGGTAGCCAATATGGTGAACTTATTAAAATGAAAATTGAAAACATGCGCGAACAACACAGAGAAGTGTTAAGAAAAAGTGCAGATAAAAAAATAAAACAAGAAAAACAAGAAGAAATTGACACTGCAGTGATTACAATTTCAATGGGTGACGGTATCACTAAATTATTTAAATCGCTTGGTGCAACTCATGTAATTAGCGGTGGACAAACTATGAATCCATCGACTGAAGACATTGTAAAAGTAGTAAAAGAATCTGGTTGTAAGAAAGCAATTATTCTACCAAATAATAAAAATATCATTATGGCAGCTGAACAAGTTGAACAATTAGTTGATATTCCAGTAGCTGTCGTTACATCTAAGACTGTATCACAAGGTTTATCAGCAATGTTAAACTTCAATTTAGAGCAGTCTATAGAAGAAAACAAAGCACAAATGGAAGATGCAATGCAATTCGTTAAATCTGGATCTGTTACTTATGCGGTAAGAGATACGAATATTGATGGTATCACAATCAAAAAAGGCGAATTCATGGGAATTAATGAAGGTAAAATTAAAGTAAGTGATTCTGATCATGTAGCCGTTAGTCAAAAGTTAATTGATGATATGCTAGATGAAGATAGTGAGATTTTAACAATCATTAAAGGTGAAGATGCAACTGACGAAGAAGTGAGTAAACTAGAAAGTTATGTTGAAGAAAACTATGAAGATGTTGAAATTGAAGTACATCAAGGTGATCAACCTATTTATTCATTCTTATTCTCAGTTGAATAATTAAAAGCAATGAAGAACAACAATGTTAATAATTTGACGTTGTTGTTTTTTCTGTTTTAAAACGCTTACAAAATTTAGTGAAGTTGTTATAATGGTATGGTGAAATCAAAAGAGAAATGAGTGATAATTGATGAAATATACAAGTGTCTTTGACATTATAGGTCCTGTTATGGTTGGACCATCATCATCTCATACTGCTGGGGCAGTTAGAATCGGCTTAATAGCTAGAGGGCTTTTTAATGGGAAGCCGAAGCATGTAGATATATATTTATATGGTTCTTTTATGGAAACTTATAAAGGACATGGAACAGATGTCGCACTTGTGGGTGGTCTTTTAGGGTACGATACAGACGATGATAGAATTAAAACAAGTCTAAAAGATGCAGAACAACAAGGTATTGAGGTTAATTTTATAGAGATGTTCGAAGAAAGATCGCATCCTAACACTGCGATTATTAGTATGCGTAATGAAGAATTAGAAATTTCAGTAGAAGGTATTTCTATAGGTGGCGGTAAAGTTGAAATTGTTGCCATCAATGGATTTAAGATAGCAATCAGTGGTAATTATCCAGCGTTACTTGTCTTTCATAAAGATACTTTTGGGACAATTGGGAAAGTTACAAATGTCTTTGGTGAATATCGAATTAATGTTGGTAGTATGCAAGTAGCTCGTAAAGAAAAAGGTGAACTCGCTTTAATGACTTGTGAATTGGACGATGATATACCACAAGAAGTATTAAACAAAATACAAGAAATTGACGGCGTACAAACTGTGTCATTAATGGGGTAAGTTAAAAAGGAGGGTTATAATGTTTCAAAGTGTAAAAGAACTTATAGAAATATGTGAAAAAGAAAATAAAAAAATATACGAAGTTATGATCGAACAAGAAATAAGCGTAACAAAGCTCTCCAAAGAAGAAGTGTATAAAAATATGGAACGCAACCTTGATACAATGGAGAAAGCTATAGAGCGTGGTATTAATGGTGTGACTTCCACTACAGGATTAACTGGTATGGATGCTGTATTATTACAAGATTATTTAGAAAGCGGTAAATCACTTTCTGGAGACTTAATGATAGATGCTGTAAGTAAAGCAGTCGCGACTAATGAAGTAAATGCAGCGATGGGTAAAATATGTGCAACGCCAACAGCAGGGTCTGCTGGTGTAGCGCCCGGCGTATTGTTTGCATTAAAAAAACGCCTGAATCCATCACGAGAAGATATGATTCATTTTCTATTCACAACAGGAGCATTTGGTTTTGTTGTTGCTAATAATGCTTCAATTTCTGGTGCTGCAGGCGGTTGTCAAGCTGAAGTTGGATCTGCAGCAGCAATGAGTGCAGCAGCTACAGTTGAAATGGCTGGAGGTACACCACAACAGTCTGCTGAAGCATTTGCGATCAGCCTGAAAAACATGCTTGGATTAGTATGTGATCCAGTAGCCGGTCTTGTAGAAGTACCATGTGTTAAACGTAATGCTGCTGGTGCTTCAAATGCTATTATTTCAGCTGATATGGCATTAGCAGGTGTAACGTCACGAATACCTACAGATGAAGTAATCGAAGCTATGTACAAAATAGGGCAAACAATGCCTTCAGCGCTTCGAGAAACAGGTAGAGGTGGCTTAGCAGGTACACCAACAGGTGAAAGATTGAAACAAGAAATCTTCGGAAATTCATAAACAATAAAAGTGCTATGTGAAAGGATTACAATCCTAATTTCATAGTAAAGATCCTAATCCGTTGTTTTTAGATAACGGCTTAGGAGCTTTTATTTATATCTTCGGTATTGAAAGTATATGTTTATGTAGGTGCTTTTTATGTACATATTATTTCAGGGAAACTACTATTATCTTGTCTCATGACTTTCTTAACAATTGGTTTAATAAATATAAATGTTCTATAATAGTAGTATTAATTAATTTAGGTGATAAAAATGAAAAAGCAACATCTGATATATACTAATCACAAACTACAAGAATTAAAAGGTGTTGGCCCGAAAAGTCTTCAATTATTGAATGAGTTAAATATTCATACATTAGAAGATTTAGTTTTATATTTACCGACACGTTATGAAGATGAATCTGTTATTAATTTAAATGAAGCATCAGATGGTGATGTCGTGACGGTTACAGGAGAAGTTTATTCATCTCCAACAGTAGCTTTTTTTGGTAGAAATCGTTCGAAACTCACATGTCATATGATGATAAATAATATTGCAGTAAAAGTGACTTTCTTTAATCAACCATATTTGAAAAAACGTTTAGTAATGGGCGAAACTGTAACTGTAAAAGGAAAATGGGAGCATAAAAAGCAGATTATTACTGGACAGAAAGTAATGGCCGAAAGACAAGAAGGTGGCAATACATTAACGCCAATATATCGTTTGAAAGAAGGACTAAAGCAAAAGCAACTTAATAAATATATTGAACAAGCATTAAGTTTAGTAGATATTGACGAATGGTTATCAGAAGATTTAATTAGTAAATATAAATTGATGTCTTTAAAAGATGTTATTCCAATTTTACATAGACCAATAGAGTTTGATTATTTAAAAATGGCGCGTCGAACTTTTGCTTTTAATGAGCTATTTTTATTCCAACTTAAAATGAAGTGGTTAAGTAAGCTTGAAAAAGAAGCAAACAAAATTGAAGGTTTAAATTATAATGTTCAAGATGTTAAAGAATTTATAGATACGTTGCCATTTGAATTAACAGATGCTCAAAAGAGTAGCGTGAACGAGATTTTCAGAGATTTAAAAGCACCTATAAAGATGCACAGACTTTTACAAGGTGATGTTGGTTCAGGAAAAACAGTTGTGGCTGCTATTGCTATTTATGCAATGTTTAATGCGAATAAGCAAAGTGCATTAATGGTACCTACAGAAATTTTGGCAGAACAACATGCTATTAGTTTAGACGAGTTATTTGGAGGTCGTTTGAACGTGGCTTTATTAACCAGTTCGGTAAAAGGTAAAAAAAGAAAGCTTTTACTTGAACAATTAAGAGCTGGACAAGTAGATATATTAGTAGGTACACATGCTCTTATACAAGATGATGTGGAATTTAATGATATTGGTTTAGTTATTATTGATGAACAACATAGATTTGGTGTGAATCAACGTAAAAAGTTGAGAGAAAAAGGTGCAGATACAAATGTATTATTTATGACTGCGACACCCATCCCTAGAACGTTATCTATATCAGCTTTTGGAGAAATGGACGTCTCCTCTATTAAACAAATGCCCAAAGGTCGTAAGAAAATCATCACTTCGTGGGCAAAACACGATGAAATCGATAGTGTGTTAAATCAGCTTAATAGTGAGATAGTTAAAGGTAGACAAGCTTATGTAATATGTCCACTCATTGAAGAGAGCGAAGCATTAGATGTCCAAAATGTTACCGCTATATATGAACAACTACAATTGAAGTTTGGATCTGAAAAAGTTGGTTTACTCCACGGTAAAATGACATCGGATGAAAAAGACCATATTATGAATCGATTTAGCAATAATGAAATTGCTATTTTAGTTTCTACAACTGTGGTTGAAGTAGGTGTTAACGTTCCAAATGCTACGTTCATGATAATATATGATGCTGATAGATTTGGATTATCGACACTACATCAATTAAGAGGAAGAGTAGGAAGAAGTAATCATCAAAGTTACTGTACACTTGTTGCTTCACCAAAAACTGAAAGTGGTGTTGAACGAATGCATATTATGACAGAATCTACAGATGGTTTCTATTTATCTGAAAGGGATTTAGAAATGCGTGGCCCTGGTGATTTCTTTGGTGTTAAACAAAGTGGTTTACCAGACTTTAGAGTAGCAAATATAGTGGAAGACTATAGAATGCTTGAAGTAGCGAGAGATGAAGCAAGTGAATTGGTTCAATCGGGTGAGTTTTTCAAACCTAAATATGATAAATTGAGACTGTTAGTACAAGAAACAATGGAAGAGCAAAATTTCGATTGACAAGAGAAAGCCGATTGTATAAATTTAAATTACCATTATTTGAGAGTAGGTAAGTATTATGAGATGGGTATTAAGAACAATTGGTGTTTTACTCATTTTAGTATCGATCACGATATTCTTTTGGAATGACGTTAGAACATACTTTACAGAACGCGTAAATGATAAAGTGATTACTTCATACGAAAATCAAGATAATAAAGTAAAAGTAAATCCTGTTGAATCTTGGATTACGAAGACGGAAATGAATGAGCTTGAAATAAATGATAATATGGTTGGTTATTTAAAAATACCGACAGCTGATATTAATGAGCCGATTTTTAAAGGTCCCGCAACAGAACAAAATTTAAAAAATGGTTTATCGTTAGTAGAGGAAGGTGAAAAACTTACAGAACAAAATGTTGCAATAGCTGGTCATAGAGTCGAAGGCGCTGGTATTCGCTTTAACTATTTGGATAGAGCGAAAATTGGAGATAAAGTAGAATTGATTACTAAGGAAGGTAAAAAAACATTTAAAATTGATAATATTAAAAACGTTAAGCCAACACAAGTAGAAGTGTTAAATGAGCATAAAGATAAGCCAAACCAACTCACTTTAATTACATGTGATTCTTATAATCCTGATACTTTATTGTTTGAAGAACGTATGATTTACACAGCAATTGAAGAAAAAAGCGCATAATTAAGACCAAGCGAGTGAAAAAAATAAATTTCACTCGTTTTTTATTGTATAATTTGTTGAGAATATTGTCGTGCCCGTGTTAGTATAAATAAGGTAGGTCATGATAGCAGGTGCTAATTATAGCTATAAGTACATAATAGAATGGATTTGGATGAGATGAAATTAACAAAAGCAAATCGTCAGAAAGAACTTACAAATCGATTAAAAGAAGAACCGTTTGTTACTGACGAAACGTTAAGTGAATATTTTAATGTAAGCATCCAAACTATTAGATTAGATAGAATGGAGCTTGGCATTCCTGAATTAAGGCGTCGTATTAAAGACGTTGCAACAAAACAACATGATGAAATTAAATCATTACCGATAGAAGATGTAATTGGTGAAATTATAGACATAGAATTAGATAAATCCGCAATTTCACTTTTAGATATTAAAGATGAACATGTTTTTACAAGAAATAAAATTGCGAGAGGGCACTATATATTCGCCCAAGCAAATTCTCTATGTGTTGCACTTATTAATGATGAATTAGCTTTAACGACTAAAGGTTCTGTACAATTTATAAAGTCAGTTAAGTTGAATGAGCGAGTAATTGCTAAAGCTACGGTGATTAATAAATCTAAACATATTGCTAAAGTTGATGTAACAAGTACAGTGCATGGAGAGACAGTATTTAAGGGACAATTTGAAATGTATTATGCAAGCGAGGGTGAAAAAAATGGTTAAAATTGCGGTAGATATGATGGGTGGAGATGAAGCTCCAGATATCGTAATAGAAGCGGTAAAAAATGCCGTAAATGATTTTCCGGATTTAGAAATATTACTTTTTGGTGATGAAAAGAAATATAATTTTGAACATGAACGCATCACTTTTACACATACTGATGAGAAGATAACAATGGATGATGAACCTGTAAGAGCTATAAAAAGAAAGAAAAACGCATCTATGGTATTAATGGCTCAGGCTGTGAAAGAAGGTAAGGCAGAAGGTTGTGTATCTGCGGGGAATACAGGAGCGTTGATGAGTAGTGGCTTATTTATTGTTGGAAGAATTAAAGGCATAGAAAGACCAGCGCTTGTCGCAACATTCCCTACGGTTACGGGTAAAGGTTTTGTGTTTTTAGATATTGGTGCGAATTCTGATGCTAAACCTGAACATTTAGTGCAATATGCAAAAATGGGCGAAATTTATGCTAAACAAGTTAGAAGCATTGATAACCCATCATTAGCTTTGCTGAACATTGGTACTGAAGAATCAAAAGGTAATCAACAAACTAAAAAGACATACCAATTATTAAAACAAGAAAGTTTTGATAATTTTATTGGAAACGTAGAGTCAAAATCTTTATTATTAGATGCATGTGATGTTGTTGTTGCAGATGGTTATAGTGGTAATATGGTCTTAAAAACAATCGAAGGTACTGCTAGTGCTATTTTTAAAATGATGAAAGAAGCAATGTTTTCATCAACTAAAAATAAACTCGCTGCATTGACATTAAAAAAAGACATCAATAAAATTCGTGATAAAATGGATTATGCAGAATATGGCGGTTCTGTGTTACTAGGATTAAATGGCGTTGTAGTAAAAGCGCATGGTTCTTCTAATGAGCGTGCATTTTATAACGCGATAAGACAAGCAAAACTCGCTGCAGATACAAAAATCGTAGATAAAATGAGAAAGGCAGTAGGTGATGTAATTGAGTAAAATAGCAATCATGTTTCCTGGTCAAGGATCACAAAAAGTAGGTATGGCAGAAGATTTATACCAAACAGATATCAACGCTACTTCTATCCTAGATAGAGCTAATGAATCATTATCATTCGATTTATTAGATGTTATGTTTAAAGATTCAGAAGGTATATTAGGTTTAACTGAATATACGCAACCAGCTTTATTAACACATAGTACTGCACTGATGAATACTTTAAAAGATATAAACTATGATTATGCACTAGGACATAGTTTAGGTGAATATTCAGCATTAGTATCAGAAGGTGTATTAAAATTCGAAGATGCAGTTCAAATTGTACATAAACGTGGACTATTAATGTCTGAAGCGTTTCCTCAAGGCGTAGGTTCAATGGCTGCAGTATTAGGATTAAATATTGATGAAGTTAGAGAAATTTGTGGAAAATTATCAACAGAAGATGAAATAATAGAACCAGCGAACATAAACTGTCCTGGTCAGATTGTAGTTTCTGGTCACACAACTTTAATTGAAAAATTAGTATCAGAAGGTAAATCATTAGGTGCTAAACGTGTTATGCCATTAAAAGTATCTGGTCCTTTCCATTCTTCTATGATGAAAACTATTGCTGCAGATTTCAAAGCATACATAGATCAATTTGAATGGCACGACGCAGAACACCCAATTGTACAAAACGTTCATGCTAAACCAGAAACAGATCACAACGTTTTTAAAGAAAATATGGTAAAACAATTGTTCTCACCAGTTGAATATAGTCAATCCATTGAATATTTAATTGCAGATGGTGTTGATCACTTTATAGAAATAGGTCCAAACAAAGTTTTATCAGGACTTGTTAAAAAAATAAGCAGAGATGTTAAAATAACTTCAATTCAAACAATTGATGATGTTAAAGGATGGAATGAATAATGACAAAAACTGCACTTGTAACAGGCGCTTCTCGAGGCATAGGTAAAAAAATAGCATTACAACTAGGTGAAGAAGGTTATAACGTTGTAGTCAATTATGCTGGGAATAAAGAAAAAGCAGAAAAAGTTGTCTCTGAAATAAAAACTTTCGGCGTAGACGCATTCGCAATACAAGCTAACGTAAGCGAACAAGACGAAGTAAAAGCAATGATTAAAGAAACATTAAATCAATTTGGAACCATCGACGTACTTGTAAATAATGCTGGTATCACACGTGATAACTTACTTATGAGAATGAAACAAAACGAGTGGGATGATGTAATCAATACAAACTTAAAAGGTGTATTTAACTGTGTACAAGCAGTTACAAGACCGATGTTAAAACAAAAATCAGGACGTATTATTAACTTGTCTAGTGTAGTAGGTTCAGTAGGTAACCCAGGACAAATTAACTACGTTGCAACAAAATCAGGTGTAGAAGGTATGACGAAAACATTCGCTCGTGAATTAGCATCTCGAGGCATTACATGTAATGCTGTTGCACCAGGATTTATTGTTTCTGATATGACTGATCAATTATCAGATGAGTTAAAAGAACAAATGAAATCACAGATACCTTTAGATCGTTTTGGTGAAGATAGTGATATTGCGCACACAGTAGCATTTTTAGCGAGTGAAAAAGCAAATTACATTACTGGCCAAACAATTCATGTTAACGGTGGCATGTACATGCAATAATTTGGTATTATTCATGTTAGTGTGAAATATAAAAGTTTTAAATTATTTAAAGGAGGTGAATGGAATGGCAAGTTTCGATAAAGTAAAAGACATTATTGTAGATCGTCTAGGAGTAGACGCTGAAAAAGTAACACCTGAAGCTTCATTTAAAGATGATTTAGGTGCTGATTCTCTAGATATTGCTGAATTAGTAATGGAATTAGAAGATGAATTTGATATGGAAATCCCTGATGAGGAAGCAGAAAAAATCAACACAGTTGGTGACGCTGTTAAATATATTGAATCATTAGAGAAATAATCCACTTTACAAAATCCCGTAGGTATATGCCTAACGGGATTTTTTATATGTTGATATAGTTAGTTTTAAATCACTCATACACAAATGATGAACTATTCACATATCTATTATTATGTTAAAATGTTGTAATTATTCCATATGGAATAATTACTATACATAAATCATAAGGGGGATATATGAAAGGTAACAGAAAATTTTTATTAACGATGGCACTTACGAGTTTGGCAGTTTTGAATTTGAATGCTCAAGTTGATGCAAAGGAAGGTACCTCAAAAGATAAATCACCTAAGATACAGAATATTGAAGTTGATTATAGAAATTATGATAAAAAAGCAAGTAAAGTTAAGGAAGAAGCAACTAAGTCTTCATCAGCTGCAATGGATTATATAAATTCATTAGAAGGTAAAGGATGGGATTTCGATGGCTATTATGGTTGGCAATGTTTCGATTTAGTTAATTATTATTGGAATTATTTATATGGTCATGGTTTACATGGTGACTACGCTAAAGATATACCTACTGCAAATGACTTTACAGGTGAGGCAACTGTTTATAAAAACACGCCATCTTTTGTGGCTAAACCAGGTGACATTGTTGTATTTAATGAAGACTATGGTTCTGGTGCAGGTCATACTGCTATTGTTTTGAATGGTAATGCTGACGGTAATTTAAATCAATTCCAAAGCTTAGATCAAAACTGGTATGGTGGCGGTGAAGATAAGACAGAAGTAGCACAGCGTATTACTCATAATTATGAAACAGAAATGTGGTTTATTAGACCCAATTAATATGTTAAAGGTATAAATGTTAAGCTTTTCTTAAAATACTCTTAATCTGTTATTTATTAATTTTTAGATTAGGAGTATTTTTATGTATTTTTGCTCAATAGTTTACGATTGTTGTCTAGATAAATAAGTTTATGATAATATTCTTTTTTTTTTATGATATTTAACGTAAAATAGATAGGAAACATAATGTTAGGAGGAAACAAATGTCTAAGAACAAATCTCAAATCATAATGCAATTCAAAGTTAAATTTGATCAGTTTATGTCTAATCTAGATATTGAATTTGAAAATTATGATATTTATATTCAAGCTTTTTCGCATTCTAGTTTTATTAATGATTTTAAACTGGATAAATTAAGTCATAATGAACGTTTAGAATTTTTAGGAGATGCGGTGTTAGAATTGACGGTGTCACAGTTTTTGTATAAGAAATTTCCATTATTGCCTGAAGGTAAGTTAACTAAACTGCGCGCATCAATTGTATGTGAACCATCACTTGTAACATTTGCAATGAGTTTGAACATGAACGAATTATTACTTCTTGGTAAAGGCGAAGAGAAGACAGGCGGACGTGAACGCCCGTCTTTAATTGCTGATGCTTTTGAATCGTTTGTAGGTGCATTGTATTTGGACAAGGGGATTGAAAGTGTAGAAACCTTTTTAAATAAGGTGGTTTACCCTCATGTTATAGATGATAATTATACCGCTAATAGAGATTATAAGACTGAGCTTCAAGAGTTCATGCATAGACGTAATAAAGGTGTCATTACTTATCATCTACTCGATGAAAGTGGACCAGCTCATCACAAGTTATTTACCTCAGAGGTGTTATTAAATGGGGAAGCTTTAGAAATTGGTGAAGGTCGAACGAAGAAAGAATCTGAACAAAATGCAGCTAAAAAAGCGCTGAATAATAGTCGTTAAGGAGTAATTTATGGTTTATTTAAAGTCGATAGATGCATACGGATTTAAATCATTTGCAGAAAATACACATGTTGAATTTGATAATGGTGTAACTGCAATAGTCGGCCCAAATGGTAGTGGTAAAAGTAATATAACGGACGCTATAAAATGGGTGCTTGGTGAACAATCTGCCAAGAGTCTTCGAGGATCGAAGATGGAAGATATTATTTTTAATGGATCTAAAGAACGAAAAAAATGTCAATATGCTGAAGTGAAATTAACTTTAGACAATCATTCTAGAAAACTTAATATAGATGAAGACACAATTACAGTTGAAAGAAGATTATATCGTAATGGTGACAGTGAGTATTATCTTAATAATGAAAGAACTCGATTGAAATCTATATTAGATTTATTTTTAGATTCTGGTTTAGGTAAAGAAGCTTTTAGCATTATATCTCAAGGGAAAGTTGATGAAGTATTAAATGCTAAACCTAGCGATAGACGTTATTTAATTGAAGAAGCTGCTGGTGTACTTAAATATAAAAAACGTAAAAAAGAAGCGACTACTAAACTTGAAGAAACAGAGCAAAATTTAAACCGAGTTGAAGATATAGTATTCGATTTAGAAGCACGTGTAGAACCTTTAAGGGAAGAAGCAGCAATCGCTGAAGAATATCTTTCTTTGAAAGAAGAAATGAAAAAGAGTGATATTACAGTTACTGTTTATGATATTCAAAGCTTAAATAAAGATTTTAAACAATTAGAAACTGATATAGAGCATTTCCAAGCACAAAAAAATCAAAAGACTTCTGAATTAGATGGATTAACATTTAAGTTGAATGATAAGAAAAAGAATCGTGATCAAATTTCATTTAAAATACAAGAATCTAATAAATCTTTAGTAGAAGCGACAGAATCATTAGAGCGTTACACAGGTCAATTAGAAGTTTTAAAAGAAAGACAAAAAAATAGTGATGCTACAAATGAAAGATTAGAAGAAGATAAAAACCTTACGCAATCTCGTATTGATAAAATAACTAATCAAATTAAAGAAATCGATGTTGAACTATCTTCATTTAAGGAAAAACAACAAGTAATGCTTCAAGAGATTAATCAACTTGAAAGCCAACTTTCTAATAATGAAGGTTCTTTCGAGGAACGTATTGAAGAACTGAAAGATCAATATTATCAATTAATGACAGAACAATCTGATATAAATAATGATATTAGATTTTTAGAAGATAAATTAGCAACTCATCAAGAAAAACAATCAAGGTTAGATGGTCGTCAAAAAGAAGTATATGATCATTTACAAAATGTCTGGAAAGAGAAAGAAACAGTAAGTAAACAATTAGAACAAATTGAAACGGATTTGAAAGAAACAACGGAAAAATATAAATCTGATTACGCGATTTTAAAAGAGAAAGAAACAGAGTATAAAGAGTCTGAATCTAAACTTTATCAAGCATATAGATACACTGAACAAATGAAAACACGTATTAATACACTTAAAAGTATGCAAGAAGATTATTCTGGTTTTTATTCTGGTGTAAAGCATGTACTAAAGGAAAAATCTTTAAAAGGCATTGAAGGAGCAGTAGCTGAAATTATTGATACGCCTACGCAGTTAACTACAGCAGTTGAAATTGCGCTTGGAGCTTCATTACAGCATATTATTGTTCGAGAAGAGAAAGATGCAAGATTAGCGATTAAATATTTAAAAGATAAAAAGTTAGGTAGAGCAACATTTTTACCAATGAATGTCATCAAAAAGAGATTTATACCAGATAATGTAGTAAATCAAATTAAAAACAGTCCTGGATTTGTTACAGTAGCATCAGAAGGTGTTCAGTTTGATGAACAGTATCGCAATATAGTAGAGCATTTATTAGGTAGTACGATTATTGCGGAAAGTTTAGAAACTGCTAATGAGCTAGCTAGAACAATTCAATTTAAACATAGAATTGTAACACTATATGGAGATATTATTACTCCTGGAGGTGCGATGACTGGTGGAGGTAAAGAGAAAAAAGCGAGTCTCTTATCTCAAAAAGATGAACTTAAGACAACTGAAGATAAATACCATAACTTTATGAAACAGACAACACAAGTAGAATCAAAAGTTAAAAATTTAAAAGAAGAAATTCAACAATTAGAAAAAACTCTTTCAGAAACACAAGAAAAAGGCACGGAGCTTAGAGCAAGTGAACACGAAGTGACATTGCAGTTAGATTCTATTTTAGCAAAAGAAAAACGTTTAATAGATGAAAATGAAACGTTCGAGTTTGAAAAGAACGATGGTTATAATTTCATAAAAGGGCAAGAAACTTTAAAAGAAAAACAATCATTACTTGTTGAAATTCAAGGACGCCTTAAGTC
This sequence comes from Mammaliicoccus lentus, assembly GCF_002902755.1. GTDB lineage: Bacteria > Bacillota > Bacilli > Staphylococcales > Staphylococcaceae > Mammaliicoccus > Mammaliicoccus lentus. The sequence continues at coordinate 18,320 of NZ_PPRS01000006.1, read as the reverse complement.
AATAGATGAAGAAATCAATCAATTAAACGCATCGTTATCTAATAACAAAGATAGTGAAAAAACGATACAAAATTTATTAAATGAAAAACGATCAAACCTCGCAGTGGAAAAAGAGAGAAATCGTCTGAAAGTACAAGATAAAAAACGGTTAACTGAGGATTTAAATGAAAATGAAAATACATTAACAAAAATTTTAGATCAAATTGAATTAGTTAACTCGGATGAATACAGTGGTACTAGTCAGTTTGATGAAGTTGAAAAACAAATAGAACAAAGTACTAATACAAAACTTGAAATAGAAACAAAAATGTCAGAACAACAAGATATGTATAGAGCTATTCAAGAAGAAATTCAAAAACTTGAGGAAGACATAGAAACATTAAGACAAAGTATTTCTGGAATAGAAACAGGTCTACAAGATATGGTAAGTAAACATTCGAAAATAGATATAATGATTGAACACCAGTTGACGCACTTAAGTGAGACGTATCAACTTACATTTGAAAAAGCTGAGTCGATGTATGAAATGCCCGAAGATATTTCAGAAGCACGTAAAACAGTTAAACTCACTAAAATGTCTATCGAAGAATTAGGTCATGTTAATTTGAATGCTATCGAACAATTTAAAGAGGTTAATGACAGGTATACTTTCTTAAGTGATCAAAGAACAGATTTACTAGAAGCTAAAGAAACACTAGAACAAGTAATATTAGAAATGGATAGTGAAGTATCTACACGATTTAAAGAAACATTTGATGAAGTGAATCAACATTTTGGTAACGTATTTAAAACTTTATTTAATGGTGGTAGAGCTGAACTTCAATTGACTGATAAAGATATACTTGATTCAGGCGTGGAAATTGTTGTACAACCACCAGGCAAAAATAGACAGTACTTATCTTTATTAAGCGGTGGAGAACGTGCACTATCAGCAATTAGCTTGTTATTTGCTATTTTGAAAGTACGAACAGCGCCATTTGTTATACTAGATGAAGTTGAAGCAGCGCTTGATGAACATAATGTTATTAGATATGCTGAGTACTTGAATAAACTAAAAGCAGATACACAATTTATTGTTATTACACATAGAAAAGGTACAATGTCATACGCAGATAGTTTATATGGTGTGACGATGCAAGAGGCAGGTATATCTAAACTTGTGAGTGTTAACTTAAAATCAATTAAAGATGAAGAATTGGAGGCATTGCAGTCATGAGTTTTTTTAAACGATTAAAAAATAAATTTGCACCAAGCGATGAAGTAAAAAAAGATGAAATTGAAACTAAAGAGGAACAACCTATAGAAGATTTACCTCCCGAATCAAATGAAAAACAAAATCCTGAAGCGGTAGAACTTAATGATGGTTTAATGTCTTTAGATGAATTTGAAGAGTGGGAATCAGAACAACTAGGTGCTAAATTTAAGCAAGGTCTAGAAAAATCTAGAGAGAATTTCCAAAACAAATTAAATGACTTGTTAGCTGTTTACAGAAAAGTCGACGAAGATTTCTTTGAAGCGTTAGAAGAAATGTTAATTCAAGCAGACGTAGGATTTAATACAGTAATGGAACTTGTTGATGAGCTACGTATGGAAGCTAAACGTCAAAACATTACTGAAACAGAAGAGCTTAGAGAAGTAATTGTAGAAAAAATCGTAGACATATATGTTCAAGGTGATCAAGAGATTGACCGCATGGACATTGAGGATGACAGATTAAACGTTATATTGATGGTCGGTGTTAATGGAGTTGGAAAAACGACTACAATCGGTAAATTAGCGCATAGATATAAACAAGAAGGTAAAAAAGTAATATTAGCCGCTGGTGACACTTTCCGTGCAGGTGCAATTGAACAATTACAAGTATGGGGAGAAAGAGTTGGCGTTGAAGTCATCAGTCAAAAAGAAGGCTCAGATCCAGCTGCAGTAATGTATGATGCAGTTAACGCTGCTAAAAGTCGTGGAGCGGATGTTTTAATTTGTGATACAGCTGGAAGATTACAAAACAAAGCGAACTTGATGAATGAATTACAGAAAGTAAGAAAAGTTATAGATCGTAATATTCCTGGTGCACCACACGAAGTATTGTTAGCTTTAGATGCAACGACAGGTCAGAATGCTTTATCTCAAGCCAAATCATTTAAAGAAGTAACTCAAGTAACAGGTATTGTGTTAACTAAGCTTGACGGTACAGCAAAAGGTGGTATTGTATTAGCCATACGTAATGAACTACAAATTCCAGTTAAATTTGTAGGATTAGGTGAAAAAATGGATGATTTACAACCATTTGATGCTGAAAGTTACGTATATGGGTTATTTGCTGATATGATTGAATCAAATGAAAGTGTTGAAAATACAACTGAAGAAGTGGATGAAGATGAAAGAAAATAATGATTTAATCAAAACAATGCGCATGAATTATCTGTTTGATTTTTATCAAGGATTATTAACTGAAAAGCAACGCAACTATTTAGAACTATATTATTTGGAAGATTATGCTTTAAGTGAAATTGCAGAGACTTATCAAGTGAGTCGACAAGCTGTATATGATAATATAAAACGGACAGATGAGTTGTTAGAAGAATATGAAACGAAATTGCAACTCTTTAAAAAATTTAAAGAAAGACAGTCTATAATACAAGAATTAAAAAGATTGTCATCAGATAATCAAGAAATTAAGCAAGCTATAAAACGCTTAGAGATTCTTGAATAGGAGGAGAAATTATGGCATTTGAAGGTTTATCCGAGAGACTTCAAGCCACGATGCAACGCATCAAAGGTAAAGGTAAGGTAACTGAACAAGATATTAAAGCAATGATGCGTGAAGTACGTTTAGCATTATTAGAAGCAGACGTTAACTTTAAAGTCGTAAAGAAATTTGTTAACACTGTTTCAGAACGTGCCCTTGGCGCAGATGTTATGCAATCTTTAACACCTGGACAACAAGTTATTAAAATTGTTCAAGATGAATTAACAGCTTTAATGGGTGGAGAAAATAGCAAAATTAATATGAGTACTAAGCCACCAACAGTGGTGATGATGGTTGGTTTACAAGGTGCAGGTAAAACGACAACTGCTGGTAAATTAGCTATGCTAATGAGAAAAAATTATAATAAAAAGCCTTTATTAGTAGCATGTGATATTTATAGACCGGCTGCTATTCAACAATTACAAACAGTTGGTAAACAAATAGATGTCCCTGTCTATACTGAAGGAGATCAAGTAAGTCCTAAAGAAATTACGGAAAATGCATTAAAATATGCTAAAGAAGAACACTTGGATTTTGTTATCATTGATACAGCTGGACGACTTCATATTGATGAAGCATTAATGAATGAGTTGGTTGATGTGAAAGAAGTTTCTACACCTGATGAAATCATGTTAGTTGTAGATGCAATGACTGGTCAAGATGCTGTAAATGTAGCAGAATCATTTGATGAAACTTTAGATATTTCAGGTGTTACATTAACGAAATTAGACGGAGACACACGTGGTGGTGCTGCCCTATCTATTCGTTCTGTAACTGAAAAACCTATTAAATTTATCGGTATGAGTGAAAAATTAGATGGACTTGAATTATTCCATCCAGAACGTATGGCATCTAGAATCTTAGGTATGGGTGATGTATTAAGTTTAATCGAAAAAGCTCAACAAGGTGTAGATGAAACAAAAGCTAAAGAATTAGAAAAGAAAATGCGAACTTCTGCGTTTACATTCGATGATTTCTTAGATCAGCTAGAGCAAGTTAAAGACTTAGGTCCATTAGATGATTTAATGAACATGATACCTGGAGCTAATAAAATGAAGGGTATGAAAAATGCAAACATGGATCCTAAACAAATAGATAATGTTCAAGCTATTATTAGATCTATGACATTAGAAGAAAGAAGTAATCCAGAAATACTGAACGTTTCTAGAAAACGTCGTATCGCTAAAGGTTCTGGTCGTTCATTACAAGAAGTGAATAGATTGATTAAACAATTTGGCGAAATGAAAAAAATGATGAAACAATTTACTGGTAGCAATAAAAAAGGTAAAAAAGGCAAAAAAGGTAGCAATCCATTCCAAGGAATGAATTTACCATTTTAATTTAAAATAAATTACTAACAAGTAATTGTCGCGATTTTGTAAAGTGATGACGCCCAGGGGAATAGTATGCGCGAGAGACTAAAGGCTCGGGCCATACTCCAGGCAAGCATTCACTTTCAAAATCGAGTATAAATAAATTCTCCTAATCCGTTAATTAAATATATAAGGGATTAGGAGAATTATTTTGAGTATGGTTAGATAGAAATCCATCTTTTTATAAACAAATTTTAGACAAATTTAAATTGGTAAAGAGAAAACACTTTACAAACTTTTTATATCCTGTTATAGTATTTACTTGTAGAAAAGAAATTATAAATGAGTAAGGAGTTTTTAAACATGGCAGTTAAAATTCGTTTAACACGCAAGGGTTCAAAAAGAAACCCATTTTATCGTATAGTAGTAGCAGATGCACGTTCTCCACGTGATGGTCGTATTATCGAACCAATCGGTACTTATGATCCAGTTGCTAAATCAGGTTCAATTGTTAAAATTGATGAAGAATTAGCTTTAAAATGGTTAAAAGATGGAGCAAAACCAACTGATACAGTTCGTGATATCTTATCAACACACGGTATCATGGAAAAATACCATAATTCTAAACTTTCTAAGTAAAGATAGATTATAATGGAAAAATTAATACAAACAATTATAGTACCGCTCGTAGATTATCCGGAGAACATCAATATATCTAAAGATGAACAAGATTCTAGCATTACGTTCAATATAGACGTTCATGAAGAGGACATTGGCAGAATTATTGGTAAGAAGGGCAGAATGATTAAAGCAATTCGTACAATTGTGTCTGGTTCAATGAACGAGTATGGAAAGAAAGTGTTTGTAGAGGTTAATTAAGAGTGCCTACTTTGGTGCTCTTTTTTATTGTTGATGAAACAACAGTTAGGAGGCAATGCTAGATGAACGTTGAAATTGGGAAAATCGTAAATACGCATGGAATCAAAGGTGAAGTCAAAGTAATGTCTGAATCAGATTTTACTGATGAAAGATTTCAACCTGGTCAACATGTAACAGTTAAACATAGTAAAGAGGAACAAACTTTTGTAATCGCATCTCACAGAATGCATAAAAATTTTCATTTATTAACGTTTGAAGGTGTTCAAAACATAAACGAAATTGAGCACTTAAAAGGTTCTAAAATTTTTCAAGAGCAAGAAAATGATGCAATTGAATTAGATGAAAATGAATATTATTATTCAGATATAATCGGTTGTACAGTATTCGTCGAAAAAGATGCAATTGGAGAAGTAACAGAAATTTTTGAAACTGGTGCAAATGATGTGTGGGTGGTTAATGGAGAGAAAGAGTATCTCATTCCTTATATTGAAGATGTTGTTAAAGACATAGACATTGAAAATAAATCAATCAGAATAGAACCGATGGAAGGTTTATTAGACTAATGAAAATTGATTATTTAACTTTATTCCCTGAAATGTACGAAGGTGTTCTTAATCATTCTATTATGAAAAGAGCTCAAGATAAAAATATCGTATCATTTAATACAGTGAATTTTAGAGATTATGCAAATAACAAACATTCACAAGTAGATGATTATCCATACGGTGGCGGACAAGGTATGGTATTGAAACCAGAACCAATCTTTAACGCCTTGGAAGATTTAGATAAAACACCAGATACAAGAGTTATTTTAATGTGCCCTCAAGGAGAACCGTTTACACAGGAAAAAGCTGAATCATTATCTGAAAGTGAACACATTGTGTTTATATGCGGTCATTATGAAGGATATGATGAAAGAATTAGAACGCATTGTGTAACAGATGAAATATCAATAGGTGACTATGTATTGACTGGCGGAGAGCTGGCGAGCATGACAATGACAGACGCAATTGTAAGATTAGTACCAGGAGTTTTAGGAAATCAAGTATCTCATGAAGATGATTCATTTTCATCTGGTTTACTTGAACACCCACAATATACAAGACCGGCTGATTATCAAGGCATGAAAGTTCCTGATGTATTGTTATCAGGGAATCATGCAAACATCGACAAGTGGAGACATGAACAATCTCTATTAAGAACTTTGGAAAGAAGACCGGATTTATTAGAGCAATATCCACTAACTGAAAAAGACAAAAAATTTCTAAACAACAATAAAAAATAGATTGAATGAAAATAAGCATTATGATATAGTATTATAAGTGTGTGAGCACAAAATCACTATGATCCGCTGCCAGCATTGAATGTATTTTAAATTTATTATTGGGCAAGAACATAGTCAGAAGGAGAGAATATAAATGAGTAATCATAAGTTAATCGAAGCAGTAACTAAAGACCAATTACGTACGGATATTCCTACATTCCGCGCAGGTGGCACTTTACGTGTTCACGTACGTATCGTTGAGGGTAGCCGTGAGCGTATCCAAGTATTCGAAGGTGTAGTAATCAAACGTCGTGGTGGCGGAATTTCAGAAACATTTACAGTTCGTAAATTATCTTACGGTGTTGGAGTTGAACGTACATTCCCAGTACACACTCCTAAAATCGAAAAGATTGAAGTTAAACGTCGCGGTAAAGTACGTCGTGCGAAACTTTACTACTTACGTAGCTTACGTGGTAAAGCTGCTCGTATTAAAGAAATTAGATAAATTAAAATATAAGGGTTTGTCCTTTATTTTAAGTAGAAAACCGGCTGAGACATTTTGTCTTAGCCGGTTTTGTTTTTTAATTTTGAGAAAGAAATTTATATTTTAGAATCTTTTTTACGTATAGTTTTACGAAATACAATTAATAGTATGACACCTATAAACATTGCGACCATACTCGTTTTAAATAATGGCGGTTGATAAGTAATGATAACTTTCTTTTGACCTTTTTCAACAGGAATACTAGACATAATATAATTTACTTTCTTTATATCTACAGGTTTCCCATCAACGGTAGCTTTCAATCCTTCTCTATAGACAAGTGGCATGACGAGATGACCAGAAGGGTGTCGTTTCATATCAATTTGGTAGTGATTATTTTTATTGTGAAACTTAATATCTTGATTTTTACTTTGTTTCACAGCATTTTTTAAAGTTGAAAAATCTTCTCCTTGAATTGATTTTAAATCAAAATGATAAGTGCCTTTTTTAAGTTTGATATGCACAGTATTTTGAGCTCTTATATTTGCTGTAGTTGTATGGCTAGGTCTTACATAAGTATATGATAATTTATGCCTGAAAATTTTATGTTCATTCACTTTAATGTAATAATTTTTGTCTTTTGGTTTCTTGATCTCAGCATCTATCATTAAATATAAATCTTTATATTTTTCTGAAGTGTCTTTAGGTAGATTAATTGTTAAACCACCGCCATCTTTTGTAACAGTTAATTCTTTATTGTCTAGTTTTGCATTGTTATACGAAATTTTAGACGAATCAAGTAAATCTTTTGGCTGTTTAATTTGTTCTTTTGAGTCTTTATGATTATCAATCATTCCATTTAACATAGCATGTTCTTTAACTAGTGGTGTATTTAAATTTTTATCATTAAATACTTTATTAACAACTCGAGCACTAGGTAGTTTTTTTGTATTTTCATATATGCGATTAGTTCTATCTTGATCCTTATACGAATCAATTCTCTCAGTGTTAGTAGGGTAATGTAAGTCGTTCTTATCCTTGATTACGTAATCGACGTTAAACAAGCTGTTTAAGTTACTTCTTTCTGAAAAGCCAGCATAATAACTATTGCTATTTTTAGGCATACTCACAAATAAATCTTTTTCATAAAACTTTAATATATCTGCATTGTATATACTGCTATACAGTTTTGCGCTATTAAAGTTATAGTACATAGGTGAATTGACTGTGATTGGGCTCAACATATCGATTCTTCTTAAATCATCTATTTTATTTTCTTTTAAATGATTAATTTTAGAAGCTGTTTTCTCTGTATATATATGAGAATCTTTAATGGAATCCTTCTTAGGTGTATATTTTGAAAGTATTTTATTTTGATAGTCATAAATTAAAGCAAATTGACTCGCCATTAAAACGATACAAATAAGAATATTAATATATTGGTGTTTATAAGTTATTTTAAACAATAGTAAAATGCATAAAATAGGTACAAAAATTAACCAATAATAAAATGTTTGTTGCCAAATAGCTGTTACTAAAATAGCGGTAATAGGTAATATTGACGCTAATAAAAACTGTTTGATCGTTATTAATTTAATGTGTTGTACTACCATAGCGGTTAAAATAGCAGTAGATAACGCTAGAGCGTAAACCCATCTTCTTTGAGGCATTGAGAACCCGTTAAAAAATGAATCGAAATATGGTGATAGTGAGCCAATAAGACATATGATTGTAGCTATAGCAAAGAGCTTAAAATAATACTTTTTATATAAAGGGCGTAAAAATAAAGAAGTAACAGATAAGAAAGAAATAGTAATATAAAATCCACCATATAATACATTATATTGTTTTATAAATGGGATTATTAAATCAACATTATTATTCATGATACTTCGGTCATTTTCTAAGTAAGATAAAACACCTTGAACGAATCCAAAATTACCAATTAAAAAGGCAATAAATACTGAAACGATTGTATAGATGAATTTTTGCTTTATATTTACGATGTCTTTTTCATATTTAAATATAATTCTATATAACACATAGAATGCTAAAATGATAAATTGATAATAAGTAAAATAAAAATTAGATGTTATTGTGATTGCAATAGCTATAATGAGTACTGTAGGTTTTTTTTTGGGTAAATAATCGCTCAATTCCTAATAATGCTAAAGGAAGATAAAACATAACATCACTGAAAAACGACCATGTAAAAGTAAAGTAATAATACACAGTTGACCAAGCGTATAAAATACTTCCTGCAAAGGCTAATACTCTATTTAAATGATATTTTAATAATAATAAGTATGTAATAAAAATAATACATGCACATTTAAAGATAGCAATCACAATTTGGTTGGTTAATACGATATTTAGCAGGTCCTGTGATTGTGAAAAAAATTGATAAGCTAGAACGAATACAATTCCTATCCAAGCAAATGGTGAGGTAGCGTAATAATAACTTAGATCAGAGAAGTAGTCTCCTCCTAATCCAAAATCAATATCGTAAAACATTGTAAATAGTTTAGCATGTTGTATGAGATATATTTGAAAAGGTATCATTTGTTTTAATCCATCACCAATACTTGTATATAAATAATCATAATTCATAAATTTATAGATAGTTGGTATATAAAAAATTATCGCGCAAAATAATGTAATGAATATTAAATAGATGATTTTTTTCATTTTGTCCCTCTTTGTTATGTGATATATAATTAGTTTATTATTCCCATATAATGGTATCATCAAACTTTTATAGTTTGAAAAAGCATACATATGAACAAGTTTTAAATTGTATATGTATGCTTTTGATACTAACTTTTATTCACTTTTCTTGTATATAAACATGATAATATTATCGAAATAATGGATACGAAAATCATAGTTTTAAAGAAAGGTGGTTTATATTGTATTTTAATATGTTTACTATTTTTAGACACGTTTACACCAGTCATAATATGATTCACTTTCTCGACTTGAACTTCTTTATTATCTACAGTAGCAGTCATACCATTTCTATAAGGGATATTAATGACTGCCATGCCACCACTGTGATTATTTAAATCAATATCAATAGCGCCATTTTCTTCTTTATAAGAATAATTTTTCTTTTTGTTTGCGGATTTTAAAGTTTTGTAATCTTCTCCATACAATCCTTGTAATTTTAGATTATATGTTCCGTTCGTTAAAGCAATAAATATTTTACCATCACTAGTAACAGGTACCCTATATAATAAATCATCTTGTAACATTCTATACTTTGAATCCTCAAACAAGCGATTATTAGAATAATCATTGATTTGAATAGAGAAGTTAGATTGTGGTGGTTTTCTCTCAAGATGTAGCATTAAATACATATCTTTATATTTTTTAGCAATCTCTTTAGGAAGTGTAATTGTTAAACCATCACCATTTTTAGGAACAGTTAAAATATTGTTTTTATATTTTGAATTTCTTTCTGTAATATTCGTTTGATTTAATAAATTAGGTGCATTTTTAATTTGTGAATAATCACTACTATGACTATCAGTAATAACGCCATTTATCATCGCATGTTCTTCATCTAAAGGTGTTTTAAGTTGTTTTTGATTATAATACTTATTAGTAACTTTAACAGCAGGTAACATTTCTTTGTTTTTTAATATTTGATATTTACCGTCATCACTTACAACTTTAAAGTTAGCAGGTGATTCTTTTTCATAACTTTTCTTCATAAGGTATTTAGTTGACCATAAACTATATAAATTAGATCTATTTTGCATATTACTATAACGGCTTAAAGATTCATTTTTCAAATTAATTTTAGCTTTAGAAAATAAATAATCATATAATTGACCATCAAAAATACTTGAATATAAACTCATACCTTTAAATTGTTGGTACATAGGTGTATTGTCTTGTTCTAAAACGCGCCAAGCAATTCTTTCATCACTTTGTGTATTTTGCTTGATGTCATCTATATGAGCACGTTGTAATCCACTATCAAAAGTACTCGCTTGAATAAAGAATGTATTTGCTCTTCTTTCATGGTCTTCATGATAGATTTGGTTTTTACTATGTTCTTTGGATACAAAAAATGATAGTAATAGAACGCCAAAAACATAAATAATCATTATTAAAGTTTTGTACGATTTCATGATTAACAGAAATAATCCAATAATAAATAATACTGGTAACATCCAAATCCAAATAACATAATCTTTAGTGATCAAATAGCTAGATAATATAACAATGAAGCTCGGAATACAGGTGAATATATATGTTTTTAAGGATAAGGATTTAAAATAATATATATATTGTGCTATAAGCCCACTAGAGAAGAAAGTAAGTAAATAATGCCATCTTTTCTGAGGGGCTGAGAATCCGTTAAATACACTATCTATAAAAGGTATAAAGCTAGCAATAATGAATAGAATTGTAAATATACTAAACATCCGGTAGAAATAATTTTTATAAAGTTTAAAAGTTAACAAAGCTTGAATAGTTAAAAATAATACGACAATTAAATAGTTATCGTAAAAAATATTGTCGTGTTTTGTGAAATCAGATAATAAAGGTATTTCACCTTGATAAGTCGCTCTATTATTGCCTATAAAGCCTCTTGCTGAATGGAAAAATATCATAATACTACAGCCAAAACCTAGTAAACTTGCGATGAAAAATACTTTGAACTGTTGCCATTTAAGTACTACATCGTCTTTATGTTTAAAAGTAAATCGATAAATAAAATATAAAATTCCTATTAAAACTTGATAATAAGCAAAATAGAAATTATTAATAAAAGTAAGAGCAACAATTAAGATAAACATTCCAATTTTTTTATTTTTTAAAAATCGTTCTATACTTAATAAAAGTAAGGGTAATAAAATAAAAACATCACTAAAAAACGGCCAGTATACTGTAAATCTAAAGTATATAGGTGACACAGCAAATAGAAAGGCTGATACTACAGAGCTTAAACGATTTAAATCGATTTTTTTAGTGTAAAAGTAGACTGATATCATAATTAAAAAAGATTTTATAATAGATAATACAATAGCGTTTTGTGCCCAAAAAAGCATGCGCTCTGTATCAAAATTAAATATGAATGAGCTAATCCAGATAACAATGACATTTATAATAAATAAGATATTAGTAGAGAAATAGTAAGCAAAATCAGTTAACATATCTCCACCTAAACCTAAATCTGTTGTGTAGAAGAATGAGCCTTTTGTCCAATGCTCATATAAAAACATTTGTATAGGTAACATTTGTTCAATACCATCATTTGGTCCAGTGAAAATCACGCCATCTTTAAAATATCTATATATGACATAACCATGTCCTAAAATAGCTAATAGCCCAAGCAAAAGAATAAATTTAATTGTAGATTGTTTAGTATATAAGAATTTTTTAAATCGTTTTATCATATAGGTCACCTGTTACTCATTCATCTATATTGTTATTTTTCATATTCGTTTGATCTATTATATACTTTGGACGATTTTTAGTTTCATAATATATTCTACCAATATATTCTCCTATAACACCAAGGCTGAATAATTGTAAACTACCTAAGAATAAAATGGCGGAAATAATCGTAAAGTAACCAGGTTCTTCGATTCCGTGTAACACGATATTTATAAATGTGATTAAAATGTACAATAAACATACCACCATTGTAACTCCACTAAAATAAAAACAAATCCTTAAAGGTTTATTATTAAAACTAATTACGCCATCCATTGCATAATCTAATAATTTAAAGAAAGAGAATTTAGATTTCCCTTGATTTCTATCTTTATGATTAAATGTAATAGTTGTTTTAGAAAAGCCTACCCATTCAAATATCCCTTTTGAAAATCTATTATATTCAGTTAAATTTAAAATAGCTTGTAAAACATTTTTAGAAATTAAACGAAAGTCACCTTCGCCACTTTTAAACTTAACATCAACAATATACTTAGAAAGTTTATAAAAAGCATTGGCTGGAATACGTTTTAAAAATGATTCGTTTTCTCTATTTCTCGAAGCTACAACTTGATGATAGCCTTCTTCATATAATTTAATGAATTCAGGTATCAATTCAGGAGGATGTTGCATATCTGAATCCATAATAATTGTTGCATCACCATTTGCGTGTTCTAATCCGCAAAACATTGCTGACTCTTTACCGAAGTTCTTGGAGAAAGAAATGTATTTAACATTAGAATCAGAATTCGCTAAAGTTTTCATCATATTTAATGAATTGTCTGTAGAACCATCATTTATAAAAATAAGTTCAAAGTCATATGGTAAATTAACAAAGACGTTCGCAACTTTTTCATGTAAAATAGAGATATTAGTATCCTCATTGAAAACGGGTACTACAATTGAAATTAACATAACAAACCTCCTATATAGATATGGTAAATATATCACATTTCTATAGTTTAGAATAAGAAAGGATAATATAAATGACAATACAATGGTTTCCAGGTCATATGGCCAAAGCTAGAAGAGAAGTAACTGAACAATTAAAAATGGTAGATGTTGTATTCGAACTCGTTGATGCTAGAATACCACTTTCGTCAAGAAATCCAATGATTGATGAAATCATAAACCAAAAACCTAGAGTTGTAATACTCAATAAAAAAGATATGTCTAAACAAAGTGAAACAGATAAGTGGACACAATACTTTAAAAATGAAGGGTTCTTTCCTGTTCAAATTGATTCAAAACACGGTAAACATTTAAATGAATTAATGAAAGCTGCAAAAGCTGCAACTAAAGATAAATTCGATAGAGAACGTAGGAAAGGGTTGCGTCCTAGAGCAATCAGAGCGATGATTGTTGGTATTCCGAACGTAGGAAAATCAACGCTCATTAATAAATTAGCCAAAAAAACGATGGCTAAAACAGGAAACACACCAGGAGTTACAAAAAAGCAACAATGGATAAAAGTTGGTAAAGAATTAGAATTACTAGATACACCAGGTATATTATGGCCAAGATTTGAAGATCAAGCAATTGGTAAAAAATTGAGTCTTACTGGCGCAATTAAAGATAGCATAGTGCACTTAGATGAAGTAGCAATTTATGGATTAAATTTCTTGATTGAAAACGACCCTGAAAAATTACAAAAATTTTATCAAATAGAATTAACAGAAGAAAATGATGTTGTAGAATTATTTGACCAAATTGGTAAAAGAAGAGGCATGCTGAAAAGAGGAAATGAAATAGACTATGAAGCAGTTACAGAACTTTTAATTAGAGATTTAAGAAATGCTAAAATCGGTAATTATTGCTTTGATATATATGAAGAAATGAAGGATAGTCTCTATGAAACAAAAGACAATTAAAGAAATATCTATTGAAATCAATGAATATAAAAGCTTTGAAGATGTAGAAACTTCAATTTATAAAGACGATTTAAGAAAAGGTGTTCAAGCAGCTTTAAATAAAAAGCAAAAACAGATAGAACAGCTACAAAAATTAGAAACACAATATTTAAGAATGAGCGAATATGAAAACAAATTGTTAGAGAATAGTAGCGATGCTTTAATATGTGGTATTGATGAAGTAGGAAGAGGTCCACTAGCTGGGCCAGTTGTTGCCAGTGCGGTGATATTGGAACCAGGGCACAATTATATCGGTATAACAGATTCTAAAGCTTTATCTCAAATGAAACGTGAATTATTCGAACAACAAATTCATGCACAAGCTTTATCAGTCGGCATAGGAATAGCAACTGTAGAAGAAATAGATGAACTAAATATTTATCAAGCAACAAAAGTTGCGATGTTAAGAGCTATTGAACAATTAAATGTGAAACCAGATCATTTACTAATTGATGCTATGCAATTAGATATTGATATACCTCAAACTTCTATAGTAAAAGGGGATGCCAATAGTGTATCTATTGCTGCAGCAAGTGTAATTGCAAAGGAATATCGTGATCGTTTAATGAATGATTATAATAGCCAATATCCTGGATATGAATTTGATAAAAATAAAGGTTACGGTACAAAAGCTCATTTAGAAGGTGTAGAGAACTATGGAATAACACCAATTCATCGGTTATCTTTCGAACCAATTAAGACAAAAGTGAAATATTATTCTAACAATTCCTGAAATTAGACCATCCTTGTTTACAATAACGCTTACATTTTCTATAATTGAATAGTAAGCAAACATTAATGTATGTATTAGGAGGATGGAGAATGAATATCCATGAGTATCAAGGTAAAGAGATTTTTCGCTCTATGGGCGTAGCTGTACCTAATGGTTCAGTGGCTTTTTCACCTACTGAAGCAGTAGAAAAAGCAAAAGAATTAGATTCAAATGTATATGTAGTGAAAGCGCAAATCCATGCCGGTGGGCGTGGTAAAGCTGGTGGGGTTAAAATTGCTAAGTCTATTGATGAAGTTCGCGAGTATGCGAAAGAATTATTAGGCAAAGTACTTGTAACACATCAAACTGGCCCAGAAGGTAAAGAAGTAAAACGACTTTTAATTGAAGAAGGTTGCGATATTCAAAAAGAATACTACATCGGTTTTGTAATCGACAGAGCAACTGATCGTATTACATTAATGGCATCTGAAGAAGGCGGAACTGAAATTGAAGAAGTTGCAGCTGCAACTCCTGAAAAAATCTTCAAAGAAGTAATTGATCCAGTAACTGGTTTAATGCCTTATCAAGCAAGAAGAATAGCTTTCAATATTAACATTCCAAAAGAATCAGTTAATAAAGCTGTAAAATTAATGATGTCTTTATATAATGTGTTTGTAGAAAAAGATTGTTCAATTGTTGAAATCAATCCACTTGTAACAACAGGTGACGGTGAAGTTTTAGCACTTGATGCAAAAGTGAACTTTGACGATAACGCTTTATTCAGACATAAAGATATCGTTGAAATGCGTGACTTAGAAGAAGAAGACGAAAAAGAAATCGAAGCATCTAAATATGATTTATCATATATTGCATTAGATGGAAATATTGGTTGTATGGTAAACGGAGCTGGTTTAGCTATGGCTACGATGGATACAATTAATCACTTCGGTGGCAATCCGGCTAACTTCCTTGACGTGGGGGGCGGCGCTACGAAAGAAAAAGTTACTGAAGCATTTAAAATCATATTAGGAGATTCTAAAGTACAAGGTATTTTCGTAAATATCTTCGGTGGAATTATGAAATGTGATGTTATTGCGGAAGGTATCGTAGCTGCTGTTAAAGAAGTTTCATTAGATATGCCTTTAGTAGTTAGACTTGAAGGTACTAATGTAGAACAAGGTAAAAAAATCTTAAAAGAATCTGGTTTAGCAATCGAACCTGCATCTATCATGGCTGACGGTGCTCAAAAAATTGTTAAATTAGTTCAAGAACGATAAGAGAAAGGCGGAGAGTTACGTGAGTGTATTTATCGATAAAGATACGAAAGTGTTAGTACAAGGTATTACTGGTGCAACAGCACTTTTCCATACAAAACAAATGTTAGACTACGGTACACAAATCGTTGCAGGTGTTACACCTGGTAAAGGCGGCCAAGTAGTTGAAGGTGTACCTGTATTTAATACTATAGAAGAAGCGGTAGAAGAAACAGGTGCTACAGTTTCAGTTATTTATGTACCAGCACCATTTGCTGCAGATGCAATCATTGAAAGTGCAGATGCAGAATTAGATTTAGCTATTTGTATTACTGAACATATTCCAGTTATAGATATGATCAAAGTTAAACGTTACTTAGAAGGTAAGAAGACACGATTAGTAGGACCAAACTGTCCTGGCGTTATCACTGCTGACGAATGTAAAATAGGTATTATGCCTGGTTACATCCATAAAAAAGGTCATGTAGGTGTTGTATCACGTTCTGGTACATTAACTTACGAAGCAGTACATCAATTAACACAAGCTGGTATCGGTCAAACAACAGCAGTTGGTATTGGCGGAGACCCAGTAAACGGAACAGACTTCATTGACGTGCTAAAAGCTTTCAATGAAGACGATGAAACATATGCTGTTGTAATGATTGGTGAAATTGGTGGAACAGCGGAAGAAGAAGCAGCTGAATGGATTAAAGCTAATATGAACAAACCAGTAGTTGGCTTTATCGGAGGACAAACAGCCCCTCCAGGTAAACGTATGGGACACGCTGGTGCAATCATTTCAGGTGGTAAAGGTACTGCATCAGAAAAAATCAAAACACTTAATGAATGTGGTGTTGATACAGCAGATACACCATCAGTTATTGCAGAAACATTAATAAACCGTATCAAAAAAGAAGACGGTCTATATGACAAATGCTTAACAATCAAATAATTTAAAAATAATATAGAATAAGTACAGTGAATAACAATCAATATTCGCTGTGCTTATTTAGTGTTTTCTTTTTAAAGAATAAAGTTAAATATTATTTCATAATTTTAATCTATGCCCTTAAAAATTAGTAATTATCTATTTTTAAGGGCATTTTTTATGTGAAAAGATAAGATAGACAACGATAAAAAGAGATATTATAATAAATGTAAAAAAATGACATAAGGAGTGAGCGATGAATAATAATACAGAAGCACTATATTTAAAATCTTTAGAATCTAGGTATGATAATGATTATGAGACACGAAATAAATTAATGGGATTAGAAGGCGAATTAATTGTAAATAAAACATTGGAAAATATTAATTATGTTGTTTATGCTCATAATCTAGAATTTACAGTCGATAAGAAATTTCAGGTCGATTTTTTAATTGTCCATAATAACCAGATAAGTGTATTAGAAGTTAAACATTATTATGGGGACTTCCATTTTTTCAACTCTTACATGCAAAGTTCATCAAATAACACTTATCCACTTCCGTTTATGCAACTCAGTATAGCGAAAAATAACCTCCAAAAACTATGCGATGAAATAAATATTAATCTCCCAATTCAAGAATATTTAATCTTTTCGAATCCCACATTTACGGCTCAATCTACTATTCCAAATAAATCTCAAGTCTTATTAAGATCAGAATTCTATAAATTCTCTAAACTTTTTCAATCATTTCAAGTAGCGAAAGATAAAGCGATATTAAATCAAATACTTCAAAAACAAAAAAGGTTTTCTCAACTATTTAAAAGTATTGAAAAACCTGACTTCAGCTTAATTAAGAAAGGAATTAAATGCCCTAACTGTAAAAACTTAAATACAATGGTTATCGAAAAGCGAAAGAAAACTACTACTTGTATTTGTTGTAATAAAGATTTTAAAAGAAATGAATTATACTATTTTAATATTAGAGAACTAGCAGTTATTAAAGGTGAAGAAGGATTTACTTTAGCCGAAGCAATGGAATGGTGTGATGCAGAAAATATATATACAATTCGCAGAGTTTGTAATAAATACTTTGAATCTAAAGGGCAACGATACAAGAAATATACATTAAAAGAGAATGAGATAGCGAAAGAAGTGCTCTAACGTGCAAGACGGATAGAACAAGCTCGTTAGAAAACGTAACATGCAAGAGTGAGGAAACAAGCCCGTTAGCGCATAAAAATCAGTTGAAACTTAAAAAAATCGAATGAAATATAGCGAAAGAAGAATATGTCCATATAATTGTGTAATAAAAAAAGAGCCAAATATAGCTCACTTTAGTACAATGTAATCGACTAAGAAAATATTGTAGAGGTGACCTA
>NZ_PPRS01000059.1 GCF_002902755.1 Mammaliicoccus lentus | reverse complement strand
GCTATGGATTTGGCCATTTTTAATGTAATTCGATTAGTATTATAAAAATGGATATATTTAGCTAATTCTATTAGTGCCTGTTCATAATTTATAAAAGAAAAGTTCTTATTTCCTTTATAAATTTCACTTTTCATCATTCCCCATACTGATTCCATAGGTCCATTATCAATACAACAGCCTACACGTGACATACTTTGAATCATTTTATGCTCTTTTAATTTTGCCTTGAAACTTCTAGAAGTATATTGAAACCCTCTATCGCTATG
>NZ_PPRS01000058.1 GCF_002902755.1 Mammaliicoccus lentus | reverse complement strand
TTGAGTACTGAAAGTACTTCAAAGAGTGATTGGCTTAACCAATCAACAAGAGCTAATCAAGCTTACTTCTTTTATGGAGAGTTTGATCCTGGCTCAGGATGAACGCTGGCGGCGTGCCTAATACATGCAAGTCGAGCGAACAGATGAGAAGCTTGCTTCTCTGATGTTAGCGGCGGACGGGTGAGTAACACGTGGGTAACCTACCTATAAGACTGGGATAACTCCGGGAAACCGGGGCTAATACCGGATAATATATTG
>NZ_PPRS01000057.1 GCF_002902755.1 Mammaliicoccus lentus | reverse complement strand
TCTGCTAAAAATCAAACAGATTTATTTTGTTAATACATTCTAAAAAACCAATGGTTGATTACTTCTAAAGATATTACACATAAATATGGACTTGACTCTTTTTATTGGATTAACTCCTTTAATAATCCAAGTAGAGCACCTTTTATTGGATTAACCACCTCAATAATCCAAGTAGAACACCTTTTGTTGGATTAACTCCGACAATAATCCAAGTAGACCACTTTTTATTGGATTAACTCCTTTAATAATCCAAGTAGAGCACCTTTTATTGGATTAACCACCTCAATAATCCAAGTAGAACACCTTTTATTGGATTAACTACTGCAATAATCCAAGCACACGCACCTTTATTGGATTAACAATTTGGAAGACAAAGTATTTTATAGATTATCAATTGGTACATTATTAGAAATTTATATAAGGGAAGTTGTAATAAGTAAATATTTTTATAGAATTAATTCTAAAAATGTATTGCACGGAATAATCTAATGATTTATACTAAATTTAGTAAGCGTTTACATACAAGGGGATCAAAACTTTCTGGGGGAAATTTTGATTAATAAAATTCGGTTAACAGAGTATTCTAAAGGGGGATACTCTGTTTTTTTTGGTGTCTTTGGCTATTTTACGTTATAATATGTGAGACATTTCGAAAGGATGGCCAAAAACAATGAAACAAATTATGCTTAAAAATGGTAAAGAAGATAAATATTTTAGAGGATATCCATTAGTCGACAAAGATGACATTTTTGAAATGCCAAGTATGGATGAAGGTGAATTAGTAGCTTTAGTAGATGCTGGGAAAAACTTTATCGCTACTGCTTATTATGGTGAGCAAAACAAAGGTATAGGTTGGGTATTATCTTTAGATTCCACTGAAAAAATAGACCACAAGTTTTTCGTTAAGTTATTTAAACAAGCAATTCAAGAACGTGAATATTTTGAAAATGTAGATGGCATTAATGCTTATAGGTTATTTAATGCTGAAGGTGACGGAATTGGTGGATTAACAATTGATAACTACGATGGGCATTTGTTATTACAATGGTACTCAGTCGGTATTTATCGTTTGAAAGATAGAATTTTGCCAGCTATTCAAGAAGTTTTCGAATATAAATCTATCTTTGAAAAAAGGAGATTTAAAGGAATGGAAACATCTTCTGATTTCGTAGAAGGTGACGCGCCAGAATTTCCTTATGTAATTGAAGAGAATCATCTATTTTATAATGTGAATTTAGATGACGGACCAATGACTGGCATTTTCCTAGATCAAAAAGAAGTACGAAAAAAAATACGCGACCATTATAGCGAAGATAAAGATATACTGAACTTATTTAGTTACACTGGTGCATTTTCAGTTGCAGCAAGTGAAAATGCTAAAAGTACAACAAGTGTTGATTTGGCAAATCGAGCTAGAACATTAACTGAAGGAAACTTTGGATTAAACGCCATGGATTTAAATAATAACCATATATTTATTATGGATGTTTTTGATTACTTTAAATACGCTTTAAGACATGGTTTAAGCTATGATGTTATTGTCATTGATCCACCAAGTTTTGCTCGTAATAAGAAAAAGACTTTTAGTGTACAAAAAAACTATCCTGAACTAATTGAAGGTGCTGCTTCATTACTTAATGAAACAGGTACTTTAGTATTAAGTACAAATTCAAGTGCGTTTCCGCAAAAAGCATTTAAAAAAATGATAAATCAAACGTTGGATTTATTAGAGCTAGATTATACAATTTCCGATGTGATGGGGTTACCTAAAGACTTCAAAACGCACCCTCATTATAAACCAAGTAAGTACTTGAAAGTTGTTTTTGTACAGATAAATGGTTAAATTTTTCGAAAAAAGGTATATTTTACTATTCATTAAATTAATAATGAACTGTGAGGAGAATGATTAAAATGGGAATTATAAACAAAATCACTTCAAAAGCTGGAAATAAAGCGTTAGGTATTGAAGAAATAAAAAAACGTTCTGAATTACCAACAACAGAAACTGAATTATTGGAACGAAGAAAAAGAGCTCAAGATCTCGTTCAAAAAAAATCATTAATGTCATCTGCAGCTAATGTTGTGCCGATACCTGGTTTAGGCGTAGGTATGGATATAAAATTAATGGGAGACATCATAGAAGATATTAATAAGATTTACGGATTGAGCCATAAGCAAGTCAATAAAATGCAAGATGATTTAAAACAAAAAGTTTTAACTTCAGCAGCTATGAAAGGTAGTCAATTCATAGGTCAAAAAGTAACGAATGCTATGGTTAAAGTATTTTTTAAATCGGTTGTAAAAAGAGAAGCTGCGAAGCAATCTAGATGGGTACCTCTTGTTGGACAAGCAGTAGCTGGTTCAATAAGTTACTATTTAATGAAAAAAATGGGCGAAGATCACATTAAAAAATGTGAGAAAGTCATAAATGATTTTTTACGTCCATCATAATTAATCCTGTGACTGTCAACAAGTCTTTAAGACGAGTTGGCAGTCTTTTTTGTAAAATAAATTACATTTAAGTTAACGTTTGCATTATGAATGAAAACGGTTTATAACTCTAATTGTGAACTAAAGTTTGTAAAACAAACAAATGTTTGTGAGGTGAAAATTTTGAACGAGAATGAAAGATTAATTTTAAATTTAATCAAAGAAAACCCGTTTATTTCTCAACAAGAATTGTCAGAGAAAGTTGGCTTATCAAGGCCAGCAGTTGCAAATATCATTTCTGGCTTAGTTAAGAAGGAATATGTTCAAGGGAAAGCTTACGTCTTAAACGAACAAAATCCAATTGTTTGTATAGGTGGTGCTAACATTGATCGTAAATTCCATATTACTGAGCAATTAATTCAAGGTACTTCTAATCCTGTAACATCAGAAACGTCAATAGGTGGTGTTGCAAGAAACGTCGCTGAAAATCTAGGACGTATAGGTGAAGACGTATTGTTGTTAACAACTGCTGGAAATGATGCAGAATGGCAACATATTTCTGATTTGTCATCTCCATTTATGAATGTTGATTACGCTGAAAATATTTCGAGTGAAGCAACAGGTAGTTATACAGCTTTGTTAGATCAAGATGGCGACATGACTTTAGGTCTAGCTGATATGTCTGTATATGATAAAATCACACCTGAATTTATGATAAAAAACACATATTTGCTTAATAAAGCTAAATGTATGATTGTTGATTTAAATTGTCCGAGAGAAACATTAGAATTTCTATGTGCTTATGCTGAAAAGAAAGGTATCAAACTTATCATCATTGCTGTTTCAGGGCCGAAAATGAACCATTTACCACATAATTTACATGCAGTAGATTGGATTATTATGAATAAAGATGAAGTAGAAGCTTATGTTGGTAAAAAAGCAGAAACTGATGAACAGTTAAAATCTTATATTTCTGAAATTAGCAAACAAGGTGCAAAAAATATCATTGTCACTTCTGGTAAAGAACAAATCTTTTATGAAGGACAGGAAGGTATTTTAGAATTTAGTGTAACACCAGTTAAACAAGTAGTAGATGTAACTGGGGCAGGAGATGCATTTACATCAGCTTTGATTTACGGTTGGCTTACGTCCTATGACATAGAACAAATTGTTAAACTTGCTAAAGCAAATGCAGCAAAAACTATTCAAACACCATTTACAGTTAGACAAGATTTACATGAGAAACAACTTATAAAAGACATGGAGGAATTATAATGGAAAACTATATTCAATTTTCAGAAGAAGTAGAACAAGCTAAAAAGGAAGGTAAAGCAATTATTGCTTTAGAATCTACAATTATTTCACACGGCATGCCTTATCCTCAAAACGTGGACATGGCTAAAAAGGTAGAACAAATTGTAAGAGATAACGGCGGTGTACCAGCAACAATCGCTATTATAGATGGCACTATTAAAGTCGGTTTAAATGATGAAGAATTAGAATTACTAGCAAGTGCTGATGACGTAGCAAAAGTATCAAGAAGAGACATTGCTGAAATACTTGCAACTAAGAGAATTGGTGCAACGACTGTTGCTTCAACTATGATTTGTGCACAATTAGCTGACATCCAATTCTTCGTAACAGGTGGTATTGGTGGGGTTCATAAAGGTGCTGAACAAACGATGGATATTTCAGCTGACTTAGATGAACTATCAAAAACGAAAGTAGCAGTAGTTTGTGCAGGTGCTAAATCTATCTTAGACTTAGATAAAACTTTAGAGTACTTAGAAACTAAAGGTGTACCTGTAGTTGGTTATCAAACAGATGAATTACCAGCATTCTTTACTCGTGAAAGTGGATTGAAATTAAACACGAGAATTGATGATGTAAAAACAATTGCTAAATTAGCTGAAGTTCAATGGGATTTAGGCTTAGATTCAGGCATTGTTATAGCAAATCCGGTACCAGAAGAAGATCAATTAGAACCATCATTTATTAATGGAATCATTGATAATGCAGTTAAAAAAGCAGAAGAACAAGGTATTCATGGTAAAGACTCAACGCCATTCTTATTAGGAGAAATTGTTAAACAATCTGAAGGTAAATCTTTAGAAACGAATATTAAACTGGTTTATCATAACGCAAAAATTGGTACACAAATTGCAGTTGAATATGCAAACTTGTCAGATTAATAATAAATGCACCAAAATGTTGCATACTTATGTAATTTGATTGAATTGTATCTATTTTTTTGATATTCTTTATTCGTATAGATAAAATTTGATTTTATACAAATTAAATAATGGCTTTAGAAGGAGACAATAAAATGGAACAAAAATCTTACGTAATTATTGACGAAACGGGTATTCATGCAAGACCAGCTACTATGTTAGTTCAAACTGCATCTAAATTTGATTCAGATGTTCAATTAGAATATAACGCTAAAAAAGTTAACTTAAAATCAATCATGGGTGTAATGAGCCTTGGTGTTGGTAAAGACGCTGAAATTACTATCTACGCTGAGGGTAGTGATGAGAAAGAAGCGATCGAAGCTATTACAGACGTATTATCTAAAGAAGGTTTAACAAAATAATGTCTGAAATATTAAAAGGTATAGCTGCATCTGATGGTGTAGCTATTAGTAAAGCTTATTTACTAGTTGAACCTGATTTATCATTTTCAAGTGAAAATATCAGCGATGTAGACGGCGAAGTTGAAAAGTTTAAAGCTGCTGTGAATCAATCAAAAGTTGAACTAACTCAAATTCGTAATAATGCTGAAAAGCAACTTGGTGCTGATAAAGCTGCAATTTTCGATGCACATTTATTAGTGTTAGAAGATCCAGAGTTATTAAATCCAATTGAAGAAAATATACGCAATAATAAAGTGAACGCTCCAACTGCATTACAAGAAGTATCTAATAATTTCATTAGTATTTTTGAAAATATGGATAATGAGTATATGAAAGAGCGCGCTGCAGATATACGAGACGTATCTAAACGTATATTAGCTCATATTTTAGGAGTAGAATTACCAAATCCTAGTATGATTAATGAAAGCGTTATTATTGTAGGGGAAGATTTAACACCATCTGATACAGCACAACTTAACAAAGAGTTTGTTAAAGGTTTTGCTACAAATATTGGTGGAAGAACTTCGCACTCTGCAATTATGAGTCGTTCTTTAGAAATACCTGCAGTAGTAGGTACAAAAGATATAACTGACCGTGTTAAACATGGTGATAGCTTAATCATTGACGGATTAACTGGAGACGTAATCATTGATCCTAGCGAAGATGAAGTTCTTGCTTATGAACAAAAGCAAAAAGACTTTTTTGCTGAAAAACAAGAGCTTGCTAAGCTAGTAAATGATGATTCAGTTTCTAAAGATGGTGTTCATGTTGAACTTGCTGCTAATATTGGAACACCGAATGATTTAGAAGGTGTTAAAAATAACGGTGCACAAGGTATCGGCTTATATCGTACTGAATTCTTATACATGGGAAGAGACAATATGCCTTCAGAAGATGAACAATTTGAAGCATATAGCAAAGTATTAAAAGAAATGGATGGCAAACGTGTTGTCGTGCGTACTTTAGACATTGGTGGAGATAAAGAATTATCTTATTTAAACTTGCCTAAAGAAATGAATCCATTCTTAGGATACAGAGCTATTCGCCTATGTTTAGATCAAACAGATATATTTAGAACACAATTAAGAGCATTATTACGTGCATCTGAATATGGAAAGTTAAACATCATGTTCCCAATGATTGCAACTATCCAAGAATTCAGAGATGCTAAAGCAATCTTACTTGAAGAGAAAGAAAAATTAGTTTCTGAAGGTGTTAAAGTTGATGATGATATCGAAGTAGGTATCATGGTAGAAATACCAGCAACTGCAGCATTAGCTGACATCTTTGCTAAAGAAGTAGATTTCTTTAGTATCGGAACTAATGATTTAATTCAATATACTATGGCTGCTGACCGTATGTCAGAACGCGTTTCGTATTTATACCAACCATATAACCCAGCAATTCTTCGCTTAATTAAGCAAGTAATTGAAGCTTCACATAAAGAAGGTAAATGGACTGGTATGTGTGGTGAAATGGCTGGCGATAACACAGCTGTTCCATTATTACTTGGATTAGGTCTAGATGAGTTCTCTATGAGCGCAACAAGTATCTTAAAAGCTAGAAAACAAATAAAAGAATTAGACCAAAAAGAAATGCAAGAATTAGCTAATAGAGCTATTAACTGTGCGACTTCTGAAGAAGTTGTAGAATTAGTTAATGAATTAGCATAAATTGAGTTTAATTTTATATATAAAGAGGGATTTCTTAATTATTAAGAAATCCCTCTTTTTTATAAAAATTATTTACCTTTTAAATAAAATATAGCAATTTCAGGATTGCAAAATACTCTAATCGGTAACCTAGTCATACCAATCCCTTTATTAACATAAAGATATTGCCTATGTCTAATTTGATATAGACCTTGCTTGTATTTCTTACCGAGTGCAGGTGTATGCAACGCACCGAATACAGGAAGTCGTATTTGTCCACCATGGGTGTGGCCAGATAAAACGAGATTTATATTTGGGTTGAGTAATCGAACTTTATCAGGTTCATGCATTAAGCAAACTCTAAAATCAATATAATCATCTTTGTCATAAAATGAGTTACTAAAATTTGGTTGACCGAAACATAAATCATCAATGCCGTAAATAGAAAGATTGCCAGCACAGGTTTTGACTACTTGTGTTTCATTTAATAAAACATTAAACCCTGAAAGTTTCATGATTTTTATAACAGTACTGATACTATTGGAACCATAGTCATGGTTTCCTGGAACAAAAAATTTGCCATATTTTGATTTAAGGGTTATGAATAAAGGTATAACTAGATAAGGGTCAAATTTAATTTTGCCGATATCATCAAAGCAATCACCAGTTAAACATATGATATCAGGTTGCATATTATTAATTTTGATTACAAGTTGGTGTAATGATTCTAAGCCAGAGTAATAACCAATATGCAAATCTGTTATATGGACAATTTTTAAGTTAGATTTGAGTTCAGTGTAAAATGTGTGCTTGAGCGTTACTATATCAGAAGTAGGGAAATTTATTTTCATTGTGTTATACCTAGTGCTTTATTAAATGATTCAATATCTACTTGGTAGAATACTTTATCATCAATTAAAACAGTTGGAGTCGAAAAACTATCTAAGTCGATAAGTTCTGATTTGTATTTTGAGTTTTTAATATTTTTTTCTGTATAGTCAATTTCATTTTGATCAAAGTACTGTTTTACAAATTGACAAGGTGGGCATTGATCTTGTGTATAAATTATGACGTTTTTCATTGAATTCACCTCTACTTTATATAGTCATATTATAATGATTTGTTAGCTTATTCAACGGATTAGCATAATGATGACATGAATTTGTCATGATTTGTTAAAACTTTTAGATTTTATTAAGTAATAATTTGTTGTATAATGAATTTAAATTGTGATATAAATCACATACGTTGAATGGAGGAATATTATGGATGCAGTAGTTGTAAGTCGTTTACTAACTGCAATGACATTAGGTTTTCATATTATATTTGCAACGATAGGTGTAGGTATACCGCTAATGTTTGCTATCGCAGAATTCATAGGGATTAAGAAAAATAATCCTATGTATATTGCAATGGCTAAACGATGGTCAAAAGGTTACACAATAACTGTAGCAGTCGGTGTAGTTACGGGAACAATTATCGGGCTACAATTATCATTATTATGGCCATCATTTATGCAGTTAGGTGGACAAGTTATTGCCCTTCCATTATTTATGGAAACATTTGCATTTTTCTTTGAAGCAATTTTCTTAAGTATTTATTTGTACACTTGGGATAGATTTAAAGGAAGATGGACACACTTTTTAATTAACTTACCAGTTATTATAGGTGGGACATTCTCAGCGTTTTTCATTACATCAGTGAACTCTTTCATGAATACGCCTGGAGGATTTGATTTTATCAACGGTAAATTGATGAATATTGATCCAGTTGCAGCTATGTTTAACGCTTCATTTGGAGTACGTTCATTTCACGTTGTAGCAACAGCGTTTATGACTGCCGCATTTATTTTAGCAAGTATAGCAGCTTATAGACTTATTAAAAATAAATTCATCGATGATAGAGAATATCATAAAAAAGCACTTAAATTAACAATGATAGTTGGTTTGGTTGCGAGTTTATTATCAATGCTTGCAGGGGATTTATCAGCTAAATTTTTACATGATGAACAACCTGAAAAATTAGCAGCTATGGAATGGCACTTTGAAAGTGAATCCAAGGCCGATTTAGTATTATTTGGTTATGTAGATGAGAAGAGTCAAGAAGTTAAAGGCGCTATTAAAATTCCTGGTGCTTTAAGTTTCTTATCTGATAATAACTTTAATACAGAAGTGAAAGGTTTAAATGACTTTAAGAGTGATGAAACACCACCACTCATTATACATTACTTCTTTGACTTAATGGTATTCTTTGGAGTTTATTGTTTTGTTGTATCAGCACTGTTTGTTGTTTTAAAATGGACGGAAAAATGGTCGCAATTTAACAAACCATTATTATACTTAACTGTGCTAACTGGACCATTAGCAATGCTAGCGATTGAATGTGGATGGTTCTTAGCAGAAATGGGTAGACAACCATGGATTTTAAGGGGCTATTTAAAAGTGGCACAAGCTGCTACAAACGCTGATGGTTTAAGTCTAGTGTTTATTGCTTTTGCTATACTTTATTTAGTACTCGGTATTTCATCAAGTTATGTATTAATCAGAATGTTTAGTCACAGTAAAGCAACAGATGATGTAAATAAAGTTATAGAAAGAAGGGGTGAAGTATAATGGATTATCAACACATAGGTGTCACAGTACTTTGGCTCTTCTTATATGGCTACATTGTTATCGGTGCAATTGATTTCGGGGCAGGATTCTTTTCTTTCCATGCGAAATTAACTAAACAAGATCATATTATAAATGGATTGATCTCCAGATATTTAAACCCTGTTTGGGAAGTTACAAATGTATTCTTCGTATTCTTCTTTGTAGGAATCGTTGGCTTCTTCCCAGATTCAGCTTACTACTTTGGTTCAACATTATTGATACCAGGAAGTATAGCTCTAATATTATTAACAATTCGTGGTAGTTTCTACGCATTTGAAAACTACGGACAAGATAGTAAATTATCATGGTTGTTCTTGTATGGTGCTACTGGTTTGCTTATTCCGGCATCATTATCGACAATTTTAACAATTGCTGAAGGTGGATATATTAAAGAAACATCAAGTGGTGTTCACTTAGAATGGATGACACTATTATTAAGTCCTTATGCTTGGGCAGTAGTGTTCTTAGCTATTATCTCAGTACTCTATATCTCATCAGGTTTCTTAACGTACTATGCTAATAAAGCTAAAGATACTGAAGCTTATCATTTATTAAGACAATGGTTCTTAATTTGGGCACTTCCAATGATTATTATTTGTCAGTTTGTTTTCTTATCATTAAGACAACATAATGAAAGACACTTTACCAATGCGATTGAAAATTATTGGTGGTTATTTGCTTTAAGTATGGTATTCTTCATTATTGCTGTAGTATTGATATATCTTAAAAAGGCGCATGGTTTTGCATTTACGATGATTCTGTTACAATTTGGAACAGCATTCTTTGGATATGGCTTAAGTAAATTACCTTATATACTTGAACCATATATTAATATTGATAAAGCTGTCGTAAATGAACAAATGGCGCTTATGTTAGTCATAGCATTTATTTTAGGTTTACTTTTACTAGTTCCATCGCTTATATTATTATTAAGATTGTTTATCTTTGATGCAGATTACGTTAAAGGTAAAAAATAATTTCAGGATAAGTATGGAGGCGTATCATGAGTAAAGAATATGTAGTAATTGGCTTAGGGCGTTTTGGTGGTAGTATTGTTAGAGAATTAAACGCGCTAGATATGGATGTAATGGCCATTGACTCAGATGAAGCTAGAGTGAATGAATTTAGTGATATTGCCACACATGCTGTTATAGCAGATACAACTGACGAAGCGGTTATGAAAAGTTTAGGTATACGTAACTTTGATCATGTCATTGTAGCGATAGGTGAGAATATACAGGCAAGTACTTTAACAACGTTAATTCTTAAAGAGTTGGGTGTAAAGAAAGTAACAGCTAAAGCTCAAAATGATTATCATGCGAAAATTTTGAATAAAATTGGTGCAGATACCGTAGTACATCCAGAAAGAGATATGGGTAGAAGAATTGCACATAACGTTGCAAGCGCATCTGTATTAGATTATTTAGAGTTATCGGATGAATATTCAATTGTTGAAATAAAAGCAGGAGAAAAGCTTGCAGGTAATTCTATACTGGAATTGGATGTCCGAGCTAATTACGGCATTAATATAATAGCTGTAAAAAGAGGTAAAGATATTATTGTAGCACCAGATCCAAATGAAAGTATTGAATTTAATGATATTTTAATTGTTATCGGACACGACAATGATTTAAATCGTTTTGAAAAGAAATTAGTAAATGAATAATACAAAATAAGGGAGTGGGAAAGAAATCTCATTTTATTAAAAAGATTTCGTAGTCCCACCCCAGCAAGGGTGACTAGGTATGAAAAAAACTTGTTATAAGCGCATTTTCATACCAGTCATCTACTGCCAATACAAAAATAAGAGCCTAGGACATAAATAATTGTCCTAGGCTCTTATTTTTAAATTTTACCCTAAACACATATGATACATTACTCTAACGAGCAAGAAATTTGAGACAAGCTCGTTACATTTTCTAATGAGCTAGTGATTATAAATAAGCCCGTTAGCGCGATGTTATTCAGTCAAGTCCATATTTATGTGTAATATCTTTAGAAGTAATCAACCTTTGGTTTTTTAGAATGTATTAACAAAATAAATCTGTTTGATTTTTAGCAGA
>NZ_PPRS01000056.1 GCF_002902755.1 Mammaliicoccus lentus | reverse complement strand
GGAGGCGCTCAAAGGTTCCCTCAGAATGGTTGGAAATCATTCGCAGAGTGTAAAGGCACAAGGGAGCTTGACTGCGAGACTTACAAGTCGAGCAGGGTCGAAAGACGGACTTAGTGATCCGGTGGTTCCGCATGGAAGGGCCATCGCTCAACGGATAAAAGCTACCCCGGGGATAACAGGCTTATCTCCCCCAAGAGTTCACATCGACGGGGAGGTTTGGCACCTCGATGTCGGCTCATCGCATCCTGGGGCTGTAGTCGGTCCCAAGGGTTGGGCTGTTCGCCCATTAAAGCGGTACGCGAGCTGGGTTCAGAACGTCGTGAGACAGTTCGGTCCCTATCCGTCGTGGGCGTAGGAAATTTGAGAGGAGCTGTCCTTAGTACGAGAGGACCGGGATGGACATACCTCTGGTGTACCAGTT
Organism: Mammaliicoccus lentus; assembly: GCF_002902755.1. Classification (GTDB taxonomy): domain Bacteria; phylum Bacillota; class Bacilli; order Staphylococcales; family Staphylococcaceae; genus Mammaliicoccus; species Mammaliicoccus lentus. The sequence goes on along the minus strand of NZ_PPRS01000056.1, from coordinate 280 downwards.
GTCGTGCCAACGGCATAGCTGGGTAGCTATGTATGGACGGGATAAGTGCTGAAAGCATCTAAGCATGAAGCCCCCCTCAAGATGAGATTTCCCAACTTCGGTTATAAGATCCCTCAAAGATGATGAGGTTAATAGGTTCGGGGTGTAAGCGCAGTAATGTGTGTAGCTGACGAATACTAATCGATCGAAGACTTAATCAAATTTTTAAAATCGGTTTTGCGCCGTAAAATCTGCTTACTATCTAGTTTTGAATGTGCAATACATTCTTAATAAGTTTTTA
>NZ_PPRS01000055.1 GCF_002902755.1 Mammaliicoccus lentus | reverse complement strand
CTGGATCACCTCCTTTCTAAGGATATTACGGAATGACCATAAGGTCATGGAATAACGGAGACATATTGTATTCAGTTTTGAATGTTTATTTGACATTCGAATTAAGAATGGGCCTATAGCTCAGCTGGTTAGAGCGCACGCCTGATAAGCGTGAGGTCGATGGTTCGAGTCCATTTAGGCCCACCATTAAATTAAATTACCCATTACGGGGGCTTAGCTCAGATGGGAGAGCGCCTGCTTTGCACGCAGGAGGTCAGCGGTTCGATCCCGCTAGTCTCCACCATTATTATTTTGCACATTGAAAACTAGATAAGTAAGCAAATAGATTTTACCAAGCAAAAAACCGAGTGAATTTTTAACGAAATTCAACAAGCTTAATAATCGCGC